>NZ_JBIVCU010000002.1:593132-616985 GCF_044746785.1 Pseudomonas sp. NPDC090208
AGCAGAGCTCCCTCCCACGGCCTTCGGCCAGAATCAAAAGCGGTTCGTGCCTGGCACCAGTCAATCAGGCGTAGCTGCGATGTCGGTCGAAAGACCGCCACCATCCGCCAGCCGGACAGGTGACCTGTGGGAGGGAGCTCTGCTCGCGATAGCCTCAGTTCAGACACTGCTGCCCCTACCGACCCAACGCTTTCGCGAGCAGAGCACCTTCCCACGGCCTGCGGCCAGCATCACAAACGGCGCTTACCAAGTGCCAGGCAAATATCTGTAAAGACACCACTGGCATTCCCCCTCCCTGGCTTGCTACCGTCGGCAGGCCACTCAGCAGGGAAATCGGGCCATGTCAGCAGAGTACCCGTTGCAACGCCGTATCCAGGATGGACGACCGCTGCTGATCAACGTCGAGCCGTTGCAGGCTGGCAGTGAGGACACGTTGCATCGCTATCGCGAAGGGCAGCTCTGGGCGGTGCGCCAGGGGGTGATCACCGCCGAGCTGGACACCGGCAGTTGGGTAGTGCCGGCGCGGCGCATCGGCTGGATTCCGCCGGGGGTGGCCCATGCTGCGCGGGTTCACCAGGCGGCGAAGGGCTGGATGATTTACCTGCGTCCGGACCTTTGCCCGCTGTTTCCCACCACGCCGACCGTATTCGACATGACCCCGCTGTGCAGCGCGCTGCTGGAACGCATCGGCGCCTGGGACAGCGGCACCGCCGAATTGCTGCCGCCGCAACATCGCCAGCTCGACGTGTTGTTCGACGAACTGAAGATTTCTCCCGCCAACCCGCTGTTTCTGCCGATGCCCAGTAGCCCGCATCTGGTCGGCATGACCCTGACCATCGTCGCCGACCCGGCCAACAAGCTGACCCTCGACGACTGGGCCCGACGCGTCGGCATGTCGCGGCGCGGGCTGACCCGGCATTTTCGCGCGGAAACCGGCATGTCGCTGGTGCAATGGCGCATCGTTGCGCGGATGAAGCGCGCCCTGGAACTGCTGGCCAACGGCGAAAACGTCAACGGTGTGGCCCGGCGTCTGGGCTACGACAGCGTCAGCACCTTCATTGGCGCCTTTCACGGGCAGTTCGGCGTGACCCCTGGCACGTATGCCCTGTGATCGGACCTGACTGACACCTCACCAGCCGTCTGCCTGACGCCCTCAAGTGGCCAGCTTTGTTATCCTGCGCGCCTTTGTCGCACTCAACTGCCGTTTCACCTGATTTGGGGTCTGTCATGACAGCCATTCTTCGACCACGTCCACAGCCGTTCAACCGGGGCGATTACAAGACCCTGGGCCTGGCCGCGCTGGGCGGGGCGCTGGAAATCTACGACTTCATCATTTTCGTGTTTTTCGCCCTGACGCTGAGCCAGCTGTTCTTCCCGCCGGAAATGCCTGAATGGCTGCGCCTGCTGCAAAGCTTCGGGATTTTTGTCACCGGTTACCTGGCCCGGCCGCTGGGCGGCATCCTGATGGCGCACTTCGCCGACAAGCTGGGGCGCAAGCGGGTGTTCAGCCTGAGCATTCTGATGATGGCGCTGCCGTGTCTGCTGATCGGCGTGATGCCGACCTACGCCGCGATCGGTTACTGGGCGCCGTTGATCCTGCTGGCCTTGCGCATCCTTCAGGGCGCGGCGGTGGGCGGCGAAGTGCCGAGCGCCTGGGTGTTCGTCGCCGAGCACGCGCCCAAGGGCCATCGCGGCTATGCGCTGGGCGTGCTGCAGGCTGGGCTGACCTTCGGCTACCTGATCGGTGCGCTGACCGCGACCTGGCTGTCCAGAGTCTACAGCCAGGCAGAAATCCTCGACTTCGCCTGGCGCATTCCGTTTCTGCTCGGCGGGGTGTTCGGCGTGATCGGCATCTGGTTGCGCCGCTGGCTGAGCGAAACGCCGGTGTTCATGGCGCTGCATGAGCAACGCGCGCAGATGACCGAACTGCCGCTGCGTGCCGTGCTGCGCGAACATCGCCAGTCACTGCTGCCCGCGGTGCTGCTGACCTGCGTGCTGACCTCGGCGGTGGTGGTGCTGGTGGTGATCACCCCGACCGTGATGCAGCAGCGTTTCGGCATGACCCCTCGCGATACCTTTGGCCTGAGCAGCATCGGCATCGTCTTCCTCAACATCGGTTGCGTGCTGGCCGGTCGGCTGGTGGACCGCATCGGCGCCTGGCGCGGCGTGGTGCTGTACAGCCTGTTGCTGCCGGTCGGCGTCGCGCTGTTGTACGCCAGCCTGGTCATCCAGTGGCTGCCGGTGAGCGTGGCCTATGCGGTGGCGGGGCTGGCCTGCGGCATCGTCGGCGTGGTGCCGTCGGTCATGGTCGGCCTGTTTCCGGCGAACATTCGCGTCTCCGGCATCTCGCTGACCTACAACGTCAGTTACGCGCTGTGGGCCAGTACCACGCCGCTGGCGCTGATCGCGCTGATGCCGTGGAGCCCGTGGGTGTGCGTCGGTTACTGCGTGATCATGGGCGCCGTGGGCCTGCTGACGGCGATGTTCTTCGGCCTGCGCAAGGGCATGCAGGTGGATGACGTACTGAGCGTCTGCCCGGACAACTGACCGTCGGGGCGCCATGGAGCGGCGCCCGATCACTGACTACGCTTGGCCGACCGCTACCTGAAAAGCCGTCGGCGAGTGTAGGCATGAGCGATAACTCCAATAAGAAAGACCTCAATACTTCGTCAGCCATTCGCGAGACGGTCGACGCCCTCTATCGCCAGGAATCGCGCCGCGTCCTGGCTACCCTGATTCGCCTGCTGGGCAATTTCGAACTGGCTGAAGAAGCCCTGCAGGACGCCTTCATCGCTGCGGTCGAGCAATGGTCGCCGTCGGTTATTCCGGATAATCCGCGCGCCTGGCTGGTGTCGGTGGGGCGCTTTAAAGCCATCGACGGCTTGCGGCGCCGGGCCCGTTTCGACGCTTCTCTCGACGAGTTGGCACGCCAACTGGAAGACCGTCTGCAAGGCATCGACACCGATCCGGACAGCGTCGAGGACGACCGTCTGCGGCTGATCTTCGTCTGCTGCCACCCGGCCTTGAACGCCAATGCCCAAGTGGCGCTGACCCTGCGCGAAGTCTGCGACCTGACCACCGAAGAAATCGCCCGCGCCTTTCTCATTACGCCCTCGACCGTGGCCCAGCGCATCGTTCGCGCCAAGAACAAGATCCGCGACGCCCACATCCCCTACGAAGTGCCGACCCGCGCCGAGCTGCCCGAGCGCCTGGAAGCGGTGCTGCGGGTGATCTATCTGGTGTTCAACGAGGGCTATTTCGCCTCGTCCGGCGAGCAATTGACCCGGTCCGATCTGTCCGGTGAAGCCATTCGGCTCGGACGTCTGCTCCTGGAATTGCTGCCCGAAGCGGAAGTGGCGGGGCTGTTGGGCCTGATGCTGTTGATCGAGTCGCGGCGCCCGGCGCGTCTGTCCGCAGAAGGCGAGCCGGTGATGCTGGACCGGCAGGACCGAAGCCTGTGGCAGCACGAGCTGATCGAACAGGGCGAAGCACTGGTGGAACAGGCCCTGAGCAGCGCACCAGCCGGGATCTACAGCGTTCAGGCCGCCATCGCCGCCGTGCATGCTGGAGCGGTGCAGGCCGATGACACCGACTGGCCGCAGATTGTCGGTCTGTATGACGTGCTGTTACGCCTCGACGATTCGCCGGTGGTCCGCCTCAACCGCGCGGTGGCGCTGGCGATGGTGCACGGCGCGGAAGCCGGGCTGGCGCTGGTCGACCCGTTACTGGCCAGCGGCGAGCTTGATGACTACCACCTGGCCTGGGCCGCCCGCGCCGATCTGTGCCGGCGTTTGGGGCGAAACGACGAGGCACGTGAGGCGTATCGGAAAGCCATTGGCCTGGCGCGGCAGGACGTCGACCGGGCTTTTCTGCAGCGCCGGCTGGACGAATTGCCGTTGGTCGGACGCTGAAAAAGGCTGTCGATTGGGCGGGGTGGCATTCGATTAGTTCATGTTCACCGCGCAATGCGCTTCATGTGCCGTGTCCTGTAGGAGCTGGCTTGTCCTGCGACCGGCGGGGAACCCGGCGTAAAACCTGCACACGCGATTTGCCTGATACACCGCGTTTACCGAATTCACGACTGCTTCGCAGTCGGTCGCAGGACACGCCAGCTCCTACAGGGGGAATGGCGTTTAACTGAGGAGATCACCATGAAATACCTGTGTCTGATCTACAGCAACGAACAGACCCTGCATTCCCACCCCGACAGCCCGCGGGACGATGAATGCCTGGCCTATGCGCAGTCGGTCATGGCCAGCGGGCGGATGCTGGCGGCCGAGCCGCTGGAGCCGGTGGAAACCGCGACCACGGTGCGGATGCGCAACGGCAAGATGACCATGACCGATGGTCCGTTCGCGGAAACCAAAGAGCAGCTGGCGGGGTTCTACCTCATAGAGGCGCGGGATCTGAACGAGGCCCTGCACGTGGCCGCGCACATTCCTGCAGCCCGGGTCGGCAGCGTGGAAGTCCGCCCGGTGCGGGAACTCAAACTCTCACAACAATCCGAAAAGGCCAGCGCCTCGGGAGCCCTGTCATGAACAGCCAAAGCGACGAACAACAGATCCGCGACCTGCTTGACCGATGGTGCGCAGCGGTCCGCGACAAAGACCTCGACGCCATCATGAGCTACTACGACCCCGGCATCGTCGCCTATGACGCGATCATCCAGTTGCAGTTTCGCGGTGCTGAAGCCTACCGCCAGCACTGGGCGTACTGCCTGGGCATGTGCGAGGGCGCCATGCTGTTCGAAGTCCATCATTTGGCAATACACGCCAGCGGCGACGTGGCCTTCGCCCACTGGCTGAACAAATGCGGCGGGACCGACGACAAGGGCGAGGAAAAGTCCTCATGGATGCGCGCCAGTGCCGGCTACCGCAAGACTGCTGCTGGCTGGAAGGCCGTCCACGAACACTTTTCCGCGCCGTTCGACATGGCCAGCGGCAAGGCGTTGTTTGAACTGCAGCCGTAATCCTGCGTACCTGAACCCGTAAGGAGAATTCCCCATGAGCGTCAAACCTATCCCTGAAGGCCAGCACAGCCTCACCGTGTACATGGGCGTTTCGCCCGCCGCCGAAGCCATCGATTTCTACAAGAAAGCCTTCGGTGCCAAGGAAATGTTCCGCCTCGACGCACCGGGCGGACGGGTCGGTCACGCCGAACTGCAGATCGGTGATTCGCGACTGATGCTCTCCGAGCCCTGCGACCAGGGCGGTTTCAGCAGCCCGGAACCCGGCGGCAAGACTGCGTTCGGCATGCACTTGTATGTGCCCGACGTCGATGAACAGTTCAAGCGTGCAGTCGATGCCGGCGCCACCGTGGTCAGCGAAGTGCAGGACATGTTCTACGGCGACCGCAGCGGCAGCGTGCGCGATCCTTTCGGCCATCTGTGGTTCATCGGCACGCACAAGGAAGACCTCAGCCCGGATGAAATCCGCGAGCGAGCCATGAAAATGTTCGGTCAGGCGCCGGCCTGAACAGCGTCAGATAAATTCCCGATACAAGCAGGGCGGTCTGTGCAGGAGCAGGTGCAGACCGCCCTTTCTTTTGCAGTTTTTTTAACTGTTATTCATGTGAAGTTCTCGCTGTAAAAAAAATGAATAAATAATTGAAATTCCTGTTTCAGGTGTTTACCTTTTGTTCCATGTAACTACCGATGAAATGGACAGCGCTCATGTCGTTGTTTGAGTAAAACGTTTCGCTGAAGATGTGACTGTTGCTTGGGTCTGATGGTTCTATTTGGTTTGTAAGAAAAGTTACCTGTCGAAGTCGTTAAGTTTTCTGGTTGTTGCTTCTGTGCCGAATTTGTAACTTGCCAAACAAAATGCTCAATTAAATCGACTGGGTGCCGATGGGTAATCAATATCAGAGGAATCCTCAATGGCGGGCATATGCAGGAACCACAAAAACGCAAACGCCCCCGCCGGGCAACCGCACGCGAGCGTGTCGTGCTGCAATTGGTGATGGCCGGCTGCAGCAACAAGGACATCGCCGAACGGTTGGGTATCAGCTATTACACCGCCCGTGATCATGTATCGGCGCTGTTGAGAAAACACCAGGTCAAAAGCCGGGTGGAACTTGTTTCCCTGCAAATCAGGCCCGGTCATTAGCGGTGCAGTACAGGCCGGAGTTTGAATTATATGGCGGTGAGTGCGGGTGTTTGAATTCTCGCCAATAGAATAGACATGACGGTCAGTCATGGCCGGAATCTGCAGTGGCGGTTAATGCGGTTGGCTGCCTGTCGATCAGTATGAAAGAGAGCGCCGGCGCTCGTGCGCCCCAACGAATAAAAACACAAAAACCACAATCAAAAAGAGTTTCCCAATGATCGCTTGCAAGACCTCACACGACATTCTCGCCCCCGCGCTCCATGACGACAGGCCGGCGCGAGCCCTGAAGGGCATTCAAAACGAGCCATTGAAAAAACTGGTGGCCGAGCAGGCCAACCTGTCGGCCGAGCAGCTATATGCGCAACACAAACGACTGTTCGGGCCGCAAGGGGTGTTCGACCAGTTCAATGCCGATATCGAGCGACTGGGGCGTCAGGCACCAGCGCTGGAGGACATGACCCTTCTGGCAATCGACGAACGTATTGGTCACGCCGAACAGGCTCTGGCGTTCGTGTTGGCTCAGAATCACCGGCGTCAGGCCTGCCACAACCCGTTTCGCGGGCACAGCCGCGAGGCGCTGTGTTGCGTGGTGTTCGATGAGTCCGGTCTGTTCACGATGGTCGAGCGCTACGCCGCGTATGAAGCCATGCGGCAAAGCGATTCGGATTTTTTCATCAAGCTGATCGCCACCACGCGCGGTGTGGTCGAGCGACGTATTGTCTTCTATGGGTTGCTGGAGCATTTCGACCGTCTGCTACCCATCGAGCAATGCATCTATCCGGACAACTATCGGCAGGTACAGCAAGCCCATCTGCAACGCGAAGAACGTCTTTACGGCCCGCTGCTGCTGGACGGCAGCCTGGCCGAATTGCTGGAGAGCGTGTCGCCGCTCGATCTGTTGCGCCAGGTTCAGAGTCACAACGACGGCATGCGCTGATGGCTGCGCTCGTCGGGTGGTCGATCTGCGATTACCGACGACGGTGCATGACCCTGGACAGTTGGGAGGTCATCCTCAATGACTGATCGTTCGCCCCCGAAGCGACGACTATTGATCGCTGCGCTGTTGCTGGCCGGTGGCGCCGATCTTTTTTATCCGGCCAGGCTGCATGAAGCCTCTGGCAGCCCGAACTGGCTAGCGGTGCAGCCGGCACCGTTGGAACAGCGGATGTACCTGAACGGGTGCTTGGTGGGGGACGACGCGATCACGTTCGCCGTACCGTTTGTTGGCATCGTCTTGCCGGCCGACGTGATTGGCGAAGAGAACGGCGAATTTTTCGTTATCCATCGCGCCAATGCGAGCGCCCCTGAGACACGGAGGGCAGTCGTTCTTGGCAAGGCTACGGTTGATGGGGTGGAAGTGTTTGGCATGGATGCCGGTTTTGTACGAAGGGAGATGAGCATGGATAAGTCAGTTTTGAGTCATTCAAATAAATAACAAACAGGATTTTGAAATTCCTTTGCGAGTCAGGCTCACGGGATCTCTTCGGGCTGAATAACGTGAAGGCGATAAATAAAGGAGTGAGTCTCCCGATGGTCTGACCGTCGGGAAATTTCAGGAGATAAATGCATGCGAATTGATTCCTTACCCAACACGAACTTTCCTATCACCCCTCAGGAAAAACCGTCGCCCAAGCCTGAGGTGTCAACCGAAGCGAACACTTCCACTACAACCCCGACATCCACGGTCTCAATCAGCGGTCAGGCAGTGATGAGGCAGCGTCTGTTCGGTTCAACCAGTAGTTATGAACCCCGTGTGGTGACTTATAAAGACGGGCTGGATGGTATTTCTATTTATCAATATCTCACGCCTGATGATCGGCGGCTGTTTGGAGAGATTTACGAGATTGCCCAGGAGGAGTCAGTTGATCTGGAGTATGTCGACCAATTGGCTAGGGAGTTGGGTGATTACAGGAGCCATAACGATGGAAAAATCATGGCGCGCCTTAATCAAGGAAATATGTACGACAGTGAGGGGCATAAGGAATTTTTCAGCTTTACAGCTGTTGACGCCGCGGTGGCTAAACGAATAAGAGAAAGTGCTTCCCTGGCGAACACTCGGTTGGATAAGGACTTTGTAAAATTTACCATTGATCCGGATTATTCCGGATTGGGACACAGTGATTTCGCTTTCCTGGAGTTTGCGGTCAATCGATTGTCGAATGGCAGTGCACCCATCCCCGTCGATCCGGTTTTGAAACAGTTCAGGATTATTGAAAAGAACTACGTCAGGACGCTGTCCAAGGAAGTGTATTCCCGCAAAGGTGACAAGAAACCCTCCACAGCCGCAGAGCGCCATCAGGCACTGCTTGAAAGAAATCGGGTTAAAAAAACCAAACCCGCACCGGCTCAGAACTTGTCCGCCATCTTGCGCAATATCGTTCAGAAATATCTGCAGACCAGCGGCTTGACCACGTTGTTCGACATGATTGCGCGCACGCGGCGTTGATGAGTCGAGCCGCGCTTACTGGCTGGCAAGCACGCGAACCGGGCGGGCGGAGGTGACCCGGTTGCGGCCGGTGCTCTTGGCGTCGTACAGGGCCATGTCGGCTTCGTGCAGCCACTGGCCGGCGTCGATCAGGTGCGGGCCATAAGCGGCGATGCCGATGCTCAGGCTGAGTTTCAGGTCCGGCAGGGTGGTGTGGGTGTGTTCGTGGATGGTGCGGCGCAGGCGTTCGAGGACGTCGTTGGCTTGGGCCAGGGTGGTGTTGGGCAGGATCACGCAGAACTCGTCGCCGCCGTAGCGGCCGGCCATGTCGGTTTCCCGCAGGCTGGCGGACAGGGCATTGCTGACCTGCTTGAGCACGCTGTCGCCAATGATGTGGCCGTAGGTGTCGTTGATGGCCTTGAAGTGATCGATGTCGATCAGCGCCACGCTGTTCTGCCGGTTGAGGGTCTGGCAGTTGTTGAATTCGATGCTCAGCAGATTCTTCCACGCACCGTGGTTCATCAGGCCGGTGAGGCTGTCGGTGGTGCTGAGTTTTTCCAGCGCCTTCTTGCTTTTCGACAGTTGCACCGCCACGCGGTAGCAGACCAGGCCGATGGCCAGCGGGTAGATCACCAGCATCGGCAGGCAGGCGTAGACCTGCAGCTGAGTAATGGCGGGGAACGGTTCGGGGCTGAACAACCAGTACCCGATCAGCGCGCCGACAAACTGCGCCAGGCTGCCAACGACAAACAGTCGGGGGCCTCCCGAGGCGATATTGTTCATCGCCATCATCGACAGCGCGGTCACCGTGGGCAGGGCATTGAAACCCATGGCCCCGGCCCAGAAGCCGCCCGCCAGCGAGTCGTAAACCAGATTGCGTCGTTCGGCTGTGTAGGGGGAGTCGGAAAAGCGTGCCAACTGAAACGCGAGATGCGGCCAGACGTAGCCGTGAAACAGCATCAGCCACCAGACCCAGGCCGGCGGATGGCTAGGGTAGAGCGCGGCGGCCACTGCGAAGAAGCCGATACCCAACCCGACGCTGCGCGGCAGGTACATGCGCCGGGCATAGGAAAGACCTTTATGGATTGAATTGCGCATAGCTCTTCACCGGGTTGTAGACGCAGCATCCCGACTGAAACATCGGCCACAACGAACGATTCAGAGTGTCGCTTGCCTGTCGGGTGCTGTGAAGAGCAATTTGCCACTACCGGTCGGAATCAGACGGCTGACCGTCGCACACCATATGCGCCCACTCTTTGAATCGGAATGCTTCCCAGCATAGACGCAATTGGAGAGGGGAAACCGCGCCACTCCATCTGTCCGGGTCGATTTTCCGTGGATCTGTCTCTTTACGCCGCCTGCGACCTGCGCTGGAATGCGCGGGCCGCGTCGAGCTGTCTTCGACATCCCACCTCAACCTGTTGGCGGAAGTCGTCATGCCGGAATTTTCCAACCTCATTGCCTTTTCCTTTATTGCCTTGGGCATGGTCCTGACACCGGGCCCGAACATGATGTACGTGATTTCCCGATCGATCTCACAAGGTCGCAGGGCAGGGTTGATCTCCCTGGGCGGCGTGGGCATCGGTTTTCTGTTCTACATGCTCTGCGCGGCGTTTGGCATCACCGGCCTGTTCATGGCCGTGCCCTATGCCTACGACACCCTGCGCATCGCCGGCGCGATGTACCTGGTGTGGCTGGCCTGGCAGGCGGTCAAACCCGGCGGCCGCTCACCGTTCCAGATCAAGGAACTGCCTCGCGACAGCAATCGCCAGCTGTTTGTCATGGGCCTGATCACCAACCTGTTCAACCCGAAGGTCGCGATGATCTACCTGTCGCTGCTGCCGCAATTCATCAGCCTCGACAACGGCAGCAGCGTACTCGGCCAATCGCTGGTGCTGGGCAGCGTGCAGATCGGCATCAGCCTGGCGGTCAACGCCACCATCGCCATGGCGGCCGGCTCCATCGCCTATTTTTTGACCCAGCGCCCGAGCTGGGCGATGGTCCAGCGCTGGCTGATGGGCACGGTGCTGTTCGGTTTTGCGGTGCGGATGGCGGTGGAAAGCCGGCGGTGAGTGGCTTGGCCATGAACAGATACATCTGCGCGATTCACGCTTTCTGACCTTACGCCTTCGCGGGCAAGCCCGCTCCCACAGATCCGAAGTACTTCGGAAGAGCTGGCGGAAGACGCTGGTCCTGTGGGAGCGTGGCTTGCCCGCGATGCGATCTACAGACGGTTGGCGTCATTTGCCGCCGGTCACGCCCTTGACCACCTGCCCATGTGCCTTGGCGTCTTTCGCCAGCGAAATGACGTTGACCATCGCGGTGCGGTTGCCGGTGGCGGCAGTGATGGTGGTGCTCAGCACCTTGCCACCGTCGACGCTGCCGGAGACGTCGAGCTGGCGCAGGCCGAGGCCCTTGCGCACGAGTTTTTTCTCGCCGAGTTTCTTGAAGTCCTTGTAGCTGGACTGCTGCTGCACCAGCGTCTCGGCAATGATGCCGTCGAGGGTCTTGGTATCGTTAGGCGGGACTTTCTGGCCGTTGGGCAACGGCGTTTCAGTAATGATCACCACGCGCTTGGCCGGCTTGTTCATGTACAGCGAACCGCTGACGCCGGCCGCCCTGGCCTTGTCGTCGATCTCCTCCATCGGCCCTTTGACGTAATCCTTGGGCAGGGTGAAAACGAACTTGCCACCGAGCATCGAGACTTTCTGCTCAGCAGGCTTGGCCGGTTTGGTCGCTTTGGCCGGGTGTTTGGTGGTGGTGGCTGCTTCCACAGCGGTCATGCCCAGACACGCGGCCAGCGCGGTGAAGACCAGAACGGATTTCAAACTGAACGCGCGCATGCCTACCTCTTTTGAGACTGAGTCCTACATAGGCTCGGCATTTTGCCTGAGGGGGAACACTTACGCATTCCCCCGCTGGCGCCTGGATTGTCCCCGCTGCCCTTGTAGGAGCTGGCTTGTCCTGCGAGCGGCTGCGCAGCAGTCGTAAATCCGGCTCATGCGGTGTGTCAGATAAATCGCGTGCATCGATTTTACGACGGGTTCCCCGCCGCTCGCAGGGCAAGCCAGCTCCTACAGGGTTCGCGGGGCACACCTGTTACAGAGGTTGCAGGACAACGTTGAGCGCAGCATCAGAACACATTGATCGGATAATCCACGATCACCCGGTATTCGTCGGCGTTGTGGTCCACCACCTTGTAGCCGTCGCCGCCACGGTTGGTCGCCCAGCGCAGACGCACGCCGAGGTTTTTCGCCGGACCGCCCTGCACCACGTACTTGATGTCGGCGTCGCGCTCCCAATGCTTGGCGTTCTTGCCGTCGGCGTTGTAATAGCTGTAGCCCGAGTCCGTCGCCGTAGTGGCTTTGGTCAAATCCATCGTGCCGCGGGTGTAGGACAGCGACGACGTCAGCCCCGGTAAACCCCAACCGACAAAGTCATACGCGTACTGCAACTTCCAGGATTTTTCACCCGGCGCGTTGAAGTCCGAATACTGCTGCGAGTTGTCCAGATAGATGCTGTCACCGTCACGGATGTAATCGAACGGGGTGTTGCCGTTGACCTTCTGCAGCGAGGTGGTGAGGGTCTGATGGCCGACGGTCACGCCCATGTGCACGCTGAAGGTGTTGTTGTCGATACTGCCGAGCAGGGCCTGACCGCTGTCCTGGGTGTGGTAGTAGTGGAAACCGGGGTTGAGGCTGATCAGATCGTTCAGCGCCCAGTTGTAGTCCAGGTCGTAGTAGTACTGGTTCCAGATGTCCTTGAGCTGCGCCGCGTACAGACTCGACGTCATGCCCGGCACACCTGTCCAGGTGGCGCCGGCCCAGCTCATGTGCTTGCTCTTCTCGCCGTCGGGCAGGGTGCCGTAATAGGTGCCGATGCGGCCGTTGCCGCTCTGGTTGAACAGTTTGTCGAAACTCACCTGCCCGGCGTCCAGCGTCAGATGATCGAAACTGGTGTTGGTCAGACTGAAACCGCGAAACGTCATCGGCAACATCCGCGTCGCACCGCCAGCGATCACCGGATTGTTGAGGAACATGTCACCGGCTTTCAGCACCGTGTCGAACGCGCGCATCTTCAACGCGCCACCGGCGGACGAAAACAAATCCGGCGCATCGCCGTACAGGTTGTCCTTGTTGGGATTGGGTGCTGTGGTCGGCAGGATGCTCGACCCGCCGCTGCCGCCACCACCGTCCAGTTTCAGGCCCAACATGGCATTGGCGTCGATGCCGAAACCCACCGGCCCTTGAGTGAAGCCGGACTGGAACACCCCGACAAAACCCTGGCCCCACTCCTTGCTGTCCTGCTTGCCGTCGTGGCGGTCGTGGTTGAAGTAGTAGTTTTTCAGGTCGAGATCGAAATGCGAGCCTTCGATAAAACCGTCCTGGCTGTTGCTGTTGTCATCGGCAAAGGCGGCCGAAGAGAGCGTCGCCGTCACGGCCACGCACAAGGCACTGAATCGAAAAATCAGGTTCAAGATCATATTCCCCGTTGGACTTTATATAGGCTCGGCAGTGGAGTTGTTCAGGCAGCCGTATTTATTATTAAAGGTGATTGTTTTTCTGTACTCAAAAAAAAGCCGCTGGGGAGCAGCGGCTGAAGTTTGGAGCTTGGGGCAACGCGTCGGGAGCAATAACGCGAAGTTGCACAATGAAACCACAACGATGAAACAACGAAAGAAACTGCAACAGCGGCAACGGTCAGGTGTGTTTGGCATTCTCCACTTGCGGGTTATAGGTCGAGGCTTGCTGGGTCTTGTCCTCCCGGGCCTTGGCGGCCAGGGCTTCTTCATGTTGCTCGAAGTTCGCGTGAATCGCGTCGTTACGGGCAACAAAGGCGGAGGACTCTTCCGCCGAGGCGAAAGGCGAAGCCATTAAAGAGGAAACAGCGAGAGCGCTGATAATACCGATGGATTTGAACATGTGATTCAACCTTCTTGCTCGTGCAAGTTCGATCAGGTGAGTTCGCTGTAAAAAGATATCGGCAATGGAGCAAATGAAACCTTGATAAAGTTTCGTTAGCAAAAAGTTTAACTGGAGTTTATGGAATTAAATGTCACGGGCCGCCGTTGCCTGCAATGCTCGCGACATGCTCCGGATCACTTGACCTGCATCGGCGCAAAAATCGGCCGAATCCCCCGGCACTTCGGATAATCCGCACAGCCCCAAAAATTCCCCCCGGCGTTCTTCCCGGATCGGGCCACACGCATGACCATGGTCTTGCGGCAGAACGGACAGGCCGGCGCTTTGGGTTCGATTTTCGGCTCGGCCTGGGTTGGCGCTGCTGGTGGCTTCACTTTCGGTTTGGTAGCGACGGGCGGCGGGCTCGCCACGGGCCTGATCCGATCTTGCACGGTCTCAACTGTGGGCTGCGGTGAAATATCAGCAGGAGGCGGCTCTGCTTTCAGGCTGCTACGGCTTTTGCGCGTGCCCACGACCCACCAAGGCAGCCGCGCAGCGAGCAACAAGAGTTTGTCAAACAGAGAGCTTTTCCTGGGCATGTCCGTGGTCTGTTCCAAAAATCAAAGGGCACCGCCTGTAGCGGTCCGGCTTGCCGGCGATAGCGATTATAAAAACTCCACCAACACCACGTCAGAACAAAACCAAACGTCTGTAAGAACATTCCCTCTACAGCATCAGAGAACCCCGTCACAGCACAACGAAAACCCAGTGTAATGGCTCAATGATGTCATGGTAAAAAGCGCCCCGGAATCTACCCCGACCGCTAAGGAATGGCCATGAAAAAACTCGCGATCAGCCTCTTCGCAACCCTCGCCCTGCTCAGCGCCTTCAGCGCCACCGCAAAAGAAACCCGTCTCAGCGACGCCACCATCATCCAGCACATCATCGAAGACTCCATCTCCGCCTATCCCGGCAACTGTCCTTGCCCTTACAACTCAGCACGCAACGGCAGCCGCTGCGGCAAGCGCAGCGCCTACAACCGCGCAGGCGGCTACTCGCCACTGTGCTTCAAGGAAGACGTGACCCAGGACATGGTTCAGGAATACCGCGAACGCAGCAAAGGCTGACGCAAATTTGTCTGGCGACACCGCCATCATGACAAACACAAATCCCGTAGAAGGGAGCTCTGCTCACGATGGCGCCCGCCCAGCCACTGCTATATTGACGGGCCCGCGGCGTCCGTAGCAGTCCGGCTTGCCGGCGTCGGCGCCCTCAATGCCGCCAACGCTGGCAAGCCATGCTGCTACAGACGCTTCAACACCCACCGTAGGAGCGCGCTTGCCCGCGATGACGCCAGCACAGACACCCCGACCCCTGATGACCTACTCCGCAGCCGTCCGCAAACAACTCCCCGCATTCATCACCAGCCGCCTCATCCCCACCTGCGGCATCTCGCTGGTGTTTCTGCTGGTCGCCCACAAGACCCCAAGCGACCTCGCGCTGTTCGCTTACATCCTGGCCGCCGCCTCGGTGGTATCGGCATTCTTCCCGTTATTGCTCGCAACCGTTGGCAACAGAGCCGCTGCAGCAACAGGCAATCCATCGGCCCTGCGCGACCTGCTTTCCGGTGGATTCACGATGGCGCTCGGCATCGGCGCACTGGCGGCATCGTCATGCCTGATACTGCTGACCGTGATCAAACACGCAGGTGGCGCCGATCAATGGGACAGCGGAATGTTCTGGACGCTCGCGGTTCTCTACACCGTCTCAGTCCCGCTACTGACCCTCAACACCTTCCTGCAACTGTTCCATGAGGCCACCGGCAAAGCGTCCCACTGCGCAAAAGCCAAAACTCGTGTCACCGCCATCTGCTGCGTTCTGCTCGCTGTGCTGTACGTCACGACAGAGGCCAGCACATTCATTTATTGCGCGATCACCTACTTCGCCTTCAGCGAACTGCTGACCTTTCTGTTGCTGATGCGCCTGTCTCGCGGCCAGCCGTACGGCTCATTGATCAACGCGCGAAGACTGGGCGGCGACTTGCTGCGCAGCGGCGCCCCCATCGCGGCAGGCATGAGCGGGCAAAAGATCTATTTCTACCTGCTGACTGAACGCCTGGTCAGGATCGACAGCTATCTGGTCGCCGAACTCTCGGTGTTCATGACCGTCGCCGGCCTGCTGATGATTCCCTCGCTCGCACTCGCGCAGATTCACAGCCTGCTGATCAGCCGAACGCCAAGTCTGTCCCGGCCTTACCTGACACGCGGCATGTTCTGGACCCTTGGCATTGTTGTCGTGATTGCGCTGGCGCTATGGCCGCTCGGCCAATACCTCTTCCTCGCCGCCGGCGGTGCGACGATGGATTACAGCCTGAAGCTCTATGCCACTCTGACGGCCTACCTGACCGCCAGCGCGCTGCTTTCCCTGGCATTGGCCCAACTGCGTGCCAGAGGCGAAACCCTCGGCCCGCAGGTGTGGGTCAACCTCATCATGCTCGGCGTCCTGACCCCGCTGCTCTATCGCATCGACATCGACCGCCCGGACATCGAAACCTTCCTGCTCCTGCAAAGCGCCGCCATCCTCGTCGGCGTCTTCGTTCTATTGGCGCGAATCCGCGTCATCCACAAAACAGCAAGCCCCAGTCTCGGCTGCGAACCCACCCCGTAGCAGTCCGGCTTGCCGGCGGTGACACCCTCAAGATTGCCACCGCTGGCAAGCCATGCTGCTACAGAAGCTTCAACCCCCACCGTAGGAGCGCGCTTGCCCGCGATGACGCCAGCTTGAGCACCACAATGCTCAGCCCAAACCACAATCCCCGTGGGAGGGAGCCCTGCTCGCGAATACGCCAGCCTAGCCGCCGCAGCCCACCAGACCGAACCCCATCACCAAAACCGCCACCAAGGCTTTCGCCGCCGCGCTACCCGACGCACTTCTTCCACTTCCACAACCCGCGGCATATCCCGCAACCGAATCCACGGCTCGCCCCGCCAATGCAACAGACTCACAGACAACCCCGGCCACTGCAGAAAACTCAAACTCGGCTGAGACTCAGGCGGCGGCACCAACCCATCCCGCAGACACGGCACCACCTCCTGAGTAATCCAGCGCCGCAACGCCCGATTCTCCGCGTGCGAGTGATGCACGATCAGCGTATAGACCGCCGACTCACTCACCGCCAACACCTCCTCCTCACCATGCCGATCCAACAGCGTCACCACCCGACGCTGATCGTCATCCAGCTTGCGCGTCGTGCGCTCGTTCAACGGCCAACCCATCAATCGCCCCATATCGCGAGCGCAGAACCAGGCTTCGGATTCCAGGAGGAAAGTGCGTAACGGGCGGTTGTGACGGTGGAAGGTGGTGGGGGAGAGGGTATGGGTCATTGTCCTTGTCTCTACTGAATTGCCGTCCATGGCAGAAATGGGAGTCGGGAGCTAAGAAACCCTTGAGCAGAGAACAGGGCCGGACATATTCCCCTTGCGGGTCTTGTATTCGCCCACTCCCGACATAGCAGAGAGATTTTCGACACGCAGCGAGAAGCCGCGGGCGCAAAAAAGCCGCTTCTATCGGGAGCGGGCGGGCCGCTCTGCTCAGGTGTTTCTGCTGCGTTTCTTAGGCGCCGAGGCAGGGTAGGGGTGAGCGCTGGTCTGGGCAAGGGGCGATGTTGTAGGGCATTTCTGAAAGTTTCAGATGCGCCGACAGAGCTAGTCCTCTCGCACCAGCCGCGCCACCTTTTCGTACAGAGATGCGGTGTACGCATCCTTGTCGCTGGAGTGATGGCAGCGACGATGGCAATTGGGGCAGAGCGCCACGGCGTTGGTGATGCGGTCGGAGCCTTCATCAGCCAGGTGTTTGACGTGGTGAACCTCAAGGAATGGTTGGCCGTCTTTCAAGAACGGGGCGGCAGCACCGCATCCTTCACAAACGCCGTTAGCTTGCTGGCGAACCCAGGCTCTGACTTCCGGATCGCGGAAGAAGGTTTTTCCTGATGACGTTGATTGCTGCGGCCTTGCGACGCCTTTGGGCGGTGTTGTGATGGGCTGCTTTTCGAGTTTTAGGGCGCGCTTTTCTAGCGTTGCGTCGTCTGCTGTGGGCTCGAAATCTTGGGATGTTGGCTTATTATCCCACGCATCAAGCCGTTCGCGAATGATGCGTTCGACGTTGGCGCCAGCGTGGCCTGCGGGCTTGTAGCCGATAATGCGTTGGCGGCCCATTTGCTCTAGGACTGCTGAGATGTTTTGCATTCGATACTCAACGGCACCGTCATTCCGGCCTGCCAGAGGCCCTTCTAACAGAATGCGTCTCTCGTGTGCCTTGCTGATCTCCTGGCCTGCTTGTTCGCGCTGGAGCATGTCGAGATAGGCGTCGACTGAGGCCTGTATCTCAGTTTCGGTCCATTTGCGATTGGCTTTATTGGATTCCATACAGTCGTCGGCGAGGATGGATCCTCAGACGATACTAAATGGCCACTGTGCATGTCTAGGAAAATTCCTACAATCTGTAGGTTGGAAATCCTACTCGGTGTTTTTTAGATTTATAGATGACGCCTTTTGGCGCGAGTAGATATCGCGATGCGCCAAGGAAATGTCCTAGTGGTTTCATAAAGCCCGGTAGCCAGTTAACCTGGCTTTATGAAAAAGCTAAGAGTTAAGATCTAACTTAGCATGGAGTTTATCTTTTCAATGATTTCTGAGAATGATTCGCCGTGGCATTGCTGGATGTTAGTGCAAAATATAAACATGGCTTGCTCTCTTGTGATACCAAGAAGTTTTGCCATTGTATAAAATTCGTTATGTTTGCCTGAAAGTATGCCTGAGTTAATTATTTCGGGTAGTAAATCGGGGTCAATATTTGCAAGGGTGCCTAAATTTGAAATGCTATTCAGGCATTCAGTTAGGATCCATTTTTCTGGCCACATTTCTCCCGGGAAATATGAAGTCTTTGCCTGAAACCACGTTTCGAAAGTTGCATCTTTGCGTTCGGATGTTCTGAGGGTAAATGCTGAGTTTTTGGTATGTAGTGCTTTCTGATCGCCATCGAATAGTGCTAGCGTGTTAGTCGGGCTTGCTCTGTTGTGCAATGCTGCCAACTGAACACATAAGGCAGACGCTGAGCCTATAATTTCTATATTAACGCGGGATCTAATTCTTGAAGGAAGCACTGCTGTTATTAGATTTTGGGCTACATCATCCTCTACAAAAATATTTACTTCTTTCGGATTTTCTGCACTTGGCTTTGAAAAGGCGTAAGAGGATGAAGCTCCAGCTCGCGCTACTGTTTTTCCGTTTACTCTTTCAAGAAAAAAACGTGCATCGTCAGGAAGGCAATCGAAAACTTCTTTTGAATGAGTGGTGAAAATGACTTGAGATTTTTTCTCAATGCATACATTTTTAAGCTCGTTTATGAATTTTTTTTGTGCGGCTGTATGCAGTCCTAACTCGATTTCATCTATAACAAACATTGTGCCTGTTGGGCAGCTAAATATAGTGGTGAAGATGTCAAATAATGCGTTTTCCCCTGCCCCCATATTGAAACCTGAAAAACAGACGCCATCTGATTTAGCGATGGGTAATTTGTATTTGGAGTGGGAAACTATTTTGAATTCTTCATAGGTTTTGTTGAGGATTCGACCAACTATATCTTTGACCTCTCCCTCCCAGCCTTTGAGTTGTGAGCTTGAAAATCTTCTTCTATAACTCTTGGATTGACTCTTTTCGCTGTGAGGAACAATTCGCTCTATTCCGATAAATACGCAGTTTCTAGGAACTCGCGAGGAGTAGTCACTCCATTTTCCGCCCTTCTTTTTTCGACGTTCTTGAGTGCCGATACTTTGTTTTTCTTTATTGTGGTTGGTGATGGCCCAGTTGTTAAATGCGAAGTCGTATTCTATCACTATGCCTTCTGGGGAAAGCTCTTCGCTGTGCTGTATGAAAAAATCTGCATAAGTGTAGTAGGTTTGTTTGCGATTTAGAGCCTTGACTCCATTTTTGTAGTTGTGGTATGCGCAGCAAGCCATCGCCAATATCGTTGATTTTCCAGAACCATTTCTGCCGGCAATGGCGGTGATCGGAAAACTTATTGGTATGTTTACGTCCGACACGCCACGAATGTTACCGGTGGTAACTTTAATTGCTCTCAAGTGGGCGTTGGAAAAATCGCGTGTAAACCAGTTTCTTAGCTCTCGGTCTTTATTGCTTTCATTATATTTCAAGGCTGAACCCCACAAAACCCCGCCGTAGCGGGGTAAGGAACGCTTTAAATTTTCTTAGCGATTTATCAATCCCAGCTAAGCGCACCGCCGGTTTGGTATTCAATCACCCGAGTCTCAAAGAAGTTCTTCTCCTTCTTCAAGTCCATGATCTCGCTCATCCATGGGAACGGGTTAGTGGTACCTGGGTACTCTTCCTTCAAACCGATCTGCGAAAGGCGACGGTTGGCGATGAATTTGAGGTAGTCCTCCATCATCGCGGCGTTCATGCCCAGTACGCCGCGCGGCATGGTGTCGCGTGCGTATTCGATTTCCAGTTGGGTGCCTTGCAGGATCATCTGGCTGGCTTCTTCCTTCAGTTCGGCGTCCCACAGGTGCGGGTTTTCGATCTTGATCTGGTTGATCACGTCGATGCCGAAGTTCAGGTGCATGGATTCGTCGCGCAGGATGTATTGGAACTGTTCTGCGACGCCGGTCATTTTGTTGCGGCGGCCCATGGAGAGGATCTGGGTGAAGCCGCAGTAGAAGAAGATGCCTTCCAGGACGCAGTAGTAGGCGATCAGGTTGCGCAGCAGTTCTTTATCGGTCTCGACGGTGCCGGTGTTGAATTCCGGATCGGAGATGGCGCGGGTGTATTTGAGGCCCCAGGCGGCTTTTTTAGCGACCGACGGGATCTCGTGGTACATGTTGAAGATCTCGCCTTCGTCCATGCCCAGCGATTCGATGCAGTACTGGTAGGCGTGGGTGTGGATCGCTTCCTCGAAGGCCTGGCGCAGGATGTACTGGCGGCACTCGGGGTTGGTGATCAGGCGGTACACGGCCAGCGCGAGGTTGTTGGCAACCAGGGAGTCGGCAGTGGAGAAGAAGCCCAGGTTACGCATGACGATGCGGCGTTCGTCGTCGGTCAGGCCTTCCGGGTTTTTCCAGAGGGCGATGTCGGCGGTCATGTTGACTTCTTGCGGCATCCAGTGGTTGGCGCAGCCGTCCAGGTATTTCTGCCAGGCCCAGTCGTACTTGAACGGTACGAGCTGGTTGAGGTCGGCGCGGCAGTTGATCATGCGTTTTTCGTCGACGGCGACGCGCGCGGAGGAGCCTTCCAGTTCGGCCAGGCCTTCGGCGATGTCGAGTTTGTCCAGCGCGGCTTTGGCGCGGGCGACGGCGGCGGAGTCGTTGGCGTTGACGGCGCGTGCTTCGAGGGCGGCGGCACCGCCGGCGCTGTCGAGTTTGTCCATGGTGGCGTCAGCGGCTTTGCCTGCGTTAGCGCCTTTGTTGGTTTCCACGGCGTCTTCGTTGTCGACTTCGTCCCAGCTCAGCATGGTGATGAGGCTCCTACTTGAGAATCGCCAGACGGCGATCTGTTGGATTTTAAAAAGTAAGCGCTGACGGCGCTGCCTGCGTGCCGTGGCACACAAGGCGGATGGGTCAGTGCTTTTTGAGTATTGCCCTGATTACCGGAGAGGGCTCGCGGATCGATCAGTGGGCAGATCTCGAAGGCTGAAGATTGCATGCCTGCGAGATGTGATTTTTGGGGTTGCAGTCAGAGTGCCAGCTTCGCAGATGCAAAACGTCATTTTTGAGTCCCCTGAGCAAGCGCGGATTATACAGAAATCGGCGCCGCTTGTTCGTCCGTGAGTCATTTTGCCGGGAGGTTTTTACTGGCGTTTTCCTGGCTTTTTTCTTCGATTCGTGAACCGCGATGATGGGCGCGAATCTGGTTGAAATCGTATATCTAGTGTTCTGTTGTGGCGCGGAACACACTATAGAGGGTGTGCTCAGCTGTATCAATGGCGAATGTCGTATCGTATCGGCCGAGCCATTGAGTCGTGACACAGGTCAGTTTTTTCGCTCTCAAGTGAGGGCGACGGATTTCACGACGTGTGGGGGGATTCGAGAGGGGGTGTAGGAATCAGAGACAGCACTTTAGCTCGAGAGTCGCGCGACGAGTGGTTCACATTTTGCTCATTGTGGCATTTGAATTTTCACACGGCTATGAGCCGATTGAGCGACCGATACAGCGTTCGAATACCCGCACCAATGCGCTGTACTCGCACACCACAGCGTCGATGTTGGCTCGAAGCCATTCTTCGGGCTCCACGGCCCACCAACTGATTTCATAACCTGCGTTGACGACGATGTGCTCGAACAGGATTCGCTGTGCTCTGCCGTTCCCTTCGCGAAATGGATGGACGACATTGAGGTCGCCGAACAGCTCGGCACAGGCGGCGACAAGTGCTGCTCGCTCCAGTCCTTGAAACCAGTTCGCTTTGGCCAGCGCTTTGAACAGCTTGTCAGCTTCAGGCACTACTCGGCTGGTCGTACAGAAGTGGGTATCGTCTTTTGAGATGTCGACGGTGCGCAATTCGCCGGCCCAATCGTACAAGTCTGAAAACAGCCTGCTATGGATTTGCTGTAGGTAGGCGAGGTCGTAGGGCGGTGGTGCAAAGTCGATGGACTCGGCTGCTACTTCGGAAAGTGCGCGTTCAGCTTCGGCCAGGATTTGTTCGTCATAGATCCCGAAACGGTTACGCAGGATCGCGGTATCGGGAAAGCAGTATGGATCCTGGCCTGTGCCGTATTTGTCAAGCGTCACGCTTTCTTGCCACTGTAGATTTTCAGCAGTTCTTCTCGGCTGGGAAGGAGGCGTTCAACATCGGCGGGCGTGCTGGGGAACCCTTCCAGGCGCAGACTGGCGGCGTAGTTGGATTTGCGCGTTTTGGCGCAATAGGCTTTTTTGGCTTCGAGAGAGGGGGTTGGCATGGCGTGGCCTCTTGTCGCGATGCGGTCGAGTTTAGCGGAAATGGAGGGTGGCTGTGCGGGCCTCTTCGCGAGCAAGCGCGCTCCTACAGGTCAGGCGTGATCCTTCTGTAGCAGTCCGGCTTGCCGGCGGTGATGATTTCAAGGGCGCGACCGCCGGCAAGCCGGACTGCTGCAGGGGAATTGCGGTGTCGGCGGAGGAGGGCCGTAAGGCAAATGCCAGACAGCAAAAAGCCCCTGAACAGGGGCTTTTTGTTGGGTGCCGTCAACAGCCCGGCAGGTCAGCCATTACTGGCAAGCCTCGCAATCCGGCTCATCAATGGCGCAGGCCTTTGGCACTGGGGCCGGGCCGGCGGCCGGGGCTGCTTCGGCTGGACGCGGGGCAGTGATCGCCGAGTCGTCCGGGCCGTGGCCGCCGCTGGATACGGCGTTGAGCTTGCCGGTGTTGATGGTCGATTTCTCGGTGCTGGTCGCGGCCAGGGCACGGAGGTAGTAGGTGGTTTTCAGACCACGGTACCAGGCCATGCGGTAGGTCACGTCCAGTTTCTTGCCCGACGCGCCAGCGATGTACAGGTTCAGCGATTGAGCCTGGTCGATCCACTTCTGGCGGCGGCTGGCAGCGTCGACGATCCAGCGGGCTTCGACTTCGAACGCGGTGGCGTAGAGGTCTTTCAGCTCTTGCGGGATACGCTCGATCTGCTGAACCGAACCGTCGTAGTACTTGAGGTCGTTGATCATGACCGAGTCCCACAGATCGCGAGCCTTCAGGTCGCGAACCAGGTACGGGTTGATCACGGTGAATTCGCCCGACAGGTTCGATTTCACGTACAGGTTCTGGTAGGTCGGTTCGATCGACTGCGATACGCCGGTGATGTTGGCGATGGTCGCGGTCGGCGCGATGGCCATGATGTTCGAGTTACGAATGCCTTTCTGTACGCGAGCACGTACCGGCGCCCAGTCCAGGGTTTCGGTCAGGTCGACGTCGATGTACTTCTGGCCACGGGCTTCGATCAGGATCTGTTGCGAGTCCAGCGGCAGGATGCCTTTGGACCACAGCGAACCCTGGAACGTCTCGTAGGCGCCACGCTCGTCGGCCAGGTCGCAGGAAGCCTGGATGGCGTAGTAGCTGACCGCTTCCATCGAACGGTCGGCGAACTGCACGGCAGCGTCGGAACCGTAAGGGATGTGCTGCAGGTACAGCGCGTCCTGGAAGCCCATGATGCCCAGACCGACCGGACGGTGACGGAAGTTGGAGTTCTTCGCCTGCGGCACCGAGTAGTAGTTGATGTCGATGACGTTATCGAGCATCCGCACGGCTACATCGACGGTGCGTTTCAGCTTGGCGGTGTCCAGCTTGCCGTCGACGATGTGGTTCGGCAGGTTGATCGAGCCCAGGTTGCAGACCGCGATCTCGTCCTTGTTGGTGTTCAGGGTGATCTCGGTGCACAGGTTCGAGCT
>NZ_JBIVCU010000003.1:0-587735 GCF_044746785.1 Pseudomonas sp. NPDC090208
GCTGAATGCCATGGTTCGGGATGGAAAACCATGGCAAGACTCGCCTGCCAGCCGTTAGTCGGGTGGGAGGCTTAAGACAGTTGGCTCCCTCCCACAGTGGTTATGTGTACGGGGTGGCGGCGGTGGTGATCCTGCAGACGCTACCGTCAGCAAGCCGGAGTGCTACGGAATACGCTGAAATCGCTGTAGCATCGGCTGTCCAAGCCGCCAGGGGCCGTGTGTACCGTGAATATCGACACCCGCATCAAATTCCGTCACCTCGTGTGTTTTCTTGAAGTTGCGCGTCAGGGCTCGCTGGCCAAGGCGGCGGACAAGCTCGCCATCAGTCAGCCAGCGCTGTCGAAAACCCTC
Source organism: Pseudomonas sp. NPDC090208 (assembly GCF_044746785.1). Taxonomy (NCBI): domain Bacteria; kingdom Pseudomonadati; phylum Pseudomonadota; class Gammaproteobacteria; order Pseudomonadales; family Pseudomonadaceae; genus Pseudomonas; species Pseudomonas sp. NPDC090208. The sequence continues at coordinate 352 of NZ_JBIVCU010000003.1, forward strand.
AAGGAGCTGGAAGGCTTGCTCTCGGCCAGTCTGTTCGTGCGCAGCAAGAGCGGGGCGGCGTTGACCGAGGCGGGGGTGGCGTTCATGCGCTACGCCGGGCCGAGTGTGCAGGCGTTGCGGGAAGGGGTGAACAGCCTGCGCTCCGGCGAGCATGAGCCGGTCGCGGTGCGGCTGGGCGTGCTGTCCACCGTGGAAAGCCTGCTGGTGCCGGAGGTGATCCGCCGTCTGCACGAGCGTCATCCGGCGTTGGTGGTCAGCGTTGCCACCGGCCCCAGCGCGTACCTGCTCTCGCAACTGCGCCTGGGTGAGCTGGATCTGGTGGTCGGCCGGATGACCGACAGCCCGCAGATTCTCGGCCTGAGTTTCGAGCACCTGTACAGCGAGTCGATGACCCTGGTGGTGCGCGTCGGCCATCCGCTGCTTGCGGCAGACGCCGGCTCGACCCTGGAGGACTTCCCCCTGGTGCTGCCCCTGGCCGGCACCACCATCCGCAAGTTCGCCGACAGCCTGTTCGTTCAGTACGGCATCAGCCCGTCGCGCCAGCGTCTGGAAACCCTGTCGCTGACCCTCAGCCACCGTTACGTGCAATGTAGCGATGCAGTGTGGATCGCGCCGTTCGATGCCGTGCGGCAGGACCTCAGCCGTGGCGAATTGATGGAGTTGCAGTTGGGCATCCGCGAACCGGGCGGTTCGGTGGGGCTGTGCAGCAACCCGGCATTGCCATTGGCGATTGCCGCACAGTGGTGCGTGGAGGTCTTGCGCGAGGTAGGGCAGTCCTACCGTGAAGGCGGCTTTCCACAAGAGCAGCCATAACGCTATCCATAACCAAACGGTTATGGATGCCGTGCATTTTTTCAGTTTTGCCGAGGTCGTCGACGCGGGACACTGCGTCGACACCTGTTCTTTGATGACAGGCACAGACCTCCAATAACGAAAAAAGGAGACCGGCATGTCCGACGCCCCTGACAGCCGCTTCGCCATTCGCGACCGCAATTGGCACCCCAAAGCCCTGACGCCTGATTACAAGACTTCCATCCTCCGTTCGCCGCGCCAGGCGCTGGTGAGCATTCCGCAATCAGTGTCGGAAACCACCGGTCCGGATTTCTCCCATCTGCAGTTCGGTCGTCATGACCACGACCTGCTGCTCAACTTCGACAACGGCGGCCTGCCCATCGGCGAGCGCATCATCGTTGCCGGCCGGGTCATCGACCAGTACGGCAAGCCGGTGCCACACACCCTTGTGGAAATGTGGCAGGCCAACGCGGGCGGTCGCTACCGGCACAAGAAGGACGCCTACCTGGCGCCGCTGGACCCGAATTTCGGTGGCGTCGGTCGTTGCCTGACCGACCGTGACGGCAATTACAGTTTCCGCACCATCAAGCCCGGTCCGTACCCATGGCGCAACGGCCCCAACGACTGGCGCCCGGCGCATATCCATTTCTCGATCAGTGGCCCGTCGATTGCCACGCGCCTGATCACCCAGCTGTATTTCGAAGGCGACCCGCTGATAGGCATGTGCCCGATCGTCAAGTCCATCGCTGACCCCGATGCGGTGCAGAGCCTGATCGCCCGGCTCGACATGAGCATGGCCAATCCGATGGATTGCCTGGCTTACCGTTTTGACATCGTGCTGCGCGGCCAGCGCAGGACCCACTTCGAAAACGTCTGAGGAGCGCTGCCATGCCCGTTCAATTGCTGCCGGACACCCCTTCGCAAACCGCCGGCCCCTACGTTCACATCGGCCTGGCACTGGAAGCCGCCGGTAACCCGCCCCGCGAGCAGGAAATCTGGAACGAGATGGCCAAGCCTGCGGCGCCTGGCGAGCACATTCTGCTGCTCGGCCATGTCTATGACGGCAACGGCCACCTGATTCGCGACTCGTTCCTGGAGTTCTGGCAGGCCAATGCCGACGGTGTGTACGACGCCGATTATGACCTGCGCAAGGACTTCAACAGCTTCGGCCGCACCGCCACTACCGATGAAGGTGAATGGCTGGTCAAGACGGTCAAGCCCGGCGTGGTGCGCAATGCCGCCGGTGTGCCGATGGCGCCCCACGTCAATGTTTCGCTGTTTGCCCGGGGGATCAACATTCACCTGCACACGCGCCTGTACTTCGACGATGAAGCCGAAGGCAACGCCGTGGACCCGGTGCTGAACCTGATCGAGCAGCCCCAGCGTCGGCAGACGCTGATAGCCCGTCGTTGCAACGTCGACGGCAAGTTGGCCTATCGTTTCGACATCCGCGTGCAGGGCGCCGATGAAACCGTGTTCTTCGATTTCTGAGCGGGGCACAGACCGTGAATCCTTCGGGCAATCAACTGTTTGACCGTTATTTCAGCACCGAGCCGATGCGGGCGATCTTCTCCGACCACGGCCGGGTGCAGGGCATGCTTGATTTTGAAGCGGCCCTGGCGCGTGCCCAAGCGGGGCTGGGAGTGATCCCGGCCGACGTGGTCGCCGATATCGCCGCTGCCTGTGATGCCGGGTTGTACGATTTCGAAGCGCTGGCCGTAGCCATCGGCAATGCCGGCAACTCGGCGATTCCGCTGGTCAAGGCGCTGGGCCGGCAGATCGCCGCCCGCAATCCGACCGCCGAGCGTTACGTGCACATGGGCGCCACCAGCCAGGACGCCATGGACAGCGGGCTGATTCTGCAATTGCGCAGTGCCATCCATTTGCTGGAGGCTGATCTTGAAGTTCTGGCCGACAGCCTGGCGCTGCAGGCCAACCTGTACGCGGCGCTGCCGATGTCGGGCCGCACCTGGCTGCAGCAAGCTACGCCGGTGACCCTCGGCGCCAAGATCGCCGGCTGGCTGGGTGCTGTCACCCGTCATCGACAGCGCCTGGCCGAGCTCAAGCCGCGTTTGCTGTGTCTGCAGTTCGGCGGTGCGTCGGGCAGCCTGGCGGCGCTGGGCGAAAGTGCGTTCCCAGTGGCCGAAGCATTGGCCCGCGAACTGGATCTGCACGTGCCGGATCAGCCCTGGCACACCCAACGCGACCGATTGGTCGAAATGGCTGGATGGTTGGGATTGGTCGCCGGTAGCCTGGGCAAGATCGGTCGCGACATCAGCCTGTTGATGCAGACCGAAGCCGGCGAAGTGTTCGAGCCGGCAGCGGCGGGCAAAGGTGGTTCGTCGACCATGCCGCATAAACGCAACCCGGTGGGTGCCGCCGTGCTGATCAGTGCTGCGACCCGTGCGCCGGGGCTGGTGGCGACGATGTACAGCGCCATGCCCCAGGAGCATGAGCGCAGCCTCGGACTGTGGCATGCCGAATGGGAAACCCTGCCGGAGCTGTGCTGCCTGGTGTCGGGTGCTCTGCAACAGGCGCTGGCCGTGGTGCCGGCGCTTGAGGTGGATGCCGAGCGCATGGCGCAGAATCTGCAACTGACCCACGGGCTGGTGCTGGCCGAGGCGGTGAGCATCGCCCTGGCGCAACGCATCGGTCGCGATGCCGCGCATCACCTGATCGAACGCTGCTGCCGCCGTGCCGTCGAGCAGGGCGTGCATCTGCGTGAGGTGCTGGGTGCCGAGGCCGAGGTCACCGCGCAGCTGTCGGCGGCAACGCTGGATACACTGCTCGACCCGGCCCACTATCTGGGTCAGTCACAGCGCTGGGTCAAGCGCGCCGTGGCCGAGCATCAGGCTTTCAACTCCCTCTGATTTGAATGGACGGAACCGCAATGGACGAAAAACAACGTTACGACGCTGGCATGCAAGTGCGTCGCGCTGTGCTGGGCGATGCCCACGTGGATCGCAGCCTGGAAAAACTCACACCGTTCAACAGTGAGTTCCAGGAAATGATCACCCGCCATGCCTGGGGCGACATCTGGACCCGCCCGGGCCTGCCACGCCACACCCGCAGCCTGATCACCATCGCCATGCTGATCGGCATGAACCGCGAAGGCGAACTGCGCCTGCACCTTCGCGCCGCGAAAAACAACGGCGTGACCCGCGACGAGATCAAGGAAGTGCTGATGCAGAGCGCTATCTATTGCGGCATTCCGGCGGCCAACGCGACGTTCCACCTCGCTGAAGAGGTGTGGAATGAGTTGGGGGTGGAGTCGCTTCAGGACTGATGCCCGCCGGCTTGGAGTTTGTCGTGTGGGAGCGAATTCGCGATAAGGCACTCTGGACGACAGTGATCTGTTGCCCGGAATGCCGCATCGCGAATGAATTCGCTCCCACAAAGGTACGCAGCCTACAAAATCGACAACGGATAGCTGATGATCAGCCGGTTCTCATCGAACTGATTGCTGCTGAAATCCCGGCGCATGGTCGAGTTACGCCATCTCACCGACAGGTTCTTCAGGCTGCCAGCCTGGATCACGTAGGCCAGTTCCGATTCTCGTGCCCATTCCTCGCCATCGCTGATGCTGCCGACATGGGCGTTGTCACCCTTGATGTAGCGGTTCATCAGGGTCAGACCGGGCACGCCCAGCACAACGAAGTCGAAGTCATGGCGCACCTGCCAGGAACGCTCCCGGGCGTTGTCGAAGCTTGAGTTGTAGCTGTCATTGGCCAAAGTGCCGCCGCTGGTGCCGTTGATCCGCATCCAGGCGTTGTCGCCGCTGACTTTCTGCAAACCGACATAGAAGGTGCTGGCCTTGTAGCGCGCCGACAGCATCGCCGACCACGTGCGGTTGTCCAGATCGCCGGCCAGGGCGCTGCCGTCTTCCTTGCCGATGAAGTAACTGAGGTTGGCGCCCAGTACCCAGTCACCGAGCGGCTGGCTATGGATCAGGTTGAAGTATTTTTGCTGGTAGATGTCTTCCAGTTGCGCGTACCAGACGCCGACCTGGGTGTGCCTGTCGTTGAAGCTGTATTCGACGCCGCCGAAGTTGAAGCGGTCCGAGGTGAACGCCGCCTTGCCGGTCATGGACATGTTTTCCATGCTTGCGTCGTTGCGTGGGCTGTTGCCGCGGAACTGGCCGCCGTAGAAGGTCAGGCCGGCGATTTCCTTCGAGGTGACCTGTCCGCCGCGAAATGTCTGCGGCAGCGAACGACCGTCGTCGGCGCGCAGGATCGGCAACACCGGCATCCATTCGCCGACCTTCAGTTCGGTATTCGATACCTTCATTTTCGCCGCCGCGGCCAGCCGCCCGAAATCATCGGCAGGGCGCCCGTCATCGTGAATGGGCAACAACTGCGTGCCGCCCGAACCCTTGCCGCCGTCGAGCTTGACCGAGTACAGCCCCAGCACATCAAGGCCGAAACCCACGGTGCCCGGCGTATAGCCGGAGCGGGCATCGAGAATGAAGTTCTGCGTCCATTCCTGGGCACCACTTTGCGGGTAAGCGGGATCGACGAAATTGCGGTTGATGAAGAAGTTGCGCAGGTTCAGCCCGACCTTCGCGTCTTCGACGAAACCCTCGGCCCGGACGGGCAGCGAGGTAAGGGCGCCAGCGGCAATGGCGACGGTCAAACCGCCGAGAACAGGGGATTTGCTGTGCATCGTTTGGACCTTTTTTGTAGTTATTGGCAGCGCGAAACTGAGGTCCATGGTGCGAGGGCGGCACAGCCGGAACAATCGCGGAAATGCAGTTTTGTGCGGTGATCGAACATTAATTAACTGGTTCGTACATTTGTCTTTGAGAGATGTAAGACGCTGCCGATATCGTTGTCATACCGCTGCGACAGCCGCATAGGAAATGACGCCACCGGCCGGTCAGAAAACAACGGAATGTGTGAGGTTTGTTTGGTTATCCGACAACTCCTTCTATATTCTTTCCGTGTCTAACCAAGTGCTCGCAGAGGCAACAGACCCACCCTGTATTCATGCACGGCCAAAGGAAAACCGATGAGTACCCCCAGTACGCCGCTCTCCGGCGTCAACAAGCCCCTCAAGGGCATCGCGCTGATTGTTCTTGCGACCTTTTTGTTTTCCAGTCACGACACCCTGTCCAAATACCTCTCCGGCATTTACCCGATCATGATGGTGGTCTGGGTGCGCTACGTGGTGCACACCGGGCTGATGGCGTGCATCTTCATGCCGTCTTCCGGGCTGCGGGTGCTGCGCACCAAAAAGCCGCTGTTGCAGGCACTGCGTGCGGTGTGTCTGCTTGGTACGAGCCTGCTGTTTACCAGCGGGCTGATGTTCATCCCGATCGCCGAGGCCACGGCGGTGAACTTTCTTGCGCCGCTGCTCGTGACGGCGTTGTCGGTGCCGCTGCTCAAGGAAAGCGTCTCGCGCGGGCAGTGGATCGCGGTGCTGGTCGGTTTCAGCGGGGTGATGGTGATCGTCCATCCGGGCGGTGAACTGTTCACCCCGGCGGTGCTGCTGCCACTGGGCTCGGCGCTGTGTTTTGCCTGCTATCAACTGCTGACCCGGGTGGTCGCAGCCTACGACAGCCCGACCACCAGCAACTTCTTCGCCGGGCTGTTCAACAGTTTGTTGATGAGCGCCATCGTGCCGTTCTTCTGGCAGTCGCCGGAGTGGAAACACATTCCGTTCATGTTGGCGCTGGGCACCTGCGGGATGGTCGCGCACCTGATGCTGACCCAGGCCTTCCGCTTCGCTGCGCCGGCATTGCTGGCGCCGTTCGGTTACTGCCAGATCGTGTTTGCCGGGTTGTGGGGGTATCTGGTGTTCAACCACGCGCCTTCACTCACCGCCCAGGCGGGCATCGCGATCATCTGCCTCAGCGGCCTGGCGGCGGCGTGGCAGCAGCGCAAGAAGGGCGGGTAGCGACGGACTCGGAGATGGGGTGATTCTCTGTGGGAGCGAATTCATTCGCGAAGGGTATTTCAGCTCACACAGATCTGTTGCCCGGGACGCCGCATCGCGAATGAATTCGCTCCCACAAGGGATGGCGCGTCCGGCTGGCTGGCTGGCGTCGGCGCTCTCAAGGCCGCTGTCGCTGGCAAGCCAGGCTGTTACAGATCGGTTTACACCATTGCATTTGATTCTGGCCGCAGGCCGTGGGAGCCGGCTTGCTGGCGAAGGCGTTGGATCAGCCAACATCGATGTGTCCAACAGCCCCGGTTCGCCAGCAAGCCGGCTCCTACAGGCTGAAAATGACGCGGCCCGGCGGACGGAATCGTCCCACCGGGCCGGATAACCAAGTAAATGCTCTGGCCGGATCAGTCGACCGCTTCAACCTTGCGCGGCGCCATGAAGTACATCCACACCAGCGCGATGAAATACATCGCCGGGATCAGGGTGAACAGCACCGCATAGTTGTTGTGGGTGGCGGTCAGGACGGCACCGACGATCTGGGTCATGAACATGCCGCCAATCGCCGCACACATGCCGCCGAAGCCGAACACGGTGCTCATCATGTGCTTGGGCGTGTAGTCCATCACCAGGCTCCAGATATTCGCCGTCCAGGCCTGGTGTGCACCCACCGCCAGGGCGATCGCGGCCACCGCGACCCACAGTCCGCTGGCATTGGCTGCAAATACCACGCTGACGATGGTCAGGGCGAAGATCAGCATCGAGACCAGCCGCGAAGTGGTCGGCTTTACGCCACGACCGATCAGCCACGAGGAGAGGATGCCGCCGCCGATGCTGCCGAAGTCGGCGGTGAGCCAGATCAACATCAGTGGCACGCCCATCTGGGTCACGCTGATGCCCAGGTTGTATTGCTGGTTGAGGAACGGCGGCAGCCAGTACAGGTAGAACCAGAACACCGGTGCGGTCATCGCGTACGCCAAGGCGAAGGCCCAGGTGCCGCGCATTTTCAGGATGCGTGAGAACGGCACCTTGACGGGCTCGGGCTCGGCTTCACCGTTGTTGATGTAATCCAGCTCGCTCTGACGCACGGTCGGGTGCTCTTCAGGGTTGAAGTACTTCAGACGCCAGACGACCACCCAGCTCAGACCCAGCACGCCCATGCAGATGAACGCTGCCTGCCAGCCCCAGACGCTGAGAATCAGCGGCAGCAGCGCAGGGGTGACCATGGCGCCGACGTTGGTGCCGGCGTTGAAGATACCGGTGGCCACCGCGCGTTCACCGGCCGGGAACCACAGGCGGGTGGTCTTGACGCAGGCCGGGTAGTTGGCTGCCTCGGTAATCCCGAGAATGAAGCGGCAGACCATGAAGCCCACCGCTGAGGTCGCCAGACCATGGGCGCCGGTGGCGAAGCTCCACAACAGCACGGCGAGGAAGAAGGCGCGTTTGACGCCGACACGATCAATGAAGCGGCCCTGCAGGACGAAGCCCACGGCGTAGCCGACCTGGAACCAAAAGTTGATGTTGGCGTAATCCATCGCCGTCCAGCTCATCTGTTTGGCCAGGATCGGTTGCATGACGCCCAGGGCGGCGCGGTCGATGTAGTTCAGAGCGGTGGCGAAAAACACCAGCGCCAGCATGCCCCAGCGGGTCTTGCCGACGGCGAGGGCGCCACGGATCTTTTCGCCGATCCCGGCATGGGGGTGTACCGGGGTGGCTGCGGCGGGCGCAGGAGTAGCAGGGTATGAGCGCATGAGCATTTAACCTGTCTTGGAATTGTTATGGTCTGGTTCGGGTGGTGCGTAACCGGTGCAAGGCGGCACCGGGTGAAAGCCGTGAACGTCTACCTTGTCCGACAATGTGAGAACGATGTTGGACACCGGCAACAGGAGCGTCAATTGACCGAAAACGCTTTTGGGCGATTACCGAACACAAAACTAACCAGTTCGTACATTTAAATTGCTGTCTGAGAATACCGGGAGAATAATCGCATTAACACCTGAGCAGGGCGTCACAGAACAGCCAGTCGGGTGAGAACACGATGTCGAACACTCGGGAGTCAGAACATGCAGCGCTCGATTGCCACCGTTTGCTTGAGCGGTACCCTGCCGGAAAAGCTTGAAGCCATTGCCGCCGCGGGGTTCGACGGCGTGGAGATATTTGAAAACGACCTGTTGTACTACGACGGCAGCCCGCGCAACGTGCGGCAGATGTGCGCCGACCTGGGCATCGCCATCACCCTGTTTCAGCCGTTCCGCGATTTCGAAGGCTGCCGCCGCGACCGCCTGCAGCGCAACCTCGATCGCGTCGAGCGCAAGTTCGATCTGATGCAGGAGTTGGGCACTGATCTGGTGCTGGTCTGCAGCAACACTGCCAGCGATTCGCTGGGTGACGAACGCGTGCTGCTCGACGATCTGGCGCTGCTGGCCGAACGTGCCGGCGCGCGCAACCTGCGGGTGGGTTACGAAGCACTGGCCTGGGGTCGGCATGTCAACACCTGGCAGCAAGTGTGGAATCTGGTTCGTCAGGTCGACCATCCGGCCCTTGGCGTGCTGCTGGACAGCTTCCACACGCTGTCGCTGAAGGGTGATCCGAGCGCCATTGCCGATATCCCCGGCGACAAGATCTTTTTCGTGCAGATGGCCGATGCGCCACTGCTGGCGATGGACGTGCTGGAGTGGAGCCGGCATTTCCGCTGCTTCCCGGGTCAGGGCGAGTTCGACCTGCCGGGCTTCCTCGCGCCGATCCTGCGTAGCGGCTACACCGGCCCGCTGTCGCTGGAGGTGTTCAACGACGGTTTCCGTGCGGCGCCGACCCGTGCCAACGCTGCCGATGGCCTGCGCTCGCTGCTGTATCTGGAAGAGAAAACCCGCAAGCTGCTGGAGCAAGAAGCACAGCCGGTCGAGCCGCAACTGCTGTTCAATCCACCGGCAGCCAGCCGTTATGACGGCGTCGAGTTTCTCGAATTCGCGGTGGATGATGCTCAAGGCGCGCGTCTGGCCGGCTGGCTGGAAAAGCTTGGTTTTGCGACCCTGGGTCAACACCGGTCCAAGGCGGTGAGCCTGTTGGGGCAGGGCGATATCAAGATCGTGCTCAACGCCGAACCCTATTCGTTTGCCCACAGTTTCTTTGAATCCCACGGTCCGTCGCTGTGCGCCACGGCCTTGCGGGTCGACAAGGGTAACGCCGCGCTGGAGCGGGCGCGGCAGTACAAGGGCCAGCCTTATCGCGGCCTGGTCGGGCCAAACGAGCGGGAAATTCCGGCCGTGCGTGCTCCGGACGGCAGCCTGATCTATCTGGTCGAGGGCGCCGAGCCGGGCCAGTCGATCTACGACAGCGATTTCCAGATCAATGCTCAGGCGCCCACGAATGGCGGGCTGCAGCGCATCGATCACATGGCCATGGCGCTGCCGGCCGACAGCCTCGACAGCTGGGTGCTGTTCTACAAGAGCGTGCTGGATTTCAAGGCGGACGACGAAGTGGTGCTGCCTGACCCTTACGGTCTGGTGAAGAGCCGCGCGGTGCGCAGCCAGTGCAGCACCGTGCGCCTGCCGCTGAACATCTCGGAGAACCGCAACACCGCGATTGCCCATGCGTTGTCCAGCTATCGTGGCAGTGGCGTGCACCATATCGCCTTCGCCTGTGACGATATCTTTGCCCAGATCGCCCGGGCCAAAGAAGCTGGCGTGCAACTGCTGGACATACCGCTGAACTACTACGACGACCTCGCGGCGCGCTTCGATTTCGACGACGAATTCCTCAGCGAGCTGGCCTACTACAACGTCCTGTACGACCGCGATGCCAACGGCGGAGAACTGTTCCACGTCTACACCGAGGCGTTTGACGGGCGTTTCTTCTTTGAAATCCTGCAGCGCAAGAATGGCTATGTCGGCTACGGTGCGGCCAACGTGGCGGTACGCCTGGCGGCGATGGCCAAATCGCGCAGCGCCACTGCGCGCCAGGCACGCTTGTGAGTGAGCCGTGATGGCATGCTGGCATATGCCGCTTCCGTAACGGCGCCGTGCGGCTCATAATCGCCCGATTCCACCGTGGTCGTGAGCCAAGCATGAAAACTGTCGATGCCCAGGCGCCCGTAGAGGCCCCGCGCAAGAGCCGCAAGAACAATCCGGAAAAAACCCGCGACGGTATCCTTCAGGCGGCCGTCGCCGAGTTTGTCGCCCAGGGGCTGTCGGGCGCACGGGTCGATTCCATCGCCGAACGGACGCAAACTTCTAAACGGATGATCTACTACTACTTCAACAGCAAAGAGCAGTTGTACGGCGAAGTGCTGGAGAAGTTGTATGGCGACATCCGCACCACGGAAAGTGGCCTGAAGCTCGATGTGCTGGAGCCGATGGAGGCGATCAAACGTCTGGTCGAGTTCACCTTCGATCACCATGACCGTAACGTCGACTTCGTCCGTATCGTCTGCATCGAGAACATTCACAACGGCGACAACGTCAAACAGTCGCCGACCATCCGCACTCTGAGCCAGCACGTGCTGCAGGCGCTGGACGAAACCTTGCGTCGGGGCGAACAGGAAGGCGTGTTCCGCAGTGGTGTACAGGCCGTCGACCTGCACATGCTGATCAGTTCGTTCTGCTTCTACCGCGTTTCCAACCGCCACACCTTTTCCGAGATTTTCCAGATCAACCTGGAGGAAGAAGAGGTGAAAACGCGGCACAAGGCGATGATCACCGATTCGGTGATGCGCTATCTGATGCCTTGACGGGGCGTCTGCCCGCGAACGTGGTGAGTCATCTGATATTGCGGCGTCTGACATGACGCCTTCGCGACCCTCGCGACCTCGGATCCCTCCCACGGCCTTCGGCCAGAGTCGAAGTCAGAGTAGCCAGTGAATTCGTGGCAGTGCAGGTCTGTCAGGGATCTGCTGATCAGACAGTTCAGGTGATCACACCGATCCATTGTGGGAGGGAGCCCTGCTCGCGAAGGCGTCCGGTCAGTCGATACGATGTCGACAGAACTTCCGCGATCGCGAGCAGAGTTCCCTCCCACGGCCTTCAGCAGAATCGAAAGCCAGAGTATCCAGCGAGTTCATGGCAGTGCGTATCAGCCGTTCAACGTACCGAAAAACGCCTGCATCCGTGCCGCGTCGGCCGGATAGCCGCTGAACAGTTCGAACGCCTTGACCGCTTGAAACACCGCCATGGCGCCGCCGTCCAGGGTGCGGCAGCCCAGACGGCGGGCGTGGGCGAGCAGTTCGGTTTCCAGCGGGAAGTAGACAATCTCTGCCACCCACAACGCTGCGCGAAGCAACTCGGGCGGAACCGGGGTGCCCGGCAGTTTGCTCATGCCCACCGGGGTGGTGTTCACCAGACCGTCGGCTTCAGCCATGCTCTGTGGCAGATTCTCACCGACCCGGGCGCGACCGCTCCCGAAGTGGCCATTCAGGTTGTCCACCAGACTCTGTGCTCGCGCCGGATCGACATCGAAAATGCTCAACACCTCGACACCCTCGCTGAGCAGCGCATGGGCCACCGCAGCACCGGCGCCACCCGCGCCCATTTGCACCACACGCTGACGCTTCACATCGTCCAGGCCGCGCCGAAAACCTTCGGCAAAGCCCAGACAATCGGTGTTATGGCCGATGCGCTTGCCATCCTTGAACACCACAGTATTGACCGCACCGATGCAACGGACCTCGTCGGACAGCTCGTCGAGCAGTGGAATCACCGCCTGCTTACACGGAAAGGTGATGTTCAGCCCGGTAAAGCCGTTGCGCTGAGCGCCGTCGAGTAGCTGCGGCAGGGCGGTGATATCGAGCCTCAGCGCATCCAGATCGATGATCCGGTACAGGTAGCGCATGCCTTGGGCGTCGCCCTCATGCTCGTGCAGCGCGGGGGTGCGGGAGGCCTGGATACCGGCGCCGATCAGGCCGGCCAGAATGGAGGGTTTGCGTGGATTTGTGGTCATGGCGATCCGCTCTTGTTATTCGATGCCCCGGGCTCGGGACTACAGACATGAGCAAAATGTACCAGATAGTTAATTTTGCAAAAGTACCTCTGGGGCAGGCTTTCATGCAATCCGTTCGGTAATCGCCCGAATCCGTTCGTGCAGGGCCGAGCGGTGTTGCCTACTGTCTAAAAGCACCACCCGCACTGCGCGCTTTGACTATTGCCCCGTGGCGCGACAGGGCGGAGTATTTCCTGCACTCCAACAATAAAAGTGAAAGGACGACACAATCATGCAGATCGAAGGCAAGGTATTTCTGGTCAGCGGCGGCGCCTCCGGCCTGGGCGCGGCCACTGCGCAGATGCTGATCGAAGCAGGCGCCAGGGTCATGTTGGTGGATGTCAACGCCGAGGCGCTGACGGCGCAGGTTCAGGCACTGGGCGACAAGGCCCGTGCCAGCGTCGCCGACATCACGTCGGAAAGCGCCGCCCAGGCGGCGGTGAACAAGACCTTGAGCGAATTCGGCCAGCTCAACGGGCTGGTCAACTGCGCCGGAATCGTCGGCGCAGAGAAAGTCCTCGGCAAGGAAGGCCCACACGGCCTCGACAGTTTCAGCCGGGTCATCAATGTCAACCTGATCGGCAGCTTCAACCTGCTGCGCCTGGCTGCCGCAACCATGGCCGAAGGCGCTGCCGATGAGGGCGGCGAGCGCGGCGTGATCATCAATACCGCCTCGGTGGCGGCTTTCGACGGGCAGATCGGCCAGGCTGCCTATGCCGCCTCCAAAGGCGCCATCGCCAGCCTGACCTTGCCGGCAGCGCGTGAGCTGGCACGCTTCGGCATCCGCGTGATGACCATTGCCCCCGGCATCTTCGAAACGCCGATGATGGCCGGTATGACCCCGCAGGTTCGCGAAAGTCTGGCTGCCGGCGTGCCGTTCCCACCACGCCTGGGCAAGCCTTCCGAATACGCCGCACTGGCGCGGCACATCATCGAAAACAGCATGCTCAACGGCGAGGTGATCCGTCTCGACGGTGCCTTGCGCATGGCCGCGCGCTGATCGAGGAGACATCGACATGTCATTGAACAAACGTCAGACCCTGATCGAAGACCCGGTGGTGATCGTCAGCGCAGTGCGCACGCCCATGGGCGGTTTTCAGGGCGATCTGAAAAGTCTCACCGCGCCGCAACTGGGGGCCGCCGCGATTCGTGCGGCGGTGGAGCGTGCCGGGCTGGTAGCCGCCGATGTCGAACAGGTGCTGTTTGGTTGCGTGTTGCCCGCAGGCCTGGGTCAGGCGCCTGCCCGGCAAGCGGCGCTGGGCGCCGGGCTGGGAATTGCCACGCAATGCACGACCCTGAACAAGATGTGCGGCTCGGGCATGCAGGCCGCGATCCTCGCCCATGACCTGCTGCTGGCCGGCAGCGCCGAGGTGGTGGTGGCCGGCGGCATGGAAAGCATGTCCAACGCCCCGTATCTGCTGGAAAAGGCGCGCAGTGGTTATCGCATGGGCCATGGCCAGATCATCGACCACATGTTTTTCGACGGGCTGGAAGACGCCTATCAGCGCGGTCGTCTGATGGGCACTTTCGCTGAAGAATGCGCCTCCCTGGAAGGCTTCAGCCGTGAAGCCCAGGACGCGTTCGCCGTGGCCTCGCTGACCCGTGCCCAGGCGGCGATGCGTGAGGGCCGTTTCGAGGCGGAAATCGTGCCGCTGCAGGTCACTGTCGGTAAGGAACAGAAGACCGTCAGCCAGGATGAACAGCCACCGAAGGCGCGGCTGGACAAGATTCCCGAATTGAAACCGGCCTTTCGCGAAGGTGGCACGGTCACGGCCGCCAACTCCAGCTCGATTTCAGATGGTGCGGCAGCGCTGACCTTGATGCGCCAGTCCGAGGCCGCGCGCCGTGGCCTCAAGCCGTTGGCAGTGATTCGCGGCCACGCCGGCTATACCAACCAGCCTGACCTGTTTCCGACAGCCCCCATCGGCGCCATCAATGCGCTGATGGAACGCACCGGCTGGTCGTTGAGCGAAGTGGATCTGTTTGAAATCAACGAAGCCTTCGCGGTGGTCGCTTTGGTCACCATGAGTCACCTGCGCTTGCCCCACGACAGGGTCAACGTCAACGGTGGCGCCTGTGCACTCGGCCATCCGATTGGCGCCTCCGGTGCGCGGATTCTGGTGACGCTGCTGTCGGCGCTGAAGCAGCGTGGCTTGCAACGTGGCGTCGCGGCGATCTGCATTGGCGGCGGCGAAGCGACTGCAATGGCGGTTGAGCTTATGTAAATCAATGAGTTACGACGCAAAGTTAATGTTGCATAAAGTGATTGCTCAAATGCTTTCCATTGAATGAATACGGATACAAAACAATGAGTTACACAACGATTCTGAAAGAAATAAAAGGTCGGGTTGCCCTGATCACCCTCAACCGTCCCGAAGCACTGAACGCCCTGAATTCCCAGCTGATCAGTGAACTCAATCATGCTCTTGATGAATTGGAGAGCAATCGCGATATCGGCTGTATCGTGCTGACAGGCTCAGCCAAGGCGTTCGCTGCCGGCGCCGATATCAAGGAAATGGCCAGCCTGACTTATCCGCAGATCTACCTCGACGACCTGTTCAGCGACAGTGATCGGGTCGCGGCGCGGCGCAAGCCGATCATCGCTGCGGTGGCCGGGTTTGCCCTGGGCGGTGGTTGCGAGCTGGCGCTAATGTGCGATTTCATCCTCGCGGCCGACAATGCCCGTTTCGGCCAGCCGGAAATCAAGCTCGGCGTACTGCCCGGCATGGGGGGCACACAGCGCCTGACCCGGGCGGTGGGCAAGGCCAAGGCCATGGAAATGTGCCTGACCGGGCGCATGATCGATGCAGTGGAAGCCGAGCGTTCGGGGCTGGTGGCGCGCATCGTGCCGCAGGATCAACTGATCGAAGAGGCACTCAAGGTGGCTACATCGATCGCCGAAAAATCCTTGCCGGTCACCATGATGGTCAAGGAAAGCGTCAACCGCGCTTTCGAGGTCAACCTGGCCGAAGGGATCCGCTTCGAACGGCGGATCTTCCATGCCGCGTTCGCCAGTGAAGATCAGAAAGAAGGCATGGCGGCGTTCATCGAGAAGCGTGAGCCGGTGTTCAAGCACCGTTGAAGCCGCAGGTGGACAAGAGCGCTCACGGATAGATCTCGGCATCGCTGTCCAAGGTCTGTTGCGAGTCTGGTGCAACTGGCCAGAAACAATCGAGCAGCGCGCGGCAATGCCCCGGATGAGCCAGACACAACTGGCCGGGAAATTCGCGCTGCAGCTGCAACAGCCGGACAAGATCGTCTCGGCCCAGCCCCAGCCAGCCATCGGCGTCGGTTTCACCTTCGAAGAGGATGTCGTCGGCGCACAGTCGCGGCAACCTCTTCAGATCCAGCTTGGCCATGCGCACGATGTACCAGGCGCAATGGGGCAGCACGCGCCCTGACAGCTCGGGATGTCGTAGTTGCAGGTCTTGCGGGCCTTCAGGCGGCTCTGGCGGACTTTGTCTGGCTGTGCTGGCGGCGCGCGGGCCGGCGAGGGTGACGGGGGAGAATCCGATACCGTCAGCCGTCACGTGGATGCTGGCGGCAGCGCTGCGCAGTAGCCACTCATCCTGACTGTTGAGGATCAGGTGCTGACCGGGCTGCAAGCGGACTGACCGCTGCTCACACGGTAAATCGACGAGCGTCGTGGCAGTCCGGGCTTCGACGCCGACATCGAGGATCCCGCAGATCAGCGGCTGATCCGGATCCCCATCGAAAAACGCCACTTGCAGACGTGTACCGAGGCCGGTAGCGGGCAGGCTGCCGACAACGGTCGCCCAGCAGTCGCTGCCTGCGATCTGCCAGTCGTAACGGAAGCTTATCCGCCCCAGTCTGTCGGGCTTTTCGCTGGTTTGTGTCACGGGCTGGCGAGCGTTGATCTGTGGCCGCCGTGCAGGCAGTGTCGGGCGGAACGGCATTTCCCACGGGGTGACCTCAAAAGTGTTGTGATAGGCGCCGGGTGTGTCGGCGCTGACCGAGACGGGCGGCTCGTGACCGCCCAGATATTGCAGCAGGCTTGCCTGATCCGCAGGCGAGCAGCCGTCCGGTGCGGCCCATTGCTTTCCCACGTGGTGCACCTCTTTGAGCAGCCATTGATCGTTGAGCGACAGGTCGGCGTGGGCTTCGACGCGAATGACCCTGCCGCCGACCAGCCACGGCAGCCTGCTGTGGCCGACCACCCGGCGCCGCTCGCAGCGCAGGCGCTGCAATTGCCGCTCTCTGAGCTGCTGGCGATGGTCGGCAGGCGTTGCGCGGTTGATGTCGGCAGGCAGCGTGTCGTTGTCCGCCCAGTCCGATAGCCGGGTGACCGGCTGAGGTACATAACTCGCGCCCCAGTGGCTGCTGTGGCAGGCCCGCATCGACAGATGTTCGGCCAAGTCGTCGACCTGGGCTGGCTGCAAGCATTCGGGAAACCCTGCGGGATCATCGGAAAACACCAGCACATGGCGGTCGTGGTGGTGTTCGAAACGGAACACGATGCCTTCCTCGGCGCACAGGCGTTGCAGCAGTTGCAGGTCGCTTTCGTCGAACTGCACGCAGTGGTGGCGCGGCGGATAGACGCCGAGCAGGTGCTCGAAGCGAAACCCGTCGTCCGCCACGCCATGTTCGCGCAACAGGCCGGTAATGATTTGCGGAACACTCTGGCCGTTGAGCACCCGGCGGCAGCTGCGCAGTGCAAGGCGCTGCAACTCGGGCATCAGGGTCAGGCGGTACAGGCTCAGGCCACTGCCGCGATAGTGCTGGGTCCATTCGAAAATCTGTCCGTGTATTCGCTGCTCGGGTTGGCCTGCTGCGGCAAGAATCAGGCAGGCGCCGGCCTGCAGCATGTCTGCCTGCTCAAACCGGGGATCGCGGCTGACCACATCGATTTCAAAGCGAAACGGTGCATTCAGACTGTCATGACCGCTGACGCTGATGATCTGGAGATCGCCCGGGCAGTCGCTTGTCTCCAGGATCATGGTCATGCGCGGGTCTTCATGCATCAGTCGTCTCTCACCATTGAAAAAATCGGGGGTGCAGAGGGTACGGAATGCTGCAGGCCAAAAGCGCTCAGACTGAATTTTCGGAAGTGTCCTACGAGCGAAAATCCATAATTCCTAAGCAAGAGACGGAAGCTTCCTTGAAACTTATTCCGCTGCGTTTGATCGACGGCAACACGCCAGGGGTTTCATCTGCGGCCATCGCGTATAAAATGCGCGTTTTTCGGCACTGCCTGCCGTGTTGCGACGGGCGGGTGCTGACGGACTACCGCCATCGGAACAAGAGAGCAATCATGGGCGCACAGTGGAAGGTCAAACACAAAGAAGCAGCAGCCAACGCCAAGGGCAAGATTTTCGGCAAGCTGTCCAAGGAAATCATGATCGCCGCGCGCGCCGGTGCCGACCCGGACATGAACTCGCGTCTGCGTCTGGTCGTCGAGCAGGCCAAAAAGGCTTCGATGCCTCGTGAAACCCTGGAGCGCGCGATCAAGAAAGGCGCTGGTCTGCTGGGTGAGCACGTCACATTCGAAAAGCTGACGTATGAAGGCTTCGCGCCGCATCAGGTGCCAGTGATCGTCGAGTGCCTGACCGACAACGTCAACCGCACCGTCGCGGAAATTCGCGTGCTGTTCCGCAAAGGCCAGTTGGGCGCCAGCGGTTCGGTGGCCTGGGACTTCGACCATCTGGGCATGATCGAAGCAGTCGCGGCCACTGCGGGCGTCGACCCGGATGAGGCTGCCATCGAAGCCGGTGCGCAGGATGTCGAAGCCGGCGATGACGGCGTGACCCTGTTCTACACCGAAACCACCGATCTGGACGCGGTGTGCAAGGCGCTGCCGGAGCATGGCTTTACCGTTGAGTCAGCGAAGATCGGCTACCGTCCGAAAAACCCGGTATCGGGTCTGAGCGACGAGCAGATGGCTGAAGTCGAGGCCTTCCTGGAAGCCATCGACAGCCATGACGACGTGCAGAACTTCTACGTCGGTCTGGCGGGCTAAGCCCGTCAGGATTCACCCTGACCCGTTGTAGGAGTGAGCTTGCTCGCGATAGCGGTAGACCGATCACTATCTGGTGACCGGTTCAACGCAATCGCGAGCAAGCTCACTCCTGCGATCGGCAGCAAAGTCCTACGCTTTCAGCTTCTGTTCAATCTCGGCAAACGTCGGCCGCCGCTCGATCCCGGCCTGAACGCACGCCTGCTGCAACGCCTGCAGCCCCTCGTCGACACCTTCGCAACACGCCAGCAATTCCCCCAACAGAATCCCGAACGCCCGCACTTCGATGCGCTCAAGCCGCTGCCCGGTCTGTTCGTCCGGATAGAACGCCGCCGCCCCGAAATCCCCCAGCAAGTTGCTGCCGTCCGGCTGCCAGAGGATGTTGTGTGCGTACAGATCGCCGTGGTTGATGCCGCGTCCGTGCAAGTGACGGCAGGCCGAGGCAATGCCGGCGGCCATTCGCCTGGCACGCTGCGGGTCCAGCTGGACGCCGTCGTAGACATCGCGAGTGCAGCTTTCCAGGCTCGGTGGCCGGGCCAGGGTGATGAAGCTGGGTGGGATCAACTGCATGACCAGACCGCGCGTGCCCTGCGGGTGTTCGCTGACCTGGCCTTCGATCGGAATCAGATGGGGGTGCTGTCCGGCGGCGATGCAGGCGGCCATTTCGTCCAGCGGCGAACCGTCGCTGGTCAGCTGGCCTTTGTACAGTTTCACCGCGACCGGCGTTTCGGCTTCGCCATCGAGCCACAGCGCCTGCTGGATCACACCCGAAGCGCCCTCACCGAGTCGCTGCTGTAGCTGCAATTGCGGCCAGGCGATGGTCCTGATCGGCTCTTCCGTATGGATGTCGCTCAGCGGGTTGCCGGCAAAGGCCAGCCAGGCCAGCGCGGGCATCTCCAGCAGCCATGGCGGCAGTTGCCGCAGGCGGTTGGCGGCGATGCGCACCAGCTCAAGCTTCCGGCAATTGGCCAATGACGGCGGCAGGCTTTGCAGGCGATTGCCCGCCATCATCAGCTTTTGCAAATGCTGGCATTGCCCGAGTTCATCCGGCAGCGACTCGATCTGATTGTCGGTAAGCACCAGTGAACGCAGGCTTGGCGGCAGTGCACGGGGCGAGACTTCACGAATCCGGCAGGCCTTGAAGCCGACGAAAAACAGCTGCTCGCAGCGGCCAATGGCTTCTGGCAGATGCGTGAACAGGTTGTCGGAGCAGAACAGGATTTTCAGGTGTTTGAGCCGGTGCAGATCGGCGGGCAGGTCGCTGAGGCGGTTGCCGCTCAGGTTCAGCACCTCCAGCGAGTCGGCGAGGCTGAAGATTTCTTCGGGGAATTCATCCAGCCCGCAGCTGAGATCGAGCCGTTTGCTGCCCGCCAGCGTGCCGGCGCGCAGGTCTGCAAGGGTATGCATGGGGAAGGGACACCTGTGATCGTTGGTCGGCCATCATAACCAGATGGCCGACGGCGTGCTCAGCCCAGGCAGCGGTCGAGCAACTGATGCATGCGTTCCAGGGTCGGCGCCGCTTCGGCGTAAAGGATGCGATAGACCATCGGCGCGACCACGGCGTCGACCAGCTCATCGGCGGACGGGCTGCGTTCGCCGCGATCCTGCGCACGGTCGATGATGATCTGCAATTGATCGCGGACCATGTTCAGGCATTTGCCGGAGCACAGGGTCGCGCTGCTGGCGACCACGTCGCGGATCATTTCCCGGCCTGGCGCCGAGCTGGTTTCTTCTAGATAGACCTCGACCCAGGTGCGCAGGTCGTCGCGCAGATTGCCGCAATCCACCGGCTCGTCCGGGCGCAGGCGCTCGACGGCGGCGTCGGCCAGCAGCGAGGTGAGGTCGCCCCAGCGGCGGTAAATGGTCGAAGGCGTCACGCCCGCACGCGCCGCAATCAGGGGCACGCTCAGGGACGAGCGTTCCTGTTCCTGCAGCAGGTCGCGAACTGCCGCATAGATCGATGTCTGAACCCGGGCGCTGCGCCCGCCGGTTCGAATGCCTTCTTTGATAGCCATGGAGCCTGACCTTAACACAAAGTATTTGCTTTAAGCGGATTCTGCTCGCACACTCTCTAAAGCTAATTCGTGGCTTTTGTGATGTGCTTTTTCGGGAGAGTGTACGCGTGTCTGATTCTTTGCAGAACCCGCAAGCCGATGGTCGGGGGCGAGGCCACCTCGCGTTTCTGGCATTCGTGCTGTTGTGCTTTTTCGCCGCGTCCAGCGCGCCGACCCCGCTTTATCACGTCTATCAGCAGGCCTGGGGCTTTTCTTCAGCGGTGCTGACGCTGATCTTTGCGGTTTATGCCCTGAGCCTGCTCGGCACCTTGCTGGTGCTGGGATCGCTGTCGGACTATCTCGGCCGCCGACCGGTTATCTTTGCGGCGTTGCTGCTGGAAATTCTCTCGATGTTGCTGTTCATCGGCGCCAGCGATGTCGGCTGGCTGATCGCCGCGCGGGGCCTGCAGGGCGTGGCGACGGCGATTGCCAGCAGCGCCTTGGGTGCGGCGATGCTTGACACCGACCAGACCCAAGGGCCGCTGATCAACAGTATCGCGCCGATGTTCGGCATGGCCGCCGGCGCGCTTGGTACCAGCGCGCTGGTGGAGTACGCGCCGCTGCCGACCCGGCTGGCCTACATTCTGCTGCTGGCGGCCTTCATTGCCCAGGCGCTGTACCTGTGGCGTGTGCAGGAAACCGTGACGCCGCAGCCGGGTGTGCTGAAAACCCTCAGGCCCAGTCTGTATGTGCCGCAGCGGGCGCGCCGGACCTTGCTGCTGGTCTTGCCAGCGGATATCGCTGCGTGGGCGCTGGGTGGCTTCTTCTTGTCACTGGCACCGTCGCTGCTGACGGTCGCCACCGGTTCGACCTCGGTGCTCAACGGCGGTCTGGCCGTTGCGGCGCTGACCATCAGCGGGGCGATTTCGATCCTCACACTGCGCCTGCGCGCGCCGCAACTGGCGTTGCGGGTCGGTTGCAGCTTTCTCGCATTCGGTGTGACGGTGATTTTGCTGGCGGTCAATCTGGGCTGGTTGTGGCTGTTTTTCGTTGCGGCGGTGGTCGCAGGTGTCGGCTTCGGCGCCAGTTTTCTGGGGGCGTTGCGTCTGTTGCTGCCGCTGGCTCACGCCCACGAGCGGGCCGGGTTGATGTCGGCGTTCCTGGTGCTGAGTTACCTGGCGTTCTGCCTGCCGGCGCTGCTGGCTGGTTACTCGGTAAAAACGGCGGGGTTACTGCTGACCACCAACGTGTATGGCTCGGTGGTGGTGCTGCTGGCCCTGCTGGCGCTGGGCGGGTTGCTGATGCGGCGCGAACAGTCGCCTGCGACATCAGGTGTGTAGACCGTTGCGATCTCAAGTACGCCACCGCTGGCAAGCCATGCTGCTACAAGAACAGGGGTCTAGCCGGGATCTGCCGAGCCCTGCAAGTCCTGTGGGAGGGAGCCCTGCTCGCGAAAGCGCCAGATCCGTCACTGAAGAGGTATCTGACCTGCCGCGTTCGCCAGCAAGCCGGCTCCTACAGGATTTTGTGGTGAACATTCCGCAGCAGTCCGGCTGGCCGGGATCTGCCGAGCCTTGCAAGTCCTGTGGGAGGGAGCCCTGCTCGCGAAAGCGTCAGATCCGTCACTGAAGAGGTATCTGACCTGCCGCGTTCGCCAGCAAGCCGGCTCCTACAGGATTTTGCGGTGAACATTCCGTAGCAGTCCGGCGTGCCGGCGGCAGCGATCTCAAGTGTGCCGACGCTGGCAAGCCAGGTTGCTTCAAGAGCAGAGCGGCTGGCCGCGATCTGCCGGGCCTTGCAAGTCCTGTGGAAGGGAGCTCTGCTCGCGATAGCGTCAGATCCGTCACTGAAGAGGTATCTGACCTGCCGCGTTCGCCAGCAAGCCGGCTCCTACAGGATTTTGTGGCGAACATTCCGTAGCAGTCCGGCTTGCCGGCGGTGGCGATCTCAAGTGTGCTACCGCTAGCAAGCCCGGCTGCTAGAGCCTTGAATGGCAGGCAGCGGAAGGTCTGCTAGTTTGATTCCTGTGTGGTCAGACCCGATAAAAACAATCACAGGGATCCGCGAATGAGTGAGTCAACCCGCCAGCCGGCAGGCGAGCATTACACCCAGCATTATCGTCAGGCGCTGGCCGATCCGGTCGCCTATTGGGCGCAGCAGGCCCGTCAGGTCGCGTGGTACCGCGCGCCACAACAGACTTTGCAGACCCTGGCCGATGGCACCCATCGCTGGTTTGCCGATGGCGAGCTCAACAGCAGCTATCTGGCACTGGACTATCAGATCGAACAGGGCCGTGGCGAACAGCTGGCGCTGATCTACGACTCGCCGGTGACCGGCCAGCAGGGGCAATACACCTTCAACCAGTTGCGCGATGAAGTGGCACGGCTGGCCGGGTTGCTGCGGCAACTGGGTGTGGAGAAGGGCGACGGCGTCATCATCTATATGCCGATGATTCCCCAGGCGGCCATGGCGATGCTCGCCTGCGCGCGGATCGGCGCCGTGCATTCGGTGGTGTTCGGCGGCTTCGCGCCCCACGAACTGGCGCTGCGCATCGATGACATCAAACCCAGGCTGCTGCTGACCGCTTCCTGCGGGCTGGAGTTCGAGCGGGTCATTCCCTACAAGCCGCTGGTGGACAAGGCGCTGCAACTGGCCCGGCACAACCCCGAGCGGGTGCTGCTCTGGCAACGATCACAGTCTCTGGCGACGTTGGTCGAACCGCGTGATCTGGACTGGCAGACGGCGCTGGCCGACGCCGAGACGGTCGGGCCGGTGCCGGTTTCTGCTCTCGACCCGTTGTACGTGCTGTATACCTCGGGCACCACCGGCAAACCCAAGGGCATCGTCCGCGAAAATGGCGGTCACGCCGTGGCCATGCGCTACACCATGAATCAGGTGTACGGCATGCAGGCCGGGGATGTCTGGTGGGGGATCTCCGACGTCGGTTGGGTGGTGGGTCATACGCTGATCGTCTACGGGCCGCTGATGGCGGGCTGCACCACGGTGTTTTATGAGGGCAAACCGGTGCGCACTCCGGATGCCGGCGCTTACTGGCGAATCGTCGAGCAGTATCGGGTCAACGCGCTGTTCTGCGCACCGACGGCGATGCGTGCGATCCGCAAGGAAGACCCGCACGGTGAACACCTGAAGCGACATGACCTGAGTTCGATTCGGCAGCTGTTTCTGGCCGGCGAGAAGCTGGATTCCAGCACCCATCAATGGCTGGAGCAGTTGACCGGCAAACCGGTGCTCGACCACTGGTGGCAGACCGAAACCGGCTGGCCGGTGACAGCGCCGTGTCTGGGGTTGCCGGGCCATGAGCCGGCGCCGGGTTCGAGCAATCGCGCCGTGCCGGGATACGCTGTAAGCGTCATGGATGAAGAAGGGCAACTGCTGGCCGCCGGAGAGCAGGGCGCAATCGTCATCGCCTTGCCGCTGCCGCCCGGGTGCAGCCAGACCCTGTGGCACGATCATCCGCGTTACTTGCAGGCGTATCTGCAGCGTTTTCCGGGGTATTACAACACTGGCGACGGCGGCTATATCGACGAGAACGGGTTCGTCTACATCATGGGGCGCACCGATGACGTGATCAACGTCTCGGGTCATCGTCTGTCGACCGGAGAAATGGAAGACCTGGTCGGCCAGCATCCTGCGGTAGCCGAAAGCGCGGTGATCGGCGCGCATGACGAGATCAAGGGTCAGGTCCCGCTGGCGCTGGTGGTGCTCAAGGATGGCATCGGCCAGAACGCCGCACAGGTGCAAGCCGAACTGGTGGCGCTGATCCGTGAGCGGATCGGTGCGCTGGCCTGTTTCAACCGGGTGACGGTGGTCCGGCGGCTGCCCAAGACCCGTTCCGGCAAGACCCTGCGTGCCGTGCTGCGCAAGATCGCCGATGGCGAGGAATACGCGGTGCCGGCGACCATCGACGATCCGGCGATTCTCGGGGAGGTGGCCGAAGCACTGGCCGGAAATGCGCGTTTGTGAGCAACGTCCGGCTCAAGTTGTTTGTATCAAAGCCGACATGATTGAAGAGGATCATTCCATCCCTTCGATCATGGACGTGTCATGACAGCGATTTCTTCCATCGCCGCCGCGCAACAGCCGGTGGTCGCCAAACTCGCCGCCACGGTGCCGGCCGCCAATGAGCCGCTCGCCGTTACTGCATCGGCACCCGCTTCGCCGACGACGGTCGTCACCCTCGGCCAGGACAGCGGCGTGACCGATGCGCAGACCTACACCGCGCGTGGCGTCATCGCCGACCCCGATGTGCCGCCGGCCTGGGAGTACACCGAGCAGGACAAGGTGTCGCTGGCGATGATGGGCAACTTTGGCAACTCATCCAGCGCCAGCCGCTTCGCCGGGCTGGGCGCAGCGTTGATCAGCCAACTAGCGGAGACCGGCAAGGGTATTTCCCAGTCGGTGCTGCGTTCCACCACCGGCCGGGCGCTGGAGCCTGCGGAAGTCGCGGCGGCCCGGGACAGGCTGCATACCCAGGCCGACAACAGCATCAGCCTGACCCTGAAGACCGCCAGCGGCAAAACCGTGCAACTGACCTTGAGCAGTTCGACCAACGGCTTGTCGATGCAGGCGGATGTCAGCGGTGGGCAGTTGACCGACGATGAGCTAGTAGCGCTGGGGGCGATGGCCGACGGCTTTCAAAAGGCCATCGACGGGCTGACCCAGCAACCGCCGCAACTGAAACTGGATGCCTTGACCCACTTCGATTCAAAGGTGTTTTCCTCGGTAGACCTGAGCACCCGCCTGAAGCTGAGTGACAACAGCATTCAGACTTTCGAGCTGCATGCCAACGACGAACAGCGTTCACTGCGCATGAGCGGCGCGGCGGGCGACATGCAGATGTCGGTGGACCTCAAAAACTCGGCGATCAGAGGCGACAGCGACCAGCAGGCGAGGGCGTTGAAGGGCTACATCAACCAGATCGAAGCGGCTCGTCGCCGTGGCGATGGCGATCCGGCGTTGCTGTCGATGTTCGAGGATGGCTTCAAGACGTTGCACAGCAACTACCCCGACACCCGCGTTTCAAACAAGCCACAGACCGTCAGCTCCATCGAATTGACCAACACCGATCACGCGTTGCTCACGGGCCTGGCCGATTTCAGCGCATCGGTCAGCGAGCACAGCAAGGCCGACAACCCGGTGCGTCCGAACGAGCTGGACAGCTTTGCCTATGACCTGTCGCAGTCGACCCAGTCCAAAGGCCGCAACCAGCTCAATCGCAGCATCGAACAGAACCAGCAGTCGCACCTGACCGCCAGTTACCACAAGGCGTTGTATCCGGGGCAGAAGCTGGACCTGACCCGCGATCCGAAATCCCAGAGCTATCAGTATTTCCAGGTCGAGGATTCGGCCAGCAGCACCACCCGGATCGGCTATGAGAAGGGTGCATTGGTCAACGCCTCGGTGGCACAGTCGGCCAGCCAGTCCACGCGCGTGTCGAAGTACGTGTTGGGGCATCTGGAAGAAGACACCAAGACGCCGGTGAGTGCATCAAGGACCCACAACTTCCTCAGCGTGCTGCAACAAGCCCTGCAACAGGACAAACAGGCGCAATTGGGGCGCGGGACTTCGCTGTTGAAAGATGCACTGGCGAGCATTCAGGATCAGGTGTTGCTTCAGAGCGATCCGACGCAGCTGCGCGGCGGCTCATGACGACTGTGGGAGCGAATTCATTCGCGATAGGGTTTGCCGATGACAGATCCATGTCGACCGGGCTGGCCTCTCGCGAATGAATTCGCTCCCACACTGTATAAGGCAGGCCCGAAGGCCAGAACACACGAGCTGTGCTTCAGATCGCTCGCTTCAATGCCCGGCGTGCCGCTTCCGCCGCCGGGTCGTTGGCCGGGCCGACCACCGCGTAGTTGTAACCGCTGCCAGACCAGTAGTCGGCCTGCAACTCACCGTCACGGCGCATGCCACGGGGCAGCAAGTGGTTGTGATCGCCGGGCGGACGAATGTAGAAACTCAAGGTCCGCCCTTGGGCATCCTTGTACACCACGGTCGCTGCGGCGCCCTGTTCGGTGCTACTCAAGCGACCACTGACCGGTTTGAAACCGGCCGCTTCAAGGTCCGGCAGGCGGTTGGCCTGAGCGAAATTCTTGTCCAGCCAGACCTGCACGTTGTTCGGTTTGCCCGGGTTCCAGTCGGTCGCCATGTTGTCGTTGAGCGCGAACATGCGGTACGCCTGTACGGCATCGGCCATCGGTAACACGCCGCTGGCCAGGGTCATTTCCCGTGCCTGCCAGCCACTCAGGCCGCCAACGGCCACGGCGATCAGCAATACTGCGGCGCTGGCGAAGTGGCGGGTGCGGTTGCGGCGCAGGCGTTGACGAATGAACGCCGGGTCCAGATCCGGATTCGCCGAGCGGTGCAGCTCGCCGCTCAGACCCGCTCGCAGGTTCTGGGCATCCAGTTGCCAGGCGAGGATCTGCCGGGCCTGTTCGGGATTGGCGGCCAGCCAGGTTTCCATGGTCACCTGATCGGCTTCATTGAGCAGGCCATCGACGTAGGCGTGCAGGTCGCGTTCGCTGGGAGGCAAAGTGATCATTTCAGTATCCGCAGAGCAGGGGTGGTGATTTCGCCTTCGCTGAGCAGGCGCAAGGCCTGGCGTGCGCGAGACAGACGGGACATCACGGTCCCCACCGGGACCTCGAGAATCGCCGCCACTTCGTTGTAACTCAAGCCTTCGACCGAGACCCACAGCAGCAGCGCGCGTTGTTCGGTACTCAGCCGCTCGAACGCCTGCAAGGTGGTCTGGGCGACCACCGTGCGCTCCGCCGAAGGCTGCATCTGGTCTTCCTTGCCGCCGGTAAACAGCTCCAGCATGCGGCTGTAGCGTCGAGAGCGACGATGGGCGTCGAGAAATTGCCTATAAAGAATGGAGAACAACCAGGCACGCAGGTCTCCGTCCTGGCGTCGGCTGTTCCACGCGGACAGGGCTTTTTCCAGGCTTGACTGCACCAGGTCGTCGGCGCTGCTGTAATCGCGGGTCAGCGATACCGCGAAACGGCGCAGGCGCGGCAGCAGTTCACGCAGTTGGTCATCGACATCGTTCATGGTGTGGCTTCCAGGGCGATCGGCAGGATCGTTTCGGATCGTGTGACCAGACAGACGCCCGTCATCGCAGGTTATTCCACTGCACAAAAAAATAAATCGCCGTCGCCGGAATAAATGTCTGTCGGCCACGTCCCACCGCAGAATCATTCACAGAGGCCACAGGCCCGGAGATCGTCCCATGCTTGACCGTGAGCCGCCGTACCCACGCAAACCACCGCTGAGCAACTCGGCAAAACTCGCACGCCTGGCCGGTATCGGCGCAGTGGTGCTGGTTGCCGCAGCCGCTTTTGCCTACGTCAACGGCAGCCTTGAGCCACAGCGTCTGACACCGGCACGGGTGGTCGATGTTTTCGAGCACAACAATGGCGTCCATCCCGGCTACCGGCGCAACCACCCGAAAGGCATTTGTGTGGCCGGCTATTTTGAAAGCAACGGCGCTGCCGCCAGCCTGTCGAAGGCCGAAGTGTTCGCCAGCGGGCGCACGCCGGTCATCGGCCGTCTGGCCTTGCCGACCGGTAACCCGTATTCGCCGGACAGCGCGGCACCGATCCGCAGTTTCGCCCTGCAATTCACTCAGGCCAATGGTCAGCAATGGCGCACCGGCATGAACAGCATGCCGGTGTTCCCGATCGGGACGCCCGAAGCGTTCGTCGATCTGCTGAAAGCCACGGCTCCGGACCCGGCCACCGGCAAGCCCGATCCGGCCAAGCCGGCGGCGTTTTTCGCGGCTCACCCGGAAGCGCAACCGTTCCTGGCCTGGGTCAAGACGGTCAAGCCGTCGGCCAGTTTCGTCACGGAAAACTACAACAGCGTCAACGCGTTCATTCTGGTCGATGCAAATGGCAAGCGTCAGCCGGTGCGTTGGAATCTGGTGCCCCATGCGCAGGCGGATGCCACCGCACCGGATGCCAAGGATTACCTGCAAAAGGACTTGGATGAAAAACTTGCCAGCGGCCCGCAACGCTGGGATCTGGTCCTGACCCTGGGCAATCCGCAGGACCCTACCAACGACGCCTCGAAAGCCTGGACTGGCGAGCACAAGACGGTCAACGCCGGCACTCTGGTGGTCGAAGGCGACAGCTCGCAACTGAGTGGCAGCTGCCGCGACATCAACTTCGACCCGCTGATACTGCCGAGCGGCATCGAGGGTTCTGACGATCCGTTGTTGGCAGCGCGTTCGGCGGCGTATGCGTCTTCTTACATGCGACGCACCAGTGAAGTAGGGCAATTGAGCGCACAACCGGCACAGGAGAAACAGCCATGAATCAGCCAGCCTCGCATTTCTCGCCTCTGGCCCGGCTGCTGCACTGGCTGATGGCGCTGATGATCATCGCCATGCTGTTTATCGGCGCCGGGATGGTCGCTTCGGTGTCGGAGCGTCACGAATGGCTGCTCAGCCTGCACAAGCCGTTGGGTATCGCGATTCTGGTGCTGGTCATCGTGCGCCTGATCGTACGTTTCAGCAGCCGCACTCCGGGGTTGCCGGCCGACTTGCCGGCCTGGCAGGCCCTGGCGGCAAAACTGTCCCATGTGCTGCTGTATGCGCTGATGCTGGCGATGCCATTGATCGGCTGGGCGATGATCTCGGCCGCTGGCGACCCGGTCATGATCAGCAGCTCGCTGCGCCTGCCGTCGATTGTGGCCGCCCATGCGGAAACCTTCGCGTTCCTGCGCAAGGCTCACCGTTATCTGGCTTACCTGTTCTTCCTGACCATTCTGATGCACCTGGCCGCGGCGCTGTTCCACGCGTGGATCCGGCGCGATGAAGTGCTGGACAGCATGTTGAAAGGATCGTCGCGCAATTGACGCTTCCTGCGGTGTCGCTCTCACGGGCGCCACCGCCGGCAAGCCGGACTGCTACGGGATTGAGGCGTGTACCGGGAGGGTTGGGTAGAAGCAGATCCAGTGTGGGAGGGAGCTCTGCTCGCGAAGGCGACGGGTCAGAAATCGTGATGTTGGCTGACACACCGCGTTCGCGAGCAGGGCTCCCTCCCACAGGATTGCTGTCAGCCACAGGCTTTGTGGATTGCCGCCAAATCTGCTCGGCTCTCTCATCGACTCAACGCAGCACCGACACCATCTGCCCCAAGGTGGTCAACACATCCCGCGCCAGCTGTTTGGAGCGTTTGCCGGACCAGCCGGTGAGCGCGTCCGGGGCGTCGTCGTTGTCCTTGAACGGCATTTCCAGGGTCAGCGACAGGCATTTATAGCGCTCGCCGACGCTGTTGCACGCCAGGTTCATGTTGGCCTGACCAGGCTCCGACTTCGGATAGCCGTAACGGCTCTGGAAGTCTTTGGTCATGCCGCCCAGGCGGGCACGGAAGTCGGCTTCCAGTGCTTTCTGCTGGTCGGTGTAACCCGGATTGCCTTCGCAGGCCGCGGTGAACACATAAGGAATTTCCTCGTCACCGTGTACGTCGAGGAACATGTCCACGCCGTACTTCTCCATCTGCTCCTTGACGAAAAACACCTCCGGGCTCAGTTCCGGGGTCGAATCCTGCCAGGCGCGGTTGAGGTCTTTGCCTTGCGCGTTGGTGCGCAGATGACCATGGAAAGAGCCGTCCGGGTTCATGTGCGGCACCAGATACAGATCGGCTGCAGCCAGAAGGGCCTGCAACTCGGCGTCGTTTTCCTGCAGGCGCTCGATCACGCCTTCCATGAACCACTCGGCCATATGCTCGCCCGGGTGTTGCTGGGCGATGATCCAGATCTTGCGTTTGCCTTCGGCGCCATCGCCCTTGCGCAGCAGTGGAATGTTGCGGCCCTCCACGCTCTTGCCGGTCGCCAGCAGTTCGGTACCGGCCTTGTTCAGCGCCTGATCGACAAGCCACTCATGACGTTCGCGGCTGTAGGGTTCGAAATAGGCGAACCAGACTTGCGGCTCGCTCGGCGACAGCTCGAAATTCAGCGCCTTGCCGTCAAACTGGCTGGGCACGCGGAACCAGCTTTTCTGATCGTAGGACGCCACGGCGTTGTAGCCGGTCCAGGCACGGTTGTAGCTGGATTCGCTGGCGTTGGTGAGGCTGAAGGCGTGGGGCTGGCCGACCTGCATGCCGTCGACCTTGAAGTGGAACCACTGGAAATGCGCGCTTTTGGTGTCGGGGCGGATCGCCAGCTTCACGGCGCGAGGATCGCTGGCGTCGAGCACGTTGATGTTGCCGCTGTCAAAATCGGCGGTAATCGAAAGAGTGGTCTGAATCACGGCAAAGTCCTGAGTACGTTAATGCCAACTCGACGCCATCTGGCGGCAGTCACGGCCAGGCCGGATGCCGCTCGGGGCTGTTATGGCAGGTACTTTACACGCATCGGTCGGAGCCACGGCGACAGAATATGTAGTCTATCGGCCATGCAAACGCCCCCGATAAACGGGAGCGCTTCAATAGAAGGCTTCGGCGGTGACCAGCAGGCTGCACAGAAACGCGGTCAGCAGCAGCCAGCCCAGATAGCCGCGACGCTTGCGCCGATGCCAGCCGCTGGCGCCAAGAATCGCAGCGGGTGTCTGCAGACGGCGCCACAGACGTTCCGTGGCTTCGAAGGCTTGAAGGTGAAGCGGATCGGCATCGAGCCAGTGACGGAACTCGATACGCTGACTGGCCGTGGCTTGCGGGCTTTGCAGGTGCACGTACCAACGCTGCGCATGCTGGCGGATATCGTCGGGAACGGGTGCATCGGCGTGATCATCGGCACACTGTTGCAGCACGCGGAACATGCTGCGTTCGACCGCGCCGACATCCAGTTCCAGCAGTTGGGTGATGTCGCCGTAGGCGAGTTGGTCCAGGCGGCTCAACAGAAAAATCTGCTGGGTACGACGTGGCAGCTTCTGGATCAGGCGACGATAGTGATCGTCCTGGGCGCTGATCGGCAGATCAGATTGCCGGGAGGAGAGTGCAAACAGGGGGCTGAGCTGATTGGCCATGATGGTTCACTCGCTTTTCATCCGTAAGGCGTCCGCTGTGGAGGAGTGGGGGGCATCGTCCGTGACGCGAGGTCGATCTTAGTGCTTATGAGATTCATTCTCAAGTGTCGCGTCGTTTTTTTGCAAAATTTTTACCGAATATGTCGTTTTTGACCTCGCAAGCGGTTCAGTGCTCAATTTTCTTTTGCTATGATGCCGGCCATCGAATGTCGACCCTCTTCATTAGCCTGAAGAACGCAGCACCCCGACCGAACCAGACCCTTCAAGGGCACGAAAAAAAAGACCCGGCAAAAAGCCGGGTCAAAAACCGTGATTAGCCTGATGAGGAGATAATCCGGAAGCCGACCTAAGGCTTCTGGGTTACCCGCCAGTCTCGCGACCGGCTGAGCTCAATAATAATTATTATCATTTGCACGTCAAATGTTTTTTCGCTTTCCTGCGAAAAAAATTTTCTGCCTTTCTCGTTTCTTTCCCCTTTGTCAGTGCCGAAACGCTTTGTCGACGGCGGCAATTTCAGCCACGCCACCGCCGTACCATCAGGGTTTCACGCCGGTATCGGCAGTTCCGTGGTGCGCTTGACTGTACTCATCGCGATGTTGGAATGAGCCTCCTGGACGTGGGGGCTTTGCAGCAGGTGATCACGCAGAAAGCGCTCGTAGCTGGCAATGTCCTGCACCACCACCTTGAGCATGAAGTCCATGTCGCCAGCCATGGTGTAGCACTCCAGCACCTCGGGGTAGCCGATGATCGCGTTTTCGAACTCGGTCAGATAGCGGCGCCCGTGGCCTGACAATTTCACATCGACGAACACCGTCATGGTCAGTCCAAGCTTTGCCGGGCTGAGCAAAGCGACCTTGCGTTCGATCACACCCTCTTCTTCCAACCGGTTGATGCGCCGCCAACAAGGCGACTGAGACAGCTCCACGCGCTCGGCGATCTCGGCGGCGGAGAGGTTGGCGTCGTGCTGCAGCAGACGGAGGATCTTGCGATCGATGGGGCTGAGTTTGACCTGCATGAATTGACCCTTTTTTATTCTTTAAATGAAACAGGCATGCAGGATATGAGCAGATTTCGGCCAATTTAGAAAGAAAAAGCCCGCTGGCCACAGGCAACATGAGCATCGTGTGCGCCGGGTGAACCGTCCCGGCGACCAGGCAGCAAGACGCCCACGAGGCGTTGCCTGCCACATTCAAATCGCACAAGGGTTTATCTAACCCAATAAAAACAAGGGAGTGCATGAATGACTTTGGCCGATATCCGTCTGGACGATAAGTACCGTCTCGCCACCGGCAATCTTTACCTGACCGGCACCCAGGCGCTGACCCGCCTGCCGATGTTGCAAAAGCAACGCGACGAAGCGCGTGGCCTCAACACCGCCGGCTTCATTTCCGGCTATCGCGGCTCGCCACTGGGCAATCTCGACAAGAGCCTGTGGGATGCGCGGGACTACCTCCAGCAGAACGCCATCCATTTCCAGCCGGGCGTCAACGAAGAGCTCGCCGCCACCGCCGTGTGGGGCAGCCAGCAGGTCAATCTGTTTCCCCATGGCAAATACGACGGCGTGTTCGCGTTGTGGTACGGCAAAGGGCCCGGCGTCGACCGCTGCGGCGATGTGTTCAAACACGGTAACTCGGCGGGCGTGGCGGAAAAGGGCGGGGTGCTGATCCTGGCCGGTGACGACCACGGCTGCAAATCCTCGACCATTGCCCATCAGAGCGAGCACGCCTTCATCGCTTCGATGATTCCGGTGCTCAACCCCAGCAACGTCCAGGAAATCCTCGATTACGGCATCATCGGCTGGGAACTGTCGCGATACAGCGGCTGCTGGGTGGCGATGAAGACCATCGCCGAAAACGTCGACTCCTCGGCGGTGGTCGAGGTCGATCCGCTGCGCATCCAGACTCGCGTTCCGGAAGATTTCGAACTGCCCAAGGACGGTCTGCACATTCGCTGGCCCGATCCGCCGTTAGCCCAGGAAGCACGTCTCAACACCTACAAGATCTACGCCGCCCGGGCCTTTGCCCGGGCCAATAACCTGAACAAGGTGGTGATCGACTCGCCGCAGCCACGGCTGGGCATCATCACCACCGGCAAGTCCTACCTCGACGTGCGCCAGGCGCTGGAAGAACTGGGTATCGACGAACAGCTTTGCGCGTCGGTGGGCATCCGTGTGCTCAAGGTCGGCATGAGCTGGCCGCTTGAACCGGTTTCCGTGCATGACTTCGCCGAGGGCCTGGACGAGATTCTGGTGGTCGAGGAGAAACGCAGCGTCATCGAGGACCAGTTGACTGGCCAGTTGTACAACTGGCCGGTGGACAAGCGCCCTCGGGTTGTCGGCGAATTCGACGAAGAAGGCCGCTCGTTGCTGCCCAACCTTGCTGAACTGACCCCGGCGATGATTGCCCGGGTCATTGCCCGGCGCCTGGCGCCGATCTACAGCAGCCCGAAAATCGAAGCGCGCCTGCAATTCCTGGCCGACAAGGAAAAGGCCCTGGCCGCGCCGCTGTTCAAGACCCAGCGCACCCCGCATTTCTGCTCCGGCTGCCCGCACAACACCTCCACTCGCGTGCCGGAAGGCAGCCGCGCGCTGGCCGGGATCGGCTGTCACTACATGACCATCTGGATGGACCGGGAAACCGACACGTTCACCCAGATGGGCGGCGAGGGCGTGACCTGGATCGGTCAGGCGCCGTTCACCGAAACGCCTCACGTGTTCCAGAACCTCGGGGACGGCACTTACTTCCACTCTGGCCACCTGGCCCTGCGTGCCGCCGTCGCCTCAAAGGTCAACATCACCTACAAGATTCTCTACAACGACGCTGTGGCCATGACCGGCGGTCAGCCTATCGACGGCATTTTGCGGGTCGATCAGCTCAGCCGTCAGGTGTTCAACGAAGGCGTGCAGCGCATTGCTCTGGTTTCCGATGACCCGGACAAATACCTGAGCCGCGAGGCGTTCGCGCCGATCACCAGCTTTCATCACCGCAGCGACCTGGACAGCGTTCAGCGTGAATTGCGCGAGTTCAAGGGCGTTTCGGTGATCATCTACGACCAGACCTGTGCCACCGAAAAACGCCGTCGGCGCAAACGCGGCAGCATGCCGGAACTGAACAAGCGCGCGATCATCAACCCGGCGGTGTGCGAAGGCTGCGGTGATTGCGGTGCGAAATCTGGGTGCCTGTCGATTCTGCCCAAGGAAACCGCGCAAGGGCGCAAGCGCGAGATCGATCAGAGCGCCTGCAACAAGGACTTCAGTTGCGTCGAAGGCTTCTGTCCGAGTTTCGTCACCGTGCATGGTGGCAAGCTGCGCAAGCCGCAATTGCCGAAGCAGATTCAGGCTTTTGCCGAACTGCCCGAACCGGTGCTGCCGAATTTAGACCAACCGTTCAATATCCTGCTGCCCGGCGTCGGTGGCACGGGTGTGACCACGGTCGGCGCCATGCTCGGCTATGCCGCCAACCTGGAAGGCAAGGGCTGCAGCGTGCTCGATCAGGCGGGTCTGGCGCAGAAATTCGGCCCGGTAGTCAGTCATATCCGCATTGCTGCTCGTCAGGAAGACCTGTTCGCCGTGCGCATCGCGGCTGGCGAGGCGCATTTGCTGCTTGGCTGCGACCTGCTGGTCTCGGCAGGCCCGGACGTGATCGCCAAACTCAACAGCGCCAAGTCCCACGCGGTGGTCAACAGCCAGCAGACGCCGACAGCGGAGTTCACCCGCAACCCGGACGCCGAATTCCCCGGCGAAGCCATGATGCAGACGATTCGCGAAGCGGTCGGCGCCGACAAGACCCACTTCGTTCAGGCCACCGATCTGGCAACCCGCCTGATGGGCGACAGCATTGCCAGCAACCTGTTCATGCTCGGTTATGCCTTCCAACTGGGCTTGATTCCGCTGACTTCCAGAGCGATCGAGAAGGCCATCGAGCTGAATGGCGTGTCGGTCAATCTCAACCAGCAGGCGTTCCTCTGGGGCCGCCGTGCGGCGCTGGATCTGCCGGCAGTGCAGCAGGCGGCAGATCCGCAGTCGGCGCTGGCCGCCACCGCGCCAGTGCTGACCCTGGAGCAGCGGCTGGCCGACAACGTGAAAACCTTGGGCGAGTACCAGAACAAGGCGTTGGGCGAGCGTTATCTGGCGCTGGTGTACAAAGTGCGCGACGCCGAGGCGCGGTTGTTCCCCGGTGAGGCGCCGGTGCTGACCGAGGCGGTTGCATTCAACTACTTCAAGTTGCTGGCTTACAAGGACGAATACGAAGTGGCGCGGCTGTACAGCAATGGCGAGTTCGTGCGCCAGTTGCAGGCGCAGTTCGAAGGTGATTACCGGCTGGAATTCCACTTGGCACCGTCGTGGCTGGTCAAGCACGATGCCGCCGGCAAACCGCGCAAGCGCGGTTTCGGGCCATGGATGTTGAAGGCGTTCGATGTGCTAGCGAAATTCAAGTTCCTCCGTGGTACCGCGTTCGACCCGTTCGGGCGCAGCCTTGAGCGACGTCAGGAGCGGGAGCTGATCGAAAGCTATGTCGCTGATGTCGAGTTGATGCTGGTTCACTTGAATCCCGACAATCGGCATACCGCATTGAGCCTGGCGCGTTTGCCGGAGCGTATTCGTGGTTACGGGCACGTGAAGGAAAGCGCGATGAAGGCGGCGGCGCTGCAGGCGGCACGGATGCGTCAGAGCCTGGTGAGCGGCGAGGTGGAATTGCCGAAGCTGTTTGAGGTGGCGGCGTAGGCTTCATTCGTTAACGTCGGGAGAAGGTGGTGTGTCAGAGGCACCGCCTTCGCGACCCTCGCAAACTCGGATCCCTCCCACGGCCTGCGGCCAGAATCAAGAGCATTGCCGTGCGCACCACCCGTAGCAGTCCGACTTGTCGGCGGCAGCGATCTGGCGGGCCCTTCCGCCGGCAAGCCGGACTGCTACAAAGCGTACGCCGCAAACCTGTAGGAGCTGGCTTGTCCTGCGACCGGCGACGCAGTCGTCGTAAAGCCGGTGCACGCGGTTTGTCTGACATCACCGCATCGTCCGGTTTTACTGCCGCTGCGCGCCAGATCGCGAGCAGAGCTCCCTCCCACGGCCTGCGGCCAGAATCAAGAGCATTGCCGTGCGCACCACCCGTAGCAGTCCGGCTTGCCGGCGTCAGCGTTTTCGAGGTCGCTACCGCTGGCAAGCCGGACTGCTACAACACGTACACCGCAAACCTGTAGGAGCTGGCTTGTCCTGCGAGCGGACCGGGGTCGCGCTCGACCGCAGTCGTCGTAAAACCGGTGCACGCGGTTTGTCTGACACCACCGCATCGCCCGGTTTTACTGCCGCTGCGCGCCAGATCGCGAGCAGGGCTCCCTCCCACGGCGTACGGCCAGAATCCAACCTACAACCACGCCTTGATCTGCGCACTGACCGCCTGGGTGGAGATGCCGTAGCGGTCATGCAATGTCGGCAGGGCGCCGGCGTCGAGGAAGGCGTCCGGCAGGGCGATCTGGCGGAAGGTCGGCGTGACGCCGTTACGCAGCAACAACCCGGCCACCGCTTCACCCAGGCCGCCGATGATCGAATGGTTTTCCGCTGTCACCACCAGCCGTCCCGATTTGCGCGCTTCGGCCAGGATGGTCTGTTCGTCCAGCGGCTTGATGGTCGGCACATGTAGCACCGCCACGTCGACGCCGTCCTTCTGCAATTGCGCCGCCGCTTCCAGCGAGCGCATGGTCATCAGCCCCGTGGAAATGATCAGCACATCGCGCCCGCTGCGCAGGGTCTTGGCCTTGCCGATCTCGAACTGATAGCCGTACTCATCCAGCACCAGCGGCACGTTGCCGCGCAGCAAACGCATGTAGACCGGGCCTTGGTGTGCAGCTATCGCCGGTACTGCCTGTTCGATCTCCAACGCGTCGCACGGGTCGACGATCATCAGGTTGGGCATGGCGCGGAAGATCGCCAGGTCATCGGTGGCCTGATGGCTGGGGCCGTAACCGGTGGTCAGCCCCGGCAGGCCGCAGACGATCTTGACGTTGAGGTTCTCCTCGGCAATCGCCATACAAATGAAGTCATAGGCGCGGCGCGAGGCGAACACCGCATAAGTGGTCGCGAACGGCACGCAGCCTTCGCGGGCCATGCCGGCGGCGGCGCTCATCAGCAGTTGCTCGGCCATGCCCATCTGATAGAAGCGGTCCGGGTGGGCCTTGGCGAAGATGTGCAGGTCGGTGTACTTCGACAGGTCTGCCGACAGCCCGACAATGTCCGAACGCTGTTCGGCCAGTGCCGCCAGCGCATGGCCGAAGGGCGCGGAGCGCGTGGCCTGCCCCTCGGCGGCAATCGAGGCGATCATCGCCGAAGTGGTCAGGCGCTTTTTCCCGGTTTCGGTGGTGTTTGCGGTGCTCATGCGGTTCTCCCGACCTGAAGGTTTTGCAGTGCCAGATCCCATTCGTTTTCGTCGACGCGGATGAAGTGAGTCTTTTCGCGGTTTTCCAGAAAATCCACGCCCTTGCCCATTTTGGTGTCGCAGATGATCACCCGTGGCTGTGCGCCCCGGTGATTGCGCGCGGTGTCGAAGGCGGTGACCAGCGCGTCGATATCGTTGCCGTCGACCCGCTGGGTGAACCAGCCGAAGGCCTGCCAGCGATCGACGATCGGCTCGAACGCCAGCACTTCACTGGAATGGCCGTCGGCCTGTTGGTTGTTGACGTCGATGATCGCGATCAGGTTGTCGAGCTTCCAGTGCGAGGCCGACATCGCCGCTTCCCAGGTCGAGCCCTCGTTCAATTCACCGTCGGACAGCAGGTTGTAGACGAACGAATCCGACTGTTTGCGCTTGAGCCCCAGGCAGGCGCCGACCGCGATGCCCAGGCCGTGGCCGAGGGAGCCGCCAGTGATTTCCATGCCCGGCGTGTAGGCGGCCATCCCTGACATTGGCAGGCGGCTGTCGTCCGAGCCGTAGGTTTCCAGTTCGTCCTGCGGGATCACGCCGGCTTCGATCAAGGCGGCGTACAGCGCAATCGCGTAATGGCCGATGGACAGATAAAAGCGGTCGCGCTGTTCCCACTCGGGGTCCTGCGGCTGATAGCGCAGCGCGTGGAAGTACGACACCGCCAGCAGATCGGCAGCGCCGAGGGCCTGGCCGACGTAGCCCTGGCCTTGCACCTGGCCCATGCGCAAGGCATGACGGCGAATGTTATGGGCGCGCTCTGCCAGCGAGCGTGACTCGTTGGGTAATACGTTCATGGTGAAAACTCCAAGGATTTAACGATTGACGGAAGCGGCGGGGATGCGCAGGACCAGCGTTGCGCCGGCCAGCAGCACGGCGGTGATCAGGTACATGCCGATGGCGCTCGAACCGGTCGTGGTGGTGATCCAGCCGATCAGGTAAGGCGAACAGAATCCGGCGAGGTTGGCGAAGCTGTTGATCCCGGCGATGCCGGCAGCGGCCGACACCCCACCAAGTAGCGTGGTGGGCAACATCCAGAACAGTGACGACGCCGACAATACGCCCGCTGCCGCCAGACACAGGCTGAGCACCGAGAGCAACAGGTTGCCGCCAAGCAGTGCGGCCAGGGTCAGGCCCGTCGCCCCGGCAATCATCGGCAGCACCAGGTGCCAGCGCCGCTCGCGGTGTTTGTCGCCGCTGCGGCCCATCAGCAGCATCGCGGCAATGGCGCACATGTACGGCAGGCTGGTCAGCAGCCCGATGTGCAGCGGATCGGAGACGCCAGCGTTGCGGATCAAGGTCGGCAGCCAAAAGGTGATTGCGTACTGGCCCATGACCACGCAGAAGTAGATGCAGGCCAGCAGCCACAGACGGCGGTCACGAATGAACTCGCGGGGCGAGGCGTGGGTGACTTTGCGGCTGTTGTCCTCCGCCAGTTCCCTGTTGACCAGTTCCTTTTCTTCGTCGCTGAGCCAGGTGGCCTGATGCACGCCGTCTTTCAGGTAGGCCAGCACCATAAAGCCGACCAGTACCGTGGGAATGGCCTCGATGACGAACATCCACTGCCAGCCGGCCCAGCCATGCAAGCCAGCAAACTGGTTCATGATGAAGCCCGACAGCGGGCCGCCGATCATGCCGGACAGCGGAATGGCGACGAACCACAGCACGGTCATCCGCGCTCGGCGGTAGGACGGAAACCAATAGGTCAGGTACAGCAGCAGGCCGGGGGCCAGGCCGGCTTCGGCGATGCCGAGCAGAAAACGCAGGGCGTAGAACTGCCAGGCGGTTTCGACAAAGGCGAACAGCGCGGAAATGATCCCCCAGGAAATCATGATCCGGGCGATCCAGCGCCGGGCGCCGACCTTGTGCAGGATCAGGTTGCTGGGCACTTCGCAGAGGAAATAGCCGATGAAGAACATGCCGGCACCGAGGCCGTACACGGTTTCACTCAAGGACAGGTCGTTCATCATCTGCAGCTTGGCGAAGCCGACATTGACCCGGTCCAGATAGGCGCACAGGTAGCACAGCATCAGGAACGGCATCAGTCGCCAGGCGGTCTTGCGGTAGGCGTTGGAGCGGACGGACACGACCGCTTCCAGGGACAGGGTAGTCATGATGGTCTGATCTCTTGTTGTTATGGGCAGCGCGGGGCTGCAACGTCGATTCAGAACAGCGCCGGTGGGTAGACCGGCGCGAGGGGCATCAGTGGATGAGCATGCCGCCGTTCACGTCCAGGGTGATGCCGGTCAGGTAGGACGACAGGTCGCTGGCCAAGAACAGCGCGGCGTTGGCCACATCCTGGGCTTCGCCGAGGCGACCCAGGGGGATGCCGTCGATGATCGCGTGGCGTCGTTCGTCCTGCATCAGGCCGCCGGTGATATCGGTGTGGATCAGGCCGGGCGCAATGGAGTTCACCCGTACGTTGTCCGGGCCCAGCTCCCGCGCCATGGCCCTGGCCAGGCCGAGCACGCCGGCTTTTGCTGCGCTGTAGTGTGGGCCACCGAAGATGCCGCCGCCACGTTGCGCCGACACCGACGACATGCAGACGATGCTGCCTGAGGCCTGTTCGCGCATCAGCGGAATCACTGCCTGGGACATCAACAGCGTGCCGCGCAGGCTGACGTCGAGGACCTTGTCGTAGTCGCCGTGCTTGATGTCCAGGGTCTTGAGCGGCTGGGTGATGCCGGCGTTGTTGACCAGCACGTCGATGCGGCCGAAGTGTTCGATGATGCGGGTGACGGCGTGTTTGACCTGCGCCTCGTCGGCGACGTTGGCGGCCAGACCGAGGTGGCCTTCGCCGAGGGTGGTTGCAGCGTCGCGGGCGGCGGATTCGTCCAGGTCGAGGATCACCACACGGGCGCCGTGGGCAGCGAAGGTGGCCGCGGTGGCCCGGCCGATACCGCGTGCCGACGCGGCACCGGTGATGATTGCGACTTTGCCTTGAAGAAGCATGAGCATGACCTCTGATTATTGTTATCGGTTCGATCTGTCGGCGATCGATGGGGCTCAGCTTGGGCTCGGGGCAGGGGACGAGCAATAACGCAAAAATCATTGGATGCTGAAAAAAATTCAGCACTCGTCAGCGGCGCGACGTGGTGTTTGAATGTCAAACCCGCAGCATTCAAGCGTATTGCATGGAGTCAACGCCCATGGGCCCTGTCGATGAAGCCACACCGAATCTTCCACCGCTGAGAGCCATTCAGGCCTTCGAGCAGACGGCACGCTTCGGTAACGTCGCCCGCGCCGCCGAAGTGCTCGACCTGACCCCGTCAGCGGTGAGCCATCAACTGGCCAAGCTGGAAGCGATGATTGGCCGTCAGTTATTCGTTCGGGCGGCGCGCGGCGTGTCGTTGACCCCGGTGGGCGAGCAGTACCTGAAGGACGTTTCCGGGCTGCTGCACAGCCTGGCGGTGGCGACCGAGCGCGCCAGCAGCGATGTCAGCCTCGATTGTCTGCGCCTGCACTCGTCACCGAGCTTCGGCCTGCTGTGGTTGATGCCGCGGCTGGAGGCGTTTCGCGCGACGCACCCTGACATCCAGATCAACCTGTCCTGTTCCTATGAGTCGCTGCATTTCAGCCGCGACAAGATCGACGTGGACATTCGCCACGGCGAGCCGAACTGGCCGAGCTACGAAGTACGCACCGTGGGCAACGAAGCCTTCGCCGTGCTGGCGTCGCCCAAATTGCTGGCGCGGCACACGGTCAGGGAGGCTGGCGATCTGTTGGGGCTGGATCTGATTCTGTCCGAAGCGACCCTGCTCAAGTGGCCGGCGTGGTTTGCCCGTCACGGCCTGGCGCGCCCGGAAAAACCTTACGCGTTGAGCTTCGACCGTTCCTACATGTCGCTGGAGGCGGCCAGTCATGGCCTGGGCTTTGCGCTGGAGAGTACGTTGCTGGCGCAGAAGTATCTGGCGTCGGGTGCGCTGGTCGAGGTTGCACCGCAGGCGTTAAGCGCTGCGGTGGCAGCCCATCATCTGGTGTTTCCCAAGGCGCACTCGGGTTTTCCGCGGGTCAGACGTTTCCTTGAGTGGATGGAGAGCGAGCTGGGACACGGGTTTGTGTACTGAAGCTGCGCTTGGCGGCAGTGCGGATGTGGGTGCTGTAGAGGGTCAGGCCGGTGAAGGCGAGGCCGCCGACCAGGTTGCCGAGCACGGTGGGGATTTCATTCCAGACCATGTAATCCATGACCGAGAAGCTGCCACCCATGATCATCGCCGACGGGAACAGAAACATGTTCACCACCGAATGCTCGAAGCCCATGAAGAAGAACAGCATGATCGGCATCCACATGGCGATGACCTTGCCGCCCACGGTGGTCGAGATCATCGCGCCGACCACGCCCATCGAGACCATCCAGTTACACAGCATGCCGCGCAGGAAAATGGTGATCCAGCCCGCCACGCCGTAATGGGCGTAGCCCAGGGTGCGCGCCTCGCCGATGCTGGCGATCTTTTCACCGACCGCACCGGGCGCTGCCTGGAAGCCGTAGGTGAAGATGAACGCCATCATGAACGCAACGGTCAGCGCCCCGGCGAAGTTGCCAAGAAACACCAGCCCCCAATTGTGCAGCACGCGGCTGACGGTGACGCCCGGGCGCTTGTCCAGCAGCGCCAGCGGCGTGAGCACGAACACCCCGGTCAGCAAGTCAAAACCCATCAGGTACAACATGGAAAACCCGACCGGGAACAGCACGGCACCGAGCAGGGCCGAGCCGCTCTGCACGGCGATGGTCACGGCGAACACCGCCGCCAGCGCCAGAATCGCCCCGGCCATGTAGGCGCGAATCAGCGTATCCCGGGTCGACATGTGAATCTTCGATTCGCCGGCGTCGAGCATCTTGGTAACGAATTCAAAAGGCATCAGGTAAGACATTGCAGTTTCCTCGTGGCGAGTGTCGGCGCGGCGAATTAAGGGGGGCAGGGGATCGCTTACCAGGAGCGGTAAGGCAGGAATTTGCCGTTGAGGGTGAGCAACACGCGGTCGCCTTTCGGGTCTTCGATCTTGTCGACGTGCATGGAGAAATCGATGGCGCTCATGATGCCGTCGCCGAATTTTTCCTGGATCACGTCTTTCAGGGTTTCGCCGTACACGCCAACCACTTCGTACAGGCGGTAGATCAGCGGATCCTGCGGAATCGCGTCGTCCCAGCCCTTGACCGGGAATACGGTCATGGCCTGAGCCACGTCATCGCCCAGCTCGAGCGCCTTGCACAAGCGCGCCGCCACTTCAGGGGCTGCGCTGTTCTTGCCGTAGCACACCGACGCCACCCACACCGGGGCTTTTTCTGCGGCATCGGCCAGCGCGTCCCAGCTCAGGTTCAAACGTGCCTTGGCGGCCATGATGGTGTGGTGCATTTCGAGTTTGTTCATGGGGCGATTCTCTTGTTCAGGGAGGGATGGTTCGCACAAGAGAGATAGCGAGAGTCGTGCCAGTTTTGGTTTTCAAAGTAAGCCATTGAAATTAAAGAAAAATAAATATCGAACTTGAAAATTTCAATTAACGATATTTCGTCAATAACGAAATTTGGTTAATTAAATGACGAAATATCGTTTATCTTCACGGTGCCGTGTCCATGCCGAAATCGATCGGACCCCATCAAGCCTGTGGCAGGGCTCCCTCCCACGGGTGATCGCGGTACGGAACAAAAATGTCGTAGCCCTTGATCAACCCGAGTCCTGACATGACCGCCCCATTCGACGATGAAGCCGTGACCCACGCCCCGCAAGCCATGCTTGTGGTCGACCCGCAGGACGATGTGCTGCTGCAGGCCAACAGCGCCGCATTGGCCTTGCTCGGCTGTGCTGAAAACGCGCTGACCCGTTTCAGTCGCTTTCTCGGTGAAGGCCTGCCGCTGTGGGTCAGTTTCAGCGACGAAACCCTGACCCAGGGCCAAGCCTGGTCGGATGATCTGGTTTTAGTGGACAGTAACCGCCGTCAGCACGCGGTGGAGGTCAATGCCAGTGCGCTGGCGGACGGGCGGCGCATTCTGTTTATGGTCCAGCCGCGCGATCCGCTGGAAACCCGTCGCAACCGTTCGGAAGCACGCCGTCAGCATCGGCTCGGGCATGTCGGCTGGGAGCGGATCTCCCAGGTATTCGAGCGCATCGAGCGGCAGAACCGTTTGATCCTTGGCGCTGTGGGAGAGGGCATCTACGGGCTGGACGCCAAGGGCCAGACGACGTTCATCAACCCGGCCGCCGAGCGCATTCTGGGTTGGAGCGCCCATGACATGGTCGGCCATGACGCGCACCTGTTGTTCCATCACAGCCACAGTGACGGCAGCAGTTTCCCGGTGATGCAGTGCCCGATCCATGCGTCGTTCAGCGACGGTCAGGTACATCGGGTCGATAACGAGGTGTTCTGGCACAAGAACGGCGAGGCGATTGCGGTGGAGTACACCAGCACACCGATTTTCGAGATGGGCCGGC
Source organism: Pseudomonas sp. NPDC090208 (assembly GCF_044746785.1). NCBI lineage: Bacteria > Pseudomonadati > Pseudomonadota > Gammaproteobacteria > Pseudomonadales > Pseudomonadaceae > Pseudomonas > Pseudomonas sp. NPDC090208. Next base: position 44,793 of record NZ_JBIVCU010000003.1, read on the forward strand.
TGGTCGGTGCGGTGGTGCTGTTCCGCGACATCCGTGAACGGCAACTGGCCGAGCAGCGGTTACGCGAAGCGCTGAACGAAGTCGAACAGCTCAAGCAGCGTCTGGAAGTGGAAAACCAGTACCTGCAGGAAGAGATCAAGGCCGAGCGCAATCACCATGAAATCGTTGGCGAAAGCCCGGCGGTGCTGCACCTGATCCGCCAGATCGAACTGGTGGCGCCGACCGATGCCAACGTGCTGATCACCGGCGAATCCGGCACCGGCAAGGAGCTGATCGCCCGTGCGATTCACGCCAGCAGCGGGCGCCGCGACCGGCCGCTGATCCGGGTCAACTGCGCGGCGATTCCTCGTGACTTGTTTGAAAGCGAGTTCTTCGGTCATGTCAAAGGCGCGTTCACCGGCGCGGTCAACGAACGCATGGGCCGTTTTGAACTGGCCGACGGCGGCACGTTGTTTCTCGACGAAGTGGGTGAAATTCCGCTGGAGCTGCAAAGCAAATTGCTGCGGGTGTTGCAGGACCAGCAGTTCGAGCGGGTCGGCGATAACGTCACCCGCGCCGTGGATGTGCGAGTCATCGCCGCCACCAACCGCGACTTGCGCGCCATGGTCGATGCCGGTGGTTTCCGTGAAGACCTGTATTTCCGGCTGAACGTGTTCCCGGTGCGTTCGGTGCCGTTGCGCGAACGCGTCGGCGACATTCCGTTGCTCGCCAGCCACTTCATGCAGCGTGCGTCCCAGGCGTTCAACAAACCGGGCGTGCGGCTGTCGCTGGCCCAGGTCGAATTGCTCAAGCGCTATCGCTGGCCGGGCAATATCCGTGAGCTGGAAAACGTCATCGAGCGGCAGATCATCGTGTCCCGCGATGGCCGCCTGCGCTTCGACGACCTACTGACCAGTGGCGCGGGCAACGAAGTGGCCGCGGTGGTGGAGCCGGTCGACGCCGACGAGACGCTGCCCGATGAACAGCTGCAACAGCAGTTGCGCGCCAACGTCGTGGCCACGCTGAAACGCACCGGCGGCAAGGTGTCTGGTGACGGCGGTGCAGCGCAACTGCTGGGTGTGAAGCCGACCACCCTGCAATCGCGCCTGCGCAAATGGGGCATCGACCCTCGGGATTACAAGCCGCGCCGTTGAGCGTTACTGACTGCTGAACTGCTGGCGGTATTCATTCGGGGTCAGGCCGATGCGTTCGTAAAAGACTTTGCGCATATGCCGGGCACTGCCGAAGCCGCAACGGCAGGCCACCACTTTCAGTGGCAACTCGCTGCCTTCCAGCAGCTTGCGGGCGTTGTCGATCCGCGCGTTCTGTACGTACTGCATGGGCGTCAGCCCCACCTCACGCTGGAATGCCCGGGCGAAGTTGCGCGGGCTCATCGCTGCCAGCTCAGAGAGTTGCTGCACGGTGTAGGCCTTGTCGATGTGATCGACCACGTAGGCCTGCACCTTGGCGATGGCGGTGTCGTCCCGCGGCACGGCGGCCAGCAGCGGACCATAGGGCGTCTGCCCACCCTGACGCTTCATTACCACCAGCAGCACCTTGGCGACTTCCAGCGCCAGTTCCTTGCCATGATCTTCAGCCACCACCGCCAGGGCCATGTCGATGCCGGCCGTGATGCCGCCCGAGGTGATCAGGTTGCGGTCGATGACGTAAATCTGCTCGGTTTCCACTCGCGTTTGCGGATGGCGCTGGGCCAGCCGCTCGACGTAATTCCAGTGGGTGGTGCAACGGTAACCGTCCAGCAAACCGGCTTCACCGAGCAGAAACACCCCGGTGCAGATCGCGCCAAAGCGCCGTGCCGCCCGCGCCGCATCAGGCAGCCAGGCGGTCAGGGCCGGGTGGCTGCCGTCGTAGGCGCCGGGGCCGCCGGGCACCAGCAGCAGGTCGACGTCCGCCGGGCATTCCGACAGTCTGCCGTCGGCCTGCACCTTCAGCCCGCAGGAGGAGCGGATCAATCCCGTGCCATGGCCGGCAGCCAGGGTCAGCAGGCGGTAATGCCTGTCTGTGGGCAGCAGTCGGTTGGAGATCGAAAAGACATCCATCGGCCCCGTCACATCAAGCATCAACATATCGTCGAACAGCACCATCACCACTGTTCTGTGTGCACCGGAGTCTTGCATGCCTCAATCGCCTTTATTTCTCGCCCGCAAGGGCTGCTACCTGATAACAGGTCGCATTCTATGGCGATTTCGATAATTGCGGTATGCCGCATGCCAGTGCGGCACATTTTCCGGACGGTCAGGACACCTGGCAGGTGGCGGGCAGGTGGAAACGGATGCGCGCGCCGCCGATGTCCGAGGTTTCGGCGAACAGGCTGCCGTGATGGGCTTCGACCACCGATTTGCAGATCGCCAGGCCCATGCCCAGTCCGCTGCGTTTGGTGGTGTAGAAGGCAGTGAAGATCTGTTGGCGCCGTTCGGCGGGGATACCGGGGCCATTGTCGTCGACGCAGACTTCGACGACACCGGCCAGGGTGGCCGAGGTGATGCGGATGCGTCCGCCGGTGCAGCGGGCTTCGGACATGGCCTCAAGGGCGTTGGTGATCAGGTTGAACAGCAATTGATGAATCTGGATCGGGTCGGCGGGGATGATGCGTCTGGCGTCGAGGGCGGTGTCCAGGGTGACGTTACGTTTGGCCAGCGCCGGTGCGACCAGGCTCAGGACTTCGCCGATGATGTCGTCGATGCAGGTGGGGAAGGGCCGCAAGGGCGATTGTCTGGCCAGCGCCTGCAGGGCTTTGACGATACTGGCGACGCGTTCGCACCCGGCGCGGATGTCCTGGAGTGCCGCCACGGCTTCTTCGAGGTTCGGGGTGTCGCGTTGCAGCCAGCGCAGGCCGGCGGCAGCGTTGGAGGAGATGCCCAGCAGCGGCTGGCAGATTTCATGGGCGATGGCGGCGGTCAGTTCGTTTTCTGTTCGCGAGCGGCCGCCGTCGGACCAGGAAGGGTCGAGATGCGCGCTCATCAGGGATTGAATAAAGTGTTCTTCCTGCATCGGGCCCCCACGTCCGGGGCCCTTCGCCCCGGTGCGTCTGGAGTATACCCACGGCAGTCGCCATGAAACCCTCGCAACGGCGGCATGGCAGAAATGGGCACCCTGATGTCTGTTACGGTCCCCTGTGGTGGATCTGTGCTGTTTTTTGACCCGCGATGGTGTCCTGAACAACCGCGATGTCCTGTAGGAGCTGGCTTGTCCTGCGACCGGCGACGAAGTCGTCGTAAAACCTGTGTCCTTGGCTTGTCTGACTCTCTGCCGAGTCTGCTAACGCAGCCTTGTTTCGCCTCACGGCGAGTTACTTGGAAAAGCCCCAAGTAACCAAGGGCTCTTATCCCCGCCATACGGCATCTCGCCTAGGCTCGATGTACCCTCACTCCGGCAATGCTCCGTGGGCCCGCCGCGAATGGGCCATCCATGGCCCAGCGCGGCTCTCGCGGCATCCATGCCGCTCGGCGCCACTCCACATCACCTGCGTTCGGCCTTCTGGGACGGGGCCCCAAAATCAAAAGCCAGATCAAAAGCCGGCGAAACAAACACTCTCTGTGGGAGCGGGCTTGCCCGCGAAGGCGTCCTCAAGATCGCCACCGCCGGCAAGCCGGACTGCTACGGGGGTGGGTGTCGGGCAGAGGTTATGGGAACGACACCGATCCTGTGGGAGGGAGCCCTGCTCGCGAAAGCGTTATGCCAGCCGATGCTTTATTGGCTGGTCGACCGCCATCGCGAGCAGAGCTCACTCCTGCAAAAACACAGGCGGGCTCAGATGCTGGCCAGTGCCTGCGCCAGGTCGGCGCGTAGGTCTTCGAGGTCTTCGATGCCCACCGACAACCGCACCAACGCATCACCAATGCCCAGGCGTGCGCGGTTTTCCGCCGGGATGCTGGCGTGGGTCATGATCGCCGGGTGTTCGATCAGGCTTTCGACGCCGCCCAGGCTTTCGGCGAGGGCGAAGATTTGCACGTTCTCCAGAAAACGCCGCGCACCGTCCAGATCGGTGTTCAGGTCCAGTGAAATCATCCCGCCAAAGCCGCGCATCTGTCGGCACGCCAGGGCATGTTGTGGATGGCTCGGCAGGCCAGGGTAGTAGACCCGTGCAACCTGCGGTTGGCGCTCCAGCCATTGCGCCAGTTCCAGCGCATTGCTGCAGTGGCGCTCCATGCGCAGCGCCAGGGTTTTCACCCCGCGCAGGGTCAGGAAGGCGTCGAACGGCCCGGCGATGGCGCCTACCGAGTTCTGTAGAAAGCCCAGTCGTTCGGCCAGCGCCGGGTTGTCGCCGACCACGGCAATGCCGCCGATCACGTCGGAGTGGCCGTTGAGGTATTTGGTGGTGGAGTGCAGGACGATGTCGAAGCCCAACGCCAGCGGATGCTGAATCCACGGGCTGGCGAAGGTGTTGTCGGCCACGCAGATGATCCCGCGATCCCGGCAGATCCGCGCAATGGCGGCAAGGTCGCTGAGGCGCAGCAGCGGGTTGCTCGGGGTTTCGACCCAGATCATTTTGGTGTCGTCTTGTAGCCCGGCTTCAAAGGCCGACAGGTCGGTCATGTCGACGAAGCTGAAACGATGGCCGGCACTGCGTTTGCGCACCTTGTCGAACAGCCGGAAGGTGCCGCCGTACAGGTCGTCGCCGGAGAGGATGTGCGAGCCGGCGTCGAGCAATTCCAGCACCGAGGAAATCGCCGCCAGCCCGGAAGCGAAGGCAAACGCCTGGGTGCCGCCTTCCAGGTCCGCCACGCAACGCTCCAGCGCGAAGCGCGTCGGGTTGTGCGAGCGGCCGTAATCCAGGCCCTTGTGGACGCCGGGGCTTTGTTGCAGGTAGGTGGAGTTGGCGTAGATCGGCGGCATCAACGCCCCGGTCGAAGGGTCCGGCGTTTGCCCGGCATGAATCACACGGGTGGCAAACGCGTGAGACGGGTGATGTTCGTCGTGCTGACTCATGCAAGGGATCTCCGCAAGTGATTGAGCAGGTCGACCCGGGTGATCAGGCCATGGAAACCGGAGGCGTCGGCGATGATGGCTATCAGCCCTCGGTCAAGTTCTTCCTGGAGCTGCGCCAGGCTCGCATCGGGTGGCAGGGTTTCCAGTTTGTCGGTCATTACGTCCGCCACTGTGCTGCGAAAGTGCGACGTGTCGCGATGCACGCCCAACAAGATGTCCGATTCATCGATCACGCCGACCAGTTGCTTGCCATTGACCAGCACCGGCAGTTGCGACACATCGGCCAGACGCATGCGCTGGAACGCGGTGAGCAGGGTGTCGTCGGGACCGACGCTGATCACCCGGCCGTCCTCGAAACGACGGGCGATGAGGTCGCGCAAATCGCCGTAATGAGTGCGCTGCAGCAGGCCCTGGTCGGTCATCCACTGGTCATTGTAGACCTTGGACAAATAGCGGGTGCCGGTGTCGCAGACGAAGCTGACCACCCGTTTCGGTTCGGTCTGTTCGCGGCAATAACGCAGCGCAGCAGCCAGCAGCGTGCCGGTGGACGAGCCGCCGAGAATGCCTTCCTTGCGCAGCAACTGGCGGGCGTGGTCGAAGCTGTCTTCGTCGCTGACCGAGTAGGCGTGGCGCACCGTCGAGATGTCGGTGAACGACGGAATGAAGTCTTCGCCGATGCCTTCCACCGCCCAGGAACCGGGCGTCGGCAGGGTGCGGCTGCGGCTGTATTCGGCGACCACCGAACCGACCGGGTCGGCCAGGACCATTTCCAGATCCGGCTGCACGCGCTTGAAGAAACGCGTCAGGCCGGTGAGGGTGCCGGCCGAGCCGACGCCGACCACGATGGCATCGACGTCATGCTGGGTCTGCGCCCAGATTTCCGGTGCGGTGCTGCATTCATGGGCCAGCGGGTTGGCCGGGTTGTTGAACTGGTCGGCGAAGAATGCGTCGGGAATGTCGCCGGCCAGTCGGGCGGCAACGTCCTGGTAATAATCCGGATGGCCCTTGCCGACGTCGGAACGGGTGATGTGTACCTCGGCGCCCATGGCCTTGAGGTGCAGCACTTTTTCGGTGGACATCTTGTCCGGCACCACCAGCACCACCCGGTAGCCTTTGGCCCGGCCCACCAGCGCCAGACCCAGCCCGGTGTTGCCGGCGGTGGCTTCGACAATGGTGCCGCCGGGCTTGAGGCGGCCGTCGCGTTCGGCGGCGTCGATCATCGCCAGACCGATGCGGTCCTTGATCGAGCCGCCGGGGTTTTGTGATTCGAGTTTGAGAAACAGCGTGCAGGGGCCGGTATCGAAACGGCTGACGCGCACCAGTGGGGTGTTGCCGATCAGTTCGAGCACGGCGGGACGGGAATCAGCTGACATGTCGTCTCCTTACTGCGCAATACCTGTGGGGTGGACAGCGGCTTGCCGCAAATGTGCCTCCAGGCAACAACGGCAAGTCAGTCCCCTTACGATAGCGGCCCCCAGTTTTTTCATATCGCCCCGGCATATTTTTACTAATTGGCTGACCGCGCCGCTGCCGCAACAATCAGGGCTCAGACCACTACCACACTCCGACCAGCGGTCGGTCAGGGAGCGCAGCGTGTACGACTTTGGTTACTGGCAGCAGCGGGCTGCCCGTCAGACTTTCCCCGACAAGGCATGGATCGGCGGTCAGCCGGTGGCCGCGTTGTCCGGCGCCACCTTCGAATCGGTCAACCCGGCCACCAACGCTGTGCTGGCGCAGATGGCTGCCTGCGACGCGGCTGATGTCGATCTGGCCGTGGCCGCCGCCCGCGACGCTTTCGAAAACGGCCACTGGGCGCGCATGGCGCCGGTCGAGCGCAAGAAAGTGTTGTTGCGCCTGGCCGAGTTGATGCTGGCCAATCGCGAAGAGCTGGCGCTGCTGGAGTCGCTGAACATGGGCAAGCCGGTAATGGACGCCCTCAATATCGACGTGCCCGGCGCGGCCCATGTGTTTGCCTGGTACGGCGAGGCGCTGGACAAACTCTACGATCAGGTCGCGCCCACCGCAGCCAATGCGGTGGCGACCATCACCCGCGAAGCCATCGGCGTCGTCGGTGCGGTGGTGCCATGGAACTTCCCGCTGGACATGGCGGCGTGGAAGCTGGCGCCAGCGCTGGCTGCCGGGAACAGTGTGGTGCTCAAGCCTGCCGAGCAGTCGTCGTTTTCAGCCTTGCGCCTGGCACAACTGGCGCAGGAAGCCGGGCTTCCCGATGGCGTGCTCAACGTGGTGACCGGACTGGGCATCACGGCCGGTCGCGCGCTGGGTCTGCACTCGGATGTGGATTGTCTGGTTTTCACCGGGTCCACCGAGGTTGGCAAATATTTCATGCAGTATTCGGCGCAGTCGAACCTCAAACAGGTGTGGCTGGAGTGCGGCGGCAAGAGTGCCAATCTGGTGTTCGACGACTGCCGTGACCTGGATCTGGCAGCGGAAAAGGCGGCTTTCGGGATCTTTTTCAATCAGGGCGAAGTCTGCTCGGCCAACTCGCGGCTGTTCGTGCAGCGCTCGATTCACGACGAGTTCGTTGAGCGTCTGATCAGCAAAGCCCGTGACTGGCTGCCCGGCGATCCGCTGAACCCGGCCAGCCGCGCCGGGGCCATCGTCGACGCCACGCAGACCGGGCGTATCGTTGCTGCCATCGCTCAAGGGAGAGAGCAGGGTGCCGAGCTGGTGGCCGGCGGACGGCAGTTGTCGTTCGACGGTTCGGACAATTTCATCGAACCGACCATCTTCACTCAGGTGCGGCCGGACTCGGCGCTGTCCTGCGAGGAGATCTTCGGCCCGGTGCTGGCGGTCACGGCGTTCGACACCGAGGACGAAGCGGTGGCGCTGGCCAATGACAGCATCTATGGCCTGGCAGCATCGGTGTGGAGCGACGACCTCAACCGCGCCCACCGGGTGGCTAAACGTCTGCGGGCCGGCACGGTATCGGTGAACACCGTCGATGCGCTGGACGTCAGCGTACCGTTTGGTGGCTTCAAACAGTCCGGGTTCGGGCGCGATCTGTCGCTGCATGCCTTCGACAAATACACCCAGCTCAAGACCACGTGGATTCAGTTGCGGTAAATGCGGTCTGGTGCCTCACGGAACCTGTGGGAGAAAGCTCTGCTTGCGAAAGTGTCAGGTCAGACGCATTGATGTCGATTGATCCATCGTATTCGCGAGCAGGGCTCCCTCCCACAAAGTATGGGGCGATCATCCCGTAGCAGTCCGGCGTCCGTGGGGGGGGGCGGCCAATAGAGAACCTGTGGGAGCGGGCTTGCCCGCGAATGCGTCCGGCCAGATACATCGATGTCGCCGGACACACCGCCTTCGCGGGCAAGCCCGCTCCCACAAAAGGATGGGGGGCGGTCACCCTGTAGCAGTCCGGCTTGCCGGCGGCAGTGATCCTGGATATGTCACCGCCGGCAAGCCGGACTGCTACGTATTTCGAGCCGCCATGAGGGCAGAGGCAAACACTAATCCCTGTGGGAGCGGGCTTGCCCGCGAAGGCGTCCGGTCAGACACATTGATGTCGATTGATCCATCGTATTCGCGAGCAGGGCTCCCTCCCACAAAAGGATGGGTGTCGATCACCCTGTAGCAGTCAGGGATATTCGAGATCAGCCATTCACCAGCTTCAACGCCGCTTCCGGGTAACGTCCGCCTGCAACAGCATTTGCAGGGAACAGGTCTTTCAGCGCCTCAAGTTCTGCGGTGCTGAGCGCCACGTCCAGTGCCGCGACGTTTTCCTCCAAGTATTTGCGCTGTTTGGTGCCGGGGATCGGAATCACGTCGTTGCCTTGGGCCAGCACCCAGGCCAGTGCCAGTTGTCCGGCGCTCACCCCCTTGTCCGCAGCCAATTGCCGGACCTTTTCGACCAGCAAAAGGTTTTTCGCGAAGTTTTCCCCTTGAAAGCGCGGACTGCTGCGGCGGTAATCGTCGGCGGCGAAATCGTCCGGGCTTTTCAGGGTGCCGGTGAGAAAACCACGGCCCAGCGGGCTGTAGGGGATGAAGGCGACGCCCAGGCGGCGGCAGGCTTCGAGTACGCCGTTTTCTTCCGGATCGCGGCTCCATAGCGAGTATTCGGTCTGCAAGGCTGCAATCGGATGCACCTTGTAGGCACGCTCCAGCGTCGCCGCCGAGGCTTCACTCAGGCCCAGATAACGCACCTTGCCGGCCTTGACCAGATCGGCCATGGCACCCACGGTTTCCTCGATGGCGATGTTCGGGTCGACGCGGTGTTGGTAGTACAGATCCAGCGTGTCGATCTTCAGGCGCTGCAAGGTGCCGTCGATGGCGGCGCGAATGTATTCAGGGCTGCCATTGACGCCGCGCGCCGCCGCGTCGCCCGGGGTGCGGACGATGCCGAACTTGCTGGCGATGAACGCCTGATCGCGTTTGCCGACCAGCGCCTTGCCCAGCAGTTCTTCGTTGGTGTGCGGGCCGTACATGTCGGCGGTGTCGAACAGGGTGATGCCCAACTCCAGCGCACGGTGAAGGGTGGCAACGGCTTCCCGGGCATCTGTGCCGGTGGTGTAGAAGTCGGTCATGCCCATGCAGCCCAGGCCTAGTGCCGAAATCCGTGGACCATTCTTGCCGAGTAGACGTGTTTGCATGATGGAAATCCCTGTGGTGTGAAGACTCACCATTGTTGCCCCTCGACAGATTCGCGATAAACCGGCTAAAACTGCTTTCACTGTTCGGATTTTCTAAATAATGAGGCTTGCAGAACGGCTATGGACAAATTCAACGCCATGCGTGCCTTCACTCGCATCGTCGAGCTGGGTGGTTTCGCCCGGGCCGCTGACAGCCTGCACATGCCACGAGCCTCGGTGACGGTGCTGATCAAACAGCTGGAAGCACATCTGGGCGTGCAACTGCTGCTGCGTACCACGCGCCAGGTCACGCTGACGCTGGACGGTCAGGCCTATTACCAACGCTGCGTCAGCCTGCTGCGTGACCTGGACGACGCCGAGTCGGTGTTCTCTTCGGTGGCGAAAGACCCGGAAGGCGTATTGCGCGTCGACATGCCGTCGGGCTTCGGTCGGTTGATTTTCATGCCAGGGCTGCCGGCGTTCACCGAGCGTTATCCGGGGCTTGAACTGGAAGTGGGCATGAACGACCGGCCAGTGGACCTGATTCGTGAAGGTTTCGATTGCGTGATACGGGGAGGGCAGCCGCTGGACCACTCGCTGGTGGCGCGGCCGCTGGCGCAGATGCGTCAGGTGGTGTGTGCCAGCCCGGCGTATCTGCAACGTTTCGGTACGCCGCGGCATATTGATGACCTGCAGCAGCACAAGGTGATCGAATACTTTTCGTCCACCTCGAACAAGCGCTACGGGCTGGCGTTCATGATCGAGGGGCAGGAAGTTGAACTCAGCCTGAGCAAATCCCTGGCGGTCAACAGTGCCGATGGCTATCTGGCGGCGTGCAGCGCCGGCTACGGTCTGGTGCAGACGCCGTATTATCACGTCGCCGAGCCGCTGCGCCGTGGCGAATTGATCGAAGTGCTGGCCGATGACGCGCAACCTTCGCTGCCGCTGACGGCGCTGTACCCGTCGCACCGGCAGATGTCGCGACGAGTGCGGGTGTTCGTCGACTGGCTGGTGAACCTGTGCTTGCACCCTGATCTGGCGGACAGGCCTGTTGCAGGCTCGATGAACTGACAACAAAATCGTTTAGAACGGTAGGTGGCTACACACTTTCGTGGTTAACTTCCGCTTTTCCCGCAACCTCAACAATAAGGACTCAGCTCATGGCTCAAGTGACTCGTAGAGGCGCTCCGGTACAAATCAGCGGCGAACTGCCAAAAGTCGGCAGCAAGGCGCCTGCCTTCAAACTGGTCGGTGGCGATCTGGCTGACGTGACGCTGGAAACCTTTGCCGGCAAGCGCAAAGTGCTGAACATTTTCCCAAGCGTCGACACCCCGACCTGCGCCACCTCCGTGCGCAAGTTCAACGCCCAGGCCAGCGCCCTGAACAACGCCGTGGTGTTGTGCATCTCGGCTGACCTGCCATTCGCTCAGGCACGTTTCTGCGGTGCCGAAGGCCTGGAATACGTGAAGAACCTGTCGACCATGCGTGGCGCAGAGTTCATGGAGAACTACGGCGTGGCAATCGCTGACGGTTCGATGGTCGGCCTGACCACTCGCGCTGTTGTCGTGCTGGACGAAAACGACAACGTTCTGCACAGCGAACTGGTTCCGGAAATCGGTCAGGAACCAAACTATGACGCCGCGCTGGCTGTGCTCAAGTAAGTTGTGACACGGCTGTCGCCCTTGATGTACGGCGATACTCGGTAATGCAGGACGGCCTGACCAGATCAGGCCGTTTTTATTTGCACGTCAGCACCTTATCCAAAGTAAGCACTAGGTAAATTGCCGGTAAAGGCCCTTTGCTTGGCACGTAACTATGCTTATTGTTCAGCCTCCCGAAGACGCTCACGCGCATATTGGTCGACTTATTCATGCAATCGCCTGCTCCCCGCAATTCTCGTCGCTGGCTTATCAGCCTGCTGGTTCTGTTGATCATCGCCGGTGTGTGCTGGCACTTCTGGCCGGGTTCGGCACAGCATGCGGACACTGCCGCGCAGAAGAGCGAGCAGCCGCACAAGGGGGCGGGCCGCAGTGGCGGGGCCGCCAGAATGGCCGGGCAGCGTCCGGGCTTCGGCGGTTCGACCGGCCCGGTACCGGTGCGTGTGGCGGCGGCGACCACGGGCGATTTCCCGATCTATTACAAGGCACTGGGCACCGTCACGGCGTTGAATACCATCAACGTGCGCAGCCGGGTGGCCGGTGAACTGGTCAAGATCAACTTCCAGGAAGGTCAGCAGATCAAGGCCGGCGACCTGTTGGCGGTGATCGACCCACGCAGTTATCAGATCGCCTTGCAGCAGGCCGAGGGCACGCTGATGCAGAACCAGGCGCTGCTGAAGAATGCGCAGATCGACGTACAGCGTTATCGGGACCTGTATAAAGAAGACAGCATCGCCAAGCAGACCCTGGACACCGCCGAATCGCTGGTCGGCCAGTATCAGGGCACGATCAAGACCAACCAGGCCGCGGTCGGCGACGCCAAACTCAATCTCGACTTCACCCAGATCCGCGCGCCGATTTCCGGGCGCATCGGCCTGCGCCAGCTGGACATCGGCAACCTCGTTGCGGCCAACGACACCACCGCGCTGGCGGTGATCACCCAGACCAAGCCGATCACGGTCAATTTCACCCTGCCGGAGAAAGACCTCGCCGAAGTCATCGCCCGTTACCGCAGCGGCGACAAGCTGCCGGTCGAGGCGTGGGACCGCGGCGACGTGAAGATGCAGGCGAAGGGCGTGCTGGCGAGCATCGACAACCAGATCGACATCACCACCGGCACCCTGAAATTCAAGGCACGGTTCGACAATGACAGCGAAACGCTGTTTCCCAACCAGTTCGTCAACGCGCGTCTGCTGGCCAACACCCTGAAAAACGTGGTGCTGATTCCGTCGGCGGCGGTGCAGTTCGGCGTCAACGGCACCTTTGTCTACGTGATGGACGGCGACAAGAAGGTGCGCATTCGCCAGCTGAAAGCCGGCCCGAGCGATGAAAACTCCACCGTCATCACCGACGGCCTGAGCGCCGGCGACCGTGTGGTGCTGGAAGGTACCGACCGCCTCAAGGACGGCAGCGACGTCGAAGTGGTCAATGACAGCAAGGACGTTCCGGTGACCCCGGGGCAGAAGTTGCAGGGCAAACCGTCGAAAGAGTCCGGTGAGTCGGCCGGCGCCGAGCCTGTGAAGAAAGGCAACGTATGAACCTGTCACGCCTGTTCATCCTGCGGCCGGTCGCCACCACGCTGAGCATGCTGGCCATCGTGCTGGCCGGCCTGATCGCCTACACCTTGCTGCCGGTGTCGGCGTTGCCTCAGGTGGATTACCCGACCATCCGGGTCATGACGCTGTACCCCGGCGCCAGCCCGCAAGTGATGACCAGCGCGGTGACCGCACCGCTGGAACGTCAGTTCGGCCAAATGCCGGGCCTGACCCAGATGGCCTCGACCAGCTCCGGCGGCGCCTCGGTGATCACCCTGCGTTTCAGCCTGGAAATCAACATGGACGTCGCCGAGCAGGAAGTGCAGGCGGCGATCAATGGCGCGACCAACCTGCTGCCCAGCGATCTGCCGGCGCCGCCGACCTACAACAAGGTCAACCCGGCCGACACGCCGGTGCTGACCCTGGCGATCACCTCGAAAACCATGCTGCTGCCCAAGCTCAATGACCTGGTCGATACGCGCATGGCGCAGAAGATCGCCCAGATCAGCGGCGTCGGTCTGGTCAGCATCGCCGGCGGCCAGCGTCAGGCGGTGCGGATCAAGGTCAACCCGGAAGCACTGGCGGCCAACGGCCTGAACCTGTCCGACGTGCGCACGCTGGTCAGCGCCTCCAACGTCAACACGCCGAAGGGCAACTTCGACGGCCCGACCCGAGTGTCGATGCTCGATGCCAACGACCAGCTCAAGTCGCCCGAGGAATACGCCAATCTGATCCTCGCCTACAACAACGGCGGACCGCTGCGCCTCAAAGACGTCGCGCAGATCGTCGACGGCGCGGAAAACGAGCGTCTGGCCGCCTGGGCCAACCAGAATCAGGCAGTGTTGCTGAACATCCAGCGTCAGCCGGGTGCCAACGTCATTGAAGTGGTCGACCGCATCAAGGCACTGCTGCCGAGCATCACCGACAACCTGCCGGCCGGGCTCGAAGTGGTGGTACTGACCGACCGCACGCAGACTATCCGTGCAGCCGTCAGCGACGTGCAGCACGAACTGCTGATCGCCATCGTGCTGGTGGTGCTGGTGACGTTCCTGTTCCTGCGCCGTTTCAGCGCCACCATCATCCCGTCGGTGGCTGTGCCGCTGTCGTTGGTGGGTACTTTCGGCGTCATGTATCTGGCCGGCTTCTCGGTGAACAACCTGACACTGATGGCGATGACCATTGCCACCGGCTTTGTGGTCGACGACGCCATCGTCATGCTGGAGAACATTTCCCGGCACCTGGAGGAGGGTGAAACCCCGCTGCAGGCCGCGCTCAAGGGCGCCAGGCAGATCGGCTTCACCCTGGTGTCGCTGACCATCTCGCTGATTGCCGTACTGATTCCATTGCTGTTCATGGCCGACGTGGTCGGCCGACTGTTTCGCGAATTTGCCATCACTCTGGCGGTGGCGATCCTGATCTCGCTGGTGGTCTCGCTGACCCTGACGCCGATGATGTGCGCGCGTCTGCTCAAGCGTGAGCCGAAAGAAGAAGAGCAGAGCAAGTTCTACCGGGCCAGCGGCGCGTGGATCGACTGGCTGATCGCCGGTTACGGCCGCAGTCTGAAATGGGTGCTGAAACACCAGCCGCTGACCCTGCTGATCGCCATCGCCACCCTGGGCATCACCGTGTTGCTGTATCTGGCGGTGCCCAAAGGCTTCTTCCCGGTGCAGGACACTGGCGTCATTCAGGGCATTACCGAAGCGCCGCAGTCGGTGTCGTTCGCGGCCATGAGCCAGCGTCAGCAAGAGCTGGCGAAGATCATCCTCGAAGATCCGGCCGTAGCCAGCCTGTCGTCCTACATCGGGGTCGACGGCGACAACGCCACGCTCAACAGCGGGCGGATGCTGATCAACCTCAAGCCCCATAACCAGCGCGACCTGACCGCGGCCCAGGTCATTCAGCGCCTGCAACCGCAGGTCGATCAACTGTCGGACATCCGCCTGTTCATGCAGCCGGTGCAGGACTTGACCATCGAAGACCGGGTCAGCCGCACCCAGTACCAGTTCAGCATGTCCTCGCCGGATGCCGACCTGCTCAGCCTGTGGAGCGGCAAGCTGGTCGATGCCCTGGCCGAGCGCCCGGAACTCACCGACGTCGCCAGCGACCTGCAGGACAAGGGCCTGCAGGTGTACCTGAACATCGACCGCGACGCGGCCAGCCGTGTCGGCGTGACCGTGGCCAATATCACCGATGCGCTGTATGACGCCTTCGGCCAGCGGCAGATTTCCACCATTTACACCCAGGCCAGCCAGTACCGCGTGGTGTTGCAGGCGGCGGCCGGCAATGACCTGGGGCCCAAGGCGCTGGAGCAGATTCACGTCAAGACCACCGACGGCGGGCAGGTCAAGCTGTCCAGTCTGGCGCGGGTCGAACAGCGTCAGGCGCAACTGGCGATTGCCCACATCGGCCAGTTCCCGGCGGTGATGATGTCGTTCAACCTCGCGCCCGGCGTGGCGCTGGGGCAGGCGGTGCAAGTCATCGAGCAGGTGCAGAAGGACATCGGCATGCCGATCGGCGTGCAGACCCAGTTCCAGGGCGCGGCCGAAGCCTTCCAGGCCTCGCTGTCGAGCACCTTGCTGCTGGTGCTGGCGGCGGTGATCACCATGTACATCGTGCTCGGTGTGCTCTACGAGAGCTACATCCACCCGATCACCATCCTCTCGACGCTGCCGTCGGCGGCCATCGGCGCCTTGCTGGCACTGATCCTGAGCGGCAACGATCTGGGCATGATCGCGATCATCGGCATCATTCTGCTGATCGGTATCGTCAAGAAGAACGCGATCATGATGATCGACTTCGCCCTCGACGCCGAACGCAACCGTGGGGTCGATCCGCAGACGGCGATCTTCGAGGCCGCGATGCTGCGTTTCCGGCCGATCCTGATGACCACCCTGGCCGCGCTGTTCGGCGCCATTCCGCTGATGTTCGCCACAGGTTCCGGCGCAGAACTGCGCCAGCCACTGGGTCTGGTGATGGTCGGCGGCCTGCTGGTCAGCCAGGTGCTGACACTGTTTACCACGCCGGTCATCTACCTGTTCTTCGATCGTCTGGGCCGCCGATTCCGTAGCGAAGGCAAAGCCGAGGTGGCGGCATGAGCAGCTACAAGTCTCAAGCTTCAAGCTGCAAGAGCGAACGCGGCGCGGCTTTTTCTTGCAGCTTGCCGCTTGGAGCTTGGAGCTGCGTCTCTTGCAGCTTGGAGCTTGCGACTTGGGGCTGCCGCCCATGAATCTGTCAGCCCCGTTTATCCGCAGGCCGGTAGCGACCCTGCTGCTGAGTCTGGCGATCATGCTGCTGGGCGGTGTCAGCTTCGGCCTGTTGCCGGTGGCGCCTCTGCCGAACATGGATTTCCCGGTGATCGTGGTCAGCGCCTCGCTGCCCGGTGCCAGCCCGGAAATCATGGCGTCCAGCGTGGCAACACCGCTGGAGCGGTCCCTCGGCACCATCGCCGGGGTCAACACCATGAGCAGCCGGTCGAGCCAGGGCAGCACGCGGGTCATTCTGCAGTTCGATCTGGATCGCGACATCAACGGTGCGGCGCGGGAAGTGCAGGCGGCCATCAACGCCTCGCGCAATCTGCTGCCCAGCGGTATGCGCAGCATGCCGACCTACAAGAAGGTCAACCCGTCCCAGGCGCCGATCATGGTGCTGTCGCTGACCTCCGATACGTTGGAGAAGGGCCAGCTGTACGACATGGCCTCGACCATCCTGTCCCAGAGCCTGTCCCAGGTGAACGGCGTCGGCGAAGTGCAGATCGGCGGCAGTTCGCTGCCGGCGGTGCGGGTCGAGCTGGAACCCAAGTTGCTCGATCAGTACGGCGTGTCGCTGGACGATGTGCGCACGACCATCTCCGGCAACAACGTGCGCCGTCCGAAAGGCTTCGTCGAAAGCCCCGAGCACAACTGGCAGGTGCAGGCCAATGACCAGCTGGAGAAGGCCAAGGACTACGAGCCGCTGATCATTCGCTACCAGAACGGTGCGGCGCTGCGCATCAAGGACGTGGCCAAGGTCAAGGACTCGGTGGAAGACCGTTACAACAGCGGCTTCTTCAACGACAAGGCGGCGGTGCTGCTGGTGATCAACCGCCAGGCCGGCGCCAACATCATCGAGACCGTGGCGGCGATCAAGGCGCAACTGCCGGCCCTGCAAGCCGTGCTGCCGGCCAGCGTCAAGCTGGACCTGGCCATGGACCGCTCGCCGGTGATCAAGGCCACCCTGCATGAAGCGGAAATGACCCTGCTGATCGCTGTGGTGCTGGTGATCCTGGTGGTGTTCCTGTTCCTCGGCAACTTCCGCGCGTCGCTGATTCCGACCCTGGCGGTGCCGGTGTCGCTGGTGGGCACCTTCGCCATCATGTATCTGTATGGCTTCTCGCTGAACAACCTGTCGCTGATGGCGCTGATTCTCGCCACCGGCCTGGTGGTGGACGACGCCATCGTGGTGCTGGAGAACATTTCCCGGCACATCGACGAGGGCGTGCCGCCCATGCAGGCGGCCTATCGCGGGGCCAAGGAAGTTGGCTTCACGCTGCTGTCGATGAACGTCTCGCTGGTGGCGGTGTTCCTCTCGATCCTGTTCATGGGCGGGTTGGTGGAAAGCCTGTTCCGCGAATTTTCCATCACTCTGTCGGTGTCGATCATCGTCTCGCTGGTGGTTTCCCTGACCCTGACCCCGATGCTGTGCGCACGCTGGCTCAAACCCCACACGCCGGGCAATGAAAACCGCCTGCAACGCTGGAGCCAGCGGGTCAACGAGCGCATGGTCGCGGTCTACGATCGTAGCCTCGGCTGGGTGTTGCGTCATCGCCGCCTGACCGTCCTGTCGCTGCTGGTGACCATCGGCGTCAACATCGCCCTGTATGTGGTGGTGCCGAAAACCTTCCTGCCGCAGCAGGACACCGGCCAGTTGATGGGCTTCGTGCGTGGTGACGACGGCCTGTCGTTCTCGGTGATGCAGCCGAAAATGGACGTGTTCCGCAACGCCATCCTCAAGGACCCGGCGGTGGAGAGCGTCGCCGGTTTCATCGGTGGCAACGGCGGCACCGGCAACGCCTTCATCATCGTGCGCCTGAAGCCGATTGCCGAGCGCAAGATCGGCGCCGAGCAGGTGGTCGAGCGGTTGCGCAAGGAAATGCCGCTGGTGCCGGGCGGGCGTCTGTTCCTGCAGCCCGACCAGGACCTGCAACTGGGTGGCGGTCGTGAACAGACCACCTCGCAGTACCAGTACATCCTGCAAAGCGGCGATCTGGAAAGCCTGCGCGAGTGGTACCCGAAAGTGGTCACGGCGCTGAAATCGTTGAAAGAACTGACCGCCATCGACGCCCGCGACGGCGGCGGCACCCAGCAGGTGACGCTGATCGTGGACCGTGACGCCGCCAAGCGCCTGGGCATCGACATGAACATGGTCACCACGGTGCTGAACAACGCCTACAGCCAGCGTCAGGTGTCGACCATCTACGACCCGCTGAACCAGTATCAGGTGGTGATGGAGGTCAATCCCAAGTACGCGCTCGATCCGGTGACCCTGGAGCAGGTGCAGGTCATCACCGCCGCCGGCGCGCGGGTGCCGTTGTCGACCATTGCCCACTATGAGCGCAGCCTGGAAGATGATCGGGTCAGCCACGACGGCCAGTTTGCCTCGGAAAACATTTCGTTCGACCTCGCCGATGGCGTCAGTCTCGATCAGGCCAACGCCGCCATCGAGCGCGCGGTGGCGGCGGTCGGCCTGCCGGAAGACGTGATCGCCAAGATGGCCGGCACCGCCGATGCCTTCGCCGCGACCCAGAAGAGCCAGCCGTGGATGATTCTCGGCGCGCTGGTGGCGGTGTATCTGGTGCTGGGCATTCTTTACGAAAGCTACATTCACCCGCTGACCATCCTCTCGACGCTGCCGTCGGCCGGGGTCGGCGCGCTGCTGAGCATCTATCTCACCGGCGGGCAGTTCAGCCTGATTTCCCTGCTGGGGCTGTTCCTGTTGATCGGCGTGGTGAAAAAGAACGCCATTCTGATGATCGACCTGGCCCTGCAACTGGAACGCGAAGGCGGCATGAGCCCGCTGGATTCGATCCGCAATGCCTGCCTGCAACGCCTGCGGCCGATCCTGATGACCACGCTGGCCGCGATCCTCGGCGCCTTGCCGTTGCTGCTGAGCAGTGCCGAGGGCGCCGAGATGCGCCGCCCGCTGGGCCTTACCATCATCGGCGGCCTGATCCTGAGCCAGATCCTTACGCTGTACACCACCCCGGTGGTTTACCTTTACCTCGACCGTCTGCGTCACCGCTTCAATGCCTGGCGCGGTGTGCAGACGGATGCTGCCCTGGAAACTCCGCTATGACCGACCGCCCGAACCTTACCGTCATGCAGCGCACGCTGCCGTTTCGGCGCACCTTCGGCATCGCGCTGTGTGCGCTGTTGCTCAACGCCTGCGCGGTCGGCCCCGATTACAAGAAGCCGGAGATGCCCACGCCTGCGCAGTTCAAGCAGGCCGAAGGCTGGACCCAGGCCAACCCCAGCGACGCCATCGCCCGGGGCGCCTGGTGGGAAATCTACGGTGACGCGCAGCTCAACGCTCTGGTGGAAAAGCTCAACACCTCCAACTTCACCATTGCCCAGTCCGAAGCGCAGTACCGCCAGGCCGAAGCGCTGGTGAAAAGCGCCCGTGGCGCGTTCTTCCCGACCCTGGACCTGAGCGCCAGCAAGAACCGTTCGAGTCAGGGCACCGGCAGCAGCAGTTCCAGCCTGAGCAGTTCCAGCAGCGGGATTCGCAACACCTACAGCACGCAACTGGGCGTCAGTTGGGAAGCCGATGTCTGGGGCAAGCTGCGCCGCGGCCTGGAAGCCGACAAGGCCAGCGCACAGGCCAGCCTCGCGGACCTGGCGTCGATTCGCCTCAGTCAGCAGTCGCTGCTGGTGCAGAACTACCTGCAATTGCGGGTGATCGACGAGCAGAAACGCCTGCTGCAAGCCACGGTCGAGACCTACGAGCGCTCGCTCAAACTGACCCAGAACCAGTACCGCGCCGGTATTTCCGGGCGCGATGCAGTCGCACAGGCGCAGACCCAACTGAAAAGCACCCAGGCCGATCTCATCGATCTGGCCTGGCAGCGCGCGCAGTACGAAAGCGCTATCGCCGTGGCGATGGGCCAGGCACCGGCGGATTTCAGCCTTGCCACCAGCACTTCGGTGCCGAGCCTGCCGCAGATTCCGGCCCAGTTGCCCTCGCAATTGCTGGAACGCCGCCCTGACATTGCCGCCGCCGAACGTTCGGTGATGGCGGCCAACGCCAATATCGGCGTGGCGAAGGCGGCGTATTACCCTGATCTGACCCTGAGCATGAACGGTGGCTACAGCAGCAGTACCATCAGCAACTGGATCAGCCTGCCGAACCGTTTCTGGTCGGTCGGTCCGCAACTGGCGATGACCCTGTTCGACGGCGGCCAGCGCTCAGCCGAGGTCGAGCGCACCGAGGCGGTGTACGACCAGACCGTGGCGCAATACCGGCAGACGGTGCTCGACGGCTTCAAGGAAGTCGAGGACTACATGGCGCAATTGCGGGTCTATGAACAAGAGGCGGCGGTGCGCAACGAGGCGCTGGATGCGGCCCGCGAATCGTTGCGTCTGACCAGTAACCAATACAAGGCCGGGTTGATTGGCTATCTTGATGTAGTCAACGTGCAGACAACGGCGTTGAGCAACGAACGCAGCGTGCTGACTCTGTTGCAGAGCAGGCTGGTGGCCAGCGTTCAGTTGATTGCTGCCTTGGGCGGTGGGTGGAACGCTGAGACCGGGCTGGTGCGGAATCCGGAGATGTCCAGACGCTAAATCCAAATGAATGGCGAAATGCCATTCTTTAGACGGAGTGACGCGACATTTTTACGGATTTCGGTAGAATCGCCAGCACATTCAGCAGGCCTACCGAGCCTTATTTATCCTGTCGCGAGTCACGCCCCAATGATGGTTGGACACTACACGTTTTCTCTGGTCCTGGTTTCCATTCTGGTGGCCATTCTGGCGTCCTATACGGCACTGGATCTTGCCGGTCGCATCGCCAGTGCGAAAGGCCGGGCGATGCTCATGTGGATCGGCGGCGGTGCCCTGTCGATGGGCATCGGCATCTGGTCCATGCACTTCATCGGCATGCTCGCGTTCAAGCTGCCCATCGATCTGGGTTTCGACCTGCAACTGACCCTGCTGTCGCTGGCCATCGCCGTATTGTCTTCGGGTTTTGCCCTGTGGTTGATCAGCCATGAACGGGTACCGTTGCTGCATATCCTGTTCGGTGCGCTGGCAATGGGTGTCGGCATCAGCTCCATGCACTACACCGGCATGGCCGCGCTGCACATGCAGCCGGGCATCGATTACGACCCGACGCTGTTCGGCGCCTCGCTGCTGATTGCGGTGACGGCGTCCGGCGCGGCGTTGTGCATCGCCCTGCGCCTGCGCAAGGAAACACCCCATGTGCGGATGATTCGCGGTGGCGCGGCGGTGATCATGGGCTTCGCCATCGTCGGCATGCACTACACCGGCATGGCGGCAGCGAATTTTGCCGAAGGCAGCTTCTGCGGCGCGGCCGTCACCGGCCTGCGCACTGACGGCCTCGACAAACTGGTACTGGTGACCAGTCTGGCGGTGCTGAGTATTACTTTGCTCACTTCGGTGCTCGATGCACGCATGGAGGCACGCACCGCGCAGTTGGCGCAGTCGCTCAGCGATGCCAACCGCGAACTCACGCAACTGGCCCTGCACGACACCCTGACCGGGCTGCCCAACCGCATTCTGCTGGCCGACCGGATCGAACAGGCGATGCGCAAGGTCGACTCTCAGGGCGGCCTGTTCGCGCTGATGTTCATGGATCTGGACGGCTTCAAACCGGTCAACGATGCCTTCGGCCACCATGTCGGCGACCAGTTGCTGCGCGAAGTCGCCTCGCGCATGCGCGAAAACTTCCACCGTCATGACACGCTGGCACGCATCGGCGGCGACGAATTCGTCCTGCTGGTGGAGCTGGAAGAGCTGGATGACGCCTCCACCGTGGCCTCGCGCCAGGTGGGGTTGGTCAGCCGGCCGTTCAACGTGCAGGACCATGACCTGCAGGTCACGGTCAGCATCGGCATCAGCCTGTACCCCGGCAATGGCCGCACCCAGCAGGAACTGCTGATGAACGCCGACGCCGCGATGTACCACGCCAAGAGCGCCGGCAAGAACGGCTACAGCTTCTTCGATGCATCGATGAACACCAACGCACGCAACCAGTTACAACTGCTGCAGGATCTGCGTGTGGGCCTGCGCGAGAACCAGTTCTGCCTGCACTACCAGCCCAAGTTCGCGGCGGGTTCGGGTGAGCCGGTCGGCGCCGAAGCGCTGGTGCGCTGGAACCACCCCGAGCACGGCCTGATGATGCCGGACAAGTTCATTCCGCTGGCCGAAAAGACCGGCCTGATCATCAATGTCGGCGAATGGGTGCTCAACGAGGCCTGTCGACAGATGCGCGTCTGGTACGACGCCGGTTACCCCGAATGGCGCGTCGCGGTGAACCTGTCGGCGCTGCAGTTCTGTCACGCCGGGCTGGTCAAGACGGTGGCCAAGGCCCTGGCTGCCCATGGCCTGCCAGCCAACTGCCTGACCCTGGAAATCACCGAAACCACCGCCATGAGCGACGCTGACGCGAGCATGACAGTGCTGCAGAAGCTGTCGGACATGGGCGTCGACCTGTCCATCGATGATTTCGGCACCGGCTATTCGAGCCTGATGTACCTCAAGCGGCTGCCGGCCAACGAACTGAAGATCGACCGCGGCTTTGTCCGCGACCTTGAGCATGACAGCGACGACGCGGCCATCGTGTCGGCGATTGTTGCCCTGGGCCAGGCGCTGAACCTGCGTATCGTCGCCGAAGGCGTCGAGACCAGCAGCCAGCAGAGCTTCCTGACTCAACTGGGCTGCGACTCCCTGCAGGGTTACCTGCTGGGCCATCCACTGCCGGCAGACCGTTTCATGAACGAGATCGGCGCCGCCGCCACCCGAAAGGTTTCAGCCAACACACTCTGACGTTTCACGCTTTGCACAAACATTAGTCAACAGCATTGATTCGGATTTCAAATGGATAAAAACCTCCTCATTACCGGCGGCTCCCGGGGTATCGGCGCCGCCACGGCCATTCTGGCCGCCGCTCAGGGTTATCGCGTGTGCATCAACTACCTGTCCGACCATGACGCCGCCGAGCGCGTCTGCGGGCAGATTCGCGAGGCAGGAGGGCACGCCATTGCGATTCAGGCCGACGTCAGCAACGAAGACGAAATCATCCGCCTGTTTTCCCGGGTCGACAGTGAACTGGGCCGCCTCGATGCGCTGGTCAACAACGCTGGCACCGTTGGTCATGCGTCGCGGGTGGAAACCATGTCCGAGTTCCGCATGCTGAAAATCATGATGAGCAACGTGGTCGGGCCGATGCTGTGCAGCAAACACGCGCTGTTGCGCATGCTACCCAAGCATGGCGGCCATGGCGGCAGCATCGTCAACGTGTCATCGGTGGCGTCGCGTCTGGGTTCGCCGGGTGAGTACGTCGACTACGCCGCCTCCAAAGGCGCGCTGGACACCTTCACCATTGGCCTGGCGAAGGAAGTGGCGGGCGAGGGCGTGCGGGTCAATGCGGTACGTCCGGGCTACATCTTCACTGATTTCCACGCGCTGAGCGGCGATCCGCAGCGGGTCAGCAAGCTGGAACCGAGCATCCCCATGGGCCGCGGTGGCCTGGCCGATGAAGTGGCCGAAGCGATTATCTGGCTGCTGTCGGACAAGGCTTCGTATTCGACCGGGACGTTTATCGATCTGGGTGGTGGGCGGTAAATCTGACGCAAACCCTGTGGGAGCGTGGCTTGCCCGCGATTGCGATCTGCCTGTGTCATGGATGCTGACGGGGCGACAGTCTTCGCGGGCAAGCCACGCTCCCACAGATCCGGAGATATTCGCGGGCAAGCGCGCTCCTGCAACAGCCTGACTTACACCGTCATCATCGACTTGACGATCTTGCCCAGCGTCTCCATCGCTCGCTCGGTGGTGTCGTTCCACGGCGTGCCGTAGTTCAGACGGATGCAGTTGCGAAAACGTCGGGTCGGGGAGAAGATCGGCCCCGGCGCGATGCTGATGCCCTGCGCCAGGGCGATCTGGAACACCTTCAACGAATCGACCTGTTCCGGCAGTTCCAGCCACAGAAAGTAACCGCCAGATGGCTGGCTGACTCGCGTCTGGGTCGGGAAATGCCGGGCCACGGCGCCGAGCATCGCCCGCAACTGGTCTTCCAGGCTGTTGCGCAGTTTGCGCAGGTGACGGTCATAACCACCGTGTTGCAGGTAGTCGGCAATCGCCGCCTGGGCCGGCATCGACGCGCACAGCGAGGTCATCAGTTTCAGCCGCTCGACTTTCTGCGCATAGCGCCCGGCAGCGACCCAGCCGACCCGATAACCGGGAGCCAGGCTCTTGGCGAACGAACCGCAATGCAGCACCAGCCCCTCGGTGTCGAAGGCCTTGGCCGGTTTCGGCGCGTTCTGGCCGTAATACAGCTCGGCGTAGACATCGTCCTCGATCAGCGGCACTTCGTGCTTGCGCAACAGTTCCACCAGCGCGCGCTTGCGCGATTCGGTGACGGTGGCGCCGGTCGGGTTCTGAAAGCTGGTCATGCTCCAGCAGGCCTTGACCGGATGCCGCTCAAGGGTCTGCTCCAGCACGGCGAGGTCGATACCGGTCTGTGGGTGCACGGGGATTTCCACAGCCTTGAGCTTCAGCCGCTCCAGCACTTGCAGGCAGGCGTAAAAGGCCGGTGCCTCGATCGCCACCAGATCACCCGGCTCGGTCACCGCCTGCAGGCACAGGTTCAGCGCTTCCAGCGCGCCGTTGGTGATCAGCAGTTCTTCCATCGGCAGCGTGTGGCCGGCCACCATGTAGCGCAGGGCGATCTGCCGGCGCAGGGTCGGGTTGCCGGGCGACAGGTCGCTGACCACCATGCTCGGGTCCATGTCGCGGGTGGCGCTGGCCAGTGAGCGGGCCAGACGCTGCAGCGGAAACAGCGCAGCACTGGGAAACGCCGAGCCGAACGGCACGGTGTTGGGGTCTTTGATCGATTCCAGCACCGAGAACACCAGTTCGCTGACGTCTACGCTGGTCGATTCGCTGACCTGGGTCGGCTGGGTATGGAACGGCCCCAGTGATGGCTCGAACACCAGCTTGCTCACGCTTTCGTTGACGAAGGTGTCGTTGACGAAATAACCCGAGCGCGGCCGGGCACGGATCAGGCCACGACGCTCCAACAGGTAGTAGGCCTGAAACACCGTGGACGGGCTGACGCCGTGGGTCTGGCTGGCATAGCGCACGGAGGGTACACGCTGGCCGGCGGCGAGCACTCCGGAGCGGATCATCTCGGCAATGTCGTCGGCAAACTTCTCGTATCGCTTCATGGCAGCTCGCAAAAGTCCCAGAGTGTGTAAAAACGTCATGAGCGAAGACGGGGCAAGGCAAAAACAGGCGAAAAAGCGGAGTCTAGGTGTTCTAAATGAGCATTTTTCGCCTGTTTTTAACGCAGCCCCGTCGAGCGTAATAGTTTTTACACAGTCTGGTCCGGTACAGGGCAGGCCCGAAGGCCTGTAATGGCCAGACTATGCGCGCAGATGTGTTTTCAGTACAGATGCAGTTTTTCCGAGAAACAGCAGATCAGATCAAATCACCGGGGAATTCTCGCCGGGCTCGACGCCGATGGTGTGATGACGCAGATCCTTGGCCTTGTACACCGTCAGTGCGTCGGCTTCCGCTTCGGTGATCGGCACCTTTCTGCCGCCGATATCGGCTTCGGACATGTGGGTGCTGTCATTGGTGGTGATCACCACGTCGGTCACCGCGCTGCGGTACTCGACGTCATCGATCACCGCCGAGCAGAACTGATGGGTGCTGTCGAATTGAACAGGCATGGCGGTACTCCTTCTCGGGCGGTACACGGGCAATGAAAGTACGACTGCACCCGGTGTCTGTCGTTTCGCTTTTCCGACCACCAGCACTCGCGGCGTCGGCGGCGGTCCATAACCTGTGCAGCCCACAGAAAGGGATCGGTCATGAACGCCTGGTGGCAGGAAGTCGTTGAAACCCTCGACGCCGAATTCTCGGACATCACCGATGCCTCGCAACTGACACGGGTGACCGTGCGCCTGCTGATCGCCGCCGTGCTGGGCGGCATTCTCGGTTTTGAACGCGAACACAAGGGCAAGGCTGCCGGGGTCAGAACGCACATGCTGGTGTGCATGGGCGCGGCGCTGTTCGTGCTGGTGCCGAGCCTGGCGGGCGCCGATGACGCCGCGCTGAGCCGGGTGGTGCAGGGGATTGTCGCCGGGATCGGCTTTCTCGGTGCGGGGACGATTCTCAAGGGGCAGAAACTGAGCACGGCACAGGTCAAGGGGCTGACCACCGCCGCCGGTTTGTGGATGACCGCTGCCATCGGCATTGCCGCCGGGGTGGGCAAGGAACTGACGGCGGTGTTGAGCACGGTGCTGGCGCTGGCGATATTCAGCCTGGTGCCGCTGATCACCGACCGTTTCGATACGCCGGATGATCCGCGCGCCGGTAGCGACACCAAGGATGATTCGCACCAACCTTGAGCATCTGGCCTGCTGTGTAGAGCGTTGTGGGAGCAGGCCTGGCTTGGAGGGTCGGTCAAGATTTCTGAGCGTGCCAGTCAGCCATACACAAAACCTGTGGGAGCCGGCTTGCTGGCGAATGCGGTGTGCCATTCAACCATGAGCTGCCTGACCTGACGCGTTCGCCAGCAAGCCGGCTCCTACAATGAGAGTTCTGCGCTCATCTTCTGCAGAGCATCTCTCTTGGTGAAGTTTGTCCTGTGATGCTCAGCCCAACACCGCCGGCGGCTCCTGCGACGGCGGGTCGCCCTTGGGCGGTTCGATCACCGGCGGCATGGTGTCGGGCGGCTCTTTGTCCGGCTTGGGCACCGGCAGGGCCGGGTCGTCGATCATCGGATCGGGCGTTTCTGCGGGAATGGGAATGTTCATTGCTTCACCTTCCTTCAGAGCGTTTGGCTACAGGGTTTCAGAGTGCCTGTCACAGGCGCTTGCAGGCTTCGACAGTGCCCGGTCGTGAAGATTTCGAGCAATTTCCCCAGGCCGTCTAAGCTGGCAGCGGATTGTTCATGACGCGCTGTCACAGTGGACGAAAGGGCTTTGAACTTTTCCCCGAAGGCGGCGTTCGGAACCTATGCGGCCGCGTCAGGATGTGTGTGATCCGGCGGTTTGCCCTTGATTGCCAATGGATGAAACACCGATGGAATGGACCCTAACCAAGGAGCGTCCGTGGGGCGTGAGGAGTAATGCGCGATGAATGTGACTGCTGATCAGCCATTTGGCCCGGATTCACTGGCCACCGATGTTCCGCACCCGACCCGGCCTTTACCCCTGACCCAAGCCTTGCAACTGCCGCGTATCGTCATCGAAGACACGCAGCCGGTGATCGACGGCGGCCTGTTGGCGGCCAAGGCGATCATCGGCCAGCCGGTGACCGTGACCAGCAAGGTGTTCGCCGACGGCCACGACAAGATGGCCGTGCGCATCCGCTGGCGTGCCGCTGATGAAGAAACGTGGCACAAGGCGTCGATGCGTGATCTGGGCAACGACAGCTGGATCGGTGAATTCACCCCGACCTCGGTCAGCCGTTATGTGTTCCGTCTGGAAGCCTGGATCGATCAGTTCGCCAGCTACCGCTACGAGCTGGAGAAAAAATACGCCGCCGGCGTGGCGATCGGCCTGGAGCTGGAAGAAGGCCGCCTGCACCTGGTTCACGCCGCCGAGCGCAGCCAGCAGCCGCTGCGCGGACAGATCGAAACGGTGTTGCAGCATCTGGCGGAGAACGACGCGCATGAAGCCCAGGTCGCCGCGCTGTTGCACAGCGAAACCGCCGCGATCATGGCCCAGGCCGACAATCATGCGTACCTGAGCCGCAGCCTGGAATTCCCGCTGGACGTCGAACGCGAGCTGGCCCAGTTCGCCAGTTGGTATGAGCTGTTTCCCCGTTCGATCACCGACGACAAGCACCGCCACGGCACGTTCAACGACGTACACAGCCGCCTGCCGATGATTCGCGACATGGGCTTCGACGTGCTGTATTTCCCGCCGATCCACCCGATCGGCCGCGCCCACCGCAAGGGCCCGAACAACTCGCTGACCGCCGGCCCCGATGATCCCGGCAGCCCGTACGCGATCGGCAGTGCCGAGGGCGGGCACGATGCGATTCACCCGCAACTGGGCAGTCGCGAGGATTTTCGCAATCTGGTGGCCGCCGCTGCCGAACACGGTCTGGAAATCGCCCTGGACTTTGCCATCCAGTGTTCCCAGGACCACCTGTGGCTCAAGGAGCATCCGGGCTGGTTCTCCTGGCGCCCCGACGGCACCATCCGCTATGCGGAGAACCCACCGAAGAAATACCAGGACATCGTCAACGTCGACTTTTATGCGCCCGACGCCATCCCCAGCCTGTGGCTGGAACTGCGCGACATCGTGGTGGGCTGGGTCGAAGAGGGCGTGAAGATCTTCCGTGTCGACAACCCGCACACCAAGCCGCTGCCGTTCTGGCAATGGCTGATCGCCGATGTGCGCAGCCAGCACCCGGACGTGATGTTCCTTGCCGAGGCCTTCACCAAGCCGGCGATGATGGCGCGGCTGGGCAAGGTCGGTTACTCGCAGAGTTATACCTATTTCACCTGGCGCAACACCAAGGCCGAACTCAGCGAGTATTTCAGCCAGCTCAACCAGTCACCGTGGCGCGAGTGCTACCGGCCGAACTTCTTCGTCAACACGCCGGACATCAACCCGTACTTTTTGCATGACGCCGGGCGCGCCGGTTTTCTCATCCGCGCAGCGCTGGCGACCATGGGCTCGGGCCTGTGGGGCATGTACTCGGGTTTCGAGCTGTGCGAGTCGGCGCCGGTGCCGGGCAAGGAGGAATACCTGGACTCGGAGAAGTACGAAATCCGTCCTCGGGATTTCACCGCGCCGGGCAACATCATTGCCGAAATCGCCCAGCTCAACCGTATCCGCCGGCAAAACCCGGCGTTGCAGACCCATCTGGGCCTGCGCATCTACAACGCCTGGAACGACAACATCCTGTATTTCGGCAAACGCAGCCACGATGGCAGCAACTTCGTGCTGGTGGCGGTCAGCCTCGATCCGTTCAACGCCCAGGAAGCGCATTTCGAGTTGCCGCTGTGGGAAATGGGCCTGCCGGATGACGCCGCAACCCTCGGCGAAGACTTGATGACCGGGCACTCCTGGACGTGGTACGGCAAGACTCAATGGATGCGCATCGACCCCTCGTATCAGCCGTTCGGTATCTGGCGGATCAAACCCGCCAACCGATAATTCGAAGGATGTGGTCATGGCGAAAAAGACAAGAAACGCGGCGTTCATCGACGATCCGCTGTGGTACAAGGACGCGGTGATCTATCAGGTCCATGTGAAGTCCTATTTCGACTCCAATGACGACGGAATCGGCGACTTTCCCGGGCTGATCGCCAAACTCGATTACATCGCCCGGCTGGGCGTCAATACCATCTGGCTGCTGCCGTTCTACCCGTCGCCGCGACGCGACGACGGCTACGACATTTCCGATTACCGTGGCGTACACAGCGACTACGGCAACATGGCGGACGCCAAGAAGTTCATCGCCGAGGCGCACAAGCGCGGCTTGCGGGTGATCACCGAGCTGGTCATCAATCACACCTCGGACCAGCACCCGTGGTTCCAGCGCGCGCGCCACGCGAAGAAAGGCTCGAAGGCGCGGGACTTCTACGTCTGGTCCGATGACGACCAGAAGTACGACGGTACGCGGATCATCTTTCTCGACACGGAAAAGTCCAACTGGACCTGGGACCCGGTGGCCGGCCAGTACTTCTGGCACCGCTTCTATTCCCACCAGCCGGACCTGAACTTCGACAACCCGCAGGTGATGAAAGCGGTGCTGGAAGTCATGCGTTACTGGCTGGACATGGGCATCGATGGCCTGCGGCTGGACGCCATTCCGTACCTGATCGAACGCGACGGCACCAACAACGAAAACCTGCAGGAAACCCACGATGTCCTGAAAAAGATCCGCGCCGAGATCGACGCCAACTACCCGGACCGCATGCTGCTGGCCGAGGCTAACCAGTGGCCGGAAGACACCCAGCTGTATTTCGGCGAGCGCAAAGGCAAGCACGGCGACGAATGCCACATGGCCTTTCACTTCCCGCTGATGCCGCGCATGTATATGGCTGTGGCGCAGGAAGATCGCTTCCCGATCACGGATATCCTGCGCCAGACCCCGGAAATTCCGGAAAACTGCCAATGGGCGATTTTCCTGCGCAACCACGATGAGCTGACCCTGGAAATGGTCACCGACCGTGAGCGCGACTATTTGTGGAACTACTACGCCTCCGACCGCCGCGCGCGGATCAACCTCGGCATCCGCCGCCGTCTGGCGCCGTTGCTGGAACGTGACCGCCGGCGCGTAGAGCTCCTCAACAGCATGTTGTTGTCCATGCCAGGTACACCGACCCTGTATTACGGTGACGAAATCGGCATGGGCGACAACATCTATCTCGGCGACCGCGACGGCGTGCGCACGCCGATGCAATGGTCCATCGACCGTAACGGCGGTTTCTCCCGGGCCAACCCGGCGAGTCTGGTGCTGCCACCGATCATGGACCCGCTGTACGGCTATCAGTCGGTCAACGTCGAAGCTCAGGACCACGACCCGCACTCGCTGCTCAACTGGACCCGGCGCATGCTCGCCGTGCGCAAGCAGCAGAAGGCCTTCGGTCGTGGTTCGCTGAAAATGCTCTCGCCGAGCAACCGCCGGATCCTGGCCTACACCCGCGAGTACACCGGGCCCGACGGCAAGACCGAAATCATCCTCTGCGTCGCCAACGTCTCGGCGGCGTCTCAGGCTGCCGAACTCGAACTGTCTCACTACGCCGGCACGGTGCCGGTGGAGATGCTCGGCGGCAGCGCCTTCCCACCTATCGGCCAGCTCAATTACCTGCTGACGTTGCCGCCCTATGGCTTCTACTGGTTCTTGCTGGCTGCGGAGAATCAAATGCCCAGTTGGCACGTGGAAGCCGCCGAAAGCATGCCCGACTTTCCGACCCTGGTGCTCAAGCAGCGCCTGGAAGAACTGCTCGACGAACCGCTGCGCCAGACCATGGAGCAGGATTCGCTGGCGGTCTATCTGCCGAAGCGACGCTGGTTCGCCGGCAAGGGCACGGCCATCGACAAGGTGCACATCGCCTATGCCGTGCGCTTCGGCACCGCCCAGCGGCCGGTGCTGCTCAGCGAAATCGAAGTCAGTGCCGGTGACGAAGTCGTGCGTTATCAGTTGCCGTTCGGCTTTCTCGCCGAAGACGACTTCAGCAGCGCCTTGCCCCAGCAACTGGCCCTGGCCCGCGTGCGCCGTGGCCGTCAGGTCGGCTTGATCACCGATGCCTTCACCCTGGAGCCATTCATTCGCGCTGTCATTCACGGCATGCAGGAACAGAGCGTGCTGCCCACCGACGACGGCGAGTTGCGTTTCCAGCGCACCTCGAAACTAGTGCCACTGGGCCTGAACGAAGAGTCCGAGGTGCGCTACCTGTCCGCCGAACAGTCCAACAGCTCGGTGGTGGTCGGCAGCAGCCTGGTGCTGAAGATGATTCGCCGGGTCAGCGCCGGCACGCACCCGGAACTGGAAATGGGTGCGTACCTGACCGAGGCCGGTTATCCGCACATTTCGCCGCTGCTCGGCGCCGTGGTGCGGGTGGACGGGCAGGGCGAAAGCAACCTGCTGATGATTGCCCAGGGTTATTTGAGCAATCAGGGCGATGCCTGGGAGTGGACGCAGAATAATCTGGAGCGGGCAGTGCGCGACGAAATGGCCCACGCCCACTCCGAGCAGGAACAGCACGCCAATGCCTTGCTGGAACTCAAGGATTTCGCCGGCCTGCTGGGGCAACGTCTCGGCGAAATGCACGTCGTGCTCAGTGCGCCTACCGACAACCCGGACTTCAAGACCGAAGTCACCAGCGTCAAGGACAGCCAGGCTTCGGAGAAAAGCGTATCGGCCCAGGTCGAACGCGCCTTGCAGTTACTGGAACAGCATCGCGATTCACTGGAACCGGCCGATCAGCAACTGGTCAGTGAACTGTTGGGCAAGCGCAAGGCGCTGCTGGCGCAGGTCAAATCCCTGGCCGCGCAGTCGGTCGGTGGCTTGCGCATGCGCGTGCATGGCGACCTGCACCTGGGGCAGATGCTGGTGGTCAAGGGCGATGCCTATCTGATTGACTTTGAAGGTGAACCGGCGCGCCCGTTGCAGGAACGAAGGGCCAAATACAGCCCGTTCAAGGATGTCAGCGGCGTGCTGCGATCTTTCGACTACGCTGCCGCCATGGCGATACGCAATGCGCAAAGTGCCGACACCTCCGCCGAGGCCGGCGCTGCGCGAAAACATGTTGCCGAACGTTATCTGAGTCAGGCACGGTCAGCATTCCTGGAGGGCTACGCAAGGGCCACCGGGGGCATTGCCCATGACTGGCAGGATGCCAAGGGGGAGGCTGCGGCACTGGCCTTGTTCACCCTGGAAAAAGCCGCTTATGAAGTGGCCTACGAGGCCGAGAATCGGCCGACCTGGTTGTCGGTGCCGCTTCAAGGGCTTCGCGGGCTTTTGGATCTGTCTGATGGAGAGTGAAAATGAGTGCGTCTGCCACATTCGGTAAAGGCAACCATGAGTTGTTGCCCAGCGCCGTCGATCTGGACGCGTTGATCCGCGCCGAACACCGCGATCCGTTCTCCATGTTGGGCCCCCACAGCGATGGCAAGGATGGCCAGGTGATCCGAGCCTACCTGCCCAATGCGTTGGGGGTGCGTGTGCTGTCCGGCGACGGTCAGCGCGACCTTGGCGAACTGACCATGAGCGACAAGCCCGGCTTCTTTGCCGGGCAATTCCCGGTGCGCGAGCCGTACCTGTTGAAGATCAACTGGGCCACCGGTGAACAGATCACCGAAGACCCTTACAGCTTCGGTCAGTTGCTCGGCGAAATGGACCTGTACCTGTTCGCCGAAGGCAACCACCGCGACCTCAGCAGCGCGCTGGGTGCGCAGCTGAAAACCATCGATGGCATCGACGGCGTGCGCTTCGCCGTGTGGGCGCCCAATGCGCGGCGGGTGTCGGTGGTCGGCGACTTCAACAGTTGGGACGGGCGCCGTCACCCGATGCGCCTGCGCCATCCGGCCGGAGTCTGGGAAATCTTCATTCCGCGCATCGGTCCCGGTGAGCACTACAAGTACGAAATTCTCGGCCAGCACGGCATTCTGCCGCTGAAGGCCGACCCGATGGCACTGGCTACCGCGCTGCCGCCGGACACTGCGTCGAAAGTCGCGGCACCGCTGCAGTTCGAGTGGCAGGACACCGACTGGATGCAGTCGCGCGGTGACAAGCAGAACATCCATTCGCCGCTGTCGATCTATGAGCTGCATGCCGGTTCCTGGCAAAAAATCTGGCAGACCGATGACAAGGGCGAGAACGGCCACTGGCGGCTGTGCAACTGGCAGGAGCTGGCTGAACGGTTGATTCCGTACATTCAGGAACTGGGTTTCACCCACATCGAGCTGATGCCGATCATGGAGCACCCGTTTGGTGGATCCTGGGGTTATCAGCTGCTGTCGCAATTCGCCCCGAGCGCCCGTTATGGCACGGCGCAGCAGTTCGCTGCATTCGTCGATGCCTGCCACCGCGCCAACATCGGCG
The DNA here is from genome assembly GCF_044746785.1 of Pseudomonas sp. NPDC090208. Lineage (NCBI taxonomy): Bacteria > Pseudomonadati > Pseudomonadota > Gammaproteobacteria > Pseudomonadales > Pseudomonadaceae > Pseudomonas > Pseudomonas sp. NPDC090208. The sequence continues at coordinate 78,302 of NZ_JBIVCU010000003.1, forward strand.
TGATTCTTGACTGGGTGCCGGCGCATTTCCCCACTGACACCCACGGTCTGGCGCAATTCGACGGCACCGCGCTGTACGAATACGGCAACCCGCAGGAAGGCTTTCACCAGGACTGGGACACGCTGATCTACAACTTGGGCCGCACCGAGGTCCACGGGTTCATGATTGCTTCGGGCCTGCACTGGCTCAAGCATTTCCACATCGACGGCCTGCGTGTGGACGCGGTGGCCTCGATGCTCTATCGCGACTATTCGCGCAAGGCCGGGGAGTGGGTGCCGAACCGCTTTGGCGGCCGGGAGAACCTGGAGGCCATCGATTTTCTGCGTCATCTCAACGATGTCGTTGCGCTGGAAGCACCGGGTGCGATGGTCATCGCCGAAGAGTCCACGGCCTGGCCCGGCGTCACCGGTCAGACCCAGCAGGGCGGTCTTGGTTTTTCGTGGAAATGGAACATGGGCTGGATGCACGACACCCTGCATTACATCCAGCAGGATCCGATCCATCGTCAGCATCACCACAACGAGCTGAGTTTCGGCCTGGTGTACGCCTGGTCCGAGCGGTTCATCCTGCCGATTTCCCACGACGAAGTGGTACACGGCAAGCACTCGCTGATCGACAAGATGCCCGGCGACCGCTGGCAGAAGTTCGCCAACTTGCGCGCCTATCTGACGTTCATGTGGACCCATCCGGGCAAGAAGCTGCTGTTCATGGGCTGCGAGTTCGGCCAATGGCGTGAGTGGAACCATGACGAGCAACTGGATTGGTACTTGTTGCAGTATCAGGAACACATCGGCGTGAAAAAGCTGGTGACCGACCTCAACCAGTTGTATCGCAGTGAAAAGGCCCTGCATGACCGCGACACCGAACCGATGGGCTTCCAGTGGTTGATCGGCGACGATGCCGGTAACAGCGTCTACGCCTACATGCGCTGGAGCCGCGAGGGTGAGCCGCTGCTGGTGGTGGCCAACCTGACGCCGGTACCGCGCCATGATTACCGGGTCGGCGTGCCGTTTACCGGTAAATGGGCGGAGCTGTTCAACAGCGATGCGGGGATTTATGCCGGTTCCAACGTCGGCAATGGCGGCGGCGTGGTGGCCGAGGAAATCCTCAGCCACGGCCAGGCCGCCTCCCTGTCGCTGAACCTGCCGCCGTTGGCGGTGGTGGTGTTCAAACCGACCGGCGAGCAGGGCTGACCATTGTAGGAGCGTGGCTTGTCTCGCGACCGGCGGGGAACCCGTCGTAAAACCGCAAAACGCGATGCGCCTGAAACGGCCAATGCGCATGGATTTACGACGGGTTCCCCGCCGGTCGCAGGACAAGCCAGCTCCTACAGTGAATTGCATGCATCCTGGACAGGGCGGGCGTCAGCGCCTGTAGGAGCGCGCTTGCCCGCGATGGCGATCTGTCTGATGCCGCAACGGTGACTGACACTCTGCTATCGCGGGCAAGCGCGCTCCTACGGTATCGGTAATTGTCGAAACTCCCGCAGACGCTCCAAATCACTGTAGGAGTGAGCTTGCTCGCGATAGCGGCGGGGCAGGCAACATCGATGTGACTGAACGAACATCATCGTCGGAGTGCCGCCCAGAGCAAGCTCACTCCTACAAGGTGGTGTGTTTGTCGACATTCTTGTGGATACCGCAACCCAGTGTAAGTGCGTGCCACCAGCAGTCTGGTTTCATCTGCACTGCTGGCAATCTGGACTAGGCTCTCTACGTCGGCGCAATTGCGTCGACACCGTGATCGAACAGTCCCCGGCGATGTACCGGGCATTCACCTGATCAGGAGAGCACGATGGATCTCAACCGTCGGCAGTTCTTCAAGGTCGCTGCCATAGGCCTTGGAGGCTCGAGCCTGGCCGCGTTGGGGATGGCCCCGACGCCGGCGTTCGCCGAGCAGATACGCCATTTCAAGCTCGCCCACACCCATGAAACCCGCAACACCTGTCCGTATTGCTCGGTCGGCTGCGGCTTGATCATGTACAGCCAGGGCGACGCCGCAAAAAACGTGGCGCAGAACATCATCCATATCGAAGGCGACGCCGACCATCCGGTCAACCGCGGCACCCTGTGCCCGAAAGGCGCGGGCCTGCTCGACTTCATTCACAGCCCGGGCCGTCTGCATTACCCGCAGGTGCGCAAGCCCGGTAGCAAGGAATGGACGCGGATCTCCTGGGAAGACGCGCTGGACCGCGTGGCCGACCTGATGAAGGCCGACCGCGATGCCAACTTCATCGAGAAGAACGACAAGGGCCAGACGGTGAACCGCTGGCTGACCACAGGCTTCCTCGCGGCTTCGGCGGCGTCCAACGAAGCCGGCTACATGACGCACAAGATCGTCCGCGCAACCGGCATGCTGGGGTTCGATAACCAGGCACGTGTCTGACATGGCCCGACGGTGGCAAGTCTTGCCCCGACGTATGGCCGTGGCGCCATGACCAATACCTGGTCGGATATCGCCAACGCGAATCTGATTCTGGTCATGGGCGGCAACTCGGCAGAAGCGCACCCTTGCGGTTTCAAATGGGTGACCGAAGCCAAGGCACACAACCAGGCCCGCCTGATCGTGGTCGACCCGCGCTATACGCGGACTGCCTCGGTGTCCGACTATTACGCGCCGATCCGCACCGGCACCGATATCGCCTTCATGGGCGGTCTGATCAATTACCTGCTGACCCAGGACAAGATCCAGCACGAATACGTACGCAACTACACCGACGTGTCGTTCATCGTCAAAGCCGGTTTCGGCTTCGAAGACGGCATCTTCAGTGGCTACGACGCGTCCAAACGGCTGTACACCGACAAGTCCGGCTGGGGCTACGAGATCGGCGAAGACGGTTTCGCCAGGGTCGACCCGACCCTGCAGGACCCACGCTGCGTCTATCAATTGCTGAAAACCCACTACAGCCGCTACACACCGGAAATCGCCAGCCTGATCTGCGGCATGCCGCAGGGCCAGATGATGAAAATCTGGGAAGAGATCGCCACCTGCTCGACACCGGGCAAGACCATGACGATTCTCTACGCGCTGGGCTGGACGCAGCACTCCATCGGTGCGCAGATCATCCGCAGCGCCGCCATGGTCCAGTTGCTGCTGGGCAACATTGGCATGCCCGGTGGCGGGATGAACGCCCTGCGCGGTCACTCCAACATCCAGGGCCTGACGGACCTGGGCCTGTTGTCCAACTCGCTGCCGGGTTACATGACCCTGGCCGGTGACGCCGAGCAGGACTATGACGCCTACATCGCCAAACGCACGCAGAAACCGCTGCGTCCCGGCCAGCTGTCCTACTACCAGAACTACAGCAAGTTCCACGTCAGCCTGATGAAGTCCTGGTATGGCGCCAACGCCACGGCCGAGAACAAATGGGGCTTTGACTGGCTGCCGAAGCTGGATATTCCCGGCTACGACGTGCTGAAAATGTTCGACCTGATGGGCCAGGGCAAGGTCAACGGCTACTTCTGTCAGGGCTTCAACCCGATTGCCGCCTTGCCGGACAAGAACCGCGTGATGAAGGCGCTGGCCAAACTCAAGTGGCTGGTGGTGATGGACCCGCTGGCCACCGAAACCTCGGAGTTCTGGCGCAACGTCGGGCCGTACAACGATGTACAGAGCGACAATATCCGGACCGAAGTGATTCGCCTGCCCACCACCTGTTTTGCCGAAGAGGACGGCTCTCTGGTCAACAGCGCGCGCTGGCTGCAGTGGCATTACAAGGGCGCCGAAGGGCCTGGCGAGGCGATCACCGACGTGCGGATCATGAGCGAGTTGTTCCTGCGTCTGCGCAAGCGCTACAAGGAGGAGGGCGGTGCCTTCCCGGATCCGCTGCTCAACCTCAGCTGGCCGTACAAGGTGCCGGAAGAACCTTCGCCGGAGGAAATCGCCAAGGAAATCAACGGCGCAGCCACCACCGACTTCACCGATGCCAGCGGCGCGGCGGTCAAGGGCGGCGCGCAACTGGCCGGTTTTGCCCAGCTCAAGGACGACGGCAGCACGTCTTCCGGTTGCTGGATTTTCTGCGGCAGCTGGACCGAGGCCGGCAATCAGATGGCCCGTCGCGACAACAGCGACCCTTACGGCATGCACCAGCATCAGGGCTGGGCCTGGGCGTGGCCGAACAACCGGCGGATCCTCTACAACCGCGCCTCCGCCGACCCGCAAGGCAAACCCTGGGATCCGAAGAAACGCCTGGTGTGGTGGAACGGCAAGACCTGGACCGGCACCGACGTGCCGGACTTCAAGGTCGATTCGCCGCCGGAAGCCGGCATGAACCCGTTCATCATGAACCCCGAAGGCGTGGCGCGATTCTTCGCCGTCGGTTTGATGAACGAAGGGCCATTCCCGGAACACTACGAGCCGTTCGAAACCCCGATCGGCATCAACCCGCTGCACCCGAACAACAAGCAGGCGACCAGCAATCCGGCCGGGCGCATCTTCGATTCGGTGTGGGACACGCTGGGCGTCGCCAAGGATTTCCCGTACGCGGCGACCAGCTACCGGTTGACCGAGCACTTCCACTACTGGAGCAAGCATTGCCGGCTCAACGCCATTGCCCAGCCGGAACAGTTCGTCGAAATCGGCGAAGTGCTGGCCAAGGAGAAGGGCATCGCGGCGGGGGATCGGGTGCGGGTCAGTTGCAAGCGCGGCTTCATCGAAGCGGTCGCGGTGGTGACCAAACGCATTCGGCCGTTGCAGGTGAACAATCAGGTGGTGCACCAGATCGGCATCCCGATCCATTGGGGTTTCACCGGCACCACGCGCAACGGCTACCTGGCCAACACGCTGGTGCCGTTCCTCGGTGACGGCAACAGCCAGACCCCGGAATCCAAGTCGTTCCTGGTCAACGTGGAGAAAATCTGATGGCCATTCAAGACGTCATTGCCCGCTCGGCCACCACCACGGTGCCGTCCTCGGTGCGTCAGCTTGAAGAGGTCGCCAAGCTGATCGACACCACCAAGTGCATCGGTTGCAAGGCCTGCCAGGTCGCCTGTTCGGAATGGAACGAACTGCGCGACGAGGTCGGCCACAACCACGGCACCTACAACAACCCGCAGGACCTGAGCGCAGAGACCTGGACCCTGATGCGCTTCACCGAGCACGAAACCGCCGACAACAACCTGGAGTGGCTCATCCGCAAGGACGGCTGCATGCACTGCGCCGAGCCGGGCTGCCTGAAAGCCTGCCCGAGCCCCGGCGCGATCATCCAGCACGCCAACGGCATCGTCGATTTCAACCAGGATCACTGCATCGGCTGCGGTTATTGCATCACCGGTTGTCCGTTCAACATTCCGCGCATCTCGCAGAAAGACCACAAGGCGTACAAATGTACTCTTTGCTCGGATCGAGTGTCGGTGGGGCTGGAACCGGCCTGCGTGAAAACCTGCCCGACCGGCGCCATCGTCTTCGGCACCAAGGAAGACATGAAGGTGCACGCCGCCGAGCGGGTGGTCGATCTCAAGTCCCGTGGCTTTGAAAATGCGGGGTTGTACGACCCGGCGGGCGTCGGCGGTACCCACGTGATGTACGTGTTGCACCATGCCGACGATCCGCAGCGTTACGCCGGCTTGCCTCACGACCCGCAAATCAGCCCGCTGGTGGGCCTGTGGAAAGGCGTCAGCAAACCACTGGGCCTGCTGGCGATGGGCGTGGCGGTGCTGGCCGGGTTCTTCCATTACGTACGGATCGGCCCGCAGCGTGAAGAAGAGGAACATGTCGGCGACGCCAGCGTCCACGAAGTCGACCCGGCGGTGCATGTCTACGATCCCGGCAGCGCTGATCGCGGCAGACCGGGACCTGAAGGGGAGCGACGGCCATGAGCGATAATCGTGAACCGGGCAAGACCATCCAGCGCTACAACCCCAACGAGCGGACCAACCACTGGCTGGTGGCGATCCTTTTTTTCATGGCCGGCCTGTCGGGCCTGGCGCTGTTTCACCCGGCGATGTTCTGGCTGACGAATCTGTTCGGCGGCGGACCGTGGACGCGCATCCTGCACCCGTTCATGGGGGTGGCGATGTTCGTGTTTTTCATGGGCCTGGTGATCCGTTTCTGGCGCGCCAACCTGTTCATTGCCAATGACCGTCTGTGGCTCAAGCGCATCGACCGGGTGATGGTGAATTCCGAGGAAGGCGTGCCACCGATTGGCAAATACAACCCCGGACAGAAGCTGCTGTTCTGGACCCTGCTGCTGTGCATGCTCGGGCTGCTGGTCAGCGGTGTGGTGATCTGGCGGGCGTATTTCAGCCAATACTTCGACATCACCGTGATTCGCTTCGGCGCGTTGATTCATGCGCTGGCCGGTTTCGTGCTGATCACCAGCATCATCGTGCACATCTACGCCGGCATCTGGATCAAGGGTTCGGTGGGGGCGATGCTGCATGGCTGGGTCAGCCGTACCTGGGCGAAGAAACACCATGAACTGTGGTATCGGCAGATCACCGAGAAGGAATCGCCGCCGACCGCTGGCGGTCAACCACGGGTGACGAAAAAAGGATGAGCCATTGAGCCAGATTCTGGAACCTGGGGAAATCGAAGCGGCGGCCAGTGCGCCGCCGTTTTTGTACATGCCGCCGGCCAACCTGTTTGCCGTGCGGGCTGCGCGGCTGGAAACGCTCGCCACGGGCAATCCGCTGGCGGCGTATCTGCACTTGATTGCCGGGGTGTGTCGGACGCAGCAAAGCCTGCTCGATCTGCCGCCCGGCGACTGGCTACCGGATGCCCAGCGTGTGGCGCTGTGTCGCCAGCACGGTCTGCCACCGTTGGCCGCCGACAGCCTGGTGCGCGAGGCGCCATGGCAGGTGTATCTCGATGCTTTTCTCGCGCGGTATACGGCTCCTGCGCAAACCGAGGTACAACAGGCGCTCAGGCAATTGCGCGAGGCGGACGACGGGCAGCGCAAGGCGTGGGCCATCTGCCTGCTCAGTGGCCAGTACGCCGGGGTGCCGGTGGCGCTGATGCCGTTTCTCGGCGCGGCATTGCAGGCGGCCTGGAGCCATTGGCTGTTCAACCTGCCGTCGCACGATCTGCAACCCGGCGACAGCCTGAGCCAGTGCCCGGCCTGTGGTTCGCCGGCCATGGCCGGGGTGATTCGCCATCGCGGCAAACACAACGGCCTGCGTTATCTGGTCTGTTCGCTGTGTGCCTGCGAGTGGCATGTGGTGCGGGTCAAGTGCGTGCAGTGCGAGCAGAGCAAGGGCCTTAAATACGTGAGCCTCGACGATGACCGCGTGGCCGCCGAGAAGGCGCCGTTGCGTGCCGAGGTCTGTCCCGGCTGCAACAGCTACCTCAAGCAGATCTACCTGGAGAGTGATGCTGAAGCCGAAGCGCTGTCGGCGGACCTGGCGAGCCTGGCCCTGGACATGCGCCTCGATCTGGAAGGTTACCAGCGCCTCGCGCCCAACCTGATGCTCGCGCCCGGAGGGGAGTGAAATACGCGGCTACACTCAGGCCAGACCAGCGATAGCCTGCTACGGTGCATTTATCGCCAAACCCTGTAGGAGTGAGCTTGCTCGCGATAGCCTTCTGTCAGACAGCTCCTTGTGACTGAACGGACGCCATCGCGAGCAAGCTCACTCCTACGGAATTTGGGTTTGTCGATGTTCGCGGATGCCGGACTGCTACGCGTCGAGTGAGATTCAGAGAATTATCGGAGCCGCTGCATGCCCGCCAACCCCGCCTCGATTTTCCCCCGTTTGCCTTCCATCGACAGCCTTTTGCGCCATCCCGCCTGCCAGCCACTGACCGACCGTTATGGCCGCGACGCGGTGCTGGCAGCCTTGCGTCAACTGCTCGATGACGTCCGCGAGGCGGCATTGGCCGGGCAACTCGATGCCGTGGAGCAGGGTGCAGAGATACTGCTGGGGCGGGCCGCCGAACGGCTGGCGATACAGCACCAGAGCCGGGTACGTCGGGTGTTCAACCTCACCGGCACCGTGCTGCACACCAACCTCGGCCGGGCATTGTTGCCGGAGGAAGCCATCGAGGCGATCCAGACCGCCGCGCGTTATCCGCTGAATCTGGAATTCGACCTGGCCAGCGGCAAGCGAGGTGACCGTGACGACCTGATCGAAGGGTTGATCCGTGAGCTGACCGGCGCCGAGGCGGTGACTGTGGTCAACAACAATGCCGCTGCGGTGCTGCTGGCCCTCAACAGCCTCGGCGCGCGCAAGGAAGGCATCATTTCCCGGGGCGAACTGATCGAGATCGGTGGCGCCTTCCGCATCCCCGACATCATGAGCCGCGCCGGGGTGAAGCTGCACGAGATCGGCACCACCAACCGCACCCACGCCAGGGATTACGAAGCGGCGATCAACCCGCGCACCGGCCTGCTGATGCGTGTGCACACCAGCAACTACAGCATTCAGGGTTTCACCAGCAGCGTACCGACCGTGGAGCTGGCGCGCATCGCCCATCAGCACGGCTTGCCGCTGCTGGAAGACCTCGGCAGCGGCAGCCTGCTGGATCTGACCCGCTGGGGCTTGCCCGCCGAGCCCACCGTGCGCCAGACCCTCGCCGAAGGTGCCGACATCGTCACCTTCAGCGGCGACAAACTGCTGGGCGGCCCCCAGGCGGGAATCATCGTCGGCAGTAAAGAGTTGATCGGCAAGATCAAGAAGAACCCGTTGAAACGCGCCTTGCGGGTCGACAAGCTGACCCTTGCGGCGCTGGAGGCGGTGCTCGGTCTGTACCGTGATCCGGAGCGTCTGGCCTTGCGCCTGCCGACCCTGCGTCTGCTGACCCGCCCGCAGGCGGAGATACTGGCTCAGGCTGAACGCCTGCGCCCCTTGCTGGCGGCGGCACTGGGCGAGCATTGGAGTGTGTCGGTGCAGCCGAGCCTGGGCATGATCGGCAGCGGCAGCCAGCCGGTGGCGCGCCTTCCCAGCGCGGCGCTGCATTTACGACCGATCGTCTCCAAAAAACTCAGGGGCCGCTGTCTGCATGAGTTGGAGGCAGCGTTGCGCGGCTTGCCGATCCCGGTGTTGGGACGTATCGACGATGACGCCTTGTGGCTGGATCTGCGCCAGCTCGATGACGAAACGGGCTGGATTGCACAGTTGAGCCAGTTGCACATGGAGGACACGCAGGGGTGATTGTCGGAACCGCCGGACACATCGACCATGGCAAGACCGCGTTACTGGAGGCATTGACCGGTCAGGCCGGTGATCGCCGCCGCGAAGAGCGCGAGCGTGGCATCACCATCGACCTGGGCTATGTCTACGCCAGCCTGATCCCGCAGGCGCCGCTGACCGGCTTTGTCGACGTGCCGGGCCACGAGCGCTTCATTCACAACATGCTGGCCGGCGCTCAGGGTATCGATCTGGTGCTGCTGGTGGTGGCCGCCGACGACGGGGTGATGCCGCAGACCCGTGAGCATCTGGCAATCGTCGAATTGCTCGGGATTGCGAAACTGTGGGTGGTGATCAGCAAGTGCGACCGGGTCGAGTCGGCGCGGGTCAGGCAGGTACAGATCGAGGTGCAGCATCTACTGGCGCCGGGGCCCTACGCCGAGGCGAAGCAATTCGTGGTCTCCAGCCACAACGGCGAAGGCATCGAAACCCTGCGTCAGGCCTTGCTGGCAGCGGAGGGCGAGGTGAGCGAGCGCAGCGACCGTGGCGGCTTTCGGCTGGACATCGACCGGGCGTTCAACGTGGTCGGTGCCGGCATCGTGGTGACTGGCACCGCGCTGGCCGGGCAGGTCACGGTCGGCGACACTCTGGCCCTGGGACAGGCTGGCAAACCGGTCCGGATCCGTGGCCTGCACGCGCAGAATCAGACTGCCAGTCAGGCCCGTGCCGGCCAGCGTGTGGCCTTGAACCTGGGTGCGGAACGGCTGGCGCTGGAGCAGATTCACCGGGGCGACTGGGTGCTGTCCGAATGGCTGTTCGCGCCGACCCAGCGGATCGACATCGACTTTCAATTGCTGCCCGGCGAGACCCGCACCTTCGAACATTTCACCCCGGTACACGTGCACATCGGCACCCAGGATGTGACGGCCCGGGTCGCCTTGCTGGAGGGCAACCGCCTGCTGCCGGGCCAGCGCATGTTCGCCCAGTTGCTGCTCAACGCGCCGATCCATGCCGTGCACGGTGACCGCTTGGTGCTGCGCGATCACAATGCCCAGCGCACGCTGGGTGGCGGTCGGGTGCTCGATCCGTTTGCGCCGTCCCGACAGCGCCGCAGTGGCGAGCGCCTGAAACAATTGGAGCTGCTGGCAACGGCCGACAGTCTGGAGCAGGTGTTGCCGGCCTTGCTTGCCCACAGCGACAGCGGTATCGATCCGCAACGGCTGGAGCGGCAATTCAATCGCCTGCGCGCCAGCTGGCGGTTGCCGGACGATGTGCAGTTGATCGCGACGCGCCAGGGCCCGTTGCTGTTCAGCCACGAACGCTGGCAGGCGTTGCAGAAACAGGTGCTGGCGCAACTGGCGCGCTTCCATGAACAGGAACCCGACCAGCTAGGCCCGGATCGAGACCGCCTGCGGCGTTTCTGTGCGCTGCCTCTGGAGCGCTCGGCGTTTGTCGCGTTGATCGACGAATTGCTGGCCGGCGCCGCCATCCACAGCAGCGGGCCGTGGTTGCACCTGCCGCAGCACCGAGTGCAATTGAATGAACTCGACGCCGCGCTGTGGCAACAGTTGCTGCCGCTGATGGAGCAGGGCGGTTTCGACCCGCCGTGGGTACGCGATCTGGCAAGCGCAAGCGGCCAGGCCGAAGGCGACGTGCGTCTGCTGTTGCGCAAGTTGGCGCGGATCGGCGAGGCGCATCAGGTGGTGCGGGATCTGTTCTATCCGCAGACCACGGTCGAACGAATGGTGGCTATGCTGTTGCAACTGGCCGAGCGTGAGCCGGTGATTCAGGCTGCAGCGTTTCGCGACCAACTGGGCATCGGCCGCAAGCGCAGCATCCAGATTCTCGAGTTTTTCGACCGTATCGGCCTGACCCGGCGCTTGGGCGACCAGCGCCGGATTCGTCCGGACAACGCACTGGCCCATGGCGGGCTGCGAAGCGATACGGTCTGATCGATCAAGGAAGGCAATCGCGCCCGGTGGCGCGGCCGGGCTTCAAACCCGGTTGGGGACGGCAGCCGTTCCCGGGCAGGTTCGACTCCCGCTGCCTTCCGCCATTTCTCTCCAACATTCCCAGCGCGCCAACATGCCCAACGCGTGCTTTCTGTAGGAGCTGGCTTGCCCTGCGAGCGGCGACGAAGTCGTCGTAAAACCTGTGCATGCGGTTTGTCTGTCACACCGCGTTTACCGGATTTACGACTGCTGCGCAGCCGGTCGCAGGGCGAGCCAGCTCCTACAAGAGACCGCAGACAGGCCGCCAGACCGGGCGCTACCGCCTTTCTGTCTGACGAACGCAACCTGTCTGTAGTGAACCTGACTCCATTTCCACTGTCAGTTGACCACTGTGCGCGCAGCGCGTCGGGTCACGCGGCCCCAATGTTGTCAGAGAAATCCTGCGTGTTCGCTTGCCTTTCCCCGCAGTTGCAGCGCGTTGCCCGTCGCTGTCGGCCAGGCTTTTGTCCATGTTTCGACCGGCCCGATCATCCGGCCTTTTCTTTTTATTTTTTGTTGAAGATTGCCCATGCCTCTATCTCGCCCGTTTTCCATCGCTTCCCGTTCTACCGCGCTTGGCGCCGTTGTCGCGGGCGTCCTGCTTGCCGGCAATGTGGCACCGGCTCAGGCCGAAACCACCAGCAAGGACCGTTGGGTCACCGACACCCTCAGCACCTACGTGCGCAGCGGCCCCACTGACGGTTACCGCATTGTCGGCACCTTGAAGTCGGGGCAGAAAGTCGAACTGCTCACCACTCAGGGCGATTACAGCCAGGTGCGCGGCGGGTCCGGCGACACCGTGTGGATTCCCTCCAATGACCTGCAGGAAGTGCCCGGCCAGGCCGAGCGCCTGCCACAGCTGACTCAGGAAGTGGCAGACCTGAGCGCTCGGCTGAAGAGCATCGACGATGACTGGAAAACCAAGGTCCAGGGCATGCAGGAAACCCTCGACTCGCGCAAGAAACTGGTGGACGAGCTGGAAGCGCGGAGCAAGGACCTCAACGCACAGTTGAGCGACGCCCAGTCGGAACTGCGCTCGACCCAGGCCAAGCTGAGCGACGAGAACAATCAGGTGCTGATGCGCTACATGGTCTACGGCGGCAGCATCGCCGGTGCAGGCCTGCTGCTGGGGCTGATCCTGCCGTCGCTGACCCGCGGGCGCAAACGCAACGATCGATGGTTCTGACATTTTTCACATCGCACCCGTAGCAGTCCGGGGGCGTACCGACGCTGTGCGGACGGCGCTGATCCTGTGGGAGGGAACCCTGCTCGCGAAAGCGTCGTGTCAGCCAGCGCAAGAGTGTCTGAACTGACGCATTCGCGAGCAGGGCTCCCTCCCACAGTGGTTATGTGTAGGGGAGGCAGGTTGCCCAATAACTTCCGGCTATCAAATGCTGAACATTTGTCATTGGGAATTATCGCAGCGCTGATCTAGGTTCGACGGGCATTCAGAACCCCCGACGGACATAACAATGACAACAACAAGATCTGATGCCGCTGCGGCGGCTATTGAAAGTGCAATCGGCAAATGCCGCTGGAAGCTGCTGCCGTTTCTGGCGCTGATGTTCGCCCTGGCGATGATCGATCGCTCCAACGTGGGCTTTGCCAAGGCCGCGTTGCAGGCCGATGTGGGCCTGAGCAATGCCGCCTTCGCCCTCGGCGCCGGTATCTTTTTCATCGGTTACGCCATCTTCGAGGTGCCCAGCAACCTGATGCTGCACCGCGTCGGCGCGCGGGTCTGGCTGAGCCGGATCATGATCACCTGGGGCCTGGTCTCGGCCGCCATGATGTTCACCCACAGCGAAACCAGCTTTTACGTCCTGCGTTTCCTGCTTGGCGTGGCCGAAGCCGGGTTCTCGCCGGGCGTGATTCTGTACCTGACCTACTGGTTTCCGGCCCGTCGTCGCGGCCAGGCCATCGGTATCTATTACTTCGGCCTGCCGTTCGCGCTGATGCTGGGCAGCCCGCTGTCCGGCTGGTTGCTGGACATGCACGGCGTGTTCGAGCTGACCAACTGGCAGTGGATGTTCCTCGTCGAAGGCCTGGCCGCCGTGGTGGTCGGTGTCGTCGCGCTGTTCTATCTCAAGAGCAAGCCGGAAGAGGCCAACTGGCTGACCGCTGAAGAGAAAGCCGCGCTGAGTGCGGAGTTGCGAGCGGAAGACCAGCAGAAGCTCGACCACGGCCCGCGCAATCTGCTGGGTATGGTGCGCAACCTGCGGGTGCTGAAATTCATCCTGATCTACTTCAGCGTGCAGGTCAGTGTGTACGGCGTGATTTTCTATCTGCCGACGCGTATTGCCGAACTGCTCGGCACCACGGTGGGCCTGAAGGTCGGCATGCTGACCTCGATTCCGTGGCTGTGCGCCGCCGTGGTGATGTTCTTCGTCACCCGTTACGCCGACCGCAGCGCCCGCCATCTGCCGATGGCCATGTGCATGCTGGGCATGGCGGCGCTGGGGATCGCGGCGTCGACCTTGCTGGCCAGCCTGCCGCTGGTGCTGCTGTCGTTCTGTTTCGCGGCGGCGGGTTTCGTGACGGTGCAGCCGTTGTTCTGGACCCTGCCGACCGGCTATCTCGGCGGGGTTGCGGCAGCAGGCGGGATCGCCCTGATCGGCTCGCTCGGCAACATCGGCGGCTTCGTTGCGCCGATGCTTAAGGCCAACATGGAAATCTGGGTCGCCGATCCGCGTGCCGGCATGCTGGCGTTGTCCGCTGCCGGGGTAGTAGGGGTGATCCTGCTATGGACCCTGCATGCGCAAAAGCCTTCGCGCCCGGTGGAACAACAGGTCAGCCCGCAGGCGGCCGTGTCGCGTTAATCCTCGCTGTATCGTGCTGCCGCATTCCCTTTCGCAGGGGCGGCAGCGCTCCTCTTGCGACGGCCCAGTCGTCGATTCCGTGAAATATTTCGTCAACTTTTCCATCAGCCGCTACTTTTACAGGGCTCCTGTCGGTGTGTCTGCAGTGGCAAGGACGCAGGGCGTCGCCGGATATCCGGATCGCCCGATCAAGGCTGTTCCACATTAGAAAAAGAGAGTCGACCCCATGAAGTACGAAATCTTCGCCAGGTCGCTGGTTGCGACGGCACTCACCCTCACTGTCTCCAGCATCACTTACGCGGCCTCCGTGGCACCCGTCGCAGCGGAAAACGGCATGGTCGTCACCGCACAACACTTGGCGTCGCGCGTCGGCGTCGACGTGCTCAAATCCGGCGGCAACGCGGTCGATGCCGCCGTGGCCGTGGGCTACGCGCTGGCGGTGGTCTATCCGGCAGCGGGCAACCTGGGCGGCGGCGGGTTCATGACCGTGCAGCTGGCCGATGGCCGCAAGACCTTCCTCGATTTCCGCGAAAAAGCGCCGCTGGCGGCCACCGCCAACATGTACCTGGACAAGGATGGCAACGTCGTCCCGGATCTGAGCTCCAAGGGCCATCTGGCGGTCGGCGTACCGGGCACGGTCTCGGGCATGGAACTGGCGCTGAAAAAATACGGCACCAAGCAGCGCGCCGAAGTGATCGCGCCGGCGATCAAACTGGCGGAAAACGGCTTTGTGCTGGAGCAGGGTGACGTCGATCTGCTGGACTACGCCACCAAGGAATTCCAGGCCGACAAGGACCTCTCGGCGATCTTCCTGAACAAGGGTCAACCGCTGAAAGTCGGTGCGAAGCTGGTGCAGAAGGACCTGGCGAAAACCCTCAAGGAAATTTCCGCCAAAGGCAGCGACGGTTTCTACAAGGGCTGGGTGGCCAAGGCCATCGTCGATTCGAGCAAGGCCGGCAAGGGCATCATCGTCCAGGCTGACCTCGACAAATACAAAACCCGCGAACTGGCGCCCATCGAGTGCGATTACCGCGGATATCACGTGGTTTCCGCACCGCCTCCGAGCTCCGGCGGCGTCGTGATCTGCGAGATCATGAACATCCTTGAAGGCTACCCGATGAAGGATCTGGGCTATCACTCCGCCCAGGGCCTGCATTATCAGATCGAGGCTATGCGTCACGCCTACGTTGACCGCAACAGCTATCTGGGTGACCCGGACTTCGTGAAGAACCCGATCAGCCATCTGCTGGACCGCGATTACGCCGCCAAGCTGCGCGCCGCCATCGAACCGCAAAAGGCCGGAAACTCCCAGGCGATCAAACCGGGCGTGGCGCCGCACGAGGGCAACAACACCACGCATTACTCCATCGTCGACAAGTGGGGCAACGCGGTGTCGGTGACCTACACCCTCAACGACTGGTTCGGTGCCGGGGTGATGGCGAGCAAGACCGGGGTGATCCTCAACGACGAGATGGACGACTTCACCTCCAAGGTCGGTGTGCCGAACATGTACGGCCTGATTCAGGGTGAAGCCAACGCCATCGCACCGGGCAAGACGCCGCTGTCGTCGATGAGCCCGACCATCGTCACCAAGGACGGCAAGGCCGTGATGGTGGTGGGTACGCCGGGCGGTAGCCGGATCATCACTGCGACGCTGCTGACCATGCTCAACGTCATCGACTACGGCATGAACATTCAGGAAGCGGTGGATGCGCCGCGTTTCCACCAGCAATGGATGCCGGAAACCACCAACCTGGAAAACTTTGCGGTGAGCCCCGACACGCAGAAAATCCTCGAAAGCTGGGGCCACAAGTTTGCCGGACCACAGGATGCCAACCACCTGGCGGCGATTCTGGTCGGCGCACCTTCGCTGGAAGGCAAACCGGTCGGCAACAACCGCTTCTACGGGGCTAACGACCCTCGCCGCAACACCGGGCTGTCGCTGGGTTACTGAGCCCGCTGAAGCCTGAAACACGCCGGACAGGGCAGGGGAGCCCGCCCTGTCCGGTGTGATCCCGCGCAATTCCGGTTGCCAGATCGACCCTTTGTAGTGTTATGTTATAACTCTATTTTGTAAGCATTCTTGAGTGCTTGCCGGTTTCTGCGTGCCGAGAATTTCCAACCTGTATGAACAGTCCGCTCCCCGACGTTGCCTGCTCCGAACATTCGCTCTCGCTGTTGCCCCTGGACTGGGTCGGCATGCAGGGCATCGACATTCCCCTGATTCTTGACGAGGCCGGTGCCGAAGCGCCGGTACACGCGCGCGCCGATCTGCAAGTGGATCTGCCGCGCGCCGAGGTCAAGGGCATCCACATGTCGCGCCTGTACACGCTGCTGGATCGCTTCGCCGAACATCAGGCGGTGACGCCGGCGAGTCTGGCTGCATTGCTGGAATTGATGGTCGCCAGCCACGCCGATTGCCACAGCCGCAACGCTCGTCTGCGCTTGAGTTTCGCGCTGCTGTGCAAGCGTGCGGCGCTGGTGACTCAAGGCTTGAGCGGCTGGAAATCCTATCCGGTGGTGATCGATGCGCACTGGCAGGACGGCCGGTTGCAACTGCAGGCCAGTGTCGAAGTGACGTACTCCTCGACCTGCCCGTGTTCGGCAGCGTTGTCGCGGCAGTTGCTGGAACAGGCGTTTGTCGCCCACTTCGGCGTGGGCCCGGTGGACAGCGCAAGCGTCGCCGTGTGGTTGCGTCAGCACGGTTCCCACGCCACGCCCCACAGCCAGCGCAGCATTGCCGAAGTCCGCGTCGAGGTCGATCCACAGGCTGAACGCGTCGGCCTGCTGGCGCTGATCGATGGTGTCGAAGACGCGCTGGGGACACCGGTCCAGACCGCCGTCAAACGTGCCGACGAGCAGGCGTTCGCCCGCCTCAACGGACAGAACCTGATGTACGTCGAAGATGCGGCCCGCAGGATCCAGCAGCACTTGAGTGGACGCTATCCCGGCAGCAGCGTTGCGGTCCGGCATCTGGAAAGTCTGCATCCTCATGATGCGGTGGCGTCGGTGTCCAGCCTGGCACGGCAGACGCGCGGATGAACATGAAGGCCTTGGCGTTCACTCCGGACTGAGGCCCGTGCATCCAGTCGAGCCCCGTGGGAGGGAGCCCTGCTCGCGAAAGCGGTGAGGCAGTCAACACGGTTGTGATTGGATTGACGCGATCGCGGGCAAGCGCGCTCCTACGGGGAGGGTGTCGGACCGGGATGTACCTCACCCCACAAAACCGTGGGAGGGAGCTCTGCTCGCGAAGGCGTCAAGTCAGACACAACGACATTGAATGACACTCCGCTTTCGCGAGCAGGGCTCCCTCCCACAGGATTCTCTGCATTCTCTGCATTCTCTGCATTCTCTGCATTCTCTGCATTCTCTGCATTCTCTGCATTCTTCTCTACCAGGCAGGCCGGCAAGGGCATCAGCCCTGAAACGTCTCGCGATAGGCGTACAAGCCGGGCGCGCCGCCGGTCATGATGAACAGCACGTTGTCGCCCGGCTGATAACGGCCTTCGCGCAGGTCGTTCAGCAAGCCGGCGAAGGCCTTGCCGGAGTAGACCGGGTCGAGCAACAACCCTTCGCTGCGGGCCATCAGTCGAACCGCATCGAGCATTTCCTGCGTGGGCAGCCCGTAACCGCTGCCGAGTTGGCGACCGTCGATGTTCGGCGCAGCCGTGCTGGCGTCTGCCCCCAGCAACGCGAGCGTCGCATCCAGCAACTGGCGGGTCTTGTCGATGGCCGTGGCCTGATCGGCCAGCACGGCAAACGACCGCACCTGCGCCGGGTCACGCCCCAGCAAGGCAAAACCCGCAGCCAGTCCGGCATGGGTACCGGCGCTGCCGTTGGGCACGATGACCTGATTGAAGGTCACGCCGAACTGTGGCTCCTGGTCGGCGATTTCCGCCGCGCAGCGGGCATAACCCAGGGCGCCGAGCGGGGTCGAGCCGCCGGTGGGAATCACCACGGCCTTGCGACCTGCTGCCGCCAGTTGTGCGGCACGGGCCTGAGCCAGGGCCACGCTGTCGGTTCCGGCCGGATGAATCTCCATGCGAGCGCCAAACAGTTGATCCAGCAACACGTTGCCGTTGAGTGCGTAGTCGGTGTCCGACTTGGGCACGGCGCGGGTCAGGATCAGCTCGCAGTCCAGGCCAAGGCGCGCACAGGTGGCAGCGGTCAGGCGGGCATGGTTGGACTGCACGCCGCCGACGGTAATCACCGTGTCGATCCGCTCTTCAACCGAGCGGCCGAGCAGGTATTCCAGCTTGCGCAGCTTGTTGCCACCGCCGCCGATGCTCATGTGATCGTCGCGCTTGAGGTAAATGCCGACGCCTTTGGCGTACTGCCTGAGTGCCTGCTCCAGGCGGGTGGCGCGTTGTATCGGCGTCGGTCCGTCCAGCAGCGGCAGACGCGGTATGAATTGCAGCGCCTGATCCAGTGAGCTGTGCATCGCGTGTTCCTTGGATGAAAGTCGTGCCCGCGACTGTATTGATAACGGCCAACGTGATAAATGCAGCATTCGTTCGGCTATTTCTAACCAGAGGTTCGCAATGGACAGGCTTCGCAGCCTTGAGGTGTATGTGGCGGTCATCGAAAGCGGCAGCTTCACGGCGGCGGCGCGAGCTCTCGATATCTCGGCGGTGATGGTCGGCAAATACATCCAGGAACTGGAGCAGGGGCTTGCGGCACAACTGATCCAGCGCACCACGCGGCAGATGCGCGTGACCGAGTCTGGTCAGGCGTTTTATGCCGAAGCGCGGCAGGTGCTGGAGCAACTGCGCCGGGCTTATGAGAGTGTCGAGGGCCTGCAATCGGCGCCCAGCGGGCTGTTGCGCATCAGCGCGCCGATGACTCTCGGTTCCAGCGTGGTTGCGCCGCTGGTGGCGGATTTTCTGCTGGCCTGTCCGCAGGTGCGGGTCGAACTCATCCTCAACAACAACCCGGTGGATCTGTTGCAGGAAGGATTTGACGCCGCGTTTCGCATTGCTCGGCTGGATGAACTCGATCTGGTCGCCAGGCCTTTGCAGCCCTACGCCATGCTGATCTGCGCCGCGCCGGATTACCTGCAACGGCATGGCACGCCGCTGACACCGGCGGATCTCGGCCAGCACCGGTTGTTGGTGCACTCGACATGGACCCAGCGTTTCAACTGGGCACTGAAGGACGGCAGCCAGGAATTTCCCTGGCCGCAGGACTGGGTGATGAAGAGTAACGATGGCCCGGCCTTGCGGCTGGCGGCGCTGGCCGGTGCCGGGGTGTTGATGCAACCGCGCTTTCTGGTGGAGGACGATCTGGCCAGTGGTGCGCTGGTGTCGTTGCTGGAGGAGTTTCTGCCGGCGCCCAAGCCGGTTCACCTGATCTACCCGCCGCAGCGCTCGCGCCTGCCCAAGCTCAAGGCCTTCATCGATTTTGTCAGCGCCCGGCTGGGCCCGGACGCTGACACGCGGCACGCAGAGCAGCGCGGCTGATCAGCGGCGTTCGCGCAGGCTGCGTTCCATGCGGGCCAGGCCTTCCTCGAGCATCGACCGCGGACAGCCGAAGTTCAGGCGCACGAACTGGCCGCAGTCCGCGCCGAATTCCAGGCCGTCGCTGAGCGCGACCTTCGCTTGGGTGAGGAAAAACTGCTGCGGCTTTTCGATATCCAGCGCCGAGCAGTCCAGCCAGGCCAGATAGGTGCTCTGCGGCAGGTGCATGCGGATGCCGGGGAAACGGGTCTTGATGGCTTCGGCCAGGTAGTCGCGGTTGCCCTGAAGATACGCCATCACCGCGGCCAGCCACGGACCGCCCTCGCGGTAAGCCACTTCGGTGGCCTCAAGCCCGAGAGCATTGACGCTGTCGACCATGCCCAGGCGCCCGGCATTGAAGCGCTGACGCAGTTCGGCATTGGGCACGACGGCGAAGGCGGTTTTCAGCCCGGCGATGTTCCACGCCTTGCTGGCCGACATCAGCGTTATCGTGCGGGCGGCGATGTCGTCGCTGAGGGACGCTATCGGCACATGACGGCGACCGTCGAAGAGGATGTCGGCGTGGATTTCATCGGAGATGATCAGCACATCCTCGGCCACGCAGGCTTCGCCGATGGCGAGCAGTTCCTCGCGGTCGAACACTTTGCCCAGCGGGTTGTGCGGGTTGCTCAGCAACAAGGCGCGAGCCTTGGGCAGCGCGCGCTGCAAGGCGGTGACGTCGGTGTGGTATTCGCCGTTGGCATCGGCGTGCAGCGGCAGGTCGATGCGCGGCAGGTCCCAGTTGGCCGGGGCGTGCAGCAGCGGCGAGTAATTCGGCGTCTGCACCAGCACGCCGCTGCCGGCGGGCAGCAGCGCATGCAGGGCCATGTTCACGCCGGGCTCGACACCAGGCAGGAACACCAGATGCTCCGGGTCGATCTGCCAGCCATAGGCCGTCGCCAGATGGTTGACCAGGGTTTCGCGCAAGCTGTTCTGGGCGACGGAATAACCCAGCAACGGATGCTCCAGACGGGTTTTCAGCGCCTGCATGATCGGTTCGGCCACCGGGAAGTCCATGTCTGCCACCCACATTGGCAACACATCTTCGGGGTACTGGCTCCACTTCTTGCTGCCGGTGTTCAGGCGCTGATAAACGCTGTTCAGGTCCATGCTCGGGTCAATCTCGAAAAAAACGATGGGCGATTGTGCCAGAGCGGGAGCGCACTGTCTTTTCAATAGAAGTAGCCTTTAGAGGTTACTTTCTTGAAAGTAGCCTTTTAAGGTTACTTTTTTCCGAATTCGCCTATAGTGTCTTTACCTATCAGGTCAATCGGAACCCCCATGTCCCTCAACGCAGTCTTGACCGGCGATTTGATGCAGTCGCAGACCGTCGCCGATACGCAGGCCTATCTGGATGGTCTGAAACGTGTGCTGGCAGCACTTGAAGAGCACTATGGCCTGAGCATTGAAACCTATCGCGGTGATGGTTTTCAGGTGGTCACGAAGCGCGCCGAGCAGGCGTTCGAGTGCGCGCTGGCGATTCGTGCTGCACTGATTGCTGCGAGCCCTGAGGGTGAACGCTGGGATGCCCGCATCGCCATCGGCATCGGTCATGCCAGCGAAGGCCGTGGCTATGGCGAAGCCTACGTGCTGTCAGGTCAGGGGCTGGACGGCATGAAAAAACTCAGCCTGGGGTTGTTCAGTCATGACGCGTCGCTGTTGCGCAGTGCCGAGTTGCTGACCGAATTCGTCGCCGCCATTGTCGATAAATGGACCGTGGTCGAAGCGCAGACCTACGACGCGCACTTGCGCGGCATCGGCGACCAACAGCAGATCGCCGAGCACTTGGGCAAATCGCGAGTGTCAGTGAACCGGGCGTTGCAGCGGGGGCAGGCGCGGCTGCTGGACCGCTATCTGGCCCACACCCGCCAATGGTTGCAGGAGAACGGCGATGCATGATGTTTCGGTGCTGCTGTTGCTGTTGATCCTGCTCAACATGCTGCTGGATTACGCATTTTCATCCTGGCGCGCGCGGACCGTAGCGGATGCCGGGCAGACTTTGTTGATGGCGTTGCTGCAGGGCGTTGGCGTCGGGGCGCTGGTGTATGGTTTTGATCGCCACGTACTGGTGGCGCTGGCCGCCAGCGCTGGATTCGCCGTGGGCTGGGGACTGATCCGCTGGGTCATGGACAGCCTGACATCGGTCTATCGCTTCATCTGGCAGTTCGCCCTGCAAGTGGCGCTGCTGCTGGTGATCTGGCTGAGCGTCGAAGGCTACTGGGGCTGGCTGGCCGATGCCGGCAAGGACCAGTTCACCCCGCACAATCTGCTGGTCTTGCTCGCGTATCTGCTGGTGTGGCGCCCGGCCTCGGCACTGACCGGCGCCGTGCTCACACCTTTCATGCCGGGGGTCAAGGAAAGCAGCAAGGACTCGCTGAAAAAGGCCGGCAGCTGGATCGGCTACCTGGAACGCTCGCTGATCCTGACCTTCGTGCTGCTGGAACAATGGGAAGCCATCGGCTTTCTGCTCACCGCAAAAAGCATCCTGCGCTTCAACGACATCAAAGGGTCCGAGCAACGTTCGTTGAGCGAATACGTGCTGCTGGGCACGTTGGTCAGCTTCAGCGTAAGCATCGCGATAGGGCTGGCGGTGCTGAAACTGGGAGGAAAGTAGCCTTTTCAGGCTACTTTTCGATTTGTAGCCTTTACAGGCTTCTTCAGTGAATGATCAGGCAGGGCGCAGGCAGCCTGTCTCCTGCGCCGTACGGCTGAAGGCCTGGACCGTACGGGATAGCTCGGCATCGGTCAGCGCAGCGTGTACCGAAAGCCGGATCAGCGCGCGATTGCGGGCGGTGGCGGGGTAGCAGAAGACCGAGCCGAAGATGCCTTGCCGCAACAGGCTGTTCTGCATCAACTGCACGTCGCTTTCGCTACCGATCTCCACGGCGATGATCTGCTCGGTACCGCTGCCCACCCGGTAACCGAGGCGGGCCAGTTCATCGCGCAGACGATGGGCAATGTCGTGTAACCGCCGTCGTTTATCTTCTGCATGAGCAACGAATGGCAGCACCTGGGCGAACCACTGCAGATCGTGCTGCATCAGCGCCGTGCTGAATATGGTGGGGTGCGACTCCAGCGAAAAGTAGTCCTTGAAATCCGTAGAGCAGGTGATCAGTCCTGCTCTGCCGGCAAACGCCTTGGCGAGGCTCACTGTCAGAAAGTCCACTCGACCTTGCAAGTTCAAGGCATTTACCAATCCGCGCCCTTCAGCGCCATGGGTTCCCGCAGAGTGGGATTCGTCGACGACGAGAATACAGTCATGTTCTTCGGCCAGCAGGGCGAAGTCAGCCAATGGGCAGCGACTGCCGTTGGTGCTGTAGACGGCGTCGACCACAATGATTCCGGCACCGTGCAGATGGATTTGTTTACGAGCGTGAGCCGCGTCGTTATGGGCGAACAGGTGTACCTGAGCGTTAGCCAGGCGTGCGCCGTCATGAAAGGACATGTGTGCCAACATGTCGAGGTAGACCGGGACATTCTGATCGGCGATGGACTGAATCAAGCCCGCATTCGCCATCCATCCAGATGGGCAGAGAATACTGTTCTGTACGCGAAAGAATTCAGCAAAGGCGCGCTCTACGGCAGATTGAAGACTGTCGTCGTCCAGGAACACGGAAGACATCAAGATGTTAGTGGCAAAAAGTTTGTTGGCGTCGATACGCAGGCCCGGCTCCTGACACAAACTCAGGTAGTCATTGCTGCACAACGAAACATCTCCCGTGGAAGGTGCGCGTGACCGTAATAAATGAACACCTCGCCACTGTTGGCTCAACCGGTCCTGATAATGATCTTTCATTCTCTTTTGCAAAAAGAATGGCAGTGGCTTGCATGCCATGGGAGCGTCCGTCGCGATATCACTCTTCAAGCCTAGTAGGGCGGTTGCAGCGAGGAATAGATCAATTGTTCATCGAGTCCATTCCAAATTCCTATACGCGCAGAACGGCACGGACAAGAAAGGCCGACTCGATGGCAAGGATCCCCGGCCAGCAACGTGCATGACCGGGGAGCGTGAAGCGGATCAATCGATCACCAGAAGGTCGTCGGCTGCGCGTTCATCCGACCGGCAATCAACGCAATCGCTTTCTCGACATCGCTGGCCTCGGTGTAGCGACCCAGGCTCAGGCGCAGGCTGCTGCCGGCCTGTGCCTGCGTCAGACCCAGCGCCAGCAGCACATGGGAAACGCTGCTGCTAGCGGAGTTGCAAGCCGAGGTCGATGACACGGCCAGTTCGCTGGACAGGCTCATGGCGTCGAAGCCGGGGCTTTCGACGCAGATGTTCAGGGTGTGAGGAATGCGTTGATGGGCATCGCCATTGAGACGCACGCCCGGCAGTTGCAGCAGGCCCTCGCGCAGTTGCGCCGAGAGTGCGCCGATGCGTGCGACTTCTTCCTTGAGTTCCGCCGCCGCCAGTGCGTAGGCCGCGCCCATGCCGACGATCTGGTGAGTCGCCAGGGTGCCGGAGCGGAAACCCTGTTCGTGACCGCCACCGTGAATCTGTGCCTGCAGCAACGGTCGTGCGCGTTCGCCGACGTACAGCGCGCCGATGCCTTTCGGGCCGTAGATCTTGTGTGCCGAGAACGACATCAGGTCGACCGCCAGTTCGCTCAGGTCAATGGCGGTCTTGCCGGCGCCTTGTGCGGCATCGACATGGAACAGCGCGCCGTTGTCGCGGACCAGTTGGCCGATGCTGGCAATGTCGGTGAGGGTGCCGAGTTCGTTGTTGACCAGCATCAGCGACACCAGCAGGGTGTCGTCGCGCAGTGCCTGACGCACCGCTTCTGGCTGAATCAGGCCCTGGCTGTCCGGTGTCAGCCAGGTCACCGGGTAACCGGCGGCTTCCAGCTGCGAAACGGTGTCGACCACCGCCTTGTGTTCGATACGGCTGCTGATCAGGTGCCGGCGTGTGCCGTCGCTGCTGGCGGCGATGCCTTTGATGGCGAGGTTGTTGGATTCGGTGGCGCCGGAGGTCCAGATCACCGCATCAGCGCTGCAGCCGACCAGTTCACCCACCTGACGTCGGGCCAGTTCGACCGCCTGGCGGGCCTGGGTGCCGTAATCATGGGAGCTGGATGCCGGGTTGCCGAAAATGCCTTCGCGACCGAGGCAGGCGACCATGGCCTGAATGACGCGGTCGTCGACGGGCGTGGTGGCGGCGTAATCGAAGTAAAGGGGACGTGTGCTCATGATCAATCCGTGCGCTGAGTAATGGAGAAAATGGTACTAGCGACGAACTGAAAAAAAATTGATTACTGAACGCTGATTTACCTGCTGATTAGAATATTTTTCCGGGTTTTGTGTGTGTGCTGGAATATCGTTTCTGGAAAGCGCGAGATGGGCGCTATGCTTATCGCATTCCGGCATAACGCCTTCTTCTGGATTGACCTGTCCATGGACAAATTCGACCACGCCATCCTCGATATCCTGCAACACGACTGCACCCGCCCTATCGCCGAGATCGCCGACAGCGTCGGCCTGGGCAGCACGGCCTGCTGGCGGCGGGTACAGAAGCTGGAAGAGCAGGGCATGATCCGCGGGCGCGTGGCATTGCTTGACGCGTCGCAACTGAACGTCAAGGTGACGGTGTTCGCCGCGATCCGCACCAACCAGCACAACGCCCAGTGGCTGGGCCGCTTCCATGAGCTGATCGCGACCCTGCCGGAGGTGGTGGAGTGCTATCGCATGGCGGGTGACACCGACTACATGCTGCGCATGGTGGTGCCGGACATCGCCGGCTATGACGCGGTGTACAAGAAACTGATCCAACTGTCCGGGATCACCGACATCAGCTCCAGTTTTGCCATGGAGCAGATCAAGTCCACCACGCGCCTGCCGCTGGATTATGCGCGCTGACAGCGTGAGGTCCGGGATACCTCGACGCTGGCAAGCCAGGCTGCTACAGGTTCAGCGTCATGCCAATCATCACCTGACACCACAAGACCTGTGGGAGCGGGCTTGCCCGCGATAGCAGTGGGTCAGGCGCTACGGCATTGTCAGGACTGACGCCATCGCGAGCAGGGCTCCCTCCCACTTTTGGTCATTTGTCCGGCTTGTCCGTGTCGGTGTTTGTGAGATTGCCACCGCCGGCAAGCCGGACTGCTACAGGTTCAGCGTCATGCCAATCATCACCTGACACCACAAGACCTGTGGGAGGGAGCTCTGCTCGCGATAGCGGTGGGACAGGCGTTACAACATTGTCAGGACTGACGCCATCGCGAGCAGGGCTCCCTCCCACTTTTGGTCATTTGTCCGGCTTGTCCGTGTCGGTATTTGTGAGATTGCCACCGCCGGCAAGCCGGACTGCTACAGATTCAGCGTCGTGCCAATCATCACCTGACACCACAAGACTTGTGGGAGCGGGCTTGCCCGCGAATGCGTCCGGCCGGACACGTCGAGGTCGTCTGATACACCGTCTTCGCGGGCAAGCCCGCTCCCACAGAAGTTCTCGGGCCGTCGGCGTGCGCAAGCTCAGGTCATGGCTTGAGCCCGCGCAGTTGTTTCATCAACGCCGGGCTTTTCGCCGTGTCGGCATTTTCGAACAGGAACGAGAAGTCCGAGGCCAGGGTGTTGCTGCCGGCAATGCTCGCGTATTTGTGGCAGGCGTCGCAGGAGTCCTGCTGGATGTAGGTCTCCAGTGTGGTGTTGGCCGCCGGGACGCTGCCTTCGGTGTTGAATGTGCCGTACACCAGCGGCGTCACCGCACCAGGGCCCGGTTCGGGGATTGGCGGGTTGGGCGAACCGTCCCACAGCACGTTGATCAGTTTGTAGTACTGGAACACCGACTTGCCTGCAGTTTTCGCGGCAATGGCTTTCTGCACCGCCTGATTGAGGTCACTCATCGTGCTGTCCAGCGGGCTGGTACGGCTGACTTGCACCGGTTCGCTGCGTGGAAACAGGTCGGTGCAGGGGCCGTCGCCACTGGCCGGGCACTGGATGCGTGGCTGGTTCACCGCGCAGGTGGTGCAGGCCGGGTTGTTGAAGGTAAAACCGCCCGGCGGCGTCGGCTGGCCGTCCGGCACGTTGTCGACGTGTTCAAAGGTGCTCCAGACAAAGTCCGGAAAACTCTCGGTCTTGTGGATGATGTGCATGCCCACCAGCCCGACGACTTCCTGGCTGCATTGACCGGTGTCTGGCCGCTGCACCCAGGACACGGTGGTCAGGTAGCGGCTGTACAGGCTGGTCTTGCCGGTGAGGATGCGCCACGCCGCCTTGATTTCGAAGGCGCCCAGTTGCTCCTGCGCCACCGGCTGGGTCGGCACCGTGCGGAAATGCGCACCCGCCGGCAGCGACAGCCCCTTGGGATGCTGGCCGTCGGTGTTGTTGGCCACGCGCAGTTGATCGGCTGCGTCGTACAGCTGGTTATCGACGATGTAGTCGAATTCCGCCTTGCCAACCTTGCGCTCGAAATACACCAGATTGCCGGACTGGTCGGTGAGCCAGCCGCCGGAGGCTTCCATGGTCGGGTCCGGGGTGTCTTCGACAGCCAGCGTGCTGCTCGACAGGTTGAAGCGGTGGATGGCGTTGACCGAGCGTTCCGAGGTGGCGGTCATGAACTTGCGTGCATCGACCCGCACCGCCCTCAGCGCATTGGCGCTCTGGCAGCCGGCCGGCGACGGCGATTGCACGCCCCAGGCGGTCGGGGTGGCCGCGCCCGGCAGAAAGATATCGTTGGCGTCCTTGTAGCTGGCCCACACTGGCGTGGTGCCCAGCGGCTGGGTCGGCGAGGCCGGCACACCCCATTGCGCCAGCGCGGTGCCGGTGTCCGGCTCTCCGGCCAGCGACGCCGTGGCCGGCCAGCCCGGATTCACTGGCCAGTTCATGGCGATGAACATTTGCCACGCGTAGCAGTTGATCGGTGATTGCGAGGCAATGAATGGGTTGTCGCTGGTCAGGAAGCCGCCGCTGGCCGGATTGAACACCAGTTGCGCCACGCATTCGGCTGGGGTGACCGGGTTGGCGGCGGCCCGGGCCGGTTGCGCCGTGACACCGCAAAACAGACAGACAGTCAGCAGCCACACGACGCCCGCGAGGCCGCCGCGTACAGCAGGGTTGAGTCTGAACATGGTCTTACTCCTGTATGACCAAACGGACGGATACGCCTTGCCGGCGGCATCGATCCGAAGATCCTGCCGCCGACAAGCCGCACGACTACAGACCGGTCATGCCGGGGTCACGATGGCCAGACCCGCTTCCCATGGATGCTCGCTGGCACTCGGATTGGCCGATTCCGACGGGTTGAGCGCGCGCACCTGGACCAGCCCGGGCGCCGCATTGGCTGCAACGTTGATGGTCAGGATGTAGCCCTGAGTGCCGCCGCTGTTGGTCTGGCCGGGAATGGCCGAGGCGTTGGGCAGGAATTGCGTCACTTGCGCGGTGACACCGGGATTGTCGAACTGCACCCGCGCGGTGGCGGTCGTGGTGCTCGGGTCGGCGCCCTGAACCACCAGCACGAACTGATGGCTGCTGCCCGGTGCCAGCCAGGCCGGCAGATCGGTGGGCGACTCGCCGTAGAACAGGTCGATCGGCAACAACTGCACCGGCCAGGGTTGCAGGGCACTGCCGGTCTGGTCACCGACACAAGGGTGCTGAGCAGCAGGTGGTGCGTCCATCGCCGTAGCGGCCAGGGCGACTTTCATCTGGTTGGCGATCACCCCGGCATAGGTGATCGGCGTGCCGTTGATGGTGATGTCGTTGATGGAGAATCCGGCACTGGCCGGCACTTCGAACACCGCATGCAGGATCTGGTCGGACTTGTTCGGCCCGGTACCGGCCGTGCCGCGGGTCACGCTCCAGTACTGGCTGACATCCTGGCCTTGCGGGCCTTTCCAGCTGGAGAAGTTGGTGGGCTGTTGCAGGTACAGGCCGACCGGGTCGGTCAGCGAGATATTGGCGCTGGCCGACAGCTCGTTGGCGTTGAAGCCGATGTTGGGGTCGGAGTTGCGGAAGTTCTGCCCGTATTTCGAGCAGCAGATCAGCGTCTGCGAGTTGCGGCTGCTGGCGTCCGGGCGCTGAATGGTCGCAGCTGCAGCCAGATACACCTCGGCGCTGAGGGTGTTGGGGCCGGAGGTCAGGTGCAGGGCGCCGCCGTACTGGCCGGGCACGCGCACGGTGCCGGAGTTCCACTTGTTGGTGACGTCATAGGCAGGGCGGCCGGTGGTGGGGTCGATCACCGGATCGCCTTTCTTGCCGGTGGGCTGGTCGACGCTGTAACGCAGGTACAGGTCTTCCAGTTGCACGGCCGGGTCGATGTACTTCTGATACAGGCCCAGCACCGCCTTCGGATCGATTTGCCACATGGTCAGGTAGTACGCCGGGTTCTCGCAGGTGAACATGATGCTGCGCATGTTGCCGTTGCTGTCGCGGGTGATGGACCACTCGCAATACTCGTCCAGCCAGCCACGCGGCCCCGAGGGCGAGAAGGCCACGTATTTGCTGTCCCAGTCGATCTGCGGGCAGCGGACCGACGGCAGGGTCAGCAGGGTGCCGGTATTGTCCGGGTCGTAGAGTTTGACCTGGGTGCCATCGATGGTGATTTCACCGCTGTCGGCCAGCGCCAGCACCTGAGTGTTGGTCAGCGCCTTGCCGCCCAGTTGCGGGTTTTTTGCCGAACCCGGCTGGGTCAGAAAGGCGATCAGACGGTTGGGGAAGGGCGTCCAGGTGATCACCGCGGTCTGGTTGCCGAAGCCGGTTTGCAGCGGGTTGTAATAGCCCGAGCGAGGCGCATCGTTCAGACCCGACCACGGGTTGCCGATGATGGAGGAGAGCGTCCAGCCGGTCAGATTGTTGTTCCAGTCTGTCTCGAACTGCGCCAGCTCCTGCTCGAGTCCCAATGCGTTGTAGTCCTTTGGGGCCTGTTCAGCGGGAGAAGTGAACTGGGTAAACTTCGTGTTCATTACAAATCTCCTGGGCGTACTGCTGAGTGAGTTGAACAGCAACCGGCCCCTGGGGCAGGGCCGGTAATGGGTTGGCGTGGATCCCTCCACACCAGTTGCGCGACAAAGCCGGGCAGCGCCGCATACTCCTGCGGCGGCAAGACCCGGCCACTGTCGACGTGGGTCACGACCAGCGACACCTGCGGCCGGTCGTCTTCATTCAGGTTCAGTGCCCGTACCGTGCGCGCGGCGTTGAGCATTCGCGACACGCCATGGGTGATGCAGCGGCCCTTATCGTCCACCAGGCCCATGCCGATGCGGCTGAAGCGGCCGACGTAATGGGGGTTGTCGGCATCGATCTGCGGCTGGCCGGCGTCGGCCTGGTCGAGAAACACATCGATCAGAAAACTGTCATGGGTGCAGCGCACATGGTCGAACACCACCCACGGGCCGGTGCTGGTGGCCTGAGTCGGGGTTTCGCTGGCGGCCGCATGGCAGCAACTGGCCTGACCCTCACCGGCTTTCTCCAGACCGCCGAACTGCCGCGCCACCGGGGTGCCGTAGTCGTAACCCAGGCGACGGCTGTCCTGCGCCATGTTGCCGATGGTGGTGTAGCGCCACTGATCGGCGCTGGTGAAGCTGATCTCCTTGCCCAATGGCCCGAGAAACGGCTGCAGCACGGTCTGCGTGGTGTACTGCGCCGCCGGATGGGCGCGAATCCAGCGCTCCAGCATGCGGTCGATGTTGGCGTGATAGGAGCAGAACACCGGGTCAAAGGCGGTGTAGGCGTTGTCGGCCATGTCCGCGCCGATCCAGCCGTGGTAGTTGTCGTGGGGCTGTTCGAACAGGCCGTCGAAGTTGACGTCGCGGTAGGGGTAGAGATCGTCTGGCTGCGGTGGGTCGAAGGTCGGGATATTGGCCCACGGATAACCGGGGACGCCTTGTGGCGTGCTGAAGGTTTCGAACTTCAGCGCATCGACCACCTGCTGCTGAAAGATGCGACTCATGGCGTACAGCTGCGTGCGCGCCTGACGCTGGTCGTCGCCGTGGGTGTAGAACAGCGGATTGCGCTGCACGTAGCGGCATTGCGGCCCGCTCATCTGACCTGTGCTGCACAGCTTGGACTGACCGTCCTTGGCTGCGGCATAGCGTAACGGGTTGGGGCAGGTCAGGCCGGTGTCCGGGCGCACGTAGGTTTCGTCGAGAAACGCCTGGGGCAGTCCGGCCTCGGGGCTGCCATCGATGCTGGCGTCCGCCGCCATCCAGTCCCAATAGGGAATGGCGTGGTCGATCAGCTCTTCCAGATACATCAGATACACTCGGTGCCAGAGCGCGAACGCCTCCTGATAGTGCAGGCACCAGTTGGTATGGATATAGGCGTAGCGCTGCCACGGTGAACCCGGATCGGGATTGCCGATCTGCATGACATCGTCCAGCCGTGCGCGGTAGATGTTCAGCTCTTCCAGGCTCAGTGAGCGGATGTCCCGGCGCACCCGACGTGAACGCTGCGGCAGATCGGGCGGCGGGATGCGTTCGGCCGGATCGAACGGCGAGTGCTGATCGATGCGCCAGCCCTGATTGACCCACAGGCGGAAAGTTTCCAGCGCATCGATGGGCCAGAACTGCCGGTGATCGGTGGTCAGCGGCATGTTTTGCGAGGCCAGGTGCTGGTAGATGGTCACCGACCATTCCTTGACCGACTCGACCTGGTCCAGATAGATGAAATAGCCGTTCATGCAGCCGACCCAGCTTGCGGCGACCGCTTCCCGACGTTCCGGGGCGATCCAGTAGGGGGCCGTGAAAAGTCCGCGGACGTCCGCCGTCCATGTCGGTTTTGCGACGATCATAGATCCCTCTCTTGCAGCCTGCACAAGACGAATTGGCTGCTAGGCTGATGCTGAAGATGGTATCCAGCCGTCGGGAATCAGGTGTGCAAAGTACTGGTGGTTCGCGCCGCCTTTATTGCAACTTTTCCAGGGAAGATGCACGAATCATGGCAGATGCGATTGATCTGAAGATTCTTGGCAGATTGCAGAAGGACTGTACCGAAAGCCTGGAGCTGCTCAGCGACAGCGTCGGCCTGTCATCCACCAGTTGTTACCGGCGAATCCGGCGCATGGAGGACGCCGGCCTGATCCGCGCCAAAGTGGCGGTACTGGATGAAAAGAAGCTGGGCATTCAGGTCACGGCGTTGTTTCTGGTCAAACTCGACCGCGACACCCCGGACATCGACCGACGCATGCAGCACATCCTGTGCAGCCGCCCGGAAATCCAGGATTGCTACCTGATGACCGGCGAATACGACTTCGTGATGGTCGCCAAACTGCGCGACGCCACCGAATACACCGATTACATCTACAACTTTCTCGACACCTACCGCGAGATACCCATCCGCACCTACTCCTCGACGCTGGTCATCCGCACCATCAAGAAGTCGTTCGAGTTACCGTTGCAGGGTGGTTTGGGGCGGTAAGGTGAATGCTTGCGCCGGGTTACAACAGTCTGTGGGAGGGAGCCCTGCTCGCGAATGCGTCGTGTCAGTCAATGATGCGACGGCTGACTTGACGCGTTCGCGAGCAGGGCTCCCTCCCACGGCCTTCGGCCAGAAACAGAAGCTGCACCGCGCAGTCTTCCGAAAGAGTCAGATCCGCGACTTGTCGATCCACTCCAGCGACGTGCGCCAGATGCAGATGCCCAGGAAATAGGCCGACATCGCCAGCCACACCACCAGCACCACAGAGCTGATGTACGGATGGTTGAGCACCAGCAGGAAACTGCAGAGGAACCAGACGCTGGTCACGGCGATGTTGATCGGCATGAAGCGGCGCACGCGGAACGGGTGGAGGAATTTCATCCGGGTCACAGTCAGCAGTGCCAGACAGATGACGGTGACGAAAGTCAGCCACGGCGCGGGCGAGAGAATGTACACGCACAGCGCGACGACGTTCCAGGCGGCGGGGAAGCCCTGGAAATAGTTGTCCTTGCTTTTCATTTCGACGTTGCAGAAGCAGAACAGCGACGACACCAGCATGATCGAAATGGTCAGCAGCAGGGTGTAGTCGGGCAGCGGAATGTAGCGGTAGATGAACAGGGCAGGGATGAATACGTAGGTGAGGTAATCGATGACCAGGTCCAGCACCGAACCATCGAAGTTGGGCAGCACCGACTGCACATTGACCTTGCGCGCCAGTGAGCCGTCAACGCCGTCCACGATCAGGGCAATGCCCAGCCACAACAGGCAGGCTTTGGGTTGATTATCGAGCAGGGCGATGGTCGCCAAAAAGGCCAGCACTACACCGGTGGCCGTAAAACCATGGGCGCCCCATGCTTTGAGCCAGGCAACACGTTGAATTGGAATCATGGACGGTCCTTCTGGAGATGAAGCCAGTCAGATCGTCGCATCGAAAACCGCGAACGACAGACCTGACCAGAGGTGCAACTATCGACCGGGAATCGGCGGATAAGGTTCACCATCGACCTTTACAAGGTAGCAGGCGGAGCAGGCTTTCGTTACTCAATTGTGAAGTGCCGGGGCGGTGTGGGTGTCATTGGTCGGTTGTCGGCGAAAGAAGGCATTATGCTGGCCCACAGGTTTTGAAACACTCGGCAGAATCGCAACACTTTCAGCCATTTACGCAAGGAACTGCATGCGAATTATCAAGGTTGTGCTGACGTTATGCGTCCTCGCAGGTGCTTCTTCCACCGCACTGGCGCGGGAGCCCAACAAGAACGAACGGGATATTTGCAGCTGGGGTGCCGGGATTGCCGGCACCGCGCAACAGTACAAGCTTTCCGGGCTGACCCTTTACGGGGCGCGGAAAAAGATCCAGTCCAGGCACTTTCCCCAGCAGTGGATGCGCATGAGCGCGCTGGGGATTACCGAACAGACCTACGACAGCCCGTCGCGGCTTGGACCTGCCAGTGTCAAGCAGGTGTATTACGAGGGCTGTATCAAGCATGAACTGGCGCGGCGCTGAAGCCGGACTGCTACGGATCGATGCGTGCCGTCCGCCGTCGATTGTGGCCTAAGGCCGTGGGAGGGAGCTCTGCTCGCGAAGGCGTTGGGTCAGTCAACACGGTTGTGACTGAGTTGACGCGATCGCGGGCAAGCGCGCTCCTACGGGATGGTGTCGGGCCGAGATGTACCTCACACCACGAAACCGTGGGAGGGAGCTCTGCTCGCGAAGGCGTTGGGTCAGTCAACATGGCAGTGTCAGGTCTGATGTATTCGCGGGCAGGGCTCCCTCCCACAGGATGGTGTGGCCGCTTCAGGAGGGGCGATGCATCAGATACGCCTCGCCGGTCACCCGAATCATCGGGTGCGGGACGATCTGGCAGGTCTTGACGATGCTGAAGCCGTGGCGCTCATAGAACCGCCGGGCGCCGGTGTTGGCGGCGTAGTCGATCAGGCTCAACCCTTGCAGCCCCATGGCATTGGCCCGCTCCTGCGCGTGTTGCAGAAAACTCAGGCCCAGGCCCTTGTTGCGCCAGCCTTCGTGCAACGCCAGGCTGGAGATGTACAGGGTGTCGGCGATTTCCATGTCGGCGTAGGGCGCCAGCACCGGATCGGTGGCGGGCGACGGATCGGGATCTTCGCGCATCGCATAGCTGTGCATCATGCCGATGACTTCGCCGTGGGCTTCGGCGATCAGGCAGTTCTGGTAAGAAAAATCCACCTCGTCACGGGCATAACGGCGGGTACCAACAGCCAGCAATTCCTCACCGGGCTCGGCCAGCTGGCTCCAGATGTAGTCCGAAGCACCTTCCGAGGTGATCTGGAACAGGCGGGCGATTTCACGTGCGTCGGCGCGCGTGGCCGGACGAAACTCGACACTCATTGGCAAGGCTCCATGAACAACGGGCGCCTGTTATAGCGTGGAAAAAAGCCCCGTGGCAGCGCGCCAAAGCGCCGCGTCGCAATCGGGCCGGTGGCCGTCGTTATGGGGCCGGGACTGCACTGCGGGCGGTACGGACGGACAATCGCAGGTCGACTTCAGACACGTCCCGTGCGGGCATTGCACCGACAATCAGCCTTCATCCGACGGTGCACCAGGAGAGCGCGCATGTTGCAACGGACTGACGTTCGGCCCACACCGGTCAAGGTGCTGCGCATCGGCTTCTGGCTGAGCGACGCCTTCGACTTCTATGCACTGGCCAGCGCCCTGGAACCGTTGCGTCTGGCCAACGAGCGTGCCGGTCAGACCGTGTGCGAATGGCAGATGCTGAGCCAGCGCGGCCATCCGCTGAAGGCCAGCAACGGCATCACCATGGCGACTCAGCCGCTGGACCCGGCGCAGCCGTTCGACGTGATGATGCACCTGGCCAGTGTTCGCCCGCAGACCGTGCGCCGGTTGATGCTCGAATTGCTCGCCGAAGAAACCCACGCCTCCTCTCAGCATCTGCACTGACTCCCCGCGATTCTCTCACCCCGTTTCTCAATGCCCCCGCCAAGCGGCTTGCACAGCGTTTGCCGGGGGCATTCTGTTTTTTGTGCTGAGACGATTTAGCCAGCAGCGGATCCAGTCAATTACAGGTCGGATTCACGCAAAAAAGCACCGCGTCCTTCTGTTCGAATGATCTCCAGCGGGCCAGTCAAACGGCGCCCCCTGTTGCTCAATCACTGAAGGAATGAAGACATGCAAATGCCGAAAACCATCCAGATCAAGAACGGCGAAAAGGTCAAACCGACGTTCTCCGCCCAGGAATATGCCAATCGTCAGGCGAAACTGCGCGCACACCTGGCACAGAACAACATCGACGCCGCAGTCTTCACCTCGTACCACAACATCAATTACTACAGCGATTTCCTCTACTGCTCGTTCGGCCGCCCTTATGCGCTGGTGGTGACCCAGGACAACGTGGTGTCGATCAGCGCCAACATCGATGGCGGCCAGCCATGGCGCCGCACCGTGAGCGGCGACAACATCGTCTACACCGACTGGCAGCGCGACAACTACTTCGCTGCTATCCAGCAGGCACTGCCGAAAGCCGGGCGCATCGGCATCGAGTTCGACCACTTGAACCTGCTCAACCGCGACAAGCTGGCCAGCCGCTACCCACAGGCCGAGTTGGTGGACATCGCTGCGCCGTGCATGCGCATGCGCATGATCAAATCCGCCGAAGAACACGCGATCATCCGTCAGGGCGCACGCATTGCCGATGTCGGCGGCGCGGCCATCGTCGAGGCGCTGCGTGATCAGGTGCCGGAATACGAAGTGGCGCTGCACGCCACTCAGGCGATGGTTCGAGAAATCGCCAAGACCTTCCCCGACTCGGAGCTGATGGACACTTGGACCTGGTTCCAGTCCGGCATCAACACCGACGGCGCGCACAACCCGGTGACCTCGCGCAAGGTCAGCAAGGGTGACATCCTCAGCCTCAACTGCTTCCCGATGATCGCCGGTTACTACACGGCGCTGGAGCGCACGCTGTTCCTCGATCACTGTTCCGACGAGCATTTGCGTCTGTGGGAGGTCAACGTCAAGGTGCATGAGGCCGGCCTGAAACTGATCAAACCGGGCATGCGTTGCTGCGACATCGCCGAGCAATTGAACGAGATTTTCCTGGAGCACGACCTGCTGCAATACCGCACCTTCGGCTACGGCCACTCGTTCGGTACCTTGAGCCACTACTATGGTCGCGAGGCCGGGCTGGAGCTGCGCGAAGACATCGACACGGTGCTGGAGCCGGGCATGGTGGTCTCCATCGAACCGATGATCATGCTGCCGGAAGGCCTGCCGGGTGCCGGCGGCTACCGTGAGCACGACATCCTCATCGTCAACGAGCACGGCGGCGAGAACATCACCAAGTTCCCGTACGGCCCGGAACACAACATCATCAAGAAATAAGCCAGACGCCGCACGGGCCGACCGTGCGGCGTTTTCGCTTCACGCCTTCGGCATGCGCGCTCAGACACGCAGCCATTTCTGACTTTTCACCCTGCCAAGTACAACAATAGAGGGTATCCGTCATGACGATTCCAGGCACCACCGTGCACCACGCATACGAACAAGGCGCCGAACGCAACGCCCTGCGTCGCGCCGCCAGCGCCAGTTTCATGGGCAATTTCGTCGAATGGTTCGATTACGCCGCCTATGGCTACCTGGCGACGGTCATCGCGCTGATCTTCTTTCCGCAGACTGACAAGACCAGCGGACTTCTGGCCACCTTTGCGGTATTCGCCATTTCCTTCATCGTCCGGCCGCTGGGCGGGCTGGTGTGGGGGCATTTCGGTGACCGTTACGGCCGGCGCAGCGCCTTGTCCTGGTCGATTCTGATCATGTCGGTGTCGACGTTCTGCATCGGCCTGTTGCCGGGTTATCAGCAGATCGGGTTGTGGGCGCCGGCGCTGCTGTTGCTGATTCGCCTGTTCCAGGGTTTTTCCGCCTCGGGCGAGTACGCAGGCGCTGCAGCGTTTCTGGCCGAATACGCGCCGAAAGGCAAACGCGGCCTGTACACCAGCATCGTGCCGGCAAGCACGGCGGCGGGCCTGCTGTTCGGTGCGTTGTTCGTTGCCGGCCTGCACGCCTGGCTGAGTGTCGAAGACCTCAGCAGCTGGGGCTGGCGCCTGCCGTTTCTGCTGGCAGCGCCATTTGGACTGGTCGGTCGTTATATCCGCATGAGCCTGCAGGACACGCCCAAGTTTCTGGAAATGGAAAAGCGTCTCGAAGAGAAGGAGGGCGGCCAGCAAGCGCCGGTGCGTGAGCTGCTCACCCAGCATCGGCGCAGCTTGCTGATCGGCATCGGCGTGACCTGCCTCAACGCAGTGGCGTTTTACCTGCTGCTCAGCTACATGCCGACTTATCTCTCCACTGAAATGGGCATGAGTGAAGGGGATTCGTTCCTCGCCTCGACGGTGTCGCTGGCGACCTACATCGGCCTGATCTTTCTGATGGGCGCGCTGTCGGACCGTCTTGGACGCAAGACCATGCTGCTGATCGCCTCGGTGCTATTTCTCGGCTTGACGCTGCCGCTGTTCGGTCTGCTCGATCAACAGCCGTTGCTGATGATTCTGGCGATCCAGATCCTGTTCGGCGCGATGCTGGCAATGAACGACGGCACGCTGCCGTGCTTCCTTGCCGAGATCTTTCCGACCCGGGTGCGTTTCAGCGGATTTGCCTTCAGCTTCAACCTGGCCAATGCGCTGTTTGGCGGTACGGCACCGTTTATTGCGACCTGGCTGATACACCTGACCGGCAACAAGCTGGCCCCGGCCTGGTATCTGCTGGCTGCAGCGGTGGTGGCGTTGATCGCCATGCTCGCCAGCCGCGAGACGGCGCACAAGGCGTTGCAGGATTAAACACGGATACGCATCGCATCACGCGAATCCCTGTAGGAGCCGGCTTGCTGGCGAACGCATGGTTTCAGCCGACATCAGGGTGGCTGACACAACGCTTTCGCCAGCAAGCCGGCTCCTACAGGATTCGCACATCGCCGCTTAATGCACCGACGCCACCTGCTTGCGTTCACCCATCGGCGAAACCCCGAAGAACCGGCTGTAGCACTTGGAAAAATGCGCTGGCGAAACAAAGCCGCAGGCCAGGGCGATGTCACGCACCTGGGACTCGCTGCGCAGCAACAACTGTCGCGCCCGTGACAGGCGCAGTTCCAGGTAGTACTGACTCGGCGTGCGCTGCAGGTGCTTGTGAAACAGCCGCTCCAGTTGCCGCACCGACACTTCATTCAGGCTCGCCAGCTCTTCCAGGCTCATCGGCTCTTCCAGATTGGCTTCCATGATCGCGACGATCTGGCTGAGTTTGGGCTGCGAGGTGCCCAGCTTCTGCCGCAACGGCACGCGCTGACGCTCCTGGGCACCCCGGACCCGGTCACACAGCAGCAATTCGGCGGCATGGGCGGCAATGTCGCGGCCGCCGGGTTCGCGGGCGATCAGCTGCAGGGTCATGTCCATCGACGCCACGCCGCCGGAGCAGGTGTAGCGATCTCGGTCGAGCTCGAACAACTGGTTGGAAATGATGATGCCGGGGAAGCGCTCTTTCAGCGCTTCGATGTCTTCCCAGTGAATCGTGCAGCGATAGCCCTTGAGCAGTTCGGCGCGGGCCAGCAGGTGGCTGCCGGTGCAGATCCCGCCCAGCGGCACCTGATCGTGGGCCAGTTTGCGCAGCCAGTTGAGCAGGGGGCGGGTGCTGTGGTCGGACACGATCGGGTTGGAGCCGACCACGAACAGCATGTCCAGCTTCGGTGCGTCGGCAATCGAATGGTCCGGCAACACGCGCATGCCATTGCTGGCAGGGACCGGGTCCATGGTCGCGGCGATGATCAGGGTCTGGAACATCGTCCTGCGCGCCGCCAGGTTAGCCATGCGCAGGGTTTCCACCGCAGAGGCAAAGCCGATGGTGGTGAAATTGGGGATGATCAGAAAACCGATGGTCTTCACAGGTGGGTGTTCCTTGGCCGAAGTGCCCGCAGTGGGGATCGGCGCCTTCAATTCCGCCATCGATACCGCTCCTCATCTGCACGAAAAAAGACGCAAGAGTGCGCCATTGGGTTTCGGGGTGTTGCAGGAGAGCTTACACCCCGGATGTATGACGCTGCCGCTTTGTTGGCGTATACCGCGCTCGTTGTAGGAGCTGGCTTGTCCTGCGAGCGGCGACGAAGTCGTCGTAGAACCGGAGAACGCGGATTATCAGGAATACCGCGTTCTCCGGTTTTACTGCCGCTTCGCGCCAGCTCGCAGGACAAGCCAGCTCCTACAGAGAGGTTTGTGAACTGCTCCATAAAAAAACCGGCCAGCTCCGTGGTGAGAAGCGGCCGGAAAGAGGTGAAACCTTGTGCCACTCAGGCCGTTTCGGTGCGCTGCACGGCTTGCCGGCGACCGGAGAAGATCGCGCTCATGCACACGACCGACAGGGCCAGGGCGCCGGTGGCAATCACTTCCATGCGGTGCTCGGGCAGGATCAGCATCACCGCCAGAATCCCGGTGATGGAGGCGATCACCAGATAGCTGAGCCCCGGAAACAGCCACATCCTGAAGGCAATCGGCGTGCCGTCGGCTTCCATCCGTTTGCGCAGCAGCAATTGCGACAGCGCAATCACCAGGTACACCAAGAGGGCCACGGCGCCGGAGCTGGCCAGCAGGAAGGAAAACACCTGTTCCGGAGCGAAGTAGTTCAGCGCCGTGGTCAGAAAGCCCACCGCCGTACTGGCGATTACCGCCACGACAGGCACACCGTTGGCCGAGGTGCGTTGCAGCATGCGTGGTCCGTCGCCGCGTTTGCCCAGCGAGTAGACCATCCGTGAGGCGGTATAAATGGCCGAGTTCAGGCAGCTGGCAACGGCGATCAGCACCACGATATCGACGATCAGTTTGGCGTGGGGCACGTTCATCAGCTCCAGCGCCCGTTGGTAGGAACCGACCTGCACCAGCATCGGGTCATTCCACGGCACGATGGAGATGATCAGAAACACCGAGACGATGTAGAAAATGCCCATGCGCCAGACCACCGAATTAGTGGCGCGGGTGATCTGCCTCGACGGGTTCTTCGATTCGGCGGCGGCAATGGTGACGATCTCGGTGCCCATGAAGCTGAACACCGTGGTCAGCATGGCACCGACCACCGCGCTCATGCCATTGGGCATGAAACCGCCGAAATCGCGGCTGAGGCTCAGCACGCCGCTGACGCTGGTTTGCGGCAGGCCGCCGGCCAGGGCGATGGCACCGAGGGCAATGAAGCCCAGCACGGCAATGACCTTGAGCATGGCGAACCAGAATTCGAACTCGCCATAACGGGCCACGCTGAACAGGTTGGTCAGGGTCAGCAGACCGGTCACCGCCAGGGCGAACTGCCAGGTTTCAACGGCCGGAAACCACGCATGCAGAATCGCCGCCGCGGCAATCGCTTCGATGGGGATCACCAACACCCAGAACCACCAGTACAGCCAGCCGATGGTGAACCCGGCGGTACGGCCCAATGCCCGCTCGGCATACGTTGAAAAGGAACCTGTGTCCGGTGAGGCAACGGCCATCTCGCCAAGCATGCGCATCACCAGCACCACCAGGGTGCCGGACAGGATGTAGGCGAGAATCGCTGCCGGGCCTGCCGCCGCAATGGCGTGCCCGGAACCGATGAACAGACCGGCGCCGATCGCGCCGGCAATCGACAGCATGGTGACATGACGCTGTTTGAGACCTGGGGAAAGACTGGAACTGCTGGACATGGAGTGATCCTTTTTATTGTTGTAAGCAAGCATCCGCAGTGACGCATGCCCTCTGTGGGAGCGAATTCATTCGCGAGAGGCCGGTTTGGCCGCAACCCAAGCCAAGCCCCTGTGGGAGCGGGCTTGCCCGCGAATGCGTCCGACCAGACGCTGCGATGCTGTCTGACACACAGCTATCGCGGGCAAGCGCGCTCCTACAGATTCGGCACCGATTCGCTGTAGCCATCCGCGAGGTTGAACGCCTCGCGCACCGCGGCGCTGATCCCGCTGACACAGACCTGCAAAATCAGTTCGCCTTTTTCCCGGCTGGCGCCCTTGGGCGAGGACAGCGTGCCGCAGGCCGGGGTGCGTTCGGGGATGATCGGGAACACGTCGTAAGGCGGGAATTTCGCCGGCGGATGGTCGACGGCGCGGCTCAGGTCGACCTTTTCCGGGTGCAGGGCCAGCATCAGCGACGTCTCGAAGACGCCGCCGTGTTCGATGTCCCAGCCGAGAAAACCTTCCGGGTAGAGTTTGTCGATCACCGCCGGGTCGTTGACGAAGTCCCAGTAGGACAGGACCACCACCCGGAAATCTTCGATACCGGCATAGCGCAACTCACGCAGGGCCAGGTCGATGCCTTCGACGACGAACATCGAGTTCTCGTAGTGGCCGTTCATCAACACCAGTCGGCGGGCACCGTGACGGGCCAGTTCGCGGATGATGTCCTGCACGGTGCGGGTCAGGGTGGCGCCATCCAGGCTGGTGGTGCCGGGAAAGTGGTTACCGCCGCCGGACTTCTGCTGTGACTTGTAGCCATAGGCCAGCGCCGGCAGGACCAGCCCGTCGACGTTCTGCGCCACCGCCTTGCACAGGGCGGTGGGCAACAGCACATCGACCTCCATGCACATGTGGTGGCCGTGCTGTTCCAGCGCACCCACCGGCAGGAACACCGGGCCGCCGCTCTTGACCCGCCGCGCATAGTCCGGCCAGGTCAGTTCACCAATCATCACGCTGTGGTTCACAGGGTGTTTCCCCCCTTTGTTCTGCTGTCTGTCATGGCGCGGCTCCGTTTGCCGGTGCCGTACCCCATGCAGCGATTCGATCAGATCGAAACGACCTTGAGTTGTCTATTTCCGACCTCCAGTTGGCAATACCGCTGTTTGCCATGGGGCGCTCTATCGCGCTGCTGTCGGCGCGGATGAACGGGGCGGATGGGGAAAACTGCAGGTCGGATTTACACAAAAAAACCGGATGGCGATCTGCTGCAATCGCCTCGACAGGGACGCATGGCCATGAGGCCGCAAACGCGGGTCAGGGAAACGACGCAGCGGGACACCTTTCGATCAGTCGGGGAGACACCCATGAGCAAGCGCTTCGAGCTTTCACGTCGTACCTTTCTAAAAGGCAGCAGCGTACTGGCGGGCACGGCGGCGCTGTCCGGCCTGCTGCCGCTGCGCAGCATGGCCGCCGCTGAAAAGGAGCTGGTGATTCTGGCCTGGGCCGGCCACGCCGAGCCGGACATCGTCGCCGACTTCGAGCGTCAGCACGGGGTCAAGGTCCGCGCCAAGTACTACACCGGCGGCGACAACATGCTCGGCCTGATCGCCCAGTCGCCGCCCGGCACCTTCGACCTGATCCTGTCCGACGCCGAATACGTGCAGCAGCTCAACGCCGCTGAATACATCGAACAGCTGGACCCGGCGGATTACCCGTTCGACGACTTCTACCCCGAATTCCAGCATTTCCCCGGCCACTGGCAGGGCGACAAGCTGTATTCGGTGCTGATCCGCTTCGGTTTTCTGGGCATTGCCTTCAATACCCAGCTGATCCCGGAAAGCCGCGTGCGCAGTTACAACCTGTTCTGGGAAGACAGTCTCAAGGGCAAGGTCGGCCATTTCGACTGGCACTTGCCGAACCTCGGCCAGATCAGCCTGCTCAGCGGCAACAAAAAGCCCTACGACATCGACGCCGCCCCCTGGCAACAGGTCCGCGACAAGACCCTGAGCCTGCGCGGGCAGGTCGGCGGATTCTTCGACTACGGCGGCACGTTCTCTTCGCTGAAAAACGGCCAGATCCACGCCATGTGCGGCATCGGTGACTGGATCACCGGCGTATTGCAGCGTGCCGGGGCCCCGGTCAAGACGGTGATTCCGGAGGAAGGCGGCCTGCAATGGACCGAGTCGTATTGCATCGCGCGCAAGGCCCGCAGCCCGGAACTGGCGAAGAAGTTCATCCAGTACATCACCTCGCCGGAAGGCCAGGTGAAGTCGGCGAAGATGGCGGCCTATCCGGCGCTGATCCCCAACAAGCGCGGCTGGGAGCTGCTGAACCGCACCGATCTGGCCGAAGCGCAGCGTCAGGGCATGGTGATCGGCCAGCGCAATGTCATGGATGACATCCGCGACGGCCGCATCCAGTACCGCGCACTGCCGGTACAGCAGGGCCTGGAAGAGTGGAACGACTTCTGGTCGCAGTACAAGGGCGCATGAACCGGCGCGGGGAGGGAATGCGGATGATGTCTGACAAATTGAAAGGGCCGCTGCCCATGCCGGCGGCCAATGACACCGAATCTCTGCCGAACGGCTCGGTATCGAACCGCAAACGCCGTGTACGGCTACCGGTGTATGGCCTGAGCCTGTCGTTGCCGATGTTCGCCTGGCAGGTGCTGTTTTTCCTGGCGCCGCTGCTGTTTCTGCTGGCGATCAGTTTCTGGCAGGTGCGCAATTTCCGCATGCTGCCGGCGTTCGAGTGGCTGAACTGGCAATACATGCTGGGGCGCGGTTTTTTCTGGGACGCCTACGCGCACACCCTGAGCATGGCGCTGGGGGCTACCGTGCTGGTCAGTCTGGTGGCGTTTCCCTGCGCTTACGCGATTGCCTTCAAGTTTCGCGAATCGGCCCGGCGCTGGCTGTTGCTGTTGCTGGTCACACCGTTCTTCACCAGTTATCTGGTGCGGGCCTATTCATGGCAGGTGTTTCTCAGCGACAACGGCATCGTCAATGCCGCACTGGCCGCCGTCGGCTGGGGACCCGTGCCGATGCTCAACAGCACGTTCGGCACTTTCGTCGGTTACTTCACCCTGTGCCTGCCGCTGGTGGTGCTGTTGCAGCTGTTCAGCCTGCTGTATCTGGACCGCTCGCTGATCGAAGCCGCCCACAACCTCGGTGCCGGGCGGCTGCGAACGGTGTGGCTGGTCGTCATTCCCGCTGCACGGATCGGCATCGTGGTGGCGGCGCTGTTCTGTTTCATCCTGACCTTCGGCGACTTCGTCAGCCCACTGTATCTGGGCGGCGGTCAGCCGCCGACCCTGAGCACGCTGATCACCGACACCACCAAATCCGGCCAGCAATGGCCACGGGCCGCGGTGATCGCAACGATGATGATCGTGACCCTGCTGGTGGTCGCCTTCGCCGCCGTGCGTTTTGCCTACCGGAGGCGTTCATGAACGAGCACCGTTTGATCAACCTGTTGTTGCGCGCGTTTGTGCTGCTGGTGTTCGTGTTCATTTTCACGCCGATTGTCGGCAGCTTCGTGTTTTCCCTGAATGCCGACCGCTTTCCCTCGTTGCCGTTGGGCGGTTTCAGTCTGCGCTGGTACGAAGCCATCGCTGCCGATCCAGCCGTGTGGCAGGCGTTTCGCAACAGCCTGACGGTGGGTGTGGTGGTGTCTCTGGGCTCGACCGTGCTGGGGTTCACGGCGGCGTACACCGACTACCGCTACCGGTTCTTCGGCAAATCGCTGTACATGGCGCTGGCGATGCTGCCGCCGACCATTCCGGTGGTGATCATGGGCCTGGCGATGCTGGCGTTTCTGTCGCGTGTCGGCCTGTCCGGCGATATCTACGCGGTGATGATCAGCCACATCGTCATGTGTGCGCCGTTCGCCATGGCGGTGATCCGCATGCATCTGGCGCAGATGGACCCGAACATCGAAGCCGCCGCCTGGAACCTCGGTGCGAGCCAGTGGCAGGCGATGCGCTGGGTGATCCTGCCGTTCACCGCGCCCAGTCTGCTGGCTGCGCTGTTCGTGACCATGGCGGTGTCGTTCGACGAGTTCGCCGTGGCCTGGTTTGTCTCGGGGCTGGAGGAAACCGTGCCGGTGCGCATCCTCAACACTCTGCAAGGCCAGGTCAGCCCGACCATCAACGCCATCGGTTCCATCGTGTTCGTCGCCACCATGACCCTGGTGACCGTTGCGCAGTTGCTGCTGATGCGCCGCCAGAAGGCGCCCAGCCATGCCTGACTCCCTTGACCGTCACACTCATTTGCAGGGCTCCCCCATGAATCAACCGCTGGTGGTATTCGATAACGTGGTCAAGCATTTCGGCAGCTATGTAGCCGTCGAGCGCATGAACCTGGACATCCACAAAGGCGAGTTCGTCGCCATTATGGGCTCCAGCGGCTGTGGCAAGACCACGACGCTGCGCATGCTGGCCGGGCTCGACAAACCCAGCGAGGGCGAAATCCGCCTCAATGGCGAACGCATCAACGATCTGTATTCCTGGCAGCGCGAGACGCCTTTGGTGTGGCAGAACCTGGCGCTGTTTCCGTTTCTCAATGTGCAGG
Source organism: Pseudomonas sp. NPDC090208 (assembly GCF_044746785.1). Lineage (NCBI taxonomy): Bacteria > Pseudomonadati > Pseudomonadota > Gammaproteobacteria > Pseudomonadales > Pseudomonadaceae > Pseudomonas > Pseudomonas sp. NPDC090208. The sequence continues at coordinate 123,260 of NZ_JBIVCU010000003.1, forward strand.
AAAACGTCGAGTTCGGGCTCCGCATGCGTGGCATGGCCAAGGCCGCCCGGCGCAAGAAGGCACTGGAATGGCTGGAGCGTCTGGGCCTGCAGGAGTTCGCCAGCCGTGACATCAGCCTGCTGTCCGGCGGCCAGCGGCAGCGGGTGGCGCTGGCCCGCTCACTGGTGACCGAGCCGCCGATGCTGTTGCTCGACGAACCGCTGAGCGCCCTTGATGCGCACCTGAGTGTGCGCATGCAGGGGGTGTTGAGCGGCTTGCAGAAGGATCTGGGCATCACCTTCGTGTACGTCACCCACAGCCAGTCGGAAGCCTTCGCCATGGCCGACCGCGTGGTGATCATGAGCAAGGGCAGGGTGGAGCAGGTCGGCACTCCGCGCGACATTTTCCTGGAACCGCAGAACCGTTTCGTCGCCGAGTTCGTCGGCGGCAAGAACATCCTCAGTGGCACAGTCAGCGGCCATGACGCCAACGGCCTGGTGCAGTTGACCACCGCCAGCGGCGAGTTTCTGGCACGCCGCGCCGATGCACGGCCCGTGACGTTCGGCGATCAGGTCACGGTCTGCATCAGTGCCGAACACATCGACCTGACCCTGCAACCGACCCGGCAGAACCATGTGGCGTGTCGCGTGGTGGGCGAGGAGTTCAACGGTTCGATGGTCAATCTGTACCTGGAAAGTGGCGACGGCCTGGAATTGCAGGTGCAGAAACCCTACGAGGAATACAGCCGTCTGGGGCTGCTCGACGGGCAGATGATCTTTGCCGAATGGGATGCGGCGCGAGCGCTGGTGTTGCGCGGTTGAATGGGTCGTGCCACCACACCCTGTAGGAGTGAGCTTGCTCGCGATCGCAATCTGTCTGAAAAGTATGCGTCAACTGACAGAACGCTATCGCGAGCAAGCTCACTCCTACAACGGGCATGCGTGGGCCATCAATGTGGCGCGCGAGGGATGGTCTTCAACAGGTCGGCAGGGCTGATGTGACCCACCACCGGCACGCTGCCCGGTTGCGGCAGGTCGAGGATGTGGCCCTTCATCTTGCCGATCACATGCATTTCGCAGGGTTTGCAGTCGAACTTCAGGGTCAGCACTTCATCGCCATGAATCAACTGCATCGGCGCGACCTTGGTGCGTACGCCGGTGACGCCCTTGGCCTGTTTCGGGCACAGGTTGAAGGAGAAACGCAGGCAGTGCTTGGTGATCATCACCGGCACTTCACCGGTTTCTTCATGGGCCTCGTACGCCGCATCGATCAGCTCGACGCCGTGACGGTGATAGAAATCGCGGGCCTTCTGGTTGTAGACGTTGGCCAGGAACGACAGGTGCGAGTCCGGGTACACCGGCGGCGGGCTGGTTTCCGCCTTGCGCCCACCGCGCGGGTGAACGGCAACACGGGCTGTGGTCAGCGCCTCGATGGCTTCGCGGCGCAGGGCCTTGAGCTGCGAGTTGGGGATGAAGAATGCCTGCGGTGCATCCAGCTTGATGTCGGTGGCGTGGTACTGCGTGGTACCCAGTTGGCCGAGCAGGTCGCGCAGTTGCTCCAGCGCCTGTTCCGGCTTGTTGGCCGGACCGAACGGACCTTCCAGGGTGACATCGGCGCTGACGCCTTCTTCACTGGTGACGCTCAGGTGCAGACGCTCTTCGCGCAGGGTGGCTTTCCACGACAGGCCGATACGACGCTCTGCCGATGTCTTCTGCAATGCCTGTTGCCAGTTGTGGTCCAGGTTGCGGTTCAACGGATGGTTCGGGCGCGCCTTGTACAGGTCGGCCGGCATCTCGTTGGGTTCGACACGGTAGCGGTAGCGTTTCTCGCCGTCTTCTTCAAATTCGCCCTTGGGCTCGGCGATGTTGGCGCGGAAACCGACCACTTCGCGCTTGATCAGCACATTGAGGCCGTCACCGTTGGACAGCGGCTCGTGGGTCACCACTTGCAGGTCGCGCTTGCCGACTTTCTCGACCACGCCCACCGACAGGCCGGTGAAGGTCGGCGAGTCGAACGCGCCGATGTCGACCTTGCGCTCGCTGACGAAGTAGTCGGTACTGCCACGGTGGAAGGTCTTGTCCGGGTCCGGCACGAAGAAATGCGCGGTTCGGCCGCTGGAGGCGCGGGCCAGGTCCGGGCGGTCTTCGAGCACGTTGTCGAGCAACTGACGGTAATAGGCAGTGATGTTCTTCACATAGCCCATGTCTTTGTAGCGGCCTTCGATCTTGAACGAACGCACGCCGGCTTCCACCAGTGCGCGGATGTTGGCGCTCTGGTTATTGTCCTTCATCGACAGCAAGTGTTTTTCATAAGCGACGACACGGCCCTGATCGTCTTTCAGGGTGTACGGCAGACGGCAGGCCTGGGAGCAGTCGCCGCGGTTGGCGCTGCGGCCGGTCTGCGCGTGGGAAATGTTGCACTGGCCGGAGAAGGCCACGCACAACGCCCCGTGAATGAAGAATTCGATCGCCGCGTCGGTTTCGTCGGCGATGGCGCGGATTTCCTGCAGGTTCAGCTCACGGGCCAGCACCAGTTGGGAGAAACCGGCCTGATCGAGAAACTTGGCCCGGGCCAGGGTGCGGATGTCGGTCTGGGTACTGGCGTGCAGTTCGATGGGCGGAATGTCCAGCTCCATCACGCCGAGGTCCTGAACGATCAGCGCGTCGACGCCGGCATCGTAGAGCTGGTGAATCAGCTTGCGCGCCGGTTCCAGTTCGTTGTCGTGCAGGATGGTGTTGATCGTGGTGAACACGCGGGCGTGGTAACGGTGGGCGAACTCCACCAGCTCGGCGATATCGCTCACCTCGTTGCAGGCGTTGTGGCGCGCGCCGAAGCTCGGGCCGCCGATGTAGATTGCGTCAGCGCCATGGAGAATGGCCTCGCGGGCAATGGCCACGTCGCGGGCAGGGCTGAGCAATTCCAGATGATGTTTGGGCAAGGACATGTTTTTTTAGTCGGCATGGTCACGGTCAAGGCGCGCATTGTACCGGCGAAACGCCCGCACGGCACCCGTGGCCTGCCCGATGGCCTGAACATGCACCATTGCCCCCCAAACACCGATGTCTGACCGGACGCGAACCCTGTGGGAGGGAGCCCTGCTCGCGAAGGCGTCCTATCAGACACCGCTTCGTCGACTGATCGAACGCTTTCGCGAGCAGGGCTCCCTCCCACGGCCTTCGGCCAGAATCAAAGCCGGGGCATTTGCTGCTTTCAGCCCTTCGCCGCCATCGCCGTGACTTCCACCCGCATGCCTGCCACTGCCAGCGCTGCCACGCCCACCGCAGCACGCACCGGCCATGGTTTGGCGAAGAAGCGCTTGTACACCTCGTTGAAGGCGGCGCGGTCGGCCATGTCGGTCAGGTAGATGGTCAGGTGCATCACCCGGTCCATGGAACTGCCAGCCTTTTCCAGCGCGACTTTCAGCGCCTGCAAGGTGCATTCGCTTTGTGCGGTGATATCGCCCAGTTCCAGGCTGCCATCGGCACGGGTCGGCACCTGGGTGGACATCAGGATGCCGTTGAAGCCGGTCACATCGGAGGAAATGGAGTCGGCGTCGGGATCGGGGATGTAAGTAATGTCTTGGTTGGCCACGGGACCTCCTGGTCGGAAAAGAGTGCGATGGCCGGGGCCGGCCACGCAGGGAGTGGCATTAAACGTGGCCGACCCGCGCCGTGCAACCCGGGCGGCGGATTGTGCCTGGGTTCAGACGCCCAGCTCGCGATACTGACCGGGCGTCATGCCGACGTGGCGCTTGAACGTGGCGTTGAAGTGCGACTGCGAGCTGAAACCGCACTCCTGCGAGATCTGCGTCAGGCGGGTACGGGTTTCCGCCAGCAGGTATTCAGCACGCCGCAGCCGACGCTCCAGGATGTAGGCGTGGGGCGACTGCCCGGTGCGCGCCTTGAACGTGCGGGTGAAGTGGTAAGGGCTCTGCGACGCGATGTCGGCCAGTTCGCCCACCGGTATGGGCAAAGCGAGCCTTCTTTCGATGTGAAGGGCGACCTTGCTGTAACGCAAGTCGGACAACTGCCGTGTCGGCATGCCGTCGGCGCGCTTGTCCCGCAGCATCATCGCGACGATGAAGCGTGCCGTGGCCGGGCAGTGCAACGGATGGTTGAAGATCCCGTCGCCTTCGCTTTCGAGCCTCTGCGCCAGGCGAGTGGCCAGCAGGGCGAAGTCCGCTTCGGCACCGAATCGGCAAAGCAGGTCCCGGGATGGTTGTCGCTTGATCGGCAAGGTGGCACAGACCTCGGCGAAGAAGTCGTCTGCCAGGGTGATTTCGACGAAATCGTTGGGTTCTGCCCAGGCGACCCGAATCGCCTGATCGCCGCCGCGCAGGATGAAACTGCTGCCGTACTCGATATTCGACGTACCGTTGCCACCTGCACCACTGAATGACAGTTCGCCGTAGTCGCTGAGAAACATCACGATTACCACGGTGCCCGATAAAGAGTGATAGTGCTGTGGCGTACTGTTTTTTAATATTCTGGCGAAGGGTGACAGACAGGTTGTAGCGGTGGGGTTTGAATGACTGTTCATTCAATACCAACAGGCTTCAGGTAAGGCAGACGAGACATAATGATCCGGGCATTTGAAAGTTGACGTCATGCAGGCGCTAAACGCTCCGACAAATAGTCAACGATTCCGGATTGCACGACTAGCCGTACATCCGGGATAAGATTAATCCGTCATGCGCATTAATCTTTAAATCCTCTTTTAGACGCTAATGACGTACTTGACCGTGGGAGCGGATTCATTCGCGAAACGGTGTTTCAAGCGGCGAATCTCTGTCTGTAGTACCTGCCTCATCGCGAATGAATTCGCTCCCACAAGAACGGCGCTCTGTGCCTACAGACCCTATTGACCGAGCACGCCCTGTTTCATGAAGTATTCGACGAACGCCCGGGCGGCCGGTTTCGACGCCAGGCCGGCCGGGAACACGGCGTACATCTTCACCGCCGCCAGCGTCCAGTCATCGAGAATGCGCACCAGGCTGCCGTCGGCCACTTCGCGCTTGCAGGCCCAGCAACTGGTCATGGTGATGCCCAGCCCCTGAACGGCCGCGCCCATCGCCACGTCGTTGATGTTGACGGCAAACTTCGGCTCGATCCGCACCGACAGCTGCTGGGCGTCTCTGGCGAAATTCCAGATGCCGGACGTTGCTCCGGGCGGCCCGGCGATGATCGCGTGACGCGCCAGATCATGGGGCGTGGACGGCGTGCCGTTGCGCTTCAGGTAATCAGGGGACGCCACCAGAACGCGGCGGGTGGTTCCGATGACGCGCGTGGTGGCCGTCGAATCCGCCAGCGGGCCGCAGCGAATGGCGACGTCCACGCCTTCCTTGATCAGGTCCTGGCGCGCATCGTCGAGGATCAGATTGACGTTGAGGGTCGGGTGCCTGTCGACGAACGCCGACAGCATCGGCAGCACTTCGCGCAGGGCCATGCCCGACGTCAGGCCGATGCGCAGGGTGCCGGACAGCTCGCCGTTGCCCTTGACCGCCTGGTTGGCTTCTTCCAGCTGGGCAATCAGGGGTTCGATGCGCTGCAGGTACATCTGGCCCGTTTCAGTCAGCTCCACGGCACGGGTGGTGCGCAGGAACAGCCGTACGCCCAGCTCGCTTTCCAGCGCCGCGATGGTGCGTGAAACGGAGGATTGCGCGAGGCCGACTTCCTTGGCGGCGATTGAAAAACTCTTGTGCCGGGCGACTCTGGCGAAGAGTTTGTAGGTCATCAGCAGTGCATTCATGCGCTATTCGGATCGAGCCTTGTTGCGTGGCAAAAAAAGGCTGAGCGAAACAGTAACCACTGTCACGCCCAGCCAAAGGGAATCAGGGACGCCGGCTGCACCGGAGCACTCAGTGCAGGCAAGCGGTCATTCCTGTTCCAATGCGGTGATGGAGCTGCCGACGATGAAGATCGACACCGCCAGCAGACCGAGGTCCTTGAGCAGGAACTGGCCGGGCACGACCGAGATTGCCGGGAAGCCCAGGGACGGCTCGAACACACCTGGCGTGGTCAGCATGAACGACAGCGTGGTGAGGAACAGGCCTGCCGACAGCGCACCGCCCACAAGGGAAAACTTCGGCGAAAACAGGCGGGCCGCAATCAGTACGCCAATGGCGATTTCCAGTACACCGAGGAAGTAAGAGAAGCCCATCAGGCTCATGAAGTTATACATCCACGACAACAGTGGACTGTTGCTGACAAAACCGTGAATGCCGTTGGCTTCATACCCGGTGAATTTCATGCCGCCGAACCACAGGTAGATCACGGTCATTGCAAAAAAGAGGGCGTGAGTGCCAAAACGAGTAATACGCGCGCCCAACTCTTTATTGAGCAGTTGGGAAGTTTCAGAGGTGTAGGTAGCCATGACTTTCTCCGGACGGGTATGGAATTTGACGGCTTGGGCCAGCTTAGCGGAATCACCTGCCACGTCATTTCGAAAACGTGCGGTTTTTGCCCGACTTGCCCGTGTCTTAGTTAAAGGGTTGGTTAAAACGAGTTAATGGCAGCAGCGTGTTCAAGAGCATCAGTCGCCAAGAGAGAAGCGCTTTCGGCGATGCTTTCAGGAGCAGGTGCAAGTGCGGTCATACGCAGCATGATGATTTCTCCAGTGGTGATGCGCGGTGTGCGCTTCAGTGGGATCATGATGCAACCGGAAGTGATCGCTTTGGGATCAATTAGTCGATAAAATGCTGCAAATCGTCTAAAGCAGGTGAGCCTATGGACCGTTTGTCTACCTTGTTGTCGTTGTTCGGGGTGCGCGCGAATCTTTTCTACAGCGGCGAGCTGTGCGGAACGTCGCTGTTCGACGGTGCCGATCAGCGCGGCAACATCCACCTGTTGCAGGAAGGCAACCTGCGCCTGGAGGTCGATGGCCGCCCGGTCAAGGACCTGACTCGACCCAGCCTGATCTTCATCCCCAGGCCGAGCCGGCACCGGCTGATCGCTGCCGACACCCACGGCGCCCGATTGCAGTGCGCTTCGCTGGAGTTTGCCGGTGGCGGCAGTAACCCGCTGGCGGCCTCGTTGCCCGACATGATCGTGCTGGCGCTGGACGAGCTGCCGATGTTGGCGGACGCCGTGCAATGGCTGTTCGTCGAAGCGGCGGGCGACCATTGCGGGCGCGACGCGGCACTGGACCGGTTGTTCGAGCTGATCGTCATCCAGCTGTTTCGTTACCTGCTCGACAACCACACCCTCGACTCGGGAATGATGGCCGGCCTTGCCGATGCGCGCCTGGCGCGTTCGCTGGTGAAAGTCCATGACCAGCCGCAGCAGCCCTGGTCGGTGTCTGACCTGGCCCGCGAGTCGAACATGTCGCGGGCAAGCTACGCCGCGCATTTCAAGGACGTCATCGGCCAGACCCCGGCCGACTACCTGCTCAGCTGGCGGGTCAGCCTGGCGCAAAAGCTGTTACGCGAAGGCCGGCCCATGGCGCTGATCGCCGAGCAGGTGGGCTACGAAAGCCCGTCCGCGCTGGCCCGGGCGTTCCGGCGCAAGGCCGGCCTGAACCCGCGGGACTGGATGAAAGCGGCGCAGAGCAGGGGAGTGGCCGGCTCCGGCGCTGCCTAAACGTGGCCGATCTGAGGCTCGTCCTGTGGGCCCGGTTGTTTTGGCCGTTTCATCCAGCCCAGCAGCGCCCCCAGGTTCCCCGCGACAGGCGCCGATTGCCTGATCGTACCCACCGGCTTCGGCCGGAACGGGCCAGGTGTGCGCGCAGGCAAGAGCATGCTGACTTGCGGATCGTCGAAGCATTGATCGCCCAGCTTCTTGCCCAGACGACGGAAACTTTCAAACTGGCTCTCGTCGAAAAACTGATCGACCGTGGTCTGGTGGGGGAAGGTCGGGTTCTGAATCGCGTAGTTCAACACGTCCGCAGGTTCGTCGTAGGCCTGCGCCATGCCCGGCTTGATCAGAACCAGTTTGCCGGTCGTGGTCGCGTCGTAACGGATATCGCCGATCAGATAGCCGGACTTGCAGAGCCGCAGGTTGCCACCGCGAAAATCGTTCAGCCCGCTGAATTCGATGTCCACGCCCAGATCCACCCGGCATTTGCGCACGGTATCGGCCAGGTCGCTCATTTCCCGCTGATCATCGGCGGTGGCGTCGACCGCAACGATTACCGCGCAGCGTCGGCGCACCAGTTCGTAAAGCCCCAGATTGTCGAAATGGCCACCGTCGGAGAGATACACATAGGCGCTGCGTTCGTCGCTCCAGCCCAGCAGTTCGGACAACAGCGCCAGCAGGCCGAAACGCGGGCTGGGTAGAAACCAGTCGGCCTGGGCGGGGTTCGGGCTCCAGCGACCCAGACGAATGTTGAACAGGGTCAGCACGAACGCCAGCATCGGTTTGCTGGCGCGGCCCATGTTGGGGCTGACCGCCGCACCCGAGGTCGCCAGCGCCATGCCGAGGGTGAAGCCCTTTTCCTCCAGGTCATTGGCGGCATACCCGGCCGTCGGGCGATAGCCGGGCCCGGCAGCGGCGCCGAACTGCAGTGAAGTGGTGTCGCCCTGGGTGCGCCCCAGGGAGTAGCCGCAGTAGAGCGGGGTAAACACAAAGGACGCCGCCTTGCGCTCCTGCCAGGCCAGATGCCCGCCCTGGGTGAGGTTCATCGTGGTGTTGATGATGTGCAGCGGCACTTGCGGCGGTATGCCCTTCTCTTCGTCCCCGCCCAGGGTATGCAGCGGCAGGTCATCGTTGTCGTCCAGCCCCACGAAAGGCTGTTCGTTGCGTTCGTTCTGATGGCTGGCGCCCAGATAGCAGCGCACCAAGCGGTTCTTGTACATGTTGTGCAGAGAAAACTTGTTGATGTCGACTCGCCAGGCAAACAACACGGCGACACCCAGCAGCGCCGCCATGGCGACGAGAAAGAACGGCAGGTTGGCGAATTCGGTGTGACCGGACATCACCCATTCGATCGTTTCCGCGTTTGCGCCCGCCGGAGCGAAGGCAAACAGGACGTTCTGGGTGGCCGCAGCCGCGAGAAAAACCAACCCCAGCACGAACACCGTCGACGCCAGGTTCAGGTAAAACTCGATGCGTTCCTGTTTGCGGATCGAGGCCGATTCGGGCCTGCGCAGAAACAGGGAGGCGATCAGCGATCCGACCCAACTGGTCGCGATCAGGGAAATCCAGCCGCCGATATTGGCGTACAGCCATTGCAGAGACGGCAGCGAGAAAAACGTCAACAGGCACCAGACGGCCCAACCGGCACCGATCATGATCAGCCAGGCGTTCAGTCGCTCCACCATTCGCGGCTGCGCTCGAAATAGGCGCGCCCGACCATGCCGGTGAACACCGTGGTGGTGAGGCCCAGCACGATGAGGAACACCGGCAGCCCCAGGCACAACAGCGCGATGTCGTATTCAGAAAAGGCACTGGCATTTTTGCGCAGCAGAGAGCCGGCGCCGGCAATGAGCAGCAGCCCGACCAGCAGCGCCACGCCGCCCGCCATGCTCTGGATCAGCGCCTCTTTGAGTGTCAGCAGCCAAGGCTTGCGACTGGCCAGTTCGGCGAGTACCCATAACACCAGCAGACACAGCAACAGCCCGGCGAGGTAACTCAGGACCGGCAGGGCATCGCCCCAGCCTGGCTTGGTTTCAGCCCACCAGACCACTGCACAGACGGCGGCAATAATGCCGGGCACGATGACCGTCAGCACGACGCCGGGAGTGGATGTCTGCCACTTGAGCACCTGCCCAAGCCGGGTGGGCAAGCGATTGGGGCGCCACAGAAAATGGACGCCCTGTAGCCACAGATTCAGGCCAATGCCGGCGATGAACACCAGGCCGAACCACGCCGCGAAATAGCCGGCCTGCGATGCGTAAGGCAGGAGGGTTTTGAAGCCCAGCAGCAACCCGTAGGGCGCGGTGAACAGCAAGGCGAAGAACGCCAGCAGGATGATCAGGTTCAAGGTCACGTTGCGCAGCCAGGTCGCCAGCAAGGTCAGCGTGTCCATGGACAGGATGCCGACATGAGGCGTCAGGTAGTTGCTGTAGCGGCGCAGCCAGACCAGCTCGGCCGGTTCGGCGGACACCGGGGTGTCCGAGGTCGCGATATTGGCCGCACTGGCCAGACTGTTCTGCACCTCGGCCATCCCGGCCCGCTGAATCCAGGCGCTCAGCCAGCTGCCGATATAGCCGCCACCAGACACCGTGGACAGGTAATCGAACGAGGCCAGCTTGCGGCGGCTCGCCAATGCCTGCAGTACACCAAGGGAAAATGTGGCGCTGCGGATGCCGCCGCCGGACAGGGCCAGTCCGATGGAGGCGCGGCTGCTGCGTAGTGCTTCGCCGTCAGTCTGGGTGTCAGCGCTGTCGTCAACACCGTTGTGGCGGTGGCTGGGGGTGCCGATGTCCGCGATGCCTTCGTTGCCGGCTCTGGAGGGGTGAAAAATGGAATCCGGATTTCTCGCCAGCGCCAGCGCTTCCTGATTCAGAACGCTTTGCAGCGTGGTCAGCGGATGGGTTTTCTTGCCGGTGGAGTCCGTCGCGGCAACGGCAATATCGTCACTGGGGGTATTGGTGGGCATGGGATAGGCCTCCCTGTCTGCAAATCAGCGCGTTGGCGCAGTGCTGACTTATCCGTTCCCTGACTTCCTGCACGATGATCCGCACGACTACCCGAGCGAGGATGAAGTCTCCTTCATGAATGGCTACAACCGTTGAGAACTGTAGGCTCGGATCCATGCGTTTGCCAGCCTCGGCTATGCTGAAACGCGACCCAAAACGGATTTTGGTCGTGCCATCCGGCCTGCAGTCCCCGCGAACCGGTCAATCACGTCATCAGACAGACCGCGCAGTTTGCTGCGCTTGCCAACAGGGAGTTGGATGCATGCCTGACGCCACGGATTACTACTTCAACCTGCCGACGGACAAGCGCCCCGATTGTTCTGCGCTCACCGAAGAGATGCACAAGGACTACAGCTGGCTGAACCAGAACTGCTCGCGGCCCCGAGGCAGGGATGCCCTCGACATCGTCGATACGCTGGTCATTCATTGCACCGCTGGCGACAGCACCCCGTACGCGCTTGATGCCTGGCGCAGGAAAGAGGTCAGCGCGCACTGGATCGTGCCCGGCAAGAACGAACCCCAGCACGGGCAGTTCATCTGGGCCACGCTGGCGGAAGTCAACGCGGCGCTGCAGGTGCGCGATGTCATCGATGTGCGCAAGACCGTTCTCGGTGAAGGCCCTGTCGTCAATGACCGTAGCCTGGGCATCGAGATCGTCAACACCCAGGAGAATGACGACTACCGCGACCCGTTTTCGGACTGGCAAGTGGTGGCCACCGCAAGAGTCGTGCTGTACGCCTGGGCGAAATACCCCAATCTGCGCCATGTGGTGTCCCATGCGCACCTCGACCCGGTGCGCAGGGGCGACCCCGGCAGCCAGTTTCCCTGGCCGGTATTCAAGGAAATGGTGCTGAGCCACTCGGCCTTGCCGAACCCGCCACTGTTGCGTTTGCGCCGCTGGATCTGGAAATGGACGAGCAAGACCGACACCGCTCACCTTGAACGTCACTAAAAAGGCTTGGTTTCCTGAGATTGTACAAATTAGAATCACTCTCATTTGTGTCTTCTCAGGCAGGGCCTCTTGTGACGAGTGAAGCAGCGCAGCACACCCTCGACACCCTTTATCGCGACCACCACGGCTGGCTGGAAAGCTGGCTGCGGCGGCGCATGGGCAATGCCTGGGATGCGGCGGACCTGAGCCACGACACTTTTTTGCGGGTGCTCTCCAGTTCGCAGCAGATCGCCGACATGCGCGAGCCGCGAGCGTATCTGCTGACGGTGGGCAAGCGCCTGATGAGCAATTTCTACAACCGGCGCAGCCTGGAGCAGGCCTATCTTGAAGCGCTGACGCAATTGCCCGAAGACAGCGCGCCGTCACCCGAGCAGCGCTGGTTGTGGCTGGAAACCCTGCAGGCGCTGGACGAACTGCTCGACGGTCTGCCCGCGCTGGTGCGTCGGGCGTTTCTCTGGAGCCAGCTGGAAGGCCTGGGTTACCGCGAGATCGCCGAGCGCCTGAAGGTGTCCGAACGCACGGTCAAACGCTACATGGCGCAGGCCTACGAACATTGCCTGTTGGTGGACTGGTGAGTCGCGCGTCGCTCAGTCGCGAGGAGCGCGAAGTCGTGCGCAGTGCCGCGCAATGGCTGGCATTGCTGGAGTCCGGCAGCGCCAGCGACGACGATCACCGCCGTTTGCAGGACTGGCGCGACAGCAGCGCCAGCCATGAGCACGCCTGGCAGAAAATCCAGCAACTGCGCCAACGCTTCAGTGGTCTGCCGGCGAATCTGGCGATGGCGACACTGGACCGTCCCGATCAGTCCCGGCGCGCGCTGCTCAAGGGCGCACTGGGTGTGGCGGCGTTGGTGCCCGCCGCGTGGCTGATAAGCCGACAATTGCCGCTGGAGGTCTGGCGCGCCGACCTGCACACCGCCACCGGTGAACAGAGCCGCATCACCCTGGCTGACGGCAGCACGTTGCAGCTGAACACCGCCAGTGCAGTCAATGTCGACCTGCCGGCGCGCCGACTCACCCTGGTGCGCGGCGAAATGGCGCTCAAGGTGCCCGGCACCCTGGCACTGACCATCGACAGTCCCTATGGCCGGGTGCGGGTCAGTCAAAGCGAAGTCTGCGTGCGTCTGAATGATCGCGACTGTCAGGTCTCGGTGGTCAGTGGCAGCGTGCAGGTGCAGCCGTTGCAGGGGCCGCCGCTGACAGTGCGTGGCGGCCAGCAGGTCAGCTTGCAATCCGGCGGAGCGGGGCAAATCAGTGCCTTCGACGCGCTGTTGCCGGGCTGGCGCGAGGGTGTGCTGATGGCGCAAAACCAGCCGCTGGGAGATTTTCTCCGGGAGCTGGCGCGCTATCGCAGTGGCCTGTTGCGCTGGGAACCGGCGCTTGAATCGTTGCGTGTGACGGGTAGCTTTCGTCTGGACAATACCGACCGCGTTCTCTCGTTACTGGCGGCGAGCCTGCCGGTGGAAGTGCGCATGCGTACGCGCTATTGGGTCACGCTGCTGCCGCGCCATGCTGTCGTGCAAAAAAAATCTGCATGAAGCTGTCCCTTTTTTTCACCTCACTGGTCATTCCGGGTAAGTGAACAAAATACGAGAGCTTGCCTTCATGTCCGTCGCGTCCCCTTATCGCCTTCGTCCGCTGCTGCATTTCGGTCTGTTGCTGACCTTGAGTTCCAACCCTCTGTTCGTCGCCACCAGTTGGGCACAAACCGCCGAGCGTCGCAGTTACGAGGTGCCTGCGGGCAGCCTTGGCGCGGCATTGACCCGTTTTGCCGGACTGGCCGGGGTCAATCTGTCGGTGGATCCGGCACTGGTCAGCGGTCGCAACAGCGCCGGGCTGTCCGGCGAATACGCGGTGGAGGAGGGTTTTGCCCGTTTGCTGCAAGGCACCGGCCTGCAATTGCTGCCGGTCGGTGAGCAGGCTTACACCCTGACGCCGGCACCGGCCGCCGGAAGCCTGCAACTCAACCCCACCTCGATCTACGCCGCCAATGCAACGGCTGACGGCGAGGTCTATGCCGGCGGCCAGGTGGCGCGGCGTGGCTCGCAGGGCTTGCTGGGTTCGCGGGACTTCATGGACACCCCGTTCAGCATGACCACCTACACCCAAGAGGCCGTCAAGAACCAGCAGGCGCGCACCCTCGGCGATCTGATCGCCAGCGACCCGTCGGTACGTGCCACCAACCCCGCGGGCGGTCGCTATGAGCAGTTCACCATTCGCGGTTTCAGTCTGTTCAACAGTGATGTCGCCTACAACGGCCTGTACGGCGTGCTGCCGACGTACACCATCGACATGGAAATGGCCGAACGCGTCGACATCCTCAAAGGCCCGACCCAACTCATCAACGGCATATCGCCGCGCGGCAGTGTCGGCGGCGGCATCAATGTGGTGCCCAAGCGCGCCACCGACAAGCCGATCACCGAGTTCACCAGCAGCTACGCCTCCAACAACCAGATCGGCGGGGCCGTGGATGTCGGTCGGCGCTTCGGCGATGACAACCAGTTCGGCGTGCGTTTCAACGGCGTCAAGCAGTCCGGCGACACCGAGTGGGATCACCAGAGCGTCGACCGTGAAATGGCGGTGCTGGGCCTGGACTTCCGTGGCGAGCGCCTGCGCCTGTCGACGGACATCGGCCACACCGAGCGTGACACCGATGCGCCGCAGGAGCGTGTGCAGATCGGCGCCAACGCCAAGGTGCCGAACGCCAACGATGTGCGCCACAACTATGCCCAGGCCTGGAGCAGGGCACAGACCCGCGACACGTTCGGCACGTTGAATGCCGAGTACGACCTCAACGACTCGGTGATGCTCTACGGCGGTGTCGGTGCGCGCAAAAGCAACCACGACTTCCTCCGCCATGCCGTGTCCATCACCAACAATGCCGGCGACTTCAGCGTGCAGCCACGAGACTTCACCCGCGACGAAAACGTGCGCACGGCAACGGCCGGAGCGCGTAGCTGGTTCCATACCGGTCCGGTGAGCCATGAGGTCAATCTGGCGGCCAGCTACTTCTATATGGACTTTGAAAACGGCGGCGCCCGTTACGCGGCGGCGCCCAGCAACCTGTTCAACCCGGTCGATACGCCGACGCCGTCCCGACCCACGCGTTTCGACTCCGAGGTCTACACCGAAAACCGCTTCAGCGGCCTGGCACTGTCCGACACCCTGGGGTTCTTCGACGATCGCCTGCTGCTGACCCTCGGTGCGCGCTGGCAGCGGGTCAAGGTGGATGACTGGACTGACGACGTCAAAGGCGACACGTCCTATGACGAGGAAAAGGTTTCGCCTTCCGGTGGTCTGCTGTTCAAGGCCACGGATCAGCTGTCGCTGTACGTCAACTACATGGAGGGGTTGAGCCAGGGCAAGATCGCGCCATCGACCTCGATCAACGAAGACGAAATCTTCCCGCCCTTCATCAGCCGTCAGGTGGAAGTGGGCGCGAAATACGACCTCGGCGCCTTCGCATTGACCGCCGCAGCGTTCCGCATCAAGCAGCCGGCCTATGAAACCAACGCCACTTCACGGGTGTTCGGCCCCAATGGCAAACGGCAAAACGACGGCGTCGAGCTGAGCGTGTTCGGCGAGCCGCTCAAGGGTTTTCGTCTGCTGGGCGGGGTGATGTACATCGACAGCGAGCTGACCCATACCGTCAACGGCGCCTTCGACGGCAACCGGGCGCCGGCCACGCCGAAATACAACGTCAACCTCGGCGCCGAGTGGGACGTTCCCGGTGTGCAGGGGCTGACCTTGACCGGTCGCGGTATTTACTCCAGCTCGCAGTACCTGGATCAGGCCAACAGCAAGTCCATCGACGCCTGGGAGCGCTTCGATGTCGGCGCGCGTTACGCCTTCAAGGTCGAGGAAAAGACGGTCACCCTGCGAGCCAACGTCGAGAACGTGCTGGACAAGCGCTACTGGAGTTCTGCCGGCGCCTCCGATGACAGCGAACCGGGGCTGACCCTGTCGACGCCGCGCACCTGGCTACTGTCGGCGACACTGGCGCTTTGAGTGCCGCCTCAGGCGAGGGGATCGCCGCTTTCAATTCGGGAAACCGACGATCCCTGCGCCAACCCGCCAAACGAAACACCGGCATCCACATAACGCAGCGCCGACTTCACGTCCTTCCAGCCGACATAGGTCATCAGCGATTTGATGTCCCAGCCATTGGCCGATGCCCAGGTGGCGAAGCCGCGGCGCATGGAGTGGCTGCTGTAGGCCTCGGCGGGGATGCCGGCCTGTTTGAAGATCCGCCGCAGCAAGGGAATCAGGCTGTTCGGATTGATGCCGTCTTCGGCCAGATTGCCCCAGCGATCCAGCTTTCTGAACACCGGCCCGCGTGCGATACCGGCGACGGTGATCCAGTTGATGTAGGCCTCGACCGGGCACAGCTTCTTCAGGGCCGGCGTATGCAGCGTGACGCCGGCATGACTGCGATCACCTTTACTGTGCGACAAGTAGAAGCTGATGCCTGTGCCGGCCTGCGCCTGGGTGTTCTCGACCTGTAGCCGCGCCAATTCGTCGCCGCGAAACCCGCGCCAGAAACCGATGAGCACCAGGGCGATATCGCGTCGGTGTCTCATCACGTCTTTGAAGTCGCCACGTTCAGCGGCCGCGGCGGCGGAGCGCTCCAGACAGCCCACCGTCTGTTCCAGATGGTGCAACAGCAGCGGGCTGGCCTGTTTCTGCTGGGCGGGATGCAACGCGCGAATGCCCTTGAGCACCTGCCGCACCGCCGGGGCTTTGGTCGGATCGGGAAAACCTTGAGTGACGTGCCACTGCGCCAGAGCCGCCAACCTCTGCTTGAGCGTACTGAACGCGTGCTGCCCGGCGTACTCCGCCAGATAACGCACGATGCTGTCCGCCGTTGCCGGCAGAAACCCGCCCCAGCTCACTTCGAAATGCTCCACGGCCGCCCGGTAGCTCTTGCGGGTGTTTTCCCGCGTGCCCGCCTGTAGATAGCGCTCGGCCTTGTTCATCTGGCAGATCCCCCGTGTTTCGTACCGCCACGCCGCTGCAAAACGCTTCGCAACGACCTGACATAAGATAATGCTTAATTATTTCATGAGTGAATGTGTCCCGTAATGGCAATTTTCATGTTATTTTTAGTACATAAATACGTCGCGCACTGATGTAATTTTTGGAGAAATGAATTATTGGAGTTCTTCTAATATCGCGTCTAAAGTCCCCATTTTTATATCCGCTCCTAATGGACGCCCCATATTCTTGCTACGAAAACACCTAATAATTATTTTCTCCATCATCACGAAAATAACAAAATTTTGGAGAAAAAGTCGTTGCGAGGGATAATTTGGAGAAAAAGTCGCCTATTTTATTCTTGGAGAAAGCCCGTGGGCTTGAACAAGTTACTGTTTTGTAGAGATTTTGGAAAATGGAAACTTTCGCCTTGTGTGGTGATATGGCAAATGCACGAAAAATTAACAATTGATAGATATTCTCTATTTCCCTCCTATTCTTAATCGTCTAGGATAGGGCCGTTGCACGTAAGACGGCCCCCGCTAAGAGGAACAGGACGATCTTACTTTCCATGACTCATTTTGGAGAGTAGGAATGTCGCTGTCCGCACCGTTAATTTCTGATGCTATTGTCATATACGTTTTTTCTATTGCGAGTAGGGTTGTTGTCCCTAGCTCGCTGGGGAGGCCACTGGCGCTAGCCATCGAATATTTGTGCCGCCAGCATTACGATTGTCCCCCTTCTGAATCTGAGTTGATTATTGATTCTGCGTCGTGCCTCGGTCTCGGGGAGCAGCGGGGTAGTTACTATGTCTAACGACCCCAATGCATCGTTCCCGTATGCCGGGTTGCGCGAAGCAGTACGTCCGAAGGGGGGGCATCTGTATCGTGTGTTTAGCTTAACAAATCATGCTCCTATGACACTTTTTTACCAAGAGCAACTATTGGCGTGGTCGATGCTAGAGTTCGATCCAGCGGTCGTCAGCTTTGAAGCTACCAACCGCTGGTTTGACCATGATAGCGGCGCCATATACATTGCATACTACGTACGATATATAGACTGCGATTGTTTTTTGTATGTTCCTAACCCGTCGCGCACTATGGCAATGCAAGCGCTAGCGAAATACGCTAAGTCTTTCAGTGTGAGGCTATCTCCTTTGATGCCGGAGAAAAGCCCGTTTAATGAAACTCTATTCTGGAATAGAGTTAATATGCTGTCAGTGTTGGTAAGTGTGCGCGACAAACTATCAAGTAGAAATCTTAAGAAATTTGCTAGCTCGATTAGAGGTAGCGAGGTATCAGTTGGCGAGCTAGAACGGATGTCGGCGTATTCTAATCAAGAAGCCATTGCATATGCTTTCGAGTTGGTGCGCATCGGATACTTTTCTATAAGTAGCCTTGGTGATGAACTGCTGAGTAGTTCATCTGTGCTCAAAGTAACGAGAATGGTAAAAATATGAGCGATGCCAAGAAAAGGTTTTCTAAGTTTCAATTGATAAGAGAAAGTGTCGATGTAGCCTCATGGCCAGTGCTCAATATAGAAGCACTGGCGGATGAGAAAAAAGAACGTGTTGAATCGCGACTGAAGGCCTTGCAGGCGTATCTTCTGTATGGCGCTACGGTGCTGGAAATAGAAGAAAAATATAAGGTGTCCTCCTCGTCGCTTTTTAAAATGATAGAAAGGGCGATCATAACTGATTCGGATGGGGAGTTGGTAGGCTTTCGGGCGGCACTCCCCAACTATCGTTTAAATAGCTATAGTCGAAAAGCCCAGGTTGGTGATGCGTCATCTGAGCCAGCGACGAACGGCGATGCCGGGGTATTCGGTCAGTTACTCATGCAACACCCTAAACTGGTGGAGAAAATTAGACCTTGGGTTAAGCAATATAAGCCGCGTGCCGGAGGAGGCGAGAAGCGCTTGGCCTCGTTCCATGACCTTTTCCTCAAGGAGTGCAGAAAACAAGGGGTTACAATGTCTGAATACCCGTTTAACCGGCGAGGCAAAGGGAAGCGCGCCTTGGCCGAGTACATTAAGCGCTGTGCGCGCGAACGGGCAAACGAACAACGGGAAGACTTGGCTAGGCAGTTGGAAGAGCGAATTTATATCCAGGCGTCCGCACCACTGCAGGAGATTCAGATTGACGGACACCAGCTTGATCTGCGTCTCACTGTTCGGGAAAAGGATCAGTATGGTCTGACGTCCTATTATGAGATTATTTGTGTCTGGATCATCTTGGTGATTGATGTATATACGCGCTGTGTTCTAGGTTACAGTCTCGCGCTGGGTCGAAATTACGATCAAACCGACCTGCTTAAGGCTATTTACCGCTCGATAGCACCACATGATAGGCCTGTTTCAGTCGTTCCAGATGTAATGTATAAAGTCGAAGGCGGATTCCCGGCAGAGAAAATGGAGGAACTCGCTTGGGCGACTGGATTGATATACAAAGTCGATAATGCGTTGTCCCACCATGCAACCGACGTTTGGAAGAAAGTGGAAAACTTACTAGGTTCGGTTGTGGACTATGGACCGCCTCATCGACCGAATGACCGGGCGATCGTAGAAGCTTTCTTCAGGTTCCTTATCGACAATTTTTCACATCGGATAGTGGGGAGTAAGGGTTCCCATTCTCGAGATCAAATCATCAAGCGTCTCGCGCCGAAGGGAGGGGACTTATCACTTCTGTTGACGTTGGAGGAGATGCACCACGCGTTGGATATCGTCATTTCCGACTACAATGGCCGGTCGCATACTAGCATCGCTCCGCATTCACCGCTGGATTTGTTTGTGCGGACCGCTCGGGAGTTGGGGTTGTTGTTCAACCGATTAGATAAACGCTTTCACGATATCCACGCCTTCACTGACAAGACTCAATTGGTCAGGGTGCGAAGCGATGGGAAATTAAGTGCTTACATTAACTTCATGCATGTACGCTACCGTAACCTGCCGGCACTGAAGAGCTCAGTTGGTGAGGAAGTGATAATTCAGTGGGATCCTTACAATATAAGCTATGTGAAAGTGTATACTCGTACTGGTGATTATTTGGGTGAGGTTTATCCACCGAGACCTTGGACGACGCCTCATAGCGAAAAGTTGCGCAGCCGATTAATGAGTGCAGTGAAGCACGGGCAAATTGACTACAGCGAGAACTCGCTGGCTGACATGCTGCATGCGTTACAAAAGGCCAATAATTGGGGCGAACGGGATATTGCTACTTACAACCTTAAGCATACCGGCGCAGCGACTTTACCTGTTAGCACGCCGCCACCGCTACCACCCCCTCATCCTCCCAAAGAACGCTTGCGCCGGAGCTATATCACCAAGGATGATAGCCATGAGTAATTACGATCCTACTCTGATTAGACCTTATCCAGTTGAACAGCATCCAGTGGTAAAACGCCAGTACCTCTTGTCGAGCGACCCAATCTCTCATGCATGGGAACATTTGGACAAAGCTATAAGGCGCCGCAGTGGAGGTCTTGTTTTCTGGGGAATGTATCGCGCAGGCAAGAGTAAAATGATTGAGTATTTAGAACTAGAAGCAAAGTCGCGATATCGCGACCTTCCGACCGCAAAAATGGATGCTGAAGTGAATAGCTATGCGTCGCCGAAGGAGTTTTATGTTGGCCTGTGCAATGCTGTAGGAGCCTCAGCTGTTGGCACTGCGGGTGAGTGTAAGCGCCAAGCGATTCAGCGTATGGTGGAGCAGGGCAAGCGCAATCCACCTCAAGTTTACCTCCTGTTTATCGACGAACCTCAGAGATGGACGGACCTCCAACTGACCTGGCTTTGCCAGTTATTCGACAAGCTGGAAGAAAGCAATGTGCGGCTAATTGCCGTGTTGGTTGGACAGCGCGAATTGCTGACTTTTCGTAAGCTATACCTTGAGCGGGGCAACGGAGTAATTATTACGCGACTGATGAATACTATCAATGAGTTTATGGGGCTGCGCAGCATTAACGAAGTCGCATATGTTCTACAAGGCTATGACACCTTAATCGAAAGCGACCCAGACTGGCCCTCGACTCGTTTTTTCTTCCCGCGAGCCTACGCGCGAGGGTTCAGGCTCGAGGACTGCGCCACTGTCATTTGGCAAGCGTTCACCATTGCTATCGACAGTCAAGGCAGATTCACGGAATGTCGAGTGCCGATGAAATATCTGACTGGCATCGTGGAAATCTTGTTCTCTGAATATTACGAACTCGACGATGAAAGTTTTCAACTTAAGCAATCCCTCGTGGATCACCTGCTGTCCGAAGTATTTTTTTTCGATTACCTGACAATGGCTGATGTGACTATTTATGGCCGAATATCCTGAGTTACATTACTCTGACGGGGACAAGCTCACGTTATGGGGTAGCCGTTGCGCTGATATTAAGTGCTGGCCGCATGAGTCGATATACACCGTGCTCTCGCGGTTCGCGCAAGTAACAGGGGTGCCAGGAAACGCGATTGAGCGAGGGTTCAAGTCGACGCGGCGCCGTATTACCCAGCGACCTGGAATAGCAGGTCTCGAAACGCTCGCTGTGTTGAATCTGAGCGCCGCAGTAAAACGTCTGGGTGTCAGTTGGAAGGTCATTGAAAGCATGTTCCTTCGGGTCGCCCCCTTTGACCAGGGTGATGTGTGTTCCCCCTACTTACGATTTTGCACGATCTGTATGGGGGCTCGTCGCCACTTTGTGTTTTTTCAGAGAGAGCAGCTGCATCGCTGCCCGTTTCACCATACGGTGCTGCTTAACCGCTGCCCTGCATGCGGCCACCATGCAGAATACACCTGGGGCGCGGGATTGTTCTTGCTGCCGTTTTGCTGCCCGGCTTGCAAAGTCCCCTTGGCGGGGGCTCAGGTGCGGCAAAGCTTTTTCGATCTACTTACGCCGCATCGTGAAGCGCTATTTCAGCGATACGGTCGTATACCGACATCTACAGAGGGCTCTCACGCAGGGAATCTGGGCTGTCCTGGTTTTCTGCTTACGCATCCGAAGATGGCTTGTTTAGACTCCTTCAACCAAGAGCAACCCCCATTGCTTGAGCGGCGTGTAAGCGAGGTCAACTGGTCTCTTGAAAAAGGATTTGTCCAGGCGCGAACGCTGCTAGGTCACAATGGTAAGTTGCAGGAGGCCAGCGAGGTTGGGATTCGTGAATTGATTCAATGCCTCAAGTCCATCCTTCGACACGTGCGAAAGGCCTGGCGACTTCGATTACTTACCTGCTGCCCATCCCGAGCGAGCGAGGAAAAGAGGGGCGTCTATCAGCTCTTTTGTGAGAGCTGGGGGATCAGCCAGGATTCGATTACGCCAGAGCGCGCTGCTGCTCGCTTGGAGACGGCAGTTGGAACTTGGCTTGCCTGTCACTATGACGCTGGAGATACACGGCACTGGCCTCGATCGGCCTGCGCATGGTTCACAACACATAGCTTCTCGTCACATGTGCTGGACAGTCTCAGCCGTTGTGCGGAGACATCGGCATGGTCATCCGATGTGGACCGTGCTTTCATCCTGGCGTACGTCGCAGGAAAACACCGACCAATCTGGCCGCTGGAATTGATACACGAACATGATCGACGATCATACCGACTCCTGCGCCAGCAGCGTTTCTTGAGTCAACTGCTCTATCAAGAACCAACCCTGTTGCTGGATGCTGCCTCGAAGTAGGCTCATCGTTGGTGGCTATCATCATCGTTTTCTTGATCGGATTCCGAGGGTGGCATTTCGCGCGGATGTAGGGCAAGCAGGCTTGCCATCTGCAGCATGGCGCGTTGGCATAGACCATAACGGCAACCGCAGACTCTCCAGAATCCGCATCGAGGATTGGTTTCCGGGGGGCCAATACCAACATTTTTACTTAAATCGATCTTTTCCGTGGTATCACTCGTAGACTGGTGAGAGCGTCTCGATGTTTTTTTTTGCGTGAGTTTAAACAGTCGCTCACGGCATTTTTCGAGGTCGGCTCGAATCCCTGTCGAAAGGTATTCTTGAGCGCGTAATTTCAGCTTGAGGTTTTCGCACTCTGTCAGCAGTGCCGTTTGTGTCTGTTTATCGCCATAATCACGTCTCAATGATTCCTCGTACTGACTGACACGATGCATCGCGGTGATCACAACCGGGTGCTCACTGGTCGGGTTCTCGGGGGTGAGTGGAAAACGCTCAGGCCACAGGAGCACGGTTGGTCGAATTCTCAGTCGTTCGTACGCCAATCTCTTACCAGCAAGGTCAGCCAATGCAGCTCTCAAAAGATACAGTTCCCAGAACTGAGCTTCGCTGATACGCGCCGTTTCTTGCAGGCATTGGTGCTTATCCTCTAGCGTCTCTAGTGCTGATTGCTGGGTGCGAACCTTCAGTTCAGCGTGGGTCAGATCATTTTGGCAATTAGTGAGGCGCTCACGCAGTTTCTCGTTCTCTCTGCATTCGCTGTCGAGCGCTTGCTTTAACCTGTACAGCGCGAACTCCACCATACGTAGGCGCTCAACCAGATGCTGTTCTTTTTTGTTTGTCGGGCGCACCGGTGTCGGCGGAGGTGTTTGGTTCGCAATTGGTCGGCTGGCTTCCTTGGCCAAGGCTGTTAGTTGAGCTTTAATCGAGGCGGCAGAATACCCGCCGCCTAAGTGCTCGCTAATCGACTTTGGGGTTGGCACCCGGCCCTGGGCGGTCAACGAGTTCACAGCTTGACGAACTTGCTTCTGAGTCACGAGCGTCATGGCGGCATCCTTGAGTGACCTGTCAATTGGGAGAAACTTGCGATTCAAAGCCCGCTTGTGTGGGTGAACTCCACCCTGTGCCGAGACCGCTCCACTCCGAAACCCTGCGGTACCATGGATGGCCACTCTCGGTCATCTGAGAAGCTCTCATGGCGGACTCTGCGGCACAGGTCTGAGCCCGTTTCCAGAAGTATACCGCTACATGGGGCTGGTCAAATTTCTCTCGTTGATTGGCCAGCATTACCTGCCCTTTGGTAATGCCAGTGCCTATTAAGACCTCCTCGAAGGAGTCTCGTGAGTTTCGCGGCAAATGGTAGGGTGGAAGCGCTTGAGCACGTGGTTAGGAGGTCGTGGCCAGCGTTTGGTGTGGGATCGGATCAGCCACCGCTCGATAAGGATACTACGGCCGAGCGCGCATCCAATTTTATGAGCGAACGATAAACACTGAAAAATGCCGCTAGGGCGGCACAGGCTCATCGGGGAGGGGGCTCTCCTTTTAGTCGTTGGTCCCGCAAAACTAGAGGAAGCCTGACACCGTACGTGCGTGGTTAGTCGCGCGGGGCGGGGAATTCAGCGACCGGAGTTAGCTTTGTCCGCTCTCGTCGGCGCGCTCCGCTGCAGCAGTAGCATTCGTTAGCAACTGGCTAGCCCGACTATCCAGCAGCGAACCTGCCTGAAAATAACCCATGACAGTGCCAACACTGCGATGTTCGGTCATCGCCATGACCTCACCCAAGGGCACCCCCTGGCGTCCAGCTTCCGTGACAAAGCCGGAGCGCAGGCTGTGCGCAGCCCAGTCGCCTTCCAGACCGGCCAATTTTGCGCGGCGCTGGACGATGCGCGCGACCTGGTCCGCAGATAGGCCTTGGTCACCGATCTTGCCGCCTTTGTACACGCGCCGAAATAGTGGGCCGCAACTGGCCGGGGCGGCGGCGAGCCATGCAGCCAGCGCCTGCGCTGCCGGTCCGCGTAATGGCTTTTCTCGCCGCACCCCGCTGGTGTCCGTTTTGGTCGCTCCCAGGGTGTACAGCCAGGTATCGCCATCCAGGGGGCGCACATCATTGACCGTGAGTTTGACAACTTCGGATCGCCGTCGACCACCGCCGCTCCAGGTCAGGAGCAGAAGGGCGCGATCGCGGATGCCGCGCACGCCGTCGCTACAGGTGGCCAACAGCTCCTGTAGGGGTTCGAGCACCGCCGCCGTTTTCTTGCGCACCTGCACACCCTGCCGGCTCTGCGCCTTGCGCGCTTCGCGCAGCAGGGTTCTGACGGTGCTGGATTCGGTGGGGCTTGGCCATTGATTCACCTGATGCCATTTGCTCAACACCGCCAATCGGTGGCTGACAGTGTTGAAGGCCAGTGCGCCTGTTTTGCTTTTCACCTTGGCCGCAACTAATGCTGCGTCAATCGGTGGCGGCAGCAGATGTGCCCAACCGCCGTCATCCAGCGGCCGTGCCAGGTGATCGACAATGAACTGCATGGCAACGGTGTCAGGCAAGGGGCTGTCGCCCAGCGCGCGGCCGTAGCGCAGCTGCAGCCACGCTGACCAGTAGGCGAGGGCGCTGCAGTAGCTGCGCACCGTATTGGCTGCCGTGCCGGCGGCAATGAAAGCTTTTGCAGCCTGTTGAGCGCTATCCGTGAGCTGATTCAGCTCCAGCGGGGCATCAATGACAATTTTCAATTCATTCGTTTTATTCATTACGTTCAACGTAGTAAAATAGTCATTGTCAGAAAATAGAGTCGGATAAACTTCATTTATCAGACCTAATATAGCCGGAGGTGGCCCGTGGCGGTAGGAGTTCCAGAAACAGACGTCTTTGCCGCTGCAGATACGGTATTGGCAAGAGGTGAGCGCCCAACAGTCGAGCGCGTCCGCCTTGAATTGGGCCGCGGCAGTCCTGCACGCGTTGGTAGCCTGTTGGATCAATGGTGGGACCGTTTGGCTCAACGGTTGAGAGGTGAAACTCGCCTCCCATCATTGCCGTCTGAGGTGTCGCAGGCGTTTTTATCGATCTGGCAGCAGGCGGTTCAACTCGCCGAAGCCGTAGTGGAACAATCGCTAGACGAACAGCGTAAAGTCCTTATGGACGAGAGAGCCGAAGTGTTTGCGATAGAGGATGCTGCTCGACAGGAGGCAGCTCAGTATCGTCAGCAAGCCGTAACTGCAATCGCGCAGCAGCAGTTTGCTGAGCGCCGACTGGCTGATCTGGAGCGTCTGCTCGAGCAGGGTCAGCGACAAATCGATGACCTCACACAACAACGCGATGGATTGAAGGCTGAGTGCGAAATCGGGCGAGAGCGTATCCAGACGGTAGAGCGGCAGTTGCTCTCGCACCGGTATGACGCAGACCAGGCGCGTAAAGCGCAGGAAACCTATGTGAAAGGAGTGGAAGAGCGTGCCCACCGGGAAGTCGACCGCGCCCGTGAGGAAGCCAAGGCGACTGGTGTGCAACTTAAAGAGGCAGGGAAGCAGTCGGCCCAGTTGCAGAAGCAGCTAGACACAGCGCTAAAAACCTTGGACCTCATCAAACCCGAGTTGGCGGCGGAGAAGGCCCTTGCAGCTCAAAGCGCTAGGCAAGTGGCTGAATGGGAGGCCAAATTCGCCGTCCATTCCACCCTTCTTGAAAACGCGCAGCATGCCGCAACGACACAGCAAGTGAGGGCAGAAACCTTGGAGCAGGTGATTACCCATTTGCGCTCACAGGTGCAGCCGATTCGCAGGAAACGTGTCACCAAACCTGCGGCAACGAAAGACACTTAGCCTCGGTGTCAGAAGTTTGCTGATCAGGTTTGTGAAACTTTAGTCGTCTGAGTGCTCAGGGAGCTTGCCTTTGGAGGTCAACGCGTGGTGTGGGATGCGTCCTATGACGGTAGACGGATTGCCATACATCGACGCCACCGCCGTATAAAACCTGTTCGTGAACACTAGGCATGGTGCGCTTGGATGGACTCTGGCGTGTGCCAGCGCTGAGCGTACCAGCAATCTGGTAAAAGGCTCCTATGCGCCCAACGTTGTGCCTTTCAAGTTGTACCGAAGAGTGATTTGACCAGCCACTTCCATCAATGGTTTTCTCACTCAAAACAAGCGGCGCTCATCTCCCAACCAGAGTTTGTCTGGATATTAAGGTAAGCGTCGCTTCAACAGGACTGCGAGTGGCTGCTTTCGAAAGCTGCCACTCGCCCAGAGGCTAGGTGAAGCTGCACACAAGAATCTCAGCCCTGCCTGCATCAACACAGTGTTATCGGACCAATATAATGCGAAGGTTCATCTGCGGAGTTGCCATGCAATGCACGTTTGATACGGTAAGTTTTTTGCAACTTACAAGAAAAGGTCACGTTCCTGATCAAACATGTCAGCCACTTCATCGGCAACAACTCGGATGGATACGTCCTTTCGATCGCGACTGCGCGTCAATACAAACACCTCCCGGCTGGAGGGCACTGCGCCAAGGTCGCACACCCGAAGTGTCGGGTCCGCTCGCCCGATATAGTGCGGAATCAACGCCAGTCCGATTCCTGAGCGGGCGGCTACGGCATGAAGAGCCTGATCTTTGGCGCGAAATGCGATGCGAGCACGGGGGAAATGCCGGGCCACCCACTTTTCTTGCGCCAAGTGACCATCGGCCTCATTGAAGCCGATCAAAACCAGATTGCTTCCGGCTTCAAACGAGTGACAGGCCTCCTCCGTTCCATAGAACCCAAAGCCGACACTGACAAGCGGACGCGCGATGATATTACCGTCCTTGGGCCTGTCGAAGCGGATGGCAATATCAGCTTCATGCCGGTCGAGGCTGATGGAACGCAAGGCAGGGGAAAGATCTATATCCAGCTTGGGATAACGGGCTGTCAAGGCAGGCAGCCGCGATATAAGAAAGCCGCCAGAGAGGCCGGGCGAGGCACTGATTCTGACAAGACCGGAAGGTGTGCCGTCCTGCATTCCTCGACTAAGAGTCTGTGCGGCTTGCTCCATGTCGCTTGCCGCTTCAAGCACGTGTGTACCCGCCAGCGTCAATGCGTAGCCGTCAGGTCTGCGCTCGACGAGCTTCTCGCCAAGAGTCTCCTCCAGCGAATGGAGCCGCCGTGCGATCGTCGCATGGTTGACCGACAGCGCTCGCGCGGCGGCAGACAGGCTTCCATGTCGTGCCAGCGCCAAGAAAATCCTGACGTCTTGCCAATCGAGGTTTGTGCGTTTTTGAACAGTCATTGGGCGAAGATAGGTAATTTTCGAACACCTGACAACGGCTTATCTTCTGCTCACCAGACAAATATGCAGGAGTCAAGCTATGTCCAACGTACAGAAAGTTGCGATTGTGACCGGCGCTTCACAGGGGATGGGTGAGGCCATCGTGAATGCGTTTCTGAAAAAGGGGTACGGTGTCATCGCCACCTCGCGCTCCATTCAGCCATCCACAAATCCGGACTTGATCACCATCGCCGGCGACATAGGCGATCCCGAGACGAGCAAAAGGCTCGTGGCAGCGGCGCTGGAGCGCTTTGGTCGCATCGACACGCTGGTCAACAATGCCGGCATTTTCATTGGCAAAGCGTTCACTGATTACACAGAAGACGATTACCGCCTGAAGTTGAAGACTAACGTTGATGGCTTTTACTTTGCCACTCAGGCAGTCATTCCTGTGATGCTTGATCAGGGCAGCGGCCATGTCGTTCAGATTACAGCCTCGACGGCAGAGTTCGCCAGCTCGCGCGCTCCTGCCTTCATTGCCATGCTTACTAAAGGCGGCATGAATTCGGCTACCAAGAGCCTGGCGATCGAATACGCCACGTGTGGGATTCGTGTTAACGCTGTCGCGCCTGGTGTTATTCGCACGCCGATGCACAACCCTGAAATTATCGAGCAGTTGGCAGCCTTTCATCCCATGAACAAGCTTGGCGAGGTCGAGGACATCGTCCGTGCTGTTCTCTACCTTGAAGACGCCGCTTTCTCGACCGGTGAGATCCTGCACGTTGATGGCGGCCTTATCGCTGGCCGTTGAAATTTTCGGAGGGGGCGCCAAGCGCGCTCCCCTTATTACCTTGGAGTTTCCAATGCCAATCGTAAATATCCTAGTAACCCGGGAAGGCACGACGCCAGGGGCGGACCGGACCACTGCCGACCAGAAAGCAGCTGTTTACAAAGGCATCGCCGATTTGCTCTTCAACGTGATGGGGAAGCCTCGCGAGGACACGACCGTGATCTTCCACGAGCACGAAATCGACGACATCAGCCAAGGCGGGTTGCCATTGTCGGCTTGCCGTCGGCACCGTGCCTAAGATGGTCTGACGGACGCTTGATCACAGCTCAGCGTCTCGTTCCCGTGCTTCTCGCACGAAACGGATGGGGGCAACCGGCGTCGGTATCGACTATCAAAGCCGCGGGCGGCTACCTCGCGCTGTCCCGGCGTTCATCGATTTTGCCGCTGACACGATTCATGATCTGGGGCTGATGAGCGTTGCACAGCGCCCTGAAAATCGTTCACGTCAGGGGTGATGCGCGTCGTCGAACCTGAAAAACGAGCAATTATGGATAATTAAATCTATTAACTGTTGATTTGGTCGCCAAAGAAAGGCCTAATGATCGCGTTATAGATAAATTAATCCACTAAAGGCTTATCGATATGACCCCCCTCACTAAACGCTTCACGGGAAAAATTGCCCTTGTCACCGGAGGATCCCGCGGTATCGGGGCCGCCATCGTCCGCCGTCTTGCCGAGGAGGGGGCCGCAGTCGCCTTCACTTACTCAGCCTCAACGGCGAACGCTGAGTCGCTGGTCGACAAGATCCGCGGCGAAGGAGGCAGCGCCCTGGCAATCAAGGCGGACAGCAAGGTCGCTCTGGAGGTCGAGCAAGCGGTCATCAAGACGATCGAGCACTTCGGCGCTCTGAATATTCTAATCAACAACGCTGGCGTCCTCGGCCTGGGTACCGTCGATGAGTTCAGCGTCGAGGCGTTCGATGAGATGTATGCGGTCAACGTTCGGGCGACCTATGTCGCTGCGAAAGCCGCATCGAGATTTCTGAAGCAGGGTGATCGCATCATCACCATCGGCAGCGTGTCGGGTCAGCGCACTGGCCTGGCGGGAGCCAGCGCGTACTCGATGACCAAAGCCGCAATCGGCGGTATGATCCGCGGCCTGGCGCACGACTTCGCTGCTCGTGGAGTCACCGTCAACAACATTCAGCCCGGCCCGATTGCGACCGACATGAACCCGGCAGATGCTCCCTACATCGACCACGTTATCGGCCTGATTCCGTTGGGTCGTTTGGGTACTGCCGAGGAGATCGCAAGCCTTGCTGCTTACCTGGCCAGTGCGGAAGCATCGTTCGTGACGGGCGCCAGCCTGACCGCTGATGGTGGCTTTCTGGCGTGACCCGATACGTTTTTCATCCCTGAGGCAGTAGTTGTGGCAAGACCGAGACAATTCGACCGTGACCAGGCACTGCTTCAGGCGATAAACGTGTTCTGCGAAAAAGGCTTTGCGGCGGCCTCGACAGATGAACTGATGCATGCCATGGGCTTGAGTCGCCAGAGCATGTACAACGCCTTTGGCGATAAACGCCAACTCTATGTCGAGGCCCTGCAACAGTACCAGACCAACAGCATCTCCGATCTCGCCTGGCGCTTGGGGAAAGACGCAACGCCGCTTGAGTCTCTCTACAACACCCTACTGTCATTTGCGTCGCGTGTTGAACGCGAAGGAACGGCAGGGTGCATGGGCGTCAACGCCATCTGTGAATTCGGGCTCAGTGACATCGAGCTCAATCAGCTCAATCAGCACGCGGGACAAACCCTTCGCAAGGCGCTTGAAGATACGTTGAGTCGATGTATCGAGGCTCATGAGCTTCCGGCCGGGATTGATGTCGCCGGCGCTTGTGATTTTCTGCTTTCTACGCTGAGCGGAATGAAGGTGAGTGCGAAGGGCGGCATGAGCACCGCGCAGCTCAGCGCGATTGCTGAATTCGCTATCAGGGCCCTGAAAACCCTTGATTGACAAGGTTGCCAGCGAACATGAACCCGCCATGCGAGCCCAGCATGCTGTGAGTGACAAGAAGTCGGGGGAGCCCTCTATGATTGAGCTTTCTGCAGTGTTTCTTCGATCCCGCCGGGTATGCTTACCGTTTTCAAGCTGCCAGCGTTGAGGGTGCGATGGATCAAGAAAGCGCCAAACTACCTTTTCAGCCGGGCGATCATTTGACTTCGTCTGCAGAGTTTCCAACCGATGCCTCCGAACGCCTGCAACTGGCGCTGGCTGCAGGGGCGATCATCGGGACATGGGTCTGGGACATTCCCAATGATCGTGTCACGGCTGACGAGCGGTTTTCTCATACCTTCGATATTCCGCTTGATAGATGCTTGGCGGGCATTCCGATTGCCGAAGCTTTTGCCTCTGTCCATCCAGATGACGTCGAAAGGCTCACTCAGGAGATCCAGGACACCATGGCCCGTGGTGGCGCTTTCAGGTGCGAGTACCGTGTCCGTCACGACGATGGGCATTACCGCTGGGTCGAGGCCAATGGCCGGGCCGAACTCGATGCCACCGGCAGGGCGATACGCTTTCCCGGCGTGCTCATGAACATCGAGTCGCGCAAGCTGGCCGAGGCGGAGCGCGACAGGGTTGCCGCGCTGCTGAGAACTTTCACGGCGGCGGTGCCGGGAGTTGTTTACGCCAAGGATCTACAAGGCAGAATCCTCGTCGCCAACGATGGCGCCACTCAGCTGATCGGCAAACCGCCGGCGTTTTATCTGGGTAAGACCGATCTTGAAATTCTGGAAGACAAGCTCCAGGCCCGCCAGGTAATGGAGACGGACCAGCGCATCATGCGCAGTGGTCGGGCTGAGCAGGTCGAGGAGCGTGTGGACATGCCTGACGGCTCGGCCACCACCTGGCTTTCAGCGAAGGCACCGCTGCGGGATGAGTCGGGTTCGGTTGTAGGCCTGGTGGGTTCTTCCATTGATGTGACCGCAAGGAAAAGTGCCGAGGCTGCATTACTGGAGCTTAACCGAACGCTGGAAGCGCGAATCGCCGATGCGATTGCCGAGCGGGAAGTTGCGCAGGCTGCCTTGCGTCAATCGCAAAAAATGGAAGCGATCGGCCAACTGACCGGCGGCATCGCCCACGACTTCAACAACCTGTTGGCAGGCATCATCGGTAGCCTGGAGCTGGTCCAGATGCGCCTCCACCAAGGGCGGACAGGGGATATCGAACGATACATTTCCGTGGCTCACGGGGCGGCCCAGAGAGCTGCCGGATTGACACACAGATTGTTGGCATTTTCTCGCCGACAGACCCTGACTCCGGTACTGACCGATGTCCATGTGCTGATCGCTGATATGGAGGAACTGATTCGTCGGACAGTGGGACCTACCATCCGTCTCAAGGTCGAGACGGGCGCAGCATCATCCTTGTGTGTCGTGGATGTGGCTCAAGTGGAAAACTCATTGCTCAACCTGTGCATCAATGCCCGCGATGCGCTTCACGGCGTGGGGACTATTGCCATCACCACGTTCAACCAAATCCTTGAGCAAGGCACCGACCCGGATTCGGAGTTGCCATCGGGAATATTTCTGACGATATGCGTGACGGACACGGGTATGGGGATGAGCGCCGAGACACTTGCCAAAGCGGTCGATCCATTCTTCACGACCAAACCGGTTGGCGCCGGTACCGGTCTGGGTTTATCCATGGTCTATGGCTTCGCCAAGCAATCGGGTGGGCAGTTGAGGATCGAATCGAAAGAGGGCGAGGGCACCCGCGTGTTTCTCCAATTGCCGTGCGATGCCCGACCGCTTCAGGCGTCGCCTCAACAACAATCACCGACCCGGCAACCGACCGTTGCCGTCCACGACACCGTGTTGGTGGTCGACGATGAGCCGACCGTCCGCTTGTTCGTCAGTGAAACGCTGAGTGGCCTGGGTTACACCGTGATCGAAGCAGCCGATGGACTGGCAGCTCTCCAACTCCTGCAATCAGACGCCCGCATTGACTTGTTGATTACTGACGTCGGTTTGCCAGGCGGTATCGATGGGCGCCAATTGGCCGAAGAGGGCCGCTGGTGCAGGTCGACATTGCCTGTGCTGTTTATGACCGGCTATGCCGAACCTCAGGTGTTCAGCGCGAGTTCGCAAGGATCACCGGGTAAGGTGCTGACCAAACCCTTTGCGTTGGAAGTGTTGACACGGGAGGTCAATGCCCTGCTGGGGCATACCGATGAGCCAAGTGGATAGCAGGGCTTTTTTGGAACCGGTGAGGTGCTTTGGGTACCGGCTGCTCTTCTGCACCCGGCCCCAACCGGCTCAAGCAATCATCAATGCCCCCCTGGCATTTCTTGTCATCACAACCGGATGATGACGGACTTCAACTGGGTGTAGTGCGACAGCGCATCGACACCCTGTTCGCAACCATAACCACTTTGTTTGAACCCACCACAGGGCGTCTGGACAAAGCCGCCGCTGTATTCGTTGACCTTGGGGCGCGCGTTGCAGCGCGACATGATTGCTGTGCTCGTAGGCGGCCCACAGCGATTGATCGTCGTCGCGTCACCGGAGTATCCGCGACTGCTGCATGATCATGACGCGTTTGTGCGAAAGCGGGTGATGGCGGGACGCCCTTCGCTTCGCCCTCATCGCCGAGGCTTTGAGTAAGGCTCAAAGCCCCGAATCAGGACTGATCAAACGGTTTTCGATCCAGCAGGCAATCGATGAACGCGCCGAGAGCAGCGGGGCGGTGCAACCTGTTCGAGTAGTAGAGGAACAGCCCGGGGCGCGAGATCGACCATTGCGCCGAGACTTGAACCAATCGTCCCTCGGCCAACGGCTCAGCCACGCCATCTCGTTCAAAATGATAGGCGATACCCATCGAGGCCGCGGCCGGGGTGGCGTTCATCAACACCCTCGGGCTGCTCGGCGGTTTTGTGGGACCTTTTCTGTTCGGCCTTGCCGAGAAGGCGTCGGGCCTGAGTTCGTCCGGTTTTCTGGTGATTGTGGCGGCCGCTGTGCTGGGGCTGTTGCTGGTGCCGTTGTTAGGGATGGCCATCAACGCAGAAGGCCGTCGTCCGTTGGTTGACAAGACGCTTATCGAGTCGAGGGTAGGGAGGCGCTGTGAAGATTGTTGATTTACTCAAGCCGGCTGCACATCTGAAAGCCGTGATAACAGGTGGCGCTGCGGGCATCGGCGCGGTGATCGCCCGAGCTAATTTATAACCTTCACAAAAGGAAAATCACATGAACAATCTCATTGATTCGGCTATTGAGGCGGCCGGCGGAGCGGTGCGGTTCGAGGAGGTGTCTCAGCAAGGATTGTCCTCGTTCGCGATGACAACGAGCGGGAATCCTCCACGTCACGCTAGTTGTCTTCCGCACTGCGGTTTGGATGGCGTTGAGCCGCGCTGTGCATCACTTGCTGCTTAGTGGGCTACTCCATTTTTTAGCGCTACGATCTGCGTCATCAACGATAATGCAATTTCTGCGGGCGTGTGACTGCCAATGTACAGCCCTATCGGGCCATGCAGACGGCTGATTTCCTGAGGAGTAATACCGAGTTCAAGCAGG
Source organism: Pseudomonas sp. NPDC090208 (assembly GCF_044746785.1). Taxonomy (NCBI): domain Bacteria; kingdom Pseudomonadati; phylum Pseudomonadota; class Gammaproteobacteria; order Pseudomonadales; family Pseudomonadaceae; genus Pseudomonas; species Pseudomonas sp. NPDC090208. The sequence continues at coordinate 156,980 of NZ_JBIVCU010000003.1, forward strand.
TACTCCCTACGCCGCGTCGTGGTCTGTTTCGAGCCGAGCGCACCTACGTAGAAGGCTCGCGATTTCAGAGCGGTCATAAGCGCCATGTCGTCCAGTCGAGGGTCATGAGTCAAAGTCACTATCACAGTTCGCTCATCGGGTTTAATGGCTTCGACAGCGTCATCGGGCATGCCCGGAACGAGAGTTACTCTCGGATCGTCGAACTCGACCGCAAACTCAGGGCGTGGGTCGCATACCATCACTTTGAAACCCAGGAGCAGAGCCATCTCGGCGGCATAGCGGCTGACCTGACCCGCTCCGATCATCATCAGCCTCCAACTGGGACCATGAACCGCTTCCATCTGATGCTCATCAAACTGAAAGCGATCATGGGGTAGGGCTTCAGTCAATCGGACATGTCCACTGGTGATGTTGACCACTCGCTTGCTCAACTGTTGGTGTTCGCACCGCGAGACAAGCTCCTCAACCCAATCCCACTTGTCTATTTTTTCCTCGGTTAAACGCAGCGTGCCGCCGCAGGGCAATCCAAATCGCGCGGCTTCTTCACGTGACAGTCCGTACGCGATCAGACGAACTGGCGATTGATTCCCCGCTTTAACTTCACTTGCCTGGCGGTGAATGAGGTCGTCCTCAATACAACCACCTGATACTGAGCCGATGACGGCTCCATCTTCGCGTAGCGCCAGCATCGAGCCTGGTTGGCGCGGTGCGCTTCCCCAAGTCTGGACCACGGTATACAAATGCACACCGTGTCCCGCCCGGCGCCAAGCCAGTACGGTACGCAACACGTCAAGGTCTACGTTATCCATGTGACGTCCATTCCGCCTAGCGTCGTTGGGTGATAGCTTCGGCCGCAACGGTACTGTTAGTCGTGCCAAAGCGCTGGAGGGTGTATGTGCTCACCGCGGCCAGTTCCTGGTCATTGTAAGCTTTGGCAAATGCAGGCATGCGTTGCTCTACCCTTGTAGCGGGATGCCCGTGCAGGATGACGCCTATGAGGTTATGGGCCCCTGGATCGTTTACTGTTTTCAAGCCCAGGAGCGTAGCTACAGGCGTCTGATTGCCGTGACCGTCTGGTCGATGACACGACGCGCACGCGTCAGCAAACACCTTCTGGCCCAGCGCTGGTTGAGCCTTGGTGTTTGCAAGTACAGCTGGTTCAGGCTTAGCCACGCCGTCATTTCGAGCTGGCGATGATTTCAGGTACACCGCTATGGCCTTGAGATCCTCTGTGCTCAGGTATTGCAGGCTATTTTCGATAACCTCAGCCATAGGGCCGCTAGCTGTCCCAAAGCCTGGGGCAGAACCGGTTCGTAGGAACCTCACTAAAGCTCCTTCGTCCCATGCACCTACGCCATGTTTGGCGTCAGAGCTGATGTTGTAGGCATTCCAACCTTCGATGACATTACCGGCCAAGCTCCGGCCGTTATCGAGCGCTTGCATCAGGTTACGCGGCGTATGGCATTCGCCGCAGTGACCCGGCCCCTCTACCAGGTACGCTCCGCGGTTCCACTCAGGCGTTTGTTTCAGATTAGGTATGAAACGTTCGTTATCGTGGAAAAGTACATTCCAAAATGCCATTCCCCAACGCTGGTTAAATGGGAATGACAGCGTATCGGGTTGGCTGGTTTGGCTGACGGGGGGCTGATTGAATACGTAGGCTTTGATCGCCAGTATCTCGTCCCGGGACATTTTGGTGTAGGCCGTGTAAGGAAAGGCCGGGTAGTAGTGTTTGCCATCTCGACCGACGCCTTTCTGCAAGGCGTCAACAAAGTCATCGTCCGTCCAGGCCCCGATCCCTGTCTGCTTATCAGGTGTGATATTTGGCGAATACAAAGAGCCAAATGGCAGCTTGAACTCGACGCCGCCGGCAAAGGGTTTGCCACCCGGCACGGTATGACAAGCTACACAGTCTGCAGCACGAGCGAGGTATTCACCGCGTTGTATCTGAGTTTCATCGGCTATTGCAGGTAGGCTCGCACAAGTAAGAAATGCGAGACTCAGCTTTGTGGTCAAAGTTTTCATCGGGCCTCCTCAAACCGTGTAGTAGCCGAAGCGCGCCAGAGGTAGCCTGCGAATACGCGTTCCGCTGGCAGCGTGCAGGGCGTTAACAAGGGCTGGCGCTATCAAAGCGGTCCCAGCCTCGCCCACCCCCCCAGGTGCTTCGACACTTGGTATGAGGTGCACTTCTACGGGAGGGGCGTCGCTCATACGCAGCACCCGATATTGGTGGTAGTTAGTCTGTTGAACCTGACCCTTATCAATTAGGATTTCGTTGAACAAAGCCGCAGATAGGCCGAACAGTGTGCCCCCCTCAATTTGAGCTATCACAGAGGTCGGGTTGTGAACAAATCCACAGTCGATGACACTAACCAGACGTTTGATCTTGAGTCCTTTGTCGCCATGCATTTCCAGCTCGACCATGGTACCCACGTAGCCACCAAATACATGGCTCACGGCTATACCGCGCCCGGAACCGGAGGGTAGTGCGGTTCTCCAGTCTGATTTTTCCGCAAGAATACGCAGCAGGTTTTGCGCTCTAGGGTGCTTGCTCATCAGAGCAAGTCTATAGTCCACAGGATCCGCTTTTGCATTACGCGCCAGTTCGTCGATAAAGCTTTCGTGGACATATGTCCCGCGCAACTGTCCGACACCCCGCCACCATGAAACAGGAATGGCTTTCGGTTCTTCACGAACAAAATGCACTTGCAGGCCTGAAAGGTCGTAGATCGGCTCTACGGATACATCGACCGCATCAAAGTCTACCCCGTCCGGTGGCAATCCTCCGAGATAGCGCGCCACGATGGAAGCACCAGCGATACGATGCTGCCACGCGACAGGCTGTTTTTTCGCGTCCAGAGCGGCTTCGATCCGATCCACATAATGCGGTCGGTACATGTCGTGAGTCATGTCCTGCTCGCGACTCCAGATCATCTTGATCGGATAGGGAACCTGCTTCGCTATCTTGACTGCCTGTGTGATGAAGTCGAAATCCAACCTGCGGCCGAACGCACCGCCGATTAGTTGGTTATGGATGTAAATCTGTTCTGGCTTGAGGCCGGTTATTTCCCCTGCGGTCATCTGGGCAAAACCGGGGACTTGAGTACCGACCCAAAGGTCACATCGCTCAGCGGTCACGTGTACTGCGCAGCTCATGGGTTCGAGCGGCGAGTGGGACAGGAAGGGCTGCTCATAGACCGCCTCAAAGCGACTGGTCGCTTTGCTTAGTGCGGCTCCCACATCCCCCTCTTTTTTTGCGATGACGCCGTCGGCGGTGCTCGCTTTTTGCAGTGCGGCGTCTATCTCTTCTGAGCTGATGCCCGCGTGCTTGCCCAGATCCCAATCAACAGTCAGGGCCTGTAAAGCTTGTTGGCAGGCCCAGAAATTCTCGGCGGTTACCGCAATCGCATTGTCCAAGCGCACTATGTCGCGCACCCCAGCGACTTGCCGCGCTGCGCCTTCGTCCATTGATCGGAGTGTTCCCCCATACACCGGGCAGGTGAGGGTTGAAGCGATCATGGCACCTGGGATTTGAAGGTCGATGGTGAAGCGAGTTTTACCATTGACCTTGTCAGGGGTGTCCATTCTGGGGGTCGGCTTGCCTAACAGCTTGAATGCCTCAATAGGCTTGAGAGGCACCTCTTTGGGCAATGGAAGCTCCGCTGCATCGTCCACCAGCTCCCCGTATCCCGCAGATTGTCCGGCTGGGCCCGTGACGCGACCTTGCTCGGCGTGACATTGCGAAGGTGCTACTTTCCAGCGTTTTGCGGCTGCTTGAATCAGGAGAATGCGAGCAGTCGCTCCGGCCCTACGCAAAGGTTCCCACGTGTACCGGGTTGAGGTAGATCCACCCGTTGCCTGGAAGGTGAGAAGCGGATCGGTATAGAGCTTGGCATCCGGCGGAGCCTCCTCTAGGTCGACTACATCCAACCCCACCTCCAGCTCTTCTGCCACCATCATCGCGATGCCGGTGTGAATACCTTGGCCCATTTCGATCTTCGGCGAAATGACGGTCACTCGACCATCGACACCTACTCGGACGAAGGCCCCAAATCCTTCATTAATGTCACCTAGGCGAGGGGAGGTGATCGCTTTGGCCGCTCCTTGGGCTCGTATCGAGGGCAACCAGGTCGTCAAAATTAAACCACCAAGAGCAATACCGCTGCTTTGCAACAGACGCCGACGGGAAATACCTGGCGATTGCGAGGATGAGTCGGACGTGTTCATAGACTCACCGCCTTGATTGCAGCGCGCACTCGGGTGTAAGTCGCGCATCGGCAGAGATTCCCGGACATTGCCAAATCGATAGCCTGATCATCGGGCTTAGGTGTGTGCTGTAGCAACGCACTGGCTGCCATGATCTGACCAGATTGGCAGTACCCACATTGGACCACTTCATGAGCCAACCATGCCTGCTGCACTGATCGTCCGACGGGAGTTTCGCCAACGCCTTCGATTGTGGTGATAGTGTGTCCTACGGCTGCACTGACAGGCAGTACGCATGATCGAACTGCCGTCCCATCTAGGTGGACGGTACAGGCACCACATTGAGCAATGCCGCAGCCATATTTTGTTCCCGTCAAACCCAATACATCACGCAGAACCCAGAGCAAAGGCATCTGGTCCGGCACATTCAGTTGATGGTTCTCGCCATTGATATTCACGGTCTGCATCACGGTTATCCCCATATCGTCTAGCGCACAGATATTTTTTGAATGTGATCGTGCGTGGTTGGGTTTGCCCATAAGGTTTCCGAGGTTCGGACTTAGGGATATCTTGATTTTATCCGTCTAAAGCCTCGGCACAATTTATACCGCGGTATAGTTGTAAGCCGCCTGAGGTCGGCGTAGGGGAGGCTAAGCCGTGTCGATTATGCTCATGGCTGAACTGTGTTAGGCGACTTAAATTTCAAAGGGCTCATAGTTGGTCTTCCGGATGCATTTTAGCCTGATGAATGCTTTGAAAAGGGCGCGATGGAGGTCTTTCTAAATACGAGCAGATATTTCCCACATGATTACCACGATCATTGATTAGTGCGGGGTGATGAACGTTGCTATGACGTGCCTTACGTTGACGTTTCGTATGAAGGTAATCGCGCAAAGAAAAGGCACGAAAAAACAGCGTATCGAAAAAAATCGCTCTCTGTAACGTGCATGTCAATGCTCTAGAAGCTGTCAATATTTCAGTATGTATCGTCGATGAGGTTATGTGGTTGTTTGAGCCTGCTGGCTGTACGGAAATATAGTTCTAGCAAGGGTACAGAAGTTGTCAGTGGCTGCGCGTTCTCGTGGGGCATGGGTGTGTGAATGGTTCACGTAGGATCAAAGTAAAATACTGTTACGCATTCGATTTAAAAGATTTGTAGGCGATACGTCCTTGATTTTACGAGTACATTATTGCAGCAGAGGAGTTGCGTATCGCAGCGAGCATCATTGATGCAGCTGACCCCGCATTGGAAGTCGCTAGGTTACTTGGCGTGAAGCGCCTTACGGGCCCTGCGCGTCAGCGGATAGAGCGGATTTTGCGGGCGCAAGGCGTGAGTAGTTTGGAGCCCTTTCGCAGGGCTCCGCTAATGCAAGAATATCGATTCAGACTGAGTGCCAATCCCGCCGTGGGGACCAATGGAAACATAGCCGGATCGAAGGCGCTCGGCCCTGGCCGCTTTCATCCGATTCTGTTGAAAAAATTGGCTTCGATTTCCACGGCAGAAAAGTACGCGTCCGAGATTGAAATCTGTGCTCTGCGCAGAAGGTTCAGGATTCAGATTCACCGCTCAATGCGTGAATAAAAAGACCGGGGCGACTTTTTCAACAGAATCGACCCAAAGCGGACTCTCAGAAGGCCGCTTCAGGACGCTCCCCGTTCGATTACATCGCCAATTCGCTTTCCTTGATATTCGCAATAGGTCCCAGGATCGACGCATCAAACTCTGTCAGCGTGCGGCCCTCGGCAAATCGGTTCGGGTAGTCAGGGTTTGCCAATGCCGCCTTGCCGATCGCCAGGATATCGACGCCGTCGCCCAGCACGGCGTTGGCATGTTCTTCCTCATGCAGGCCGCCGTTGGCGATCAACACGACCCCGGGTGCATAGCGACGGGCCAACGCGGCCAGGCTCTTTGTACTGTTCGCGAAAGCGGGTTGCCACGCTTCAAATTCGGTCACGTGGATGTAATCGACGCCGGCGTCCTTGAGCGAGCCGAAGATGATTTCGGCGTCGTGCTCACCGTTTGCCCACTTGTGTCCGAAGTCGTTGACCTTGCCTTGGGAGATGCGAACGCCGACGGGGGCGCTACCTACCGCCTCACGGACGGCCTTGATCACTTCCAGAATCAAGCCGACGCGTTGTTGGGTGCTGCCACCCCAGCGGTCGTTGCGTTGATTGCTGAAGTCGGTGAGGAACTGGTCAAGCAGGTAGCCGTTGGCGCCATGGATCTCGACGCCATCGAAGCCTGCATCCAGCATTGCACGCTTGGCTGCCTGGGCGAACCCGGCGATGGCGTCGGCGATGTCTTCGTCCGTCATGGCAACGGGCACCGGGTACTGGCCTTCCCCGAAGTAGAAGCGCATTTGCTCGCCTTTCGGGCGAACCGCCGAGGGGGCTGCGGTGTGCTGGGTGAAGCGATTGCCTTGGCTCAGTGCCCCGGCGTGCATGAGTTGTGCGAAAACAGCCGCTTCCTGAGGGTGGATTCGGTCTGTGACTGTGCGCCATGCTTGGGCCTGTTCAGCATCTGTCATGTCGGGCTGGAAAGGGTAGCCCTGGGAGAAGCGCTGGTCGGTGTAGATCCCTTCGGTGATGACCAGGCCGAACCCGCCTTTGGCGAAGCGTTCGTAGTAGCGCACCATCGCGTCGGTCGCGACGCCGGTTTGCGTGGCGCTGACGCGAGTCATGGGGGCCACCGCCAGGCGGTTGCGCAGGGTGAGGTTCTTGATATCGAAAGGCGTTAGAATCGATGGGGTCGAATGGTTCATGGCTGCACCTCGTCTTCAAGCGTAGTGGGCGTAATTGCCTGTTGTTAGCGATACTACGGAGGTGTCATGGCCAGACCAAGCTGGCTTGGTGTGAAGCAGGTATAACGTAAAAGGATATAATCATGCTGATTGCCGACCTGCGTATCTTCCTCGCGGTCGCCACTGCGCGCAGCCTGTCGGAAGCGTCGCGCAAGCTGGACGTGATGCCCATGCAAGTGTCACGGCGCATCAATGCGCTTGAGCAGGAACTGGGCGTGCGGCTGTTTCAGCGCACTACCCGGGCGGTGTCGCTTACTGCCGAGGGCGAAGCGTTCCTGCCTTACGCCCACACGATGGTCGAGGCTGAGGAGAGTGCGCTGGAAACGTTGCAGCCTTCTTCTAGCCAGGTGACAGGGCTGTTGCGGGTGACGGCGCCCAGCGTCTTCGGGCAGTCCATTGTCTTGCCCATGCTGCCGCGACTGTTGCAGCAATACCCTGATCTGCGCGTGGAACTCGACGTTTCCGATACGGTGGTCGATCTGGTAGGCCGCGGATTTGACCTCGCGCTGCGGGTCGCACCTCTGGCCGATTCCGAACTGATTGCCAAGCGTGTCGCACCCAACCCGCGAGTTCTGTGTGCGGCCCCGAACTATCTGCGACAGCACGGAACGCCCTCCACGCTGGAGGAACTTGAGAAGCACTCGTGCATCGTTCTTCAAGCCGTACCGAGATGGCCGTTCGTGGTGAACGGCGAAATCGTGCGCAGACGCGTAGAGGGACGGGTGATTATCAGCACTGTTGGCGCAGTGCGCGACGCAGCAATTGAAGGTTTGGGGATTGCCATGCTGGCGTACTGGGACGTTCTGCCCCAGTTGCGAGACGGTTCTCTGAAGGAAATCCAGTTAGCGGACGGAGAAATGGAACAATTGTCTGTCTGGGCTGTTACCCCGACTCGGCAGTATGTTCCTGCCAGAGTGAAGCTTTTCTTGCAGATGCTCGAAGCCGATATGGCCGCGCGGGTTCGGAGCACCGTTTCGAAATCTTGAATGTCCGCAGATGGTTCAGACTGCGTGCTCAATTACCTTCAACTGTCGGGCAACGTCCTGCCGGAGCAGGTAGACAGAAACCGTGAGCAACACCAGATCCTTCAAAAGAAAGGCCGCGACAATAGTCATCGCAGGGAAACCGCCGGCACCTTCATGCCATGCTCCGGGGGCAAACGGCATGATCGTGACGGTACCGATGAAGGTGGCGCAAGACCCCAGAGCGCCCAGTATCCCCAGTTTCTTGTTCCAGAAACCCAGGAAAATTAGCAGGCCAAACGTCCATTCAGCAGTACCCAGGAAGACACTGGTGCCTTTGACTCCCAAGACCGGAATCGTCCAGGAGATCAGTGGGCCGTTGGTGATCAATGGCAGCAAGTCGGTGATCTCGGCAACGAACCATTTGTCATAGCCGAACCAGACAAAAATGACCACCATCGCGGCGCGCAGCAGGTGGTAGTCGAGGTCGCGTTTCATGAGGCCCGAGCGCCCGAGAAGATTGACCAGATCGTTCATGGTTGCTTCCTCTGTGCAACTGCGTGGTTTGCGGCACAAGCGATGGGCCTCATGAGTGGGATGTGAGTGCGAGACATTGGAAACTCCATTGAGTGTTAGGTATTCGTCAACGGAGCCATGGTATGGCGATTGGATAACACCTTTAAGTCTTAAACGTCTCTAAAAAATGCCCTAAAGTATCATGGCGTAAACTGTGTCGACGCATGGAATCAACACACTGGCGGCGGGCTTCATATCGTGGGAAACAAAGTGACCCGCCCATGGCATTGACTTGTGAAGGGCGGTGCTACGGCGGTCAGTGGATCACTTCGATGATGCGAACAGCAATATCCCCGGCATAGGTGGCGGCGCTAAGTGGCCCATATCCAAAAGTTCGACGACGGCTTGCGGATTATCCCGATATGAGGCCTCAGGGTCCGAGGGGATGAAGAATGGGTCGTGGTTGTCCTAGACAGCCAGCTTCTGGACCTGAGACGTAGGCAAGAGCACCTAAAGTTCCGGGTGCGGCTTTAGCTTATTGGCGTAGTCCAGAAACAGATCAAGCGGGATGTCCTTGTTCCCTGGTCGCTCCATCTACAGAGCATCCAGTGTGCCGGATCTGGGGTTATCAGCTCTGGCTGTCTGACGCCGTGTGCTTACGGCCACCTACTGCCTTCCATTGCGTATCTAAAATCCGCATATTTTTAATAACCTTAAATTGTGCTTTTAAAAGGTTATTTTGTATCCGCTCTGTTTCGTCTGTAGGAGCGTTCTCCAGGTCTGACGCCGGCGCTCGTACTGTCCCCCATTCTGATTGGTGCAGCCAGCCGAGCAGCTCTTGCGCATCGCCAGTCTAGGTAATGACATATCCGCCTTCAATGCCATGTAGTTAGGAAATGGCAGCGCAAGGGTGTCTGCGCTGACGCACTTCGCCGGACCGTGCAAATGGCAGTTCGTCGAATGCTCGCTCTCGTAGTGGCGGAAACGAGTAACCATTCAAAATTTGTTTGACAGGTTTTTAGGTCGTGGCTAACCTCTAATTTGTGTCTAGAGGGGTTACGTGACTGGCGCCTCAAGCGACGAAAAATGGGTGGTCTCTCGCGTGACGCTCCCTCCCAGCCAATCGGACCAAGTGCCTAAACGGCCCTACAGGAGAATCTTATGAAAGCGATCGTTCTAGAGAAATTTGGCGGTCTGGATAGCCTGGTTTATCAAGACATTCCGGAACCCACCGCCAAGGACGGATATGTTGTCATCGAGATCAAGGCGTTCGGCATCAATCACGCCGAGATGCACATGCGCCGGGGTGAATGGGCGGAGGCAGCACCGGTCAGCGGCATTGAATGCGTGGGGATTGTGAAGTCATGCCCTAGTGGCGAATTCCCGGTCGGCGCGAAGGTGGCCGCCTTGATGGGAGGGCTGGGCCGAACCATCAACGGCAGCTACGCGCACTTTACCCGTGCGCCGGTTTCCAACGTCGCGTTGATCGACGCCGATCTGCCGTGGGCCGATCTGGCAGCAATTCCGGAAACCTACGCCACGGCTTGGACCTGTCTTTTCCGCAGTCTGGAAATCGAAAAAGGCCAGACCGTCCTCATTCGAGGTGCTACCTCGTCGTTCGGCCAGGCAGCGGTGAAACTGGCGGTGAATGCAGGGGCGCGTGTGGTTGCCACGACCCGTAGCGAGAAACGTGCGCAGATGCTTACGGATCTCGGCGCGGTTGCGGTGGAGCTAGAAGGACCGCAGCTATCGGCCCGCATCAAAGGTGCGAAGACTTTCGATGCGGTACTCGATCTCGTGGGCAACAGCACGGTGATCGATTCGCTGGCAATCGTTCGCCGCGGTGGGCGTGTCTGCTTGGCAGGCTGGTTGGGTGGGCTTGAGCCGATCGCTGATTTCAATCCGCTGTTGCAGATGTCCAGTGGCGTCTATCTGACCTTCTTCGGAAGCTTCGTCTTTGGCACCGAAGGCTTCCCGTTGGCCGATGTGCCGTTGCAGGCAATTGCCCGAGAAGCAGCCGAAGGCAGGCTCGACGTCAAACCGACGCGAGTCTTCAAATTCGAGGAAATCCATGAGGCTCATCGCGTCATGGAGGCCAATGAAGCAGCCGGTAAAATGGTCGTGGTTGTCGATTGATCCCCCAACCCAAATGCGTTGAATGAGGAGATTGCGATGGTGAAGTCTGTAGCTATTGTCACGGGTGCAAGTCAGGGGATTGGTCGCGCCACGGCCCTTCGCCTGGCCAAGGATTTTGAGGCACTGGTTCTGGTGGCGAGAAACCGCGAAAACCTGCAAGACACGGCCCGGCAGGTCGAGGCGATCGGCGCGCAAACGCTGGTGCTAGACGCCGATATCTCCGCGCCGGGTGTGCCCTCAGAAGTGGTTGAACAGACGGTGGCCCGGTTTGGCAGGATTGACGCCCTGTTGAACATCGCCGGGGCCGTGCCTCAGATCGATCTGTTCGAGATGACCGACGAGCAGTGGCACAACGGTGCCGAGCTCAAGTTACACGGCGCACGGCGGATGACGCTGGCGGCGTGGCCTGAGATCAAGGCATCACGAGGTTCGGTGGTACTGATGTCCGGCAACTCGGCGGATACGCCAAAAGCCGGCTATGCAGCGGTCGCGACCATCAACGCTGCCATTGTGGCGTTGGCCAAGGCGTTCGCTGATCGCGGTATTCAGGACGGCGTACAGGTCAACAGTGTGTTGCCGGGGCCGGTGATGACGGGGCGTCGCCGTTCCTTTCTGGAGAAATGGGCACCTGCCAATGGCATGAGCGTTGAAGAGGCGACGATCAGGTTCCCGCAGAACGCCGGGATTTCAAGATTTGGCGAGCCTGAAGAGATTGCCGACCTGCTGGCGTTCCTGGTGTCGCCGACTGCGAAGTGGATGACCGGATCTGCGCTGCGAATCGACGGGGGAGAGGTGAAATCCGTCTGAGGTTGATTGCACATCCTGCCCAACAAGCCAGGTGTCACCGAAGCGGTGTGGCACTTGGCTTTTGCATTCATGGCCCCTTCACTGAGTTGCGACCAAGTGTTTGGACCTGCGAATGTCGCCCGGGGTCATGCCCATGCGTTGGGTGAACGCCCGCCGAAACGCAGCGACGGATTGATACCCGACGGCTTCGGCAATCGCCTCGGTAGGCAGGGTCGTGGAGGTCAGTTCATTGGCGGCCATGGTCATGCGCACGTCGGTGAGGATGGCGTTCGCCGACTTGCCCACTTTGTCCTGAAAATGACGAATCAGGGTCGCCCGGGACATGTTGCACAGATCCGCCAGCTCCGGCAGCGTCCAGGCGCGGGCTGGGTCGTTGAAGATGGCGGTCAACGCGGGCGCCAGCCTTGGGTGGCCTGCCATCGCCAGCAAGCCTACCGGTGTATCCGCCGATTCGCTGGCAAGGCGCAGGGTCATGGTGAACAGCGCGGTAGACAGTGCATCCAGCATGGCGTTGCCCCCCAGGCTTGCGACCAGTGACTCTTGCCGCATTAGGGCCAGCAGATGAGTCAGTTGCGGGTGCGTCTGCGTGTCAGAGGGCTGGCTGGCTGTGCGTACGATCAAGCGACCCGGCAAATAATCCCTGATGAAGCGGTCATGGGGCGGCTGGATCACGAAGCGGCCGCAAAGCATCTCCAGTGGCTCACCGTCGCCGGTATTTTCGCTGACCACCAGATTGAGTTCATCACGGTAGCTTGCTTGGGGCGGCGTGATGCCGCTGCCGTCATGCAACACGTGTTCAGACCCATGCAGCATCAGCAGTACGTCACCTGCCTGTAATCGTTGCTGCGCGCCAAGACCCGGTGTTTCAAGAATGGCCGATCCGCGCATCACCACGTGATAAGGCATCTCTCCCGGTTCTGAGTCTTCGTAGACGACCTGCCACGGGGCTCCGTATGTGCACCGCAGTTCCAGGCGCCCTTTGACGGAAATCATGTCTAGTAGACGGCTGAGCCAGTCCTGTTGGCGAGAAGAGGTGGTCATGAACGAGTTCCGTTTATTGATACTTATGAGCACTATAGTGAGCAATTATAGTCTCTACAAGATCAATTGTGCTGGATAAAGTGGAGCCATCTAACCCACCGAGCAGGAGTTTCACCATGAGCCGCATCGCAATCCCCGCTGTTGCAACTGCCACCGGCGCCACCGCTGACGTCTATGCCGAAGTCCGGAAAATCGCCGGCGGCACGGTGCCTAATCTGTTCGCCGCGTTAGGTCATCTGGTACCTGATGCATTGTCGGCTGTTCTCAACGCAGAAGGCGTCCTGGCTAGCGGCAGCTTGAGCAAGCAGGACCTGGAAACGATCAAGTTGCTGATCAGCGAGCAGACCGGTTGTGACTACTGCGTCGCGGCCCACGTGATGTTGGGCAAGATGACCGGGCTGCCATCCCAGATCCTGTCCCAGATCCGTCAGGGCGCGTCCACAGGGGACAGCAAACGCGATGCCCTGGTCAGCTTCGTACTGAAGCTGCAGAAGACCAGCGGCACCCTGAGCGATGCCGATGTTGTTGCGATCCGCCAGGCGGGTTACAGCGATGCGCAACTGGCGGAAATCTCGCTGACGATCGCGCTGACCATCTTCACCAACACCTTCAACCGCATCAACGACACCGACATCGACATGCCGCCGGTGAAGTGAATTGCGCCGGGATCCGGGCGCCACAGTGCACTAGAAGAAAGAGGCCTTCGAGCCTCTTTTGCATTTTTAGCCATCTTGGTATTGGAAGCCTTTGCGAGGCTGCCGCGCTTCATGGATACCCTGAAAACCTGCAAGGCTCAGCGTCCGCTTTCGATAGCTGTCGTTCTCTGGATGGCGGCTATAAGCCCGCCAGAATCACAAGGGAATGATCTTCGGGACAAAGGTGATAAAAGGCCGCCTCCATGGAGGCGGCCCTTGGGCATCAACCAGCCGTTGGAACGGCCGCTGCCAATGATCGTGTAATCGAGGGTATGAACGAGGTCTCTGAAGTCCTTGTACACCAGGTGCATCGGTACGAGGGTACAGCTAGCGTCGTCGGTCGTCTGACTGATGACCTGGACGATGTCCAGTGATCGTGCCGAGGTCGGCGAAGCAAGCCAAGACGAGGGAATGTACAAATGTTTTCATTTGCCAAGTGGCAGCGGCCATGCTGGAAATGTTCGCAAGGGATGAGAGATCAAGCCAATGTGGAATAGTCGGTGTATCCGTCCGCATAGCCTTCTGGGCTATGCCAAAATAGGTGCTGGGGTCGGCCGCATTGAGCGGTGCATCGCTTTTCAATCGGTGAATTAAATCTGGATTGGCTAGCGTCATTTGCCCGTACGATTCAAGATCTGCCAGACCGCTGGCAATGTCTTTCCCGACGTCCTCACGCGGCCGATCAGGTCGGTTCAGAATGAGCGCCTGATGCCAGAGCTTGCGCAGATCGTGCAAAAGCGCGTCGCCGCCGTAGTGAACAATATGCAGGTACGCGAGGCCGAGCTTATCGAGTTCGCCCACCAGATAACGATACAGATCGGGGCCCTCACCACCATGGTTGAGTCCCATCCCGCCGAATCCGGGCGACAGGCGAATACCCGTTCGATCCGCTCCAATTTCCTCCACCACAGCCTGTGCAACCTCGATGGCAAAACGTGCGCGGTTCTCCAGCGTACCGCCGTAGCGATCCGTACGCTGGTTGCTGCTGATCGCCAGGAACTGATGAATGAGGTAGGCGATGCCATGGATCTCCACACCGTCGCCTCCGGCATCCACTGCCCGGCGTGCGGCGTGTTGGTACTCGTTGATCACCTGCGGGATTTCATCGAGTCCGAGCGCACGCGGCACTGGGATGTCCTTCATACCTGACAAGGTAAATATCTGTTCACAGGGGCTATGGCCGAGGGCGCCACACCTTGCCGATGATGAGGCGTGTTGAGCGGATGTGACATGCGCCCGGCATGCATCAGTTGAAAGAAGATGCGAGAACCCTGAGCGTGTACTGCGGCTGTAACTTCACGCCAGCCTGTCACGTGTGCATCCGTGTAGATGCCGGGTGTTGCGGGATATCCTTGGCCGTCGTCGGAAGGCTGGGTGCCTTCCGTGATGATCAGACCCACGCTTGCGCGCTGCGCGTAGTACTGGGCGGCAAGTGGTCCGGGTGAGCCGTCAACATTGGCGCGGGCTCGGGTCATCGGCGCCATGACGATGCGATTTTGAAGCAATGCGCTGCCAAGCATTGTGGGTGTGAACAGTTGGCTCATGCCTGCAACTCCATCTTCACGAGATTGGGGCCTGCCAGCGGGCCTGTCGGTGGCTGGAACAAACGACTGCCCGTTTCGATATCTCCCATGTCGGCGCCGAAGAACCCCAGGCGCTCGATCAGAGATGCGATCTCAGCCTTGGCAGCCGCATCCTCGCCTGCGTAGAACAGAATCCGTTGACCGCCTTCTTTTGTAGGCTCGGCCGCCAGATTCCAATAGGCGTGATGATTGAACGCCTTGACTAAACGGGCACCAGGGACCATTTGCGCGACCAGCGCTGAAGAGGCTTGACCACCGATATCGATGGCAGAGAAGGGCTGCTTTTGCAGTGGATTGGTTGTGTCCACCACGATGCGCCCTTCGAAGTCTGGCAGGCCCGTGAGTGCCTCCTTCAAGTGCTTCCAGGGAACCGCCACGAACACGATGTTCTTGGCAGCTGCGTCTTCGCGTGTCCCGGCCTTGATCGAAGGACCCAGTTGCCTGACCTGCTCGTGGAGGGTTTCAGGTCCTCGGCTGTTGGCCAGTGTTGCTTCAATGTTCAAACGCGCGAGCTGCTGAGCGATTGCGCTGCCGATCTGTCCGGCGCCAATGATTCCGATGCTTTTCATATCTGCTCCTGTTTATCCTTCACTCGAAGCGGCAGGCTTCCTCGAAGGACAGCCGAGGGTCACGTGGGTACAGGCGCGCGTCATCGCCATAGCCGATGGTGAAAATGAAATTTGCTTTCCATGACGTGCCGCTGAAAAAAGCCTCATCGATGATCGCGTTGTGGAAACCGGACATGGGGCACACATCCAGCCCCAGGCCGCGCGCTGCGATCATCAGGTATGCTCCCGTCAGCGAGCTGCTGCGGTAGGCAATCGACTCGGCAAAGGCTGCGTCAGCCTCGAACATCGGCTTGAAATTCATTCGAGGGAACAGGCGAGGTGCCTGGTCGAAGAACCTCGTATCCTGAGCCACGATGGCCGTCACAGGCGCCATCCGCACTTGCTCGGGGTTGCTGCCCATGCCCTCAAGCGCGGGGTAAAGCTTGCGTTTCCCTTCCTCGGAGCGGACAAAAACGATGCGGGCAGGCTGAAGGTTCCCGCTGGTAGGGCCCCATTTGGCCAGTTCGTAGAGTGCCTTGAGCGACTCGTCCGATACGGCTCTATCTGTCCAGTGGTGGTGAGACCGGGCATCTGTGAACAGTTGAGCCAGCACATCGTTGGTCATCGCAGAACGAATAGACATGGTGTTCTCCTCCGAACCTGTTATCGAATGTACCGGCGGTCCAGGCGACCTTCTTCGACCAGGCGTTTGCCGATGGTTTGGATGTGGGCTTCTCCGACCTTCAGCGCCTGCGGTGAGGTGTGAACCGAGTAATAGCCCAGGGCGAGATCGTGCTTGTGAGGTATGGCAGACCCCAGGATGAACTGGGTATCAGTCAAGGCCTCGAAGTGAACCGACTGACTGGAACGTTCGAACGCAACCAACTCTTCAGGGTGAAGCTCTTCACCGTTGGCCAGCAGCCCTCCTTCAACGGGTGATACCCAGAGCACCGTATGCCCCGTAGGCGAGACATAGGTCCACCGCTCTCCAGCCTTGAGTTTCACGGCCAGGAAATTCATAGGCGACGGGGTTTCGATTGCGCTGTTGACACTGCCGTAGCTGCCCAGCAGAACACGTGCCGGACCTGCGCTGACGATGTCTTCAGCCTTCTGAAAGGCAGAGTGTGTTGGCCCGAGTTCCGACTCGGGGGGCAGAGCAACCCAGAGCTGAAAGCCACGAACACGACCATGATCCTCATCGCCGACGCTGCCGCCGTGCCACATGCCTTTACCTGCCTGCATCCACTCGACGCCGCCGCTGGGCAGAACGACCGTGGTGCCATCCGGATCAATCAAGTCCATTCGCCCATCGATCAGATAGGACAACGTGGCAATCCCCGAATGTGGATGAAGGTCGCCCACGAAGGGCGGGCCCTGCATGTCGAAGAAATCCAGGAACACAAACGGTTTGAGGATCTGGCCGAAATCGGATGGGCTCATCAGGCGCACGGCAGGGCCGTTGCGTCGCCCATGGGTGCGATGAGTGATCTGACGCAGTTGCACAGTGGTTTTTTCAGCAGCGCGGGACATGGTCATCTCCTCGATCAGGCGGTTGTGTTGCGAGCGGTTTTCAGGGCATCCGACCACCAGAGCAGGTCGTCGATCATGCGTCCCGCCTGATCGTTCTGTGCCTGCAACGCGGCCTCGATTTCATCGGTTTTGCCCTGGAAATGGGCATAGATCGCGCCGACCGGGATATGCACTGCTGTACGAATCGATGCCATTTGAAGCTCGGTCGCGATTTCGCGCAGTTGCTGTACGGCGCGGGCGCCGCCAACGCTGCCCCAGCTCACGAAACCAATCGGCTTGCGATTCCACTCCGGGTAGACCCAGTCCAGCGCGTTCTTCAGAACCGCGGGCGGGCCAAAGTTGTATTCGGCCGTGGCCACCACGAACGCATCAGTGGTCGCAATCTGTTCAGTCCAGCGACGAACATTTTCGTTTTCATACGCCGGACGGCCAGGAAAGCCGGGAAGCATGGCGCTGTCGAAGAACGGCAGATCAAAATCGCGCAGGTCGAGCAAGCGCACCTTGAGCCCTTCACGTTGTTCCATGTGGTGCTTGATCCAGTTGGCTGGGGCGCTGGAGAAGCGGCTGTTACGAGTGCTGCCGACGATGACGGAAACGGTGGTCATGGTGAGTCTCCTGAGAAAAAGTGAGGCGCCTGTGCGCCATGGAGCCCACTTTAGGAAGTCATCGATAATTCAGAAAGATGGGTGGGTGAGATGCACTCGTTCATAAATGAGTGCAATTAGTAGGACTATTGGCCGGTTCAGGCTCGGTCTAGAATGGGCGGATCTCTCTCACTCATGCAGAAACGGCGGTAATCACGTGGACCTGAATGATGTTGCACTTTTTGTTCAAGTCGTTCGAGCGGGGAGTTTCGCCGAAGCAGGGCGGCGTCTCGGCATGCCACCCAGTACTGCCAGCAGGCGTGTGCAGCAATTGGAGGCCGCGTTAGGTACACGGCTGATGCAGCGCACCACGCGGCGTTTAGTGTTGACCGATGCAGGGACCAATTTTTACGCCGAATCTGCCGATCAGATCGATGCGTTGCTGCGGGTTGCCGGTCAGGTGACAAATGATTCTGCCGAGATTGCCGGTCGCGTTCGGGTGGCGGCTCCTGTGGATTTTTTCAACTGGTTTCCGGCACAGGCTGTGGCGCAATTCATCGCCGAGCATCCGCGAGTGCGTCTTGAGTTCGAGCTAAATGACGCGCGCGTCGATCTGCTGGGCGAAGGAATAGACGTCGCCATGCGCGGCGGTGATCGCGATCCATCGCTGTTCGCACGCAAACTGGGCACGAGTTATCAAACGATGGTGGCGAGCCCAGGCTACTTGGCGGCACACGGCGTACCGGCCCAACCTGGAGATCTAAGTGGCCATCACTGCATCACCTCACCGTCTCACGGTGGTCCTCGCACCACCTGGCGACTAGGCGGTGTCGACAATCAAGCGGCGACCATCGAAGTGGACGGACCGTTTCAAGCCAATACGTCTTCTGCGCAGCTTGAAGCTGCACTGGCCGGATTGGGTATTGCGCTGCTGCCCATAGCACTCAGCGCTGCCCATATCGACGCAGGGCGATTGAAGGAAGTGCTCCCTGATTACACTTCAGGCGCAATAGGCGTGCATCTTGTCTATCACAGCCGCCGTCAACTGCCTCGTGCGGTATCTGCGTTCATCGAATTCGCAGCAAACACCATCAAGGAAATGGGGTTGATGGACAGCGGTAAACGCAGTGAGAAGTCATCGCTCAAGAGATAGAGATCCGCCTGCCAACCGAGTGAGACTCTCCTTTCGACCCGTTAGGATCCAGAGCCTCACTCGAAATGGGAACCCGTGCCTGACCATCCCGAAAGCTCATTCGGATAGCGTTCAGGGGGCCATTCGTGCGCGGCCCGGTTGTCCAGAAATTGCCTCGGCTTAATTACTTCACAGGAGGGCATTTCAGGGAGCATAGGGATGTTCGGCCAGGCGGGTAAGCGCCCCGGTAGCAAAAATCGACCAGTCCTTATGTCCCAGCCCACGGGCCACTGCCTCTGTCATTTTGGCCCGCACCGCGTCGGCTGCAGGCAATTCCAGGTTTACGCTTTGGGCTGCCTTGATGGCCAGGTTTATGTCCTTCAGACCCAGCGACAATTTGAAGCCAGGCTCGAACGTACCGTTGATGATGTTCTGCCCATACCGTTGATAGCTGGGGGAGGGGAAGAGGGTTTGGGTCATGAGGGTGATGAAAACATCGGGCGTCACTCCGTAACATTCGGCGAGTGCGCTGGCTTCGCCGAGGGACTGGATCGCCTGGGTGATCATCATGTTGCCTGCGATTTTTGCGATGGACGCCTGAATGGGCTGATCGCCGAGAGGCCAGGTGTGCTTGCCCAGCACGTCAAAGATTCCCTGGACAATCGCGATGGCTGACGGCGAGCCGGCCACCAGGATATTCAGCTCGCCTCTGGCTGCCACTGCGGGCACACCAAACACTGGCGCAGCGACCAATTCGACACCGCTGTCGTGATGAGCGGATTGAAGCTCCGTCATCAGCACAGGCGATAGCGTCGACATCACAATGTGTACGCAACCTTTATCGGCGCTGCCCAGAGCGTTCGAAGCGAGCAGCACCTCGCGCACCGCCTGATCATCCGCCAACAGGGTGATGGCCACATCTGCCTGGAATGCGCCTGCCGGTGAGTCCAGCGGGTGTACGTTTGGCAGATCCGCCAGCGCATCCGCGCTGCGATTCCAGGCCGATACACAATGCCCTGCGTCGATGAGCAACGGGATCATGGCTTTTCCCATGCTGCCTGTGCCGATAAAACCAATCTTCATCACCAACTCCTGCCTTGCTGTTGAGTGAACGTGCCTGCGAGCCAGTATGTGAGTTGGGGGATTGCTACGGGAGTGCCATTGTTGCAACCTCGTCGTTCATTTTTGTACGGGGTGAGGCATGGACTGGAGTGACATGCGGGTCTTTCTGGCGATTGCCCGCAGCGGCTCATTAGGCGCGGCGGCGAAGCAGCTGGGTGTCAGCCATCCGACGGTAGGCCGCCGCTTACAGGTGCTTGAGCAAAGCAGTGGCCAACCCCTTTTTTTGCGCACTGCTCAGGGGCTGGTGCTGACCGACAGTGGTGAACAGATTCTCGGTCTGGCTCAGGAGATGGAGCACAGCGCGCTGGCGATTGAGCGTCGCCTGGCCGGTGACAGCGATCAGCCTGAGGGCCTGTTGCGGATCTCCTCCGCAGACTGGTTCGCCGGTTACGTTCTGGCACCGGTCCTGAGGGAGTTGGCGCGACGTTATCCGTTGATCGTGCCTGAGGTTATTCCTGGGCATCGACTGTTTGATTTGTCCCGCCGCGATGCGGATATCGCTTTTCGCATCGTGCCCTTCACTGAGCCCGACATCGTTCATCGCAAGCTGACGACCATGCGCTACGGCCTGTACGCGAGCGTTGAAAGTACAGCGCCAAAGCCTGATGGCGAAGGCTTGG
The DNA here is from genome assembly GCF_044746785.1 of Pseudomonas sp. NPDC090208. Classification (NCBI taxonomy): domain Bacteria; kingdom Pseudomonadati; phylum Pseudomonadota; class Gammaproteobacteria; order Pseudomonadales; family Pseudomonadaceae; genus Pseudomonas; species Pseudomonas sp. NPDC090208. The sequence continues at coordinate 177,263 of NZ_JBIVCU010000003.1, forward strand.
GGTTAATTACCATGAACATCGCCCAAGCCCACTATCCCGACGTGCAATGGTTGCAGCAGCGTTATCCGCTGGCCCGCGTCGTGTTCACCAGCAGCAGCCGCACAGTACAGGCCCGGGTGTGTGCGAGCGGCCTTGGCGTGGCGGTCCTGCCGCGTCCGCTTGGCGACCGCACGCCGGGCCTTCAACTGCTGGATCCGGACGAGCCGCCACCGGGTCGAGATATCTGGATGGGCTATCACCAAGACATGCGCCAGATGGACAGACTGCGCGCGCTCGCTGACTTGGCATCGAGCATGCTCGGGTCTGATTAGCGATGCGCTGAACCTGCGATATCAGCGTAGCGTATAGGAGAATCATGGGGCGACTGGCTGGCGCAACAGGCTGAAACTAAGCCCCGCACCCAAGGCCAGGAAGCCAGCGATGCAGAGTACGGAAATGTTGAAAGCGTGGGTAATCACCGTCGCGTCCGTGTGCGTCCCCAGCAGGGTATAGAAGACCCCACCAATCACAGCGACGCTCAGCGAAGTACTGATCTGCAACGACGCGCTGGTGATCCCCGCGATCATGCCCGAGTAGTCCGGCGCCACCCTTCCCGTGACCATTCGCATCAACGTTGGCAGGGCCAGGCCTTGCCCAAATCCGATCACAAACAGAATGATGGCCAGCAGCGGACCAGACGGAGTGAGGTCAGTGGGCGTCGCTGACACAAGCCATGCCAGCGCCAGGAATCCGATGACCTCCAATGCCATGCCCACAGGATTGACGTAAGCGCCAAAGAGGCGTTTGAACTGGCCGGTCGACAAAGGCCCCAAGAGAAAGCCCGCACCAAAAGGAAGAAAGATCAGACCCGCATGGAGCGGTGTTGCGTGCAGAGCGCCCTGCAGATAAATCGAAAACAACAGGAAGAACACACCGATCGCATAGAAGCACAGCGCGACCAACAGTGCTCGGCCCAGGCCTGGCGCCTTTAACGCGGCAGGGTTGAGCAGGGGGGTACCACCGGCGCGATGCAAACGGATTTCGTATTGCCAGAACAGCCAGGCCAGAACGGGGACCGCAGCCAGCGACAGCCAGGCCCACAGCGGCCAGCCGGCTTCGCGGCCTTCGATCAAGGGTACGATCAACGCACCCAGCGTCAGGATCGACAACGCGGTGCCGCAGATGTCCAGCTTGCTTGCATGCGCCGCGCGGGTTTCCTTGAACACGGGAATCCCGAACAACACAACCAGCAATGCAATCGGTAGGTTCACCAGAAAGATCGCTCGCCATCCCGTCCCCATGACGTTGAGGGCAATCAGAATGCCGCCCAACGCCTGACCGATCACGGACGCCAGCCCAAATACGGCGCCGTAGATGCTCAACGCCAGGGGCTTTTCAGATTCCGGAAAGATGGCCTGCACCGATGCGAGTGCCTGAGGCGCCATCACGGCCGCGGTCACGCCTTGCAGGGCACGCCCGATAATCAGTATCCATGGCGAGGAGGCGAGTCCGCAGAGCAATGATGCTGCCGCGAACCCGGCCAATCCCAGAAAAAACATCCGCCCGCGACCGTACAGATCGCCCAGGCGCCCGCCGGTGATCAGTGTGACGGCATACAGCGTCGCGTAAGAGGAGATCACCAATTGTTCGGCGGAAGAGCCCGTTCCCAAATCATTCTGAATGGAGGGCAGGGCAACGTTGACGATGAAGAAATCCAGAGGCGGCAGGAACGCGCCGACCAGTAGGATGACGAACATGAACCAGCGTTTGGGTTCGAGGGAAAGGGTTGCGTTCTGTGACATGAAAAGGCTTCTTCAAGAAAACTGAGTGGCGCCAACTTAGCGATTTTCTCAGCCGTTTTCGCCTCACAAAAATGCACGGTCCACGTTCAGTTATGGCAGTGCCGCCGCCTGCAAATGCCGCTCACAATGGCCCGACTGGTGTTTCAATTGATCCACTCATCCAACGCTGAGGAGTCAGGCATGTCAGGTAAATTCACTCATCAGATTGCCGTTGTAACAGGCGCGTCCACCGGCATCGGATTCGCTATTGCGCAGGGGCTTATTGCCGAAGGTGCCAACCGCGTTTACATCACCGGCCGTTCGGCAGCCACGCTGGAGGCGGCGATTGCCAAGTTGGGCGACAAGGCCGTGGCGGTGATCTCCGATGTTTCCCGCCAGGCTGATCTTGATGAGCTCAAGGCTGTGATCGAGGCACGGGGTGACCAAGTAGATGCTGTGTTTGCCAACGCGGGTATCTGCGAAAAGAATCCACTGGGCGAGACCAGTGAGGCGGCTTACTCCACGATGTTCGACATTAACGTGAAGGGTGTCTTCTTCACTGTTCAGACGCTGCTGCCGCTCATGAAGAATGGTTCGTCGATCGTCCTGACCGCCTCGATCTGCTCCAGCAATGGTATGGAAGGGCTGAGTCTCTACAACGCTTCCAAGGCAGCCGTGCGGTCCTTCGCACGCACGTGGGCCAATGAACTCGGGGGACGCAGGATTCGGGCGAACGTACTGAGCCCCGGTTTCACTCGTACCCCGCTGATGGACAACGGTTTAGGGATGAGCGAAAGCGACATCGCCGAGCTGCGCAAGCACGTGGAGCAAATCACGCCACTGGGCTACATGGCGCAACCTGAGGAGATCGCCTCGTCCGCCCTGTTCCTGGCGTCCTACGATGCGCGGTATGTGAACGGTGTCGAGTTGATGGTCGATGGTGGCTTGTCTCAAATCTGACGTTTCGTTGGGCATTCGCAAACCGACATTAGGCTGCCCTCGGCTTGGACTGGGGCCTACTCATCGGGTAACAGTGCCGGCACTAACTCCAACTTTTCGCGTACTGACAGTTGACCCACCCGCGCGCGCCATTCGTATGGATTTCATTGCGGAGGAAGGGGGCCGGCCGGGGCGATCATTGCTTAATCAGGAGATCATTATGAACATCGAAACTCTCAGCGCTCGACTCGACGCACTGGAAAGCCGCGCCGCGATAGATCGACTTATCAGCGTTTACGCGAACGCGTTTGACCGTATCGATGCAGCTCTCTTGCGGGACATCCGGCACCTGGACGCCAGCCTGGATCTTCCGGGGTTCGGTAGTGCCGTGGGACGTGACGGGATCCTTGCCATGGCTGAAAGCAGCTGGCGCCAGATGCCTCACATGCACCACTGGATGGCAAATCCTTTAATAGAGATCGCGGGGGAAGGCGCAACAGGAACGGTCGCTGCAAACTGCCTGTTCCATGACATTGACAAGGGCCCAGTGCAAGTCAGCGGGCTGTATCACGACCGGTTTGAACGGCGGGCAGGGGTGTGGGCGTTTTTGTCGAGGCGATTCGAACTGCACTATCTGACGCCTTTGCATGACTGGCGACCGGTTGCGGGAATGGAGGTGTTCTCGGGGGGCTCGATCGCAGTGGCCGCAGGTTAAATACAGCTTGCGGATCCCAAGTGGACGCTGCCCCGGCAGCAGGGTTAGCGTTCGCATCCGTCTATTCAGGGCTCCCCGACCATGACTGACCGTAAGATCATTATTCCAGATGCTATGAAATTGCTCAGCGAGCGTGCTGGCTATGCACCGGCTGTAAAGGTGGGAAAAACTCTGTACTGCGCAGGTCAGGTAGGCCGGGCGCCGGACTTATCCGTTATCGAAGATCCTGAGCAGCAGTTTTTGGCAGTATGGGACAACCTCCGGCTCGTGTTGGATGCCGGTGGCTGCACATTTGAAGATGTCGTAGAAATGACGACATATCACGTAGATATGCACAATCACATGCCAATTTTTAGACGCGTGAAAGATGCGGTCTTTCCCAGGATCACTTGTGCATGGACGTGCGTGGGTGTCGCTGAACTGGCTCGTCCCGGCCTTCTTGTGGAGATCAAGTGCATTGCAGTAGAGCGATAGCTGCGTTTGGGAAGTGGTAGCTGCCCCGACAGAGCCAAGCTTGACGACCTGGCCTGTGGATTGGTGGTGCTCGACTTGGGGCAGCTATATGCAGAAAACGAGGTTCGTCTTTCGCATTCCGTCTGAGCGGCTGAATCCACGGCCGATAACCATCATTGACCGCGAAGCCCGTTTCTTCGCCTCACCTGCGCATGCCTTTGCTGGATTTGACGCAACATAATTTGGGTCATTCTTGCGTCGGCACCTAGTTCAATCCAGCATCATCGCCAACACCCTCATGTCAACCAGCCTCCTGACGCGGATGAATTTCCAGTACAAAAGGGAGCGTGTTCGACCGCTCGCAATCTGGCATCAATCTGTAACGTCATGCGTGCTGTAGATTGGCTGTCAGACCTACACGGACTCGAAGTGATCAGCAAATGGATAGTCGGTGTAGCCGACTTCACTGCCACCGAAGAATGTTGTTGCGTCGGCGCTGTTCAACGGCTTTCCGTATTTGAGTCGGGAGGGCAGATCAGGGTTGGCGATGAACGTGCGACCAAAGGCAATGATGTCTCCGCGTCCGCTGGACAGTGCTTGTTCGGCGGTTTCTGCATCGTAGCCGCCAGCGAGCATGAGGACGCCTGTGTACAGGGTGCGCAGGTGTTTGATGATGGAGTCCCAACGAGGGTCATAGTTCTCGTCACGCACGATCCCGACTATCGCTGGTTCAACTAGATGCAGGTAGGCGAGGTTCATCGTATTGAGCTGTTGCGCGATGTAGCCAAATGTCTCCTCGGGAGTCGCGTCTCCCATACCCATAAACCGTCCCATGGGGGTGAGCCGTACGGACACCCTGTCGGCTCCTACTTCTTCAATAACAGCCTTCGTCACTTCGAGGAGCAAGCGTGCGCGATTCTCGATGGTACCGCCGTACAGGTCGTTACGCTGGTTGCTGTTGGAGTCGATGAATTGGTCTAACAGGTAGCCGTTTCCGGCGTGAATCTCAACGCCGTCCATTCCTGCCAGGATGGCATTGCGCGCAGCAGCTCTGTAGTCCTGAATGATTGACTGGATGCCTTCAACGGAGAACGCTTGGGGGAGGGACGGGTGCCCATATCCCGTTGCCATGTTCGTCGACGATGAACGTCTTGCCGTCGGGGACTGGCACAAGCCAAGAGTTTGTCGCTTGAGTCACAAACCCATGAGATACCGAATAACAGAGCAGCAAAGGTCATCGAAGGGCCAAAAAACCAATCAAAGTGCTTAATAGGTTCGCCGGTGGTGGTCGTGCCTAGGTTCAGGCGATCTGAAATTCCGACTTTTTCAACGGAGTCGGGTGATAGCTGGCTCTCGCCAAACACATCGCCTCTCCATCCCGTCTCACGACGTACGAGGCCCGGTGCGGGGGGCGATTAGTGCAGGTGCGCAACAAGCTTTAGTGATTTTGCCGTATTGTCAGAACACCTTCTGGAAAATAGAGTCGGGCCAAGAACAACAAAAAATGGACTCCTTCCATGACATACCCAATGAAAGACATGTTCGACTGCGTCGACTGCAAGGACGTTGAAGGCTTTTTGAGCTATCTGGCTGACGATGTGGTGTTTCGATTCGGCAACGCTCAGCCGATGCGTGGCAAGCAAGCGGTGCGTGAAGGTGTCCTCCATTTCAATTCGCAGATCGTTTCACTGGAGCATGTGCTCAATGGCGTGTGGACGCACGAACACACCACCATCCTTGAGTTCGACAGCTATTACACACGGCACGACGAGATGGTAGTGGGCGTGCCATGCGTTGTGGTTTTGCGCTTCAATCCTCAGCGCAGGATCAGTGATTACCGCATCAACATCGACCTCTCACCGGTGTTTGCCACCGCGCCAGACACCTTTCTTATCCGGGCCTCCGCCTGACGCGAGACCGCTGGCGCCGATACGCAGGTCGATCTGGCTACAGGTCGGCTTGCCAAGGTGCCGCGATCACGGGTACGGAACTCGGCGATGAAAGACCTCAACCTGCTTTACACCTTTGAAGCGCTCTGGCGCGACCATTCAACGTCCATTGCAGCGCACAATCTGGGCGTGACCCAAGCGGCTGTCAGCAGCAGCCTCAAGCGCCTGCGTCAGTCCTATGGCGACCGATTGTTCACGCTGGTGGGACGGCGAATGGAACCGACCCCGTTCTGCGCTCAGATTGCGCCGCGGCTATTGGAATCCCTGGCGTTGATACGTGCGGCCGAAAGCCAGACCGTCGAGTTCGACCCGGCGCTGTGTCGGACGTCTTTCACCATCAACATGCGAGATGTGGGCGAAGTGGTCTGCTTGCCGCCGATCCTGAAAAAACTTGCGGCAGTTGCACCACAGGCACGTTTGAACACGGTCGGAGGCGATATCACCGACACCCTCAACGGGCTGGCAACAGGGCGGGTCAATCTGGCTTTCGGGTACATGCCCGCCTTGCTGACCGATATTCACCGTTTGCCGGTGTTTTCCCAATACTACGTGTGCGCGATGCGGCGGGACCACCCATTGGCCAACAAACCGCTATCCATCGAAGCTTTTCTGGCCAGTGACCATTTGCTGGTCGAAACCGGAGGTACCGGCCATCAGGCGCTGGAGCGGGCACTTGTCGATGCAGGAGGGCGGGACTGCATCAGGATGCGAGTGCCGCATTACTTGTCCGGGCCGCATTTGTTGCTGGAAACCGACATGATCTGGACACTGCCCTGTGCGTTGGGCAGGACGCTCGCAGCGTACTATCCGCTGCAGATTCGACCCATGCCACTGCCCATTCCATCGTTCGAAATCGATCTGTATTGGCATGATCGCTTTCACAGGGATCCGCAAAACAAATGGCTGCGAGAGACGATCGGCGAGGTGCTACGCAGTCAGCAACCGCAGTGGCAATGAATCAGGCCAGTTGCTCGGCCATTAATCTGTCTTGCTGAATGCGGCGGGGCAGATGAAGGCTGAGAAAATCGATCACACTGCGCACCGAAGGCAGCATGCCCTTAGGTTTGGGGTACAGCAGGTGGATGAGGTGGGAGGGGCCGAACCAGCCCGGTCCGACCACCTCCAGGCGTTTGTCGCGAATGGATTCCAGAGCAATAGGTTCTGGCAGCATCGCCACACCCAGCCCGTCGCTGGCCGCAGCCAATTGCATACTCAGATCGTCTGAAATCAGGCAGGGCCGGTGAGTGACCAGAATGTCCTCGTTTTCCCCATCCCGAAGCAGCCATCGACCCACGCCGTCATGCATATCTGCCGGCAGGCACAGCGTCTGAATATTGGACAGCTCCTGAATGGAATCCGGACGGCCGACGCGGTCCAGAAACTGCGGACTTGCCACCAGAATACGTCTGGCCGTTCCGAGACTCTTGGCGACCAATCCGGCCGTTTCCTCAATTTGACTGCGGGCGCGCAGCGCAATGTCCAGGCGCTCGTCATACACGTCCACTTCGCGGTCCACGGCGCTCAATTCCAGACGAACCTTGGGATATTTGGCCATATACACCGGCAGCAGCGGGGAGAGGTAGGTGCGCGCCATCACTTGCGGACAGCTCAGGCGTACCAGCCCCACTGGCTCACGACGCAAATGCTCGACGCTGTCGTAGGCCGTTTGGGCGCCGTCGACCACAGCTTGGCTAAGTGTGAAGAAATGCTGGCCGGCCTCGGTCAGCGACACTTGGCGTGTGGTGCGGTGCAACAGGCGCGCGCCAATGCGTTTTTCCAAATGAGCGATATGCCGACTGAGCAGGGTCTTTTCGATGCCTGTGGCGCGAGAGGCAGGCGAGAATCCTCCGTGTTTGACCACCAGAACGAAGTAATACAGATCGTTCAGATCATTCATGTTTCACCTCTCTGGCAAGGCCTTCAACGCTTGGCTGGACATAGACCGGTGCTGCGCAAAATACCGGGCATTGGTGCATTCATGCAACAGTCTTTGGCAAATTCTTTGTCTAGTCAGGGGAGGGCACGATACCTACAGTGAAGTCATTGCTTCTCCTCACACCGTGAGTGGCGGCAGGCACCAGGGCAGTCATGGTTGCGCATATGCCTATCGGCATCCGCAACGAGATGAATAACAAAAAAGTTGCCAATGGGTTTATGTCATGAGTGATTTGAAACAGCGCAATATCATCGTCACCGGCGCCTCCGGTGGTATCGGTCGGGCTTCTGTCGTCGCCTTTGCGCATGCAGGCGCTCGAGTGATCATGCTTGACCGCGACATCGCCGGCCTGAACGACGTTGTCGAGCAGGTCAGCGCCAGCGGCGGCGCGATCCACGCCATCCCTTGCGACGTGACAGACGAAGCGGCGGTCGCTGCAGCAGTCGACGAGATCACAGGCCGGTTCGGCGTGCTGCACGGTGCCTTCAACAACGCCGGTATCGAGCAGAGCCATCTGCCGTTGCATGAAATTTCTGCCGACGCATGGGAACGCATTATCAAGGTCGACCTGACCGGCGTTTTCTTCTGCATGAAACATCAGATTCGCGCCATGCTGGCAAGCGGCGGCGGATCGATCGTCAATACTGCTTCGGCGCTCGGTGCGGTGGCGATTGCTGCAGCGTCCGATTACATCGCTGCCAAGCACGGGGTGTTGGGGCTGACCAAGGCGGCGGCGGTCGATTACGGCCCCAACAACATCCGCGTCAATGCCATCCTGCCAGGCATCATCGAAACGCCGATGATCCTGCGCCTGAGCCAGGAAGCCAACTTCGCCAACCAGTTTCAAGCCTTGCGTGAGCGCCATCCCATCGGTCGTTTTGGCAAACCCGAAGAAGTGGCTGCGGCCGCGCAATGGCTGCTCTCGGATGCAGCCAGTTTTATCACGGGTACTTCCATGTCGGTCGACGGTGGCTACCTGGCAATCTGAAGCACGCTGTAAATCCTCTTTTAAAGAAGTGTGAAACACGCGGCACTTATCACAGTGGCCGCCTATTCAATCTACAAGGGTGAATTATGATCAACGTCAGCAAGCGCCTGGAAGTCAATCCGGCGGGTGAAGTTCAATTGAGCCGTGCTCAGGTGTGGGAAGGACTTGAAGAAAAGGCACGTAATCCGATTGGTTATGTAAAGCCTATCGAAAAGTGCACCGTGGTCGAGGAGGCCGATGGCCGCAATCCGTTCATTCGTGAAGTGTCATTGCACGGTGAAACATTGCAGGAATTGATCACGCTGTTCCCGCAGGAGCGTGTCGAGTTTGTGCGTATTTCCGGTAATGCGCGCGGCATCATCAAAAACATTATTGAAGAGGAAAACGGAAAGTTGTTCCTGCGCTTCACTTTCACCTTTTCCCTTGAAGGCGTAGCGCCTGGCAGTGCTGAAGAAAAAGCGTTTGCCGAGGGAATGGAAACGTCTTATTGCGAGGCGGTCAATACCACGCTGGGACGTATGCGCGCCAAAAGTGCCGCCTGAACTGATCGAACTGGATAAATAAAAACTCGCCTTCGATAAGTCACACGTTATCAAGTGTCTTTTCTGGTTGGACAGTTATCCGGCACGCCCCAACTCGTGCCCTATGCAGGCTGTTCCAGCGGCGATCCATTGTTTTTCAATACTGGAGAATTGCCCTTTTTGAGCCCCGTTCGGTTCAAGAGGGCACCGCTCCCCGAGGAGTGAGTCATGAGTGACCGTCTTCGCGACAAGGTTTGCATCATCACTGGCACAAGCGGGTCGATGGGACGCGCTGCGGCACTGATGTTCGCGCGTCAGGGGGCCAAAGTGGTCGGCTGCGACGTCAATCCTGAAGCCGCCGATTCCACGCTCGATCAGGTCGTTTCCGAGGGCGGCGACATGGTGTCGCTAAGCCCATGCGACCTGACCGACACCGAACAGTGCCAGCGCCTGGTGGAACTGGCAGTGTCCACCTACGGGCGGGTCGACGTGCTGTTCAACAATGCGGCCATGGCCTATTTCGGTTGGGTTGACGAGATTTCCCAGAACGACTGGCACCGGACGATCGATCAGGAACTGAACCTGGTGTTCAACATGGTCCGCGCGGCCTGGCCTGAACTGATCAAGTCACCTGGCGCTTCCATCATCAATACCGCGTCCGTCTCGGCGTGGTCGACGTATCGCATGTTGCCGGGCATTGCCCACAGCGCCGCTAAAGGCGCGGTATTGGCAATGACTCGACAACTGGCGATGGAAGGGCGCGTTCATCAACTCCGGGCCAATACGATTTCACCCGGCCTGATCGAAACCAAGCAGACGTTGCCGTTGCTGGAAGATCCCGAATGGGTCGAGGTGATGGTGGGCAAGATCATGCTGGGCCGGATCGGCAAACCGGAAGAAGTGGCCGCTGCCGCACTGTTTCTGGCCAGCGATGAAAGTTCGTTCATTACCGGTACCGATATCAAGATCGATGGAGGGACCACCGCCTGGTAGTCAGATTCGGCACGGGTGGCCTGCGGAGGCTGGAAGTGCGGAGGCAATGACGACTGGCTGTTTAGTGTGTATGCACCCACGGGACGGGTACTTAACAAAGATTCTTCATGACCAACGTACTTATAATAACTAAGTGGGTGAAGAGAAATGATAACAAGACGTACAAAAAGCCTTGCAACTGCGGACGACCATTCACTTCAATCTCGCGCTGTGGCGTATGCGGTCATTACGGCCATGGCGACACTTGCCACGCCCATGGCGCGCGCGTTCGAGTTCAATACCGGTGTCGAAGACCTGCGTATACGCTGGGACAATACTCTGAAATACAGTGCTGCATGGCGGGTCAAGGATCAATCGTCCAAGCTGACCGGCGATGCCAACCAGGATGATGGCGACCGTAACTTCAGCAAAGGCCTGATTTCCAACCGCGTGGACCTTCTGTCGGAGTTCGACCTGACGAAAAACAATATGGGCCTTCGTGTCAGCGGCGCCGGCTGGTACGACAGCGTTTATAACCGTAAAAACGATAACAACTCGCCGTTCACCAATAACTCCACGTCCGTGGATTATGACGAGTTCACCTCGGACACCGAAAAACTGCACGGGCGCAAGGCCGAGTTGCTTGATGCGTTTGTCTTCGGCAAGACCGATATCGGCGACATGCCGACCACGGTCCGCCTGGGGCAGCACACGGTGCTTTACGGCGAGAGCCTGTTTTACGGTGCCAACGGCATCGCTGGCGGCCAGGCGCCCACCGACATCGTCAAGCTGCTGTCGGTGCCCGGTACTCAATTCAAGGAGCTGGTGCGTCCGGTGCCGCAGATCTCCGGGCAGATCCAGCTTCGCGACAACCTGTCGCTGGGCGCCTACTACCAGTTGCATTGGGAAAAGGACCGCTTGCCGGCGGCTGGCAGTTATTTCTCGTCCGTGGATCTGCTGGACGATGGTGGTGAACAGATTTTGGCGGGCCCGGGCGTCAGTTTTATTCGCGGTAAGGACAAGGATGCGCGGGACTCCGGCCAGGGCGGCCTGCAATTGCGCTGGCGCCCTGAAAGCCTCGATGCGGAGTTCGGCCTCTACGCCATTCAGTACAACGCCAAAAGCCCGGTGGTGCAGACGTCTCTGTCCGACGCCTTTGCGCCGACCACGTACAACCTGGTGTATCCCGAGAAGATCCGCGCCCTGGGTGTCAGCTTCAGTACCACGGTCGGGGAAACCAACGTCGCCGGCGAATTTTCGATCCGCGACAACATGCCCTTGGTGCCTCAGGCCGGTGCCGTCACCGTGCTGCCGGGTGTCGAGTGGGACAACCGTAACCATCCGCTGTACCCGGTGGGCCGCACCGCCCATGGGCAGGTGTCGTGGATTGCGTTGCTCGATGCCAGCCCGTTCTGGCAGGGCGGCAACTTTCTGGGCGAGGTGGCCTGGAACCGCCGCCTGAGCATCACCAAGAACGCTGACGCACTGGACCCGAATGCCACACGGGATGCTGGCGCGGTGCGCATGATTTTCGAACCTGCGTACTACCAAGTCCTCGACGGCATGGACCTTACGGTGCCGATTGGCGTGGGTTACGGCCTGTTCGGCAAGTCCTCGGTTATCAACCCGGGCTTCAGCAATTATCACGGCGGCGACTTCAGCATCGGCGTGAAAGCTGACTATCTGAAGACCTGGAAATTCAGCCTGACATACACCGGCTTCTTCGGTGGAGAAGCCACCAGCGTCGAGCCGGCCAACTCCCCGGTACAGGCTTATTCCTACGGTCAACCGCTCAAGGACCGCGACTTCATCGCGTTCTCCATACAGCGTTCGCTCTAGCCATAACAACAATTCGAGCAGGAGTTTCAGACATGCAAGCAAAACAGACGCTTCTAGGCGCTGCCCTCTGCGGCATCCTCTGTTCCGCGCCTTACGCCCTGGCGGCCGTTTCGCCCGACGAAGCGGCGCAACTGAAAAGCACACTCACGCCGATGGGTGCGGAGAAGGCCGGTAACAAGGACGGCAGCATTCCCGCGTGGGACGGTGGCTATACCACGGTTCCCGCCGGCTACAAGAACGGCGATTCGCGGCCCGACCCTTTCGCCAATGAAAAGCCGTTGCTGACCATCACCTCGAAAAACATGGACACCTACGCCGATAAGCTCAGCGACGGAATCAAGGCCATGTTGAAGAAATACCCGGACACCTACCGTCTGGACGTGTACCCGACCCATCGCACGGCCGCAGCGCCACAGTGGGTCTACGACAACACCTACGCCAACGCCACCCGCGCCAACCTCAAAGACGGCGTCTGGGTAGACGGCGCCTATGGCGGCGTTCCGTTCCCGATTCCCAAGAACGGCGCCGAAGCCATGTGGAACCACAAGCTGGCCTGGGTCGGCGAGGCCACGTCCTTCGCCTTCAACAACTACGTCGGCACGCCCGACGGCAAGCTGGTGCTGTCGGTCCGTGGCTACAACAAGTCGTTGTTTCCGTACTACAACAAGAACGGCTCGATCGACAGCTTCAAGGGGCAGACGCAACTGCTGCGCGTCTGGATGACCGATCCGCCCATCAAATCCGGTGAGCAGTTCGTGCTGATCGATTCGGTCAACAAACCGCGTCAGGCCTGGCAGTACCTGCCCGGCCAGCGCCGGGTGCGCAAGGCGCCGACGCTGGGTTACGACACGCCGTCGGACGTGAACTCCGGTATGGAGTATTACGACGAGTCGTACATTTTTCTGGGCGATATCGACCGCTATAGCTGGAAGCTGGTCGGCAAGAAGGAGCTGTACATCCCTTACAACAACAACAAGTTTCTGCAGAAGAACGTGAGCCTCGACAAACAGTTGATGCCGCATCACGTCAACCCCGACTCGACCCGCTGGGAACTGCACCGGGTCTGGGTGGTCGAGGCCGACCTGGCGCCGGGCAAGCGACATGTGGTGCCCAAGCGCCGTTATTACCTGGACGAGGACACTTGGGGCGCGATCCTGGCTGATGGCTGGGATGCTCAGGGGCAACTGTGGCGAACCCAGATTGCGTTGCCATTCCTGATGATGGATGGCCCATTCGTTTATCCGAACGTGCAGTGGTCTACCCACAACCTGCAGACCGGCGGTTGGAGTGGCGTGGGTGCCACCGACTGGAGCAACCCTTCCTACACCTATCACTTCAAGATGCTGACGGACGCCAAGTCCGGCGACTTCACCCCTGAAGCGATGGCTGGCGAAGGCGTGCGCTGAGTGATGCCGGGGCAGAGGCGCGACACGCCCTTGCGCCCGGCAGGTAATACGCGGCAAGCGGCCGGCCTGCGCTCCTGGCGAGCGCAGGCCTGGACGGGGCCGGGTCAATGATGGAGAAGCTCTATGCGCGGTATTCGAATGGTCCGTGACATGGTCACGGTGGCGGCTTTGCTGTTCATGCCGTGGCTGGCACATGCTGCGTTGCCCGGCCCTCTTGAGAGGCCTGCGCAAATGGCGGCACATCCCGACGGTGCGGTCATGCTGGCTGTGACAACCGTAGCGTCCAGAGTGGTCGCCGTTGGCGAGCGGGGCATCGTCGTGTTCTCTGACGACAACGGACGGTCCTGGCGTCAGGCCAGTGTTCCGGTGAGCGTGTCGCTGACGGCGGTGCAGTTTGTCGACGCCCGCGAAGGCTGGGCAACCGGCCACGGCGGCGTGTTGCTGCATACCCAGGACGGCGGTGAAACCTGGAGCAAAACGCTGGACGGTGTCGCGTTGGCGCAGTTGCTGTTGAGCACCGCCCAGGCTGGGCAGAAGGCTGCTCAGGGTGATGAGGACGAAGGGGCGCGTCAGGTCAAGGCTGCGCAGTTGATGGTGTCGGACGGACCGGACAAGCCGTTCTTCGATGTGTATTTCTCCGACAAAAACAACGGCTACATCGTCGGCGCGTACAACCTGATCCTGCGCACGCAGGACGGTGGGAAAAGCTGGCAACCGTGGCAATCGCATATCGACAATTCGGGCAATCTGCATCTGTATGCCATCCGCGGTGTCGGCTCGCGCTTGTACATCGTCGGTGAGCAGGGCAGCGTTTTCCGCTCCGACAATGGCGGTGAAGATTTCGAGGCCGTGCAAACGCCCTACGAGGGCAGCTATTTCAATGTGTTCGTCGACGATACGAACAATCTGCTGGTCAGCGGTTTGCGCGGGAATGCCTTCCGTTCGGACGACAACGGCAACGACTGGAGCAAGGTCGAACTGCCTTCCGGCGCATCGGTCACGGGCAGCACGCGTCTGCGAGACGGCCGTCTGGTGCTGGTCAACCAGTCGGGCCAATTGCTGCTCAGTCAGGATCAGGGCGGCTCCTTTGATGTATCGCCGCTGCGCCAGCTTCCGCCCCTGTCGGGCATTACCCAGTCGGCCGATGACAGCCTGATCGTCGTCGGTATGCGGGGTGTCAGTCGAATCAGCCTGTCCAGCGTGACGGGGAGTCAAAAATGAAAATGGATCACTGCAATGCGTCGACCCCGGTCATGGGGCGGCTAGACCAGTTCGACAGAAACTCCGGCTCGTTCGTCGAACGGCTGTTCTTCAATAACCGCGTCGCTGTGCTTGCGGTCTGCCTGCTTATCACGCTGGTACTGGGGGCTCAGGCAACCCGCCTGCAGCTCAACGCCGACTTCGAGAAAATGATCCCCACCGGGCATCCGTACATCGCCGAATACCTCAAGCACAAGGGCGATCTCAAAGGTTTTGGGAACGCGGTGCGGATTGCTGTGGAGGCCCGTGGCGGTAACATCCTCACTGCCGAGTATCTGGAAACCCTCAAAAAGCTCAATGATGAGGTGTTTCTGCTGTCAGGTGTCGATCGGTCATACATGAAGTCATTGTGGACCGCCAACATGCGCTGGCTGGGCGTGACCGAAGACGGTCTGGATGGTGGGCCGGTGATTCCCGACGATTATGATCAGTCACCCCGCAGCTTCGACCAGATCAGAACCAACCTGGAACGCTCCGGCGATGCGGACCAATTCGTAGCCTCGGACTACAAGTCAAGCATCATCTTCGTGCCGCTGCTGGATATCGATCCTGCCACCGGTAAGGCGCTGGATTACAAGCAGTTCTCCGAGCAACTGGAGGCACTGCGCGACAAGTATCGCGAGCAGGGAGTGGACTTGCACATCACAGGGTTCGCCAAGGTGGTCGGTGATCTGATCGATGGCGTGCGTCAGGTGCTGCTGTTTTTTGTGTTCACCATCGTGATCGCCGGTGCGGCGGTATATGGGTACACGCGCTGCATCCGCAGCACCTTGCTGGTGGTTGCGACCTCGCTGGTGGCCGTTGTGTGGCAGATGGGCATTCTGCCGTTGCTCGGCTTCGAACTGGACCCGTACTCCATTCTGGTGCCGTTTCTGGTCTTCGCCATCGGCATCAGCCATGGCGCGCAAAAAATGAACGGCATCATGCAGGACGTAGGCCGCGGCATGCACAAGCTGATCGCCGCGCGCTTCACCTTTCGCCGGCTGTTTCTGGCCGGGCTGACAGCGTTGTTGTGTGACGCGGTGGGTTTTGCCGTCCTGCTGGTGATCAATATTCGCGTCATTCAGGAACTGGCGATCACGGCCAGTATTGGCGTGGCTGTGCTGATCTTCACCAATCTGATTCTGTTGCCGGTGTTACTGAGTTTCACCGGCGTCAGTCCGCGTGCCGCTGTGCGCAGCATGAAGGATGAAGCCGCCGACGCGGCGGGTGGCGAGAAGCACGTGGTCTGGCGCTTTCTCGATCTGTTCACCGAGCGCAAGTGGGCCAGCATCGCGGTGCTGGTGTCGCTGGTACTCGGTATCGCCGGCTTCATGGTCAGTCTGCATTTGAAAGTGGGCGACCTGGACCCTGGGGCTCCTGAGCTGCGCAGCGATTCGCGCTATAACCTGGACAACGCCTTCATGGCCAGCGCCTATTCAGCCAGCAGCGATGTGATGGTGGTGATGATCGAGACGCCGAATGACCAGTGCACGTCGTACAAGACCCAGGCCCTGGTCGATGCGCTGGAGTGGCGCATGCGTGACGTCAAAGGCGTGGAAGGCACCAATTCGTTGCCGCTGCTCAGCCGCAGAATCATTGTCGGCATGAACGAAGGCAACCCCAAATGGTACGAACTGGTCCCCAACCAGTGGTCGCTCAACACGGTCGCCAACCGCACCCCCCGGGAGATCTTCAATCAGGGCTGCAACCTGATGTCGCTGTTCCTGTACCTGGAGGATCACAAGGCCGACACGCTGGAGCGTGTTGTACAAAACGTCGAAGCCTTCGCAGCCGAGAACAATGGCGATGGCGTGAAG
Organism: Pseudomonas sp. NPDC090208; assembly: GCF_044746785.1. Lineage (NCBI taxonomy): Bacteria > Pseudomonadati > Pseudomonadota > Gammaproteobacteria > Pseudomonadales > Pseudomonadaceae > Pseudomonas > Pseudomonas sp. NPDC090208. Next base: position 193,800 of record NZ_JBIVCU010000003.1, read on the forward strand.
TTTCTGCTGACCGCAGGCAACGCCGGCATCGAGGCCGCCACCAACATCGTGGTCAAGAAAGCCAGCCACGAGATGTTGTTCTGGGTGTATGGCGCGGTGATCCTGCTGTGCTTCATTTCGTTCCGTTCCTGGCGGGCGGTGGTCTGCGCAGTCGTCCCGTTGGTGCTGACCTCGATCCTTGCCGAAGCGCTGATGGTATCGCTGGGCATGGGCGTCAAGGTGGCGACGCTGCCGGTGATCGCACTGGGCGTCGGGATCGGGGTGGACTATGCGCTCTATGTGCTGACCATCGTGCTGGCGCAGTTGCGCCGGGGGGCGAGTTTGTCAGAGGCCTATTACCGGGCGTTGATCTTCACCGGCAAGGTGGTGATGCTCACGGGTGTGACGCTTGCGCTGGGCGTTGCCTCCTGGGCGTTTTCGCCCATCAAGTTCCAGGCTGACATGGGCATCCTGCTGGCGTTCATGTTCATCTGGAACATGCTCGGAGCATTGATCCTGTTGCCGGCGCTGGCCTACTTTCTGTTGCGTCCAAAGGCCGCGAAGGGCGCGCGGGATGAGACAGAGATCTCGCTTGATGAAGCGCGTGTCGTCAGGCGGAAAGCGCATGGCTGTACGCCGTATCAGCCAAGGCAGGCAGCGGGGCGAACGGTCGTTCAATAAGCCTGCAAGGCAACGCAAAGCCGCAGTCCTCAAGGCGTGATCGCCGGGAGGCTGCGGCTTTTTGGTTGAAGGCACGGGGCTCAGAATGGACGGTAAGGCAGGAATTTACTGTCCTGGGTGATGGCCAGCGGGTGCTTGCCGCGACAAGGCAGTCGGTCATCCGGTATGGCCCGTACCGACCACTTGATACTCCACGACATGGCGTTCGCCATTGGAGTCCAGGTACTCCAACTGCACAGGGCTGACATCCTTGAACTCGTCGGGTCCGGTCTGGCTGATGACTTTGGCAATGTCCAGCTTTATGCCGTAGGCATAAGGCGTGACTGTGACAGCTTCGTCGGCCTGGGCGGCGAAGCCGGTCAATGCGAGTGCGGCGATAAGCAGGGCCTTGTACATGTGCAATCCTCTAAAAGTGTCAAACGATCAAGGGTTTACCGTTGTCGGGTGGGTGATGCCCCCCGGCTGTGGAGCTCATATTGGTCGTTTGCGTCTATAGCGTCCAAGACTGATAAACAATAAAAACTATTGGTGTTTCCTATGGTTTGAGGGTGTGGAGTTCCCTGGTGGACGGGTGAGGGCTGGCGCGTGGGTGGTGTTCGATAAGCAGAGGGAGATGGAGAGGGGGAGGGCGACGAGAAAACCATCGACCTGCATTGCACAGGCCGATGCTGTAAAAATTCAGAGGGCGAAGGCGAGCAGACGTCGGGCTCTGGCGATCACGGGGGCGTCGACCATCGCGCCGTCCAGCCGGAATGCACCGCGCCCCTCGCTGGCTGCGATGACTCGTTGTGCCCAGTCCAGCTCATCGGCGCTGGGTCTCAAGGCGCTATGTACCACCGCGATTTGCCGGGGATGGATACACAGGAGCCCTGAGAAGCCCATGCCCGCTGCCGCACGGGTGGCGTCGGCCAATCCATCGCTGTTGTCGATGGCTGGAAACACACTCTCCAGCGGAGCCGCCAGTGCGGCCAATCGGCTGTGCAGCAGCAGGGCATAGCGCACCTGGTCAAGCATCCGTTCGGCACCGCTGCTGCCTTCATTCAGACCAAGATCGAGCCCCAGATCCAGCCGGCCATAGGTCAGCCGTGTGACGCCGGGGGCCTGCGCGATGGCTGCCAGTTCGGCCAACCCTTTGGCGCTTTCGATGATGGGCATGACTGGCTTGCCGGTGGTTGCCACCAATGCCACTTGTTCACGGCTTTCAGCTTTGGGTAGCAGAATGCCGACGACACTGGCGTGTTGGCACGCATTCAGGTCCGCAGCGTGCTCTGCATGGCCGGCCGTGTTCACCCGGACCCAGACACGAGCGTCCGGATTGGCGTCGAGAAAGGCGCACAGGTGGTCGCGCGCCTGAGCTTTCTGCGTTTCTTCGACGGCATCCTCAAAATCGACGATGACAATATCAGCACCGCTGGCCAGGGCTTTGGTAAAGCGCTCCGGGCGATTGCCCGGGACGAAAAGCGCAGAGCGCATGGGGGTCGTTTGCATGAAGATTTCCGCCTAGAACGAACGTGGCAGCTCGAGCAAATGCTCGGCCACGTAGGAAAGAATCAGGTTGGTCGAGATCGGCGCCACCTGGTACAGGCGGGTCTCACGGAATTTGCGCTCGACGTCGTATTCGTTGGCGAAGCCGAAACCACCGTGGGTCTGCAGGCAGGCGTTGGCCGCTTCCCACGACGCCTTGGCCGCGAGGTACTTGGCCATGTTGGCGGCGGCGCCAGCGTTCTTGCCGCTGTCGTATTCCTCGCAGGCGCGCCAGCGCATCAGGTCAGCCGCTTCGATCTCGATATGCGCTTCGGCAATCGGGAACTGCACGCCCTGGTTCTGCCCGATGGGCCGGCCGAACACCACGCGGTCGCGGGCGTAGGCACTGGCCTTTTCGATGAACCAGCGACCGTCACCGATGCACTCGGCGGCAATCAGTGTGCGCTCGGCGTTGAGGCCGTCGAGGATGTACTTGAAGCCTTTGCCTTCTTCACCGATCAGGCTGCTGGCCGGCAGCTCCAGGTTGTCGAAGAACAGCTCGTTGGTTTCATGGTTGACCATGTTGGCAATCGGCTGCACGGTCAGGCCGTTGCCGATGGCTTCGCGCAGGTCGACCAGGAAGATCGACATGCCTTCGGATTTTTTCTTCACCTCGGCCAGCGGCGTGGTGCGCGCCAGCAGGATCATCAGGTCGGAATGCTGAATGCGCGAGATCCAGACTTTCTGGCCGTTGATGACGTATTTGTCGCCCTGCTTCACGGCGGTGGTCTTGATCTTGGTGGTGTCGGTGCCGGTGGTCGGCTCGGTCACGCCCATCGATTGCAGGCGCAGTTCGCCGCTGGCGAGCTTCGGCAGGTAGTAGCTCTTCTGCGCGTCGCTGCCGTGACGCAGCAGGGTGAACATGTTGTACATCTGGCCGTGAATGGTGCCGGAGTTGCCGCCGCAATGGTTGACCTCTTCAAGGATCACCGAGGCTTCGGCCAGGCCCAAACCCGATCCGCCATACTCTTCAGGGATCATCGCCGACAACCAGCCGGCTTCCGTCATGGCACTGACAAAGGCTTCCGGGAAGCCCTTGTCTTCGTCGATCTTGCGCCAGTACTCCGCCGGAAATTCGGCGCACAAGGCGCGCACGCCTTCACGGATGGCATTCAATTCTTCGCTATTGCGATGGGACATATCAGGTTCCTCGAGATGGGCGGCTACAACGCCGGCAGCCGCATCGATTACAGATTCAGTCGAAATGCACTTCGGCGTGCTGGCACAAGCCGCTGCTGTTGCTGGCCCACAGTTCTGCGGTGCCCGAACCGGTCTGACGACCTGCGACCTGGAAGGCTTCGGGTGCGATCAAAGGGCGCAAGCCCCGGAAGGCGAAGCGTTGCACGCGGGCCAGTGGGTTGGCGCGCACGAACGCAGCCAGGCTCAGGGTGGCTGTGAGGGGGCCGTGTACTACCAGATCGGGGTAGCCCTCGACCTCGGTAACATAGGGTTTGTCCACGTGAATGCGGTGCGCATTGAAAGTGAGTGCCGAGTAGCGAAACAGCAGCACAGGCGTCGGATCGATGGTCGCCTGCCACTGACCCTCGGGTACCCATTCTCCGGTGCCCAGTTTCGGTGGCGTCGGTTCTCGATAGACGATGTCCTGTTCTTCACGGATGCACAGACGATCGTCCTGCCAGTACTCGTGTACGAGGGTGACAAACAATAGTGTGCCGGTCTTGCCATGCTTCTCGCTGATATCGGCGATACGTGTCTTGCGCGTAGCGTTGCCGCCCACCCACAACGGCGCATGGAATTCGAGACGACCGCCTGCCCACATGCGATTGCGCCCGTGTGCAGGCGGCATGAAATCACCGAGCGCAGGGTGACCGTCGGGGCCGAGTTCGGCGGTGTCGACAGGATCGATGAAAAAGCACCAATGCCACAGCCACGGCAGTTCCTGGCCAGGCGCTGGTGCCGGAGTATCGAATGTGGCGGCTATGCGCTGGATGAGGTTGGTGCTGAGTGAGTCATGCACCTCTTGCGTACGGCCGAGCCATTGAGAAGGATCAAAGCTGAGCATGATAGGCATCCGCTGTTTTTGTGCGATGCATCATGCAAGCAGCGCTGGCGATGCCGGAATTCGCTTTTGCGGAAGACCGACTCAATCAATGGCTAAGAAGCCCACAAGCCTTGCTTGCAAAATGAGGTTGCTTAGGCAGGGCAAAAGGCCGGCTTTCGCGATACAAAATTGCCGAAACGCCGATCTGGCGCCCATGCTCGGGGTATCGCCCTTACTCTGAGATATGCAGGTCATGAAAGATGCGCTGATCGTTTCACCATTACGTACGCCCATCGGCAAGTTTGGTGGTGCGTTGTCGCCGTTGAGTGCCGACCAGTTGGCGGCGTTCATGATTCGCCAGTTGATGGCACGGGTGGCGATACCGGCGCAGTCGCTGGACGAAGTGATCGTGGCGCAATCCTATGCCTCCAGCGAGGCACCGTGCATGGGTCGCTATGCGGCGCTGGCCGCTGGATTGCCCGTGGAAGTTCCTGGCTACACCCTTGACCGTCGCTGCGGCTCGGGCCTGCAAGCAGTGATCGATGCTTCGCTCAAGGTGCAGACCGGGCATGCCGAAGCGGTGCTGGTGGTCGGTGTCGAAAGCATGAGCAATATCGAGTACTACAGCACCGACATGCGTTGGGGGGCGCGGGCCGGTAGTGTCCGTTTCCATGATCGTCTGGAACGTGGGCGCGAGCGTTCTCAGCCGGTGGAGCGTTTCGGCCACATTTCGGGCATGCCGGAAACCGCCGACAACCTGGCGAGTGATTACGCCATCAGCCGGGAAGACGCCGACCGCTTCGCTGTCCTGAGTCATCAGCGTGCGGCGTCGGCCTGGCGCGAAGGCCGCTTTGCCAATGAGGTAGTGCCCGTCGACGTACCCGGCAAGCGTGGTAGCGTGACACGGGTGGAGAAAGATGAAGGCATCCGTGAGGACGCCAGCCTCGACAGCATGAGCGGCTTGCGTCTGCTGCGCCCTGAAGGTGTTTGCACCGCAGGTAATTCCAGCCAACAGAACGATGCTGCGGCGGCTTGTCTGGTGGTATCTGCCGACTACGCAGCGCGCTATGGACTGACTCCTTTCGCTCGGCTGGTGGATTGGGCGGCTGCCGGCTGCGAACCGTCTCGCATGGGGATCGGGCCTGTTCCTGCGACCGGGAAGCTGTTGGCACGTACTGGGCTGACGCTGGCGGATCTGGACCTGATCGAGCTCAATGAGGCCTTTGCCGCCCAGGCGCTGGCGGTCCTTAAAGCCTGGGGGCTGGAGGATTTTTCCCGGGTCAATGTCAACGGATCCGGGATTTCGCTGGGCCACCCGATTGGCGCCACCGGGGTGCGGATCATGACCACGCTGTTGCACGAGATGCGTCGCCGGGGGGCCCGTTATGGCCTGGAAACCATGTGCATCGGCGGTGGGCAGGGCCTGGCCGCGTTGTTCGAGCGCGTCTGACGCTCATCCGGGCGAACGAGTTAATGGCGTGTTAAGCGGGTCTTAACGAGATCGCAACGGCGCGGGCGGCGTACGCAACCGATAATCCCACAAGGGCAGCTGGCTGCTCTCCAATAAGAACTGATGAGGTGCAATGCGATGATGCAGTCCCGCATGATCGGTGACATCAAGGTAACCCGTATCCTGGAATACGCGGGGCCTACCCACGATCCCGCTTTCCTGTTTCCGAAAATGGAGCCGGGCGTCCTGCAGGAACACCGCGAACTGATGGCGCCGAATCACTGGATCGAGCACATGAACAAGCTGTTGGTGACCATCCAGTTCTGGGTGGTTCATGCCGGCAGCAACATCATTGTGATCGACACCGGCGTTGGCAACTTCAAACCGCGGCCGGGTATTGCGCGGATGAACATGCTCAATACACTGGTCCGCGAATGGATGATCGCCGCGGGTGCTCCACCGGAAAAGGTCACCCACGTGGTGATCACGCACCTGCACTCCGACCATGTGGGCTGGAACACCACCTGGCAGGACGGCCGCTGGGTGCCGACATTCCCCAACGCCCGCTATTACCTGCCCAAGGACGACTTCGATTTCTGCCATCAGGGCAAGAACAAAGAGGCGGGTGTGATCGACGTGTTCGGTGAGGCATTCTTCGACAGCGTCATGCCGATCGTCAACGAAGGCCTGGCGCAGATGATGCAACCCGGAGAAGAAGTGGCGGACTGTCTGGTGGTCGAAGCCGCACCCGGACACAGCCCGGGGCAGGTGGCTTTCCGCGTGCGCTCGCAGAACGAAGAAGGCATTTTCTGCGGCGACATTCTGCACAGTCCGATCCAGATCGTGCGGCCCGATATCAACTCCGGTTACTGCATATGGGAAGACGTCGCGCGTCGCACCCGACTGGAATTTCTCAATCGTGCAGCGGACCGTGAGGCATTGATCATGCCCGTCCATTTCGGTGAGCCCCATTGCGGATTCATTCGCCGGCAGGGTGATGGATTTGTCTTCGAGCCTTCTCACTGGCGCTGATCAGCTCGGAGCGCCGTCGCGCCCTCGCTGTTCGGTGTGTGACGGCGTCAACTGAGACTATCAACCGCTTGATGCTGCGGGTACTGTTGGGACTCATCCGACCAGAACGACTCAAACATGGCAATGCACTTCGATATCACTGATTTCAGACTGTTCATCAACATCGCGGAGACCAGCAGTCTGACACGCGGTGCCGAGCGTTCATTTCTTTCTGTGCCGGCCACCAGCAACCGTATCAAGAATCTCGAAGAGAACTTGGGCATGCGTTTGCTGGAGCGCTCGCCGCAGGGCGTGACCTTGACCAATGCCGGCAGGACCTATCTGCAACATGCACGGGTCATTCTTGCCCAGCTGGCCTTGCTCACCGGCGATTTGCAGCAGTACACCGAGGGGCTCACGGGCCAGCTGCGCATCCAGGCCAACACCACTGCCATCACCGAATATCTGCCGCCGGTGGTGGGCGAGTACCTGATCAGCCATCCCGACGTACACATCGACATGCGCGAGCGCCTCAGCGATGACATCGTGCGGGCCGTGCGCGAGGGCAGTACGGACCTGGGCATCGTATCTGGCAGCGTGGTCACCGATGGCCTGCAGAGTGTGCCGCTGGTGTCCAGTCGGCTGATGGTCATTGCACCGCTCGGGCATCCGATCCTGGACAAGGGTGAAGTGCATTTCAAGGAAGCGCTGAGCCACGCCTTCGTCTCGCTGCTCGAAGGCAGCGCCATCCATGTGTTCCTGACACGTGCGGCAGCCGCCTTGCACTTGCCACTCACCGTGCGCATTCAGGTGGCTAGCTCCGATGCCATTTTCCGTATGGTCGAAGCGGGAGCGGGCATCGCCATCGTTCCCCAGGCCAGCTATGACCGGCTCAAGGGGCGCCAGGCCGTCGGTGCCTGCCAACTGCTCGATCCATGGGCGGTGCGAAGCTTCCAGCTGTGTGCTCAGGACTTCGACAGCCTCTCGACCTTCGCCCGCGAGTTTGCCGACAGCCTGATCGAGCGCTACCGCAACACTTGATCCGTTCTGTAGTCGGGCACGCGCTTCATCTCCCTCCACCCGCATCATCCGCCAACGACGATGGTGCAGATGCGAAGCGGTGCGCGTCATGAAAAAGGCGAGGCAATGGCGCGTTTAACGCCGTGTTAAGCAGCTCTTTCGCAGACTGAAATTGTCGCTCTACAGGGGCACTGGCAAGCTACTTCCCATGCAGACCGCGCCTTGCGCAACGCCCGCCGTGATTGCGGCGGACGACAAAAAATAAGGAACGTGCAGCCATGATCAACAAGTTGCTTAGCAGTGCCGCCGAGGCGCTGGCAGATATACCCGACGGGGCCGTGGTGGCCGTCGGTGGCTTCGGTGGGGCGGGTATGCCCGACGATTTGATTCAAGGTTTGATCGCTCAGGGTGCGCGTGATCTTACCTTGGTCAGCAACAACGCAGGGCAGGGCGATACTGGACTGGCCGCCTTGCTCAAGGCGGGCCGGGTGCGGCGGATTCTCTGCTCCTATCCGCGCATGGTGGGATCGCACGTTTTCGAAACCTTGTACCGCGCCGGACAGATCGAGCTGGAAATCGTGCCTCAAGGCAATCTGGCCGAACGCCTGCGTGCGGCCGGATGCGGTATCGGTGGCTTTTACACGCCGACCGGCTACGGCACATTGCTCGCCGAGGGCAAGGAAACCCGACTCATTGACGGTCGTCACTACGTGCTCGAGTCGCCGATCCATGTCGACTATGCCCTGATCAACGCCGAAGCCGGAGATCGCTGGGGCAACCTGGTGTACCGCAAGACGGCACGCAATTTCAGCCCGGTCATGGCGATGGCGGCACGCAACACCATCGCTTCGGTGGCCCGTGTCGTGGAACTCGGCGAACTGGACCCGGAACACGTCGTCACCCCTGGCATCTTCGTCAAACATATCGTCCGACGCGCCCTGGTCGCCTCGACGCAACAGGTGGGATGAGCAGCATGGACAAGACGGTTCGCAATGCAATGGCCGCTCGTGTGGCGCGCGATATTCCCGAGGGCGCTTATGTCAACCTTGGCATCGGTCTGCCGACGCTGGTGGCCAACCATCTGCCCTCGGAAAAGGACATTTTCCTGCACAGTGAAAACGGTGTCCTCGGCCGCTGGGTCGCTGCGCCGGACGGTGAGGAAGACTGGGATCTGATCAATGCAGGCAAGGAACCGATCAAGCCTTCGGCAGGGGTGGTGTTTTTTCACCACGCCGACTCCTTCGGCATGATGCGCGGCGGCCACCTGGATATCTGTGTGCTGGGCGCGTTCCAGGTGGCCGCCAACGGCGATCTGGCCAACTGGCACACGGGGGCTGCGGATGCCATTCCCGCCGTGGGCGGTGCGATGGACCTGGCCATCGGCGCCAAACGTATTTACGTGATGATGGATCACCTGAGCAAGGACGGGCAGAGCAAGTTCCTCAACGCCTGTACATACCCACTGACCGGACTCGCCTGTGTCAGCCGGGTCTACACCGATCTGGCGACGCTGGAGTTGACCGAGGGTGGGGTGAAGGTGCTGGAACTGATCGGTGACATGACGGCCGAGCGGCTGCAGGCGCTGACGCCGGTGACGCTGGATTTCAGCCTGCTGTCGAACCTGTGGACAGTTGCCTGACCACACCGAACCATGCGGCGCAGGCCCGGCGAGTGACAGTGGGTTCACGCAATCGAAAGACACGCTTTCACAACGGCAAATGGGCAGCGCCGCGTCGTTGCCCCATGCTTGGGCCGGGCTCATGCAACGGCTTTGGCAACGTGCGTCCGACATCCAATAACAAGAAGGAAGCTCACGATGTTCGATTGGTACCGAAATGGCTCGCCCCGCGAGCGCAAAACATTCTGGGCCTGTTATTCAGGTTGGGCGCTGGATTCCTACGATCTGCAGATGTTCAGCTTCCTGCTGCCGACGCTTATCGCGTTGTGGGGTCTGACCAAGGCCGAAGCCGGCATGGTCGGCACCGCGGCGCTGTTGTCCGCAGCGCTGGGTGGCTGGATTGCCGGCATCCTCAGCGACCGCTATGGCCGTGTCCGTGTGCTGATTGTTTCCATCGTCTGGTTCACGTTTTTCGGTGTGCTGGCCGGCTTCGCTCGCGATTTTCAGCAACTGCTGATCGCCAGAACTTTGCAGGGTTTTGGTTTTGGTGGTGAGTGGGCAGTAGGCGCAGCGCTGATGGCCGAGGTGATCCAGCCGCGCTACCGTGGACGGGCGATGGGCTTCGTGCAGTCGGGTTTCGCTCTGGGCTGGGCAGGCGCTGTGTTGATCATCACCACGATTCTGGCGTTGTTCCCGGCCGAACTGGGCTGGCGCGTGGCGTTCTGGTTTGGCGTGGTGCCGGCACTGGTGGTGCTGTTCATCCGTCGCCACGTGAAAGATTCCGATGCCTTTGTGCAAGCCGTCGCCAGCAAAGCGCCCAAAGCCTCATTGCTGACGGTCTTCCAGCCGCAATACCTGAAGCTGACCACGCTCTCCAGCGTGCTGGTTATCGGTTTGCAAGCGGGTTGCTACGTGATCCTGGTGTGGATTCCGTCGCTGCTCAAAGACCGCGGCATTGCCTCAGGGTCGCTGATCGCGACCATCCTGGTCATGGCCTTCGGCTGCCTGCTCGGCTTTGCCAGCGCCGCCTATCTGTCGGACAAGATGGGCCGTCGCCCTACGCTGATTCTGCTGTCGCTGGTGTCGTGGGTGGTCACCGTGGCCTATATGCTGATTCCGCTCAACCCGCTGATCGCCCAAGTCATGGGCTTCCTGGTGGGCTTTGCCGCCATCGGCATGTACGCGGCACTGGGGCCGTTTCTCAGCGAACTGTTTCCCACCTCGGTGCGCACAACCTGCATGGGGTTCTCCTACAACGTCGGCAAGTCGGTCGGCGCCACGGCGGTCACGGCGGTCGGTCTGCTGGCCAGTCATCTGGGGTTGTCCCAGGCCATCGGTCTGTTCTGCTTTGCGGCCTACGCCGTGTCGGTGGTGGCGCTGCTTCTTCTGCCGGAAACCCGGGGCATCAGTATCGATGCGCTGGATGGGCATGACGCAGACACGGGGGCTGTCGACAGCGCTGTGCCGGTCGCCGATAAAGTCAAAACTGCCTGACGGCATTCATCAGTCAATCATCCTGTGAACGAGGTCACCATGATTCGCATCCTGTACCTGTTGGTTAAGCCCGACAGCATGACTCACGAGCAATTCGAGAAGGAGTGCGTCGTGCATTTCGACATGTCCCGCGGCATGCCGGGCCTGCACAAGTATGAAGTCCGCCTGGTAGACAGGAACCCGACCGATACCCATGTGCCGTACCTGGATGTCGGCCGCATCGATGCCATCGGCGAATGCTGGTTCAGCAGCGAAGCGGACTATCAGGTCTACATGGATTCCGACATCCGCAAGGCCTGGTTCGAACACGGCAAATATTTCATCGGCAAGCTCAAACCTTTCGTCACCAAAGACGTGGTTTGAGAGGCAGTGCCGCCGGCCCCGGCGGTTTATCCATATACCAAGGAGCACACCATGCTGTATTGCGTCGAAATGACCGTGAACATCCCGCGCGACATTCCCGTTGAACAAGTCGAGCAGATCAAGGCGTCGGAGCGGGCCCGTGCCATTGCGATTCAGGAGTCGGGCAAATGGCCGCACCTGTGGCGCGTGGTGGGCGAGTACTCGAACATCAGCATCTTCGATGTCGACAGCAACGACGAGCTGCACAACCTGTTGTCGAGCCTGCCGCTGTTTCCGTTCATGAAAATCAAGGTCACGCCGCTGGCCAAGCACCCGTCTTCGATCTTCTGAGCGCCAAAACACCCGATGCCAGGGCGGCCGAGCAGGCCGCCGTTTCCTCCCGAGCCCCGTGCCGTGGGGCTCCGTTCCTGTGGCCGGCTCTTGCCTGCGAGTCGCCGTCATGCCTTTGGAACTGCAACCCGATGCCCCGGACTTTGCCGCACTGATCCGACCCGGTGATACCGTGCTATGGGGACAAGCCAATGCCGAACCTGTCCCTCTGACGCGTGCGCTCATGACACAGCGTCACGCGTTCCAGCGATTGCGTGTGCTGCTTGGTATTGCCAACAGTGACACCTGCCTGCCCGAACATGCCGATGCCGTGGACTTTCTGGCTTACTGCGGCGCGGGCGCCAATCGCGCGCTGGCCGATGCCGGCGTGCTGGATGTCTTGCCATGGCATTACACACAGATGGCCGCGCTGATGCGCAGCGGTGCCTTGCGAGTCGATGTCCTGATGCTGCAGTTGTCACCGCCCGACGCCAACGGTCGTTACAGCCTGAGCCTGGCCAGTGAATACCTGGTCGCGGCGCTGGAACACGCTCGTGTGGTGATCGCCGAAGTCAACAGTCAGGCGCCTTGGACTTACGGCGAGCGTTCCCTGAAGGCAGAGGATCTGGACGCCGTGATGTACACCGACCGCGCCCCCTTGAGCAGTCTGCCGGGCCGTATCAGGCCGGTGGATCAGCAGATCGCTTTGCACATTGCCGCGCTGATTGATGACGGCGCCATCTTGCAGACCGGCATCGGTGCGATCCCCGATGCGGTGCTGGGGGCGCTGTCGGATCGTCGCGACCTGGGTATGCATTCTGGCAGCCTGGGTGACAGCGTCATGCACCTCATGCAAAGCGGGGTAATCACCAATGCACGCAAACAACGCGACGTCGGCGTCAGTGTTGGTGGCATTCTGCTGGGCAGCGACGGGCTTCATCGCTTCGCCCACCGCAACCCGGCCATTGAGCTTCGCTCAACGGCCTACACCCATGATGCCCAGGTGTTGGCCAGCCTTGACCGACTGGTGGCGATTAACTCGGCGGTGGAGGTTGACCTGACCGGACAGGTCAATTCGGAGGTGGCGGCTGGCAGCTACCTGGGCGCAATCGGTGGCGCGCTGAATTTCATTCGCGGTGCCCAGGCTTCGCGTGGCGGCTTGCCGATCATTGCCTTGCCCGCCAGTGCCGGTGACAAGTCCAGGATTGTCGCGAGACTCAATGGGCCGGTGACTGTTCCACGCAGTGACGCGGGGCTGATCGTCACCGAGCACGGTATCGCCGACCTGCGTGGCCTGACGATCCGTCAGCGGGTGCGCAAGATGCTCGATATCGCAGCTCCGCAACATCGTGCTGAACTGGAACAGGCGTGGGCGCGGGAGGGGTTGGGCGGGCGTTGATCGAAGGTGGGGCAGGGAAGCACAAACCCGCGCCGTCGGCAGACGGCAGCGGGTCAGCGGGTCAGCGTGGTCAGGCGCCGACGCGAGGGCGCTGGCTGCGCTGTTCTGCTTCGGCGGTCACAGCCGGTTGCAGAACGAAGTCGAACTTCAGTTGCGCAAATCGTCTGCCGTCGAGGCCATGAGCCCTGGATGCCGCAGCGTCACCGATCACAGTTGCCTCGCCTACAAGGCCTTCCCGCGTGGCATAGGCGAAGTCATCCCACAGGTATTGGTCGCCTGCCAGGTTGATCTGGCTGGTCAGATGACGATGGCCGGCGGCACTGATAAACGCGTGAATGTGTGCCGGGCGCTGGCCGTGACGCCCGATCGCACTCAGGCATTGCTGAGCCGGACCGTCCGGATCCAGGCCATAACCGCTCGGGATGATGCTGCGTGCGCGATAGTAGCCGCTGGCATCGGTAACGATACGGCGGCGCAGGTTGAACGGGGTCTGGCTGGGGTCGAAGTAGGAGTAGGTCCCTTGGGTGTTGGCGTGCCACAGGTCAACGATGGCACCGGGCAGCGGCTGGCCGTGGGTGTCGAGCACCCGGCCTTCGATGAACAACGGAATGGCGACGTCATCCTCGCTACCATCGTCCATGCGGGTGTAGCCATCGCTCATCGGAGCATTGGCCACGTACAGCGGACCCTCGATCGTACGCGGTGTGCCACCGGTCAGACCCACCTGCTGGTCCTTGGCGTCCTGCAGCAGGTCGATGAAGTGCTCAAGGCTCAGGCCAGGCAGCAACAGCCCGAATTCGGCATGTTTGCCTACCCGGTTCAGGTGCTCGACCGCCAGCCAGAATTCGTCTTCGCTGACGTCCATGTCTTCGATGATGCGTGCCGCATCGGTGATCATGCGCAGGATCAACTGCTTGAGGCGCGCGCTGCCCTGTTGATTGTTCAGGCCGGCGGCCTCGCGAAAAAGCTCCTGCACCTTTGGCGTGTGGCTGATGCGTACGGTCATGTTGGCTACCTCTTTGTTGTTGTCGGTGGCGCAGGGAGGTGATGGACGGCCTCCCGGCGGGTATTTGCAGCAGTGCTCATGGGCGGCGCAAACGTCGCAGGCGGTCTTCATCCAGGCTTACCCCGAGGCCGGGCCTGTCCGGGACGTGCAGCGCGAAATCGCGATAGACCGGCGGCTCGCTGACAATCTCTTCGGTCAGCAGCAGCGGGCCGAAAAGCTCGGTGCCCCACAGCACCTGTCTGAGTGTGAGAAAGGCATGGGCCGAGGCGAGCGTGCCGATGCTGCCTTCGAGCATGGTCGCCCCATACAAGGCGATTCCCGCCGCCTCGGCGATCTGCGCGCTGCGCAGCACTGCACGGGGGCCGCCGTTCTTCGCGATCTTCAAGGCGAATACGCTGGCGGCGCCGTCGGCGGCCAGGTTGAACGCATCCTCGACCGATTCGATGGACTCGTCGGCCATGATCGGCACCGGGCTTCGCTGATTGAGACGGACCTGGCCGGCACGATCCTGGCGAGACAGCGGCTGTTCGATCAGATCGATGCCGTTGTCACCCAATACGCGGCAACCCCGGATGGCCTGCGATTCGTTCCAGTGCTGATTGACGTCGACCCGTACACTGGCGCGGTCACCGAGGGCCTGTTTGATCGCCACCACGTGCTTGAGGTCATGTTCCAGCGGCTGGGCGCCGACCTTCACCTTGAAGATCCGGTGGCGACGCAGGTCCAGCAGACGCTGGGCTTCGTCGACATCGCGCGCGGTGTCACCGCTGGCCAGTACCCAGCCGACTTCCAGGCTGTCACGCACGCGGCCACCCAGCAGTTCGCTGACGGCCAGCCCCGAGCGTTTGCCTTGGGCATCGAGCAGCGCGCTTTCCAGTCCGGATTTGGCGAAGGTATTGCCCTTGGCGACCTTGTCCAGGCGCTGCATGGCCGCATTGATGTTGCTCGCCGCCAGGCCAATCAGCGCAGGCGCGAGGTGGCAGTCGATGTTGGTCTTGATGCTTTCCGGGCTTTCGTAGGCGTACGACAGCCCGCCAACGGTCGTGGACTCGCCGATGCCTTCAATGCCGTCGCTGCAGCGCACGCGGATGATTACCAGCGTCTGCTGGGAAATCGTGTGCATGGCCAGCTTGTGCGGGCGAATGGTCGGCAGGTCGACGAGGATCGTCTCGATATGTTCGATGGTTGCGATAGTCATAAAGAATTCCGGAAAGGGTGTTCAAAGATCGGGAGAGCGGACCCAGAGCCGGGGATCGTTCTGCGAATCGACAGAGGGGTGAGGGGGCGGATTCGGCAAGTCGAACTCCAGTACGACGTCCTGCCAACGGCTGGTGCGGATCAGGAACACACCGATCGCCGCCGCGCCGATCAGCCCAGGAATCGCAAACACCAGAAACGATACTTGCAAGGGCAGCGTGAATCCCTGAAGAACTGCGCCCAGCAACGGGCCGACGATGGCACCTATACGGCCGATGCCCATTGCCCAGCCCAGTCCCGTTGAGCGGATGTGCGCCGGGTAGGACTGCACGGCAAAGGCGTTGGCCAGAATCTGCGCTCCCGTGGTCCCGGCGCCGGCGATACCGATCAGCACGTACATCACGCTCAACGGCGACTTCACTGCCATAAGACCCAGCACGACGCCGCTGGCCGCGAGGAAGGCCAGCAGCACGCGCCCCAGTCCGCAACGGTCAGCCAGCCAGCCGCCGAACAGCGAGCCAACGATGGCGCCTGCGTTCAAGATCAACAGGAAGGCAATGCTAGAGGTCAGGGCATAACCGGCCATGGTCATCATTTTCGGCAGCCAGGCACTCAAGCCATAGATCATCAGCAGGCTGCAGGCGAATGCCAGCCACAACAGCAGGGTGTTGATCAAACGACCGTCCTGAAACAACTGAATGATCGAGACGCGGGTCTGTTGCCCCTCTTCGCCCAGCAGATGATCGCTCGGCTGCCCCACGTAGCGGGGCAGGACTCGCTGCAACAGCAGTTGGGCGCGCTGTCGCTGACCGCTGCGCAACAGGAAATTGATCGATTCGGGCAACTGCCGGATCAGCAGTGGCAATACCAACAACGGCACTGCCGCCATGAAAAAAAGCGGACGCCAACCCCAGGCCGGCACAATAAGCATGCCGAGCCCGGCGGATAACATGCCGCCCGCGGCATAGCCGCTGAACATCAGCGCGATCAGCGTGCTGCGCTGCTTGCGAGGGGCGTACTCATTCATCAGGGCGATGATATTCGGCATGACACCACCCAGCCCGACACCGGCCAGCAAACGCAGCACGGCAAAGGCTTCGGGGCTGTCGGCAAAGCCGTTGAGCACGGTGAAGCTGCTGAACAGGGCGACGCACATGAAGATGCTTCTGCGCCGTCCAATGTAGTCCGCCAGCGGACCGAAGATCAAGGCGCCGAGCATCATGCCCATCAAGGCACAACTGCCCAGCAGACCGGCCTGTAAGGCCGTCAGGCCCCAATCATTCATCAGCGCAGGCAACACGACGCCATAAATGACCAGGTCGTAACCGTCGAACACGATGATCAGTGCGCCCCAAAGCAACAGGCGGGCGTGAAAAGCGTTGAACCGGGCTGCGTCGAGCATTCCGGTGACATCGAGATTTCGCATGCCAGGTTCTTCTTGTTGTTTTTATTGAGCCGGGGAGCGCGTGCGTGGCGCGCTCCCCGGGGTCAGCGGCCAGCGGTCAAGAAGCGGCCATCTGGTGCTCCCAGCCCAGGCGCGTTCGCGCCAGAGCCACATCGGTTGCGGGGTCGTGGTTCCACAGCCAGTTGAAACGGGTTTTGAGCTTGTGCGCCATCTTCGCCTCGTCGCTGCCGACGTCCGGATCACGCATTTCGTAGAGTTCACCGGCTTGCCAGGATGTGCGCTGGACCTTGCAGGCCCGTGGGCGGCGGATTTCGTCATAGGTGTCGAGCACGGCCGCCAGGTTGTCGGCGCTCAGTTGCGGGTCACTCAGCAGGCGCGCCAGGAAATAGGCGTCTTCCAGGCCCTGGCCTGCGCCGGCGCCCTGGTGGGGCAACATGGCGTGGGCGGCATCACCGATCAGCACGACGCGGTTGTAGACATAACCCGGCAACTCGGCGATGTCGTGCAGCGCCCACAGCGTCGGTTCTTCGATCTGTTCCAGCAGGGTGCGCGCGGCGCTGTTCCAGTCGGCGAACTCGCGCAGCATGTCGGCCTTGCTGGTCTGTATCACCCATGGTTTGTCGGCGGGCCAGTGAGGCTTGCGAGTGTCGGTGAGGAAGGCCACCACGTTGATGATCCGGCCCTGTTTGACCGGGAAGGTCAGGATGTGGCCGTTGGGCGCCAGGTACATTTGCGGAACATCGATCAAACGTTTGTCCAGGCCGTTCTCGCTAAAGGCCGCTCGCAGCGTTTCGCTGTCGATCAGGCCGCGATAGGCGCGGGTGCCGGTGAAGCGCGGTTCGGCGGGTGAAGCGTTAATGCCGGCCTGGACATGGCCGCGTACCACCGATTTCACGCCATCGGCGGCAATCAGCAGGTCGCAGCGGTATTCGCTGCCGTCGGCGAACCGCACGCAGGCTTCCTGGCCGTTTTGTTCCACGCTGACCGCGCGTTTGTTGAACTGGGCGATGCCTGCCGGCAAGTGCGTGGTGAGAATGTCCAGAAAGTCTGCACGGTGCACCGAGGACTGGCCCATGCCCGGCATTTCAGTGGTGCCCAGCAGGTGGCTGGCGTCCTGCTGGCCGTAGCGCCAGTCGAACCAGATGTCTTCATAAGGGGCAGGGGTGCGGTCTTCGATCTTGCGATAGGCATCGCCGATGCCCAGACCATTGAGTGCGCGCACCGAGTTGGCACCGAACGCCACGCCAGCGCCCACTTCGCCAAAGGCTGGTGCAGCTTCGAAAAGCTGGATATCGAGGTTGCTGGTGCGACACAGATCCAGTGCCAGCGCGACGCCGGAAATACCACCACCGACGATACCGACACGCAGAGGACGAGAAGAGTTGTTCATGAGGTTACCCAAGCTGGTTTCTTGTTGTGGGGTTCATCATGCGCAGCTCAGTAACATTGATAAATGCACCGTTCGGTATAAAGTCTATTCCCACTGTGAATAACACTTCCGGCTGCGCTGACAGCCGATTCTGGGTGGACCGATGGAACTGCATGATCTGGACATGAACCTGCTGGTGGTTTTCAACCAGCTTCTGCTCGACCGGCGTGTCTCAACGGCAGCGGAAAATCTGGGCCTGACCCAGCCCGCCGTCAGCAATGCGCTCAAGCGTCTGAGAGCCGCGTTGGGGGATGATCTGTTCGTGCGAACCTATCGTGGCATGCAGCCCACGCCGTTTGCCGAAACCCTCTCCGAACCGGTGCTGCAGGCCATGGACACCCTGCGTGATGCATTGAGTCGCTCCAGTGAGTTCGACCCGCTCAGCAGCACGCGCAAGTTCAATGTGGTGATGACGGATATCGGTGAGATCCACCTGATTCCGCGCCTGATGGATCGTCTGGCGACGCTGGCACCAGGCTGTGTGATCAGCACCGTGCGGGAAAACCTGATGAGCCTGAACGAGGATCTGCAGGATGGTACGGTCGACCTGGCTATTGGCCTGATTCCGCAGTTGCGGGCCGGTTTCTTTCAGCGGCGCCTGATGCGCCAGCACTACGTGTGTTTATGTCGCAAGGACCATCCCGCGACGCGCGAGCCGCTGACGCTGGAGCGCTTCTGCGACTACGGGCATGTGCGCGTAGTGGCGGCCAATACCGGGCATGGCGAGGCAGACGCGCTGATGACCCGGCTGGGCATCAAGCGTTCGATCCGCCTGGAAATTCCGCATTTTGCCGCCGTCGGCCACATCCTCGAACGCACCGATCTGCTGGCCACCGTGCCCGAGCGCTTCGCCAGCTCATGTCAGGATTACTTCGGCCTCACGGCGTTGCCCCATCCGGTGCCGTTCCCCGAGTTCAGCGTGAACATGCTCTGGCATGCGCGTTATCACCGCGACGCCGGCAACCGTTGGCTGCGCCAACTGATCTTCGAGATGTTCTCCGAAGCCTGAGCCTTTGGCGCGCGAGTTGCCGAGGGTTTCGCCCATGGCCTGCGCCCCTTTGCCCGCAATCCTGCGCTGTCGATCACTCCCTGATCGCGCATCCCGTCGCCTCGAACAACTGCGATTACTAGTTATGAATAACTGCCGTTATTTGTTCCCGGCACCCCGGCGCGCCTAAGTTAGAAGCCAGTGAATGCCTTGCGGTTCACGCAAGGCACAATAACAACAAGAGAAGCGAACAATGCGCGCTATCACCATTGGCATGGTGGGTATCGGCCAGCTCGGCCTGCCCATTGCCACCAACCTGCTTGCCGCCGGTTTTCGCGTCGTCGGTTACCGTCGGCGAGATCGCGAAGCCTTTGTCGGACTCGGCGGCATCGCACTGTCCAGCCCTGCCGAGGTGGCCACCGAAGCCGATTTCATCCTCACCTGCCTGCCGAGCGAAGACGCTCAACTGGACGTCATGGAAGGCCCACAGGGACTGCTGGCGGCGCTGCGTTCCGGCCACACCCTGATCGAGATGGGCACCTATGAACGGGCGTTCAAGGAGCGGCTGGCCGCGCGTATCGAGAGCAAGGGCGCGCGGGTGCTGGAAGCTGAAGTCAGCGGTTCTCCACCTCTGGTGCTAGCACGCAAGGCGTCGCTGTTTCTGGGCGGCGAGCCATCACTGATCGAGCATTGCCAGCCGGTCCTCAGCGCCATTGCTGACCTGCAATTTCGCATCGGCGAGTTCGGCAGCGCAGTCGCCATGAAGCTGATCGCCAACTACCTGCTGACCATTCACACGCTGGCGGCGGCCGAGGCGCTGAACCTAGGCGTGCGCGCCGGTTTCAGCGCGGAAAAGGTGGTTGAAGTCATCCGTCAGAGCGCCGGCGGTTCAACCATGTTCAGCGTGCGCGCACCGATGATGGCCAGCCGCAGTTTTCAGCCGGCGCCCGGCCCTCTGGTGACTCTGGAGAAGTATCTGGAGATGGCTGGGGCGCTTTCTGCCGATCTCGGTTGTGCGTCTCCGCTGTTCAGCGTCGCCCAATCCTATTTCAACCGTGCCCGCGAGCTGGGCATGGGCGAAGAAGACATCGCCGCCGTGATCAAGTTGATCGAAGCCGATTCCCATGCACGTCCCCAATCAGAGTGATCGCCATGCTCATTGAACAACGCACCTACCACCTCAAACCGGGCGCCATCCACGAGTTTCTTCGCATGTACGAAGAAGAGGGTCTGAAGTTGCAGCGCGAGGCGCTGGGCAACCTGATCGGGTATTTCAAGCCGGACACCGGCGATATCAATCGGGTGATCCAGCTCTGGGGCTTTGCCAGCAACGAGGAGCGTCTGCAGCGCCGCGGTGCGCTGTCGGGTAACCCGCAATGGCGCGAGTTTCTCGGCAAGGCCGGGGACATGGTGACTGAGCAGCATGTCGAGTTGCTCAGCGGCGCTGCGTTTTCCCCGATCAAGTAAAGGAGCACTGCAATGATCCGTTTTCTTCATCATGTCGGCTTGTCCGTTCCGGACCTGGAAGTCGGTCGTGCGTTCTACGAGGCGTTCGGTCTGGAAGCCCGCGTGGCGGGTGAGCACCTGGTGTTGCGCTGCAAGGGTCGCGCACAGGACCAGGTCCGGTTGATGCCGGGCAATCCCAAGCAACTGAGCTATGTGGCCTACGGTACCGACGCGCAGGGCATGCGCGAGATTCGCGACAACCTCGCCTTGCACGGCATCGCAGAGCATCTTGCCCCATTCGATATCGATTCTCAGGGTATCTGGTTCCGTGATCCTAGTGAGGACTGGGTGCACGTGTGCGAGGCTGTCGAGGCACCGGCCTCGCCGCGTCCCACACCTGAGGTCAACACTTATGGCCGCTACAGGCGGATAGGCGAGCGTGCCTGCGATCTGTCGTCGATATCGCGCACTGCACACCCGCTGCGCCTCGGTCACCTGATCAAGTTCACTCCGGACGTCGATCGGTCCATTGACTTCTATACCCGTGTTCTGGGCATGAAAGTCTCAGACAAGGCCCAGGACATCCTCGCCTTTCTGCGGGTCGGTTGTGGCGGTGACCACCATGCGCTGGGTCTGGCGAAAAGCTCTCACAGCGGCTTGCACCACCTCAGTTTCGAAGTGATGAACATCGACGAAATCGAGATGGGCGCGCAGCACCTCATGGCTCAGGGATACCGGCATGCGTTCGGGCTGGGGCGGCATGTGGGCGGCTCCAATTACTTCCATTACATCCGCGACCCGTGGAACAGCCTGGTGGAGTATTTCTGGGACATCGACGTGATTCCTGAAGACGACAGTCAGTGGGTACCGTTGAATGCCGCCGGTCCTCATGAGCTGGCCGCAGTGTGGGCGGTCAGCCCGCCGGAGGACGATTTTGCCCAGAACTACGAGGCGCCATCGGCCGATGCGCCTTCATTGTCGCTCACCGAGGCGCTAGCTAATGGCTGACCTGTCTGCGCAGAAAGCCTTGTTGGCGGGCATGCTGAACAAGCCGCTCTACGCGGCTTTCCGCACGCCCCGTGATCTGAGCCAGATGCACGACCTGCTGGGCGCCCATCTGCAATGGGCCATCGACGCCGAGCGTCGCGGTGAACTGTTCGCCTCGGGCCCATTCGTTTCCGATCACGCGGCACCTGGAGAGCTGGGCGGCATGAGCATCCTCCGGGCTGCCGATATGGCGGAAGCCGAACGCCTGATGCAAGCCGACCCCTTTATCGCCAACGGCGTTTTCAACGTCGAAATCCGCAAATGGATGCTGATGGAAGGCGGCCTGACGGTTCACGTGACCTTCTCTGATAAACGCGCTTCGCTTCTTTAAGGTGGCTCATGAAATACCAGCTGTTCACCTATCATCCCGATTCAACTTCCCTCGCAGCCGGCTTGCGCGTCGGCGAAAAGGCCTACGACCTGACGCGCGCTGCCGCAGCCGCTGAGGTCCCGTTGCCAGCCACCAGCGTCGATGGCTTGCTGGAAGACTGGAAAGCGGCCAACGCCCTGCTGCAGGACCTGGCCGTCCGTATTGAGCATCGCCCCACGACCTACGACTGGGCGCTGCTGGACAGCGCAACGTTGCAGCTCGCCGCACCGTTGCAACGGCCCGGTACGATCTACGCTGCCGGTGCCAACTATCGCGATCATGTGGAGGCCATGGCTCGGGCATTCAACATGAACCTGTGCCTCGACCCGCGCAGCGAAGGCATTCCACCCTGGCATTTCATCAAGGCCGGGCGCGGCAGTCTTTCAGCGCACAAGCAGATCGTGCAGATGCCGGAAGGCACACAGAAGCTGGACTGGGAAGCTGAACTGGCCGTGGTGATCGGTCGTCGTGCCTTCCGGGTCAGTGCCGACCGGGCGCTGGACTACGTGGCAGGCTACACCTGTGCCAACGATCTCTCCTCCCGCGATAGCCTTGTGCGCGACAAGGTCGATGCCGGCTCACCGTTTCGCTTCGACTGGATCGGACACAAGGTCTTCAATGGCGCCTGTCCGTTCGGCCCGTACCTCACGCCTGCACAATTCGTCGCGGATCCTGAAAGTCTCGACATCAAACTATGGCGCAACGGTCAGATCGAGCAGGACTCCAATACGCGCAATCACCTGTACGGCATCGCCGACCAGATCGAGTATCTGACCCGTCGTGTCGAGCTGTTTCCCGGCGATGTATTGCTCACCGGCACCCCCGCCGGCGTCGGCATGGAGAAGGGAGTTTTCCTGGCGCGGGGTGATGTTCTGAAAGTCTGGATCGACGGACTCGGTGAACTGGAAACCATCATCGCCTGACCTCTCATCAAGCCGGCCGAGCAGGCTGGCTGTTCATTTCCCTCACGTCCCGTGGCCGGTCGAAAGGCCGGCATGGGAGGGCTTTGTCTGAAAAAGGCCAGGCCCTGACCACCATAAAAAAGACAAGAAGGGCACACGAGCATGACAGCTTCAATCCAGCGCTTGCCGCGCCATGCGGGGCATCTGGCGGCGATCTGTATGGGGATGGCGTTACCCGCCACTGCGGCACTGGCGACGGAAGGTGGTGGCAGCGGCTATCCGGTAGGTGTCAATACGGTTGCCTCCGGGCGCCTGCCACCGCCGGGGTTGACGACCTTTTATTACCTGAGCGATTACCAGGCCAATGCCACCAAGGACAGCAGCGGTCACGACAAAGCCGGCCTGCACAACTTCGACCTGGATGTGCAGGCATTGTCGATACGAGTGGACTATGTCTACTCGGACGTCACGCTGTTCGGTGCAAAGGTGGAAAGCCGTTTTGCCCTTCCGCTGGTCAAGGGGGCCATCAGTTTTGACGTCGCTACGCCCCGCGGGCGGGTGCACCGCAGCGAGCATCAGGATGGCGTCGGCGATCTGACGCTGGTGCCGCTCATCCTGAGCTGGAGCTCGCCGCGCCTTCATCAATTGGTGGGCGTGGACATCGTCACCCCCGTCGGCTCCTACGACAAGGACCGACTGCTCAATCCGGGGCGCAATGTCTGGTCCTTCGGGCCATGGTATGCGTTCACCGCTTACCCGATCGACAATCTGGAGATCAGCTCCAAGATGGTCTACATGATCAACACCCGCAACGAGGCGACGCACTATCGTTCGGGTGACGAGTTCAACGCCGACTACAACATCGGCTACAACCTGACCCCGCGCTGGCAAGTAGGCGTCAACGGCTATGTCTACAAGCAGTTCAGTGACGATCGACAGTTCGGTGAGACGTTCGGTGACGGTAATCGTGGGCAGGTGCTGGCGTTCGGTCCAGCGGTCAAATACCAGGTGGGCAACTACGGTTTTGCGATGAAGTGGCAACATGAGTCGCAGGTGGAAAACCGATCGGCGGGTGACCGGATCTGGTTGCAGGCGGTTCTACGTTTCTGAGTTGGCCCGGTCGATAGATCAATCGCCTTCTCAGTCAATGTCTGACCATGTGCCCGGCCTTTCAGCGCCGGGCACATTGCTGTCAGAGCATCAGTTCAAGCCATGTTTCGCCAAGGCCAGCATCGATGACATGCCGCCGTCCGCGGCGATGTTGGTTCCTCGCAGCCAGGCTGATCCGTCGCTTTGCAGAAACGCGACGACAGGCGCGATGTCATCAGGGCGGGCAGGGCGGTCCATGACGCGCATGTCCTCTTCCGCCCGAGCGCCGAGGGTCTTGATGAAGTCGCCGAGAATCGGTGTGTCCACCGGGCCCGGGCTGATGCAGTTCATGCGGATTCCGCGATCGCGCCAGGTCCAGCGATTCCTGTATGTCCAGACCAGCAGGTATTCCTTGGAAAAGAAGTAGCTGCGTGCCCCGACGATAGCGTGTGCTTGGCAGAAAGCGCCGACATCCGCGAAGTCGACGTGCTCGAACGCCTTGATGGTATCGATTGCATCCGCCCAACCGATGCTGACCAGAGACGCGAGGTGGGTGATGGCCGCGCCGTCTGCCAGGCGCCGCTCGATCATGCCCAGGGTCAAGCGTTTCAGCCCCAGTGCGTTGACTTTGAGCACCTGCTCTGCGGGCGCGGTCGGCGGCAGACCGGCAATGTTGCACAGCCCGTTCACCCCGTTCGGCAGTGCGTCGATCAAGGCGTCTATCGAGGACGGATCGGACAGGTCCGCCTGAAAAAACTCGTCGACATGCTCGCTCACCGGGTAGCGGTCGACACCGATCACCCGTGCGCCTTGTGCGCGAAGTTCCCTGGCGGTTTGTGCACCGATTCCGGACGCAGCGCCGGTGACCACAATAAGCTTGCCTGACAACATGGTTCGTCTCCTTGATCCGTTCAGATGGGGTAGTGGCCGGGGGCGGTCTGCAGGGTAATCCAGCGCAGATCGGTGAACTCGTCGATTGCAGCCTTGCCGCCGAAGCGGCCGTAACCGCTGGATTTCACCCCACCGAATGGCACCTGCGGTTCATCGGCGACGGTCGGGCCATTGATGTGGCAGATTCCGGATTCGATGCGTCGGGCGACTTCCATCGCCCGGGCAATATTCTGGCTGAACACCGCCGCCGACAGGCCGTACTCGGTGTCGTTGGCCACGGTCACGGCTTCATCAAGGTCCGCGACTCGAACGATCGACACGCAGGGTCCGAAGCTTTCTTCATGGAAGATGTTCATGGACCGTGTGACGTGATCGAGCACCGTCGGTGCCATGATGGCGCCGTCACTGTCACCTCCGGTCAGAACGCTGGCGCCTTTTTCGACCGCATCGGTCACCAGTTGAGAAATCCGCTCGACCGCACCCGCGTTGACCACTGCACCCAGCGCCGTGTTGCCCTGGCGAGGATCGCCAGCCTTCAACGTGGCCACCTTGGCCTTGAAGCGTCTGGCGAATTCGTCGGCCACGCTGTCCAGTACGATCAGGCGTTCGGTCGACATGCAGATCTGGCCCTGATTCATGAACGCGCCGAACGCTGCGGCCTTGACCGCTTCGTCCAGATCGGCGTCATCCAAAACGATGAGCGGTGCCTTACCGCCCAGTTCCAGCAGACAGCGTTTGAGATGGCGAGCGCAGGTTTCGGCGATCAGTCGGCCGACCCGCGTGGAGCCGGTGAAATTCACTCGGCGCACCGCCGGGTGCGCGATCAGTGCCTCGACCACTGCGCCAGCGTCTTCCGGGGCATTGCTCAACACATTCACCACGCCCTTGGGCAGGCCGGCTTCGCGCAGGACATCACCAATCAGTTGATGGGTCTTGGGGCACAGCTCCGAAGCTTTCAGGATGACGGTATTGCCGCACGCCAGGGGCATGGCGATGGCACGCACGCCGAGAATCACCGGGGCGTTCCACGGCGCAATGCCGACACATACGCCGGCCGGTTGGCGGACCGACAGGCTGATCGCACCCTCATGGTCGGAGGGGATCACTTCACCGCCCACCTGTGTGGTCATGCTCGCGGCTTCGCGAAGGACATTCGCCGCCAGCTTGCAGTTGAACAGTATCCACATGCGAGTCGCACCGGTTTCCATCATTGCGGCGTCGGCGAACTCGCCAGCGCGACGGTCAAGGATATTGGCCGCCTTGTTGAGCATGGCTCTGCGTTGAGTCGGCGAGGTGCTCGACCAGGCGGGGAAAGCCGCTGCCGCCGAGTTGGCGGCCCGGTCGGCATCGGCCACCGTAGCGGCGGCGGCGACGCTGGCCACCTCTCCGGTCACCGGATTGCGCCGTTGAAAAGTCGCCGCCGTGGAGGCAGCAAGGTCCTGATCGTCTATCAGCAGACGCACGTCGTACATGTCAACAGTCTCCAGCCTTGATCTTGTTATTGAGGGGCCCTGCAAGGCCTTCGGCGATCAGCCACCGCATTCGATGGCGGGGGATGGAGCAGAAGGCGCAACTGGATTTAAGCAATATTGCTTTTTTAATAGAATGCGATTTTCTGGTCGATACCTGAGAAAAACCGATAATGTTCCCAGTGTCCGATCAGGCGGGACTCACGCTATGAAAATCTATGCGGGTGACATTGAACGTCACGTTCAATGCGAGAGCCTTCCGGTGGCGTTGCGGGCGCGCAGCCTTGACCTGAGTCGGCGTGCTCTGCCGGGCCTGCACCATATGCTGCTGGTGGAGCAGGGAACGGTCAGTGTGACGGTTGGCAGCGAATGTCACGTCTTCGAGGCGCCGCTGATCGCGAGTCTGCCTGCTGCGACCGGCGTTCGTTTGCAGGTCGGAGCCGGTGCGCAGGTCCGTTTGATCGCCTGTTCGTCGGCCATGACCGCTGATGCCATCGGTGATACTGCCGAATCCTTCGCGCTGAGGATTCTGGTGGATGGGGTGATCTTTCATGACTTGAGCGCCGATCAGGCCTTGTCTCACTTTCAGCCAATGTTCGACGGTGTGGCGCGCGAACTGAGGGCTGCCCAATCGTCGTGGATGGCTGTGTCTTCCTGGCTGCGTCTGTTGCTGATCGCCGTCTGCCGCCTGACGGGTATGTTCGAACAGGGGCACAGTGGAGAAACCGCTTCGGTGCTGCAACGCTTCCGTCAGATGGTGGAAGCACATTTTCGCGAGCAACGGCCTGTCAACTTTTATGCCGGCATGCTGGGCATGACACCGGACAGGTTGCATGCAATCTGCACACGCGAGTTGCAGCGCACGCCGCTGGCACTCATTCACGAGCGCCTGCTGCATGAAGCGCGACAGAGGCTTGAACGATCATCGGGTAGCGTGGAGCAGGTGGCGGCGGGACTGGGTTTTCGAGACCCAACGTATTTCAGCCATTTCTTCAAGCGTAAGGCCGGGTGTTCTCCGGCACAGTACCGTCGCAGCATTCGGGAGAGTGGTGAGGAAGTCGCGGCGGCAGCACTCTCTGCCGGTTATTCCGACTGGCCATGAAGGGTCGGCGCCAGGGCATGGCCGTCATCAGCCACGTTCCAGCCGATCTCGCAAAAATTCGATGAAGCGCTGAGTCTTGGCCGGCAGCAGCCGTGTTTCGGTCAACGCATACACTGATATCGGCTCGGCCTGCCACTGCGGCAACACCTTGCGCAATCTGTCGTGACTGACTTCATCGGCAGCGACGCCTTCGGACAGCAGAGCAATACCCAGATCCAGTGAAGCCAGGCGCTTGATCATGCCGATGCTGTTAACCTCGAAACGGCCGCCCAACCTCACTTGTTGGCGCTCGTCGCCGCGACGAAGGGTCAGCAGCTCGACTTCCGGGCCGCGCAGCCGCAGGCATTCGTGTTGCGGCAGTTGCGCGGGATGTTCCGGTTCGCCCCAGCGTTCCAGATAACGCGGCGAGGCGTAGAGATAGCGCGGCAGGCTGGCCAGTTTTCGTGCAATCAAGTTGGAGCTGCGTGGCTCGCCCATGCGTATGGCGACGTCGAAAGGCTCGCTGACCAGATCGACCTGGCGCGGTGTGAGGTCGAACTCGAAGCTGATGCCTGGGTACAGGGTGGAGAATTCCGCCATCAGCGGGGCGATATAGACAATGGCGAAATCGACGGACAGCGATGCCCTGAGCAGGCCGCTGGGACTGGCCAACATTTCTCCCAATTGCTCATGAGCGAGTCGCGCTTCATCGACGATGCGCTTGCAGCGCTCGAAGTACAGCATGCCCGCTTCGGTCAACTCAATCCTGCGGGTGGTTCGGTTGAGCAGGCGCAAGCCGATGGCCTTTTCCAGGCCACTGATACGCCGGGAAAGCGTGGAGTTGGGCATGCCAAGCGACTCCGCGGCTCTTCGGAAGCTGCGCACTTTGACGACTTCGACGAACAGCGCCATGTCGTTGAGAAGCTTCATTGGATTGCTCCATCAGTGGATCAGTCAATTCAATTTTAACGGATTTATCCCGTTATCGGATTGATCGATGATAGCCCCAGTTCTTGCTGAGGAGCATCGAAATGAACGCGCTATTCACTGAAGTCAATGTCGGCCGCTACACCTTGTCCAACCGGATGGTCATGGCCCCTATGACCCGCTCGCGGGCTGATGATGCTGGCCTCCCGACCGATCTGGTTGCCACCTATTATGCGCAACGCGCCAGTGCGGGCCTGATCGTCACCGAGGGCGTGTTCCCGGTGGCGCTGGGCAAGGGATACATCCGCACCCCGGGTATCGAGACTGCTGCGCAGGCTACGGCATGGAAAAGGGTGGCTGACGCGGTGCATGCCAAAGGCGGGCGCATCTTCATGCAACTGATGCACTGTGGCCGTATCTCCCACCCTTCACTGATCGACGGTGCCATTCCGAAGGCGCCGTCGGCGATCAAGGCCGCAGGTCAGACGTACACCGCCTCCGGCCTGCAGGATTTCGTCATTCCCGAAGCGTTGACCGTTGCAGAAATCGCCGAGGTGATCGAGGGCTATCGTCGTGCGGCGCGGCTGGCCATCGATGCCGGTTTCGATGGTGTCGAATTGCACGCGGCATCGGGCTACTTGCCTGAGCAGTTCCTGTCCAGCGGCAGCAATCAGCGTGACGACGCATACGGCGGCTCGGTCGAAAATCGTACACGCTTCGTGCTGGAGGTCATGACCGCGCTGGCGGGCGAAGTGGGCGGTGATCGGGTAGGCATCAAGATTTCGCCAGAAATGAACTTCAACGACATCGTCGATGCAAACCCACAGGAGACCTATACCCACCTGGTCAAGGCATTGGCTCCATTGAATCTGGCTTACCTGCATGTCGCACTGTTTGGCGCCGCTTTTGACTATCACGACGCCTTGCGTCCATTGTTCGCCGGCCGCTATCTGGTCGGTGCAGGTCTGACTCAGGCCCGCGCCACCTCGCTGGTCGAGGACGGTAAAGCCGATGCGGTGGTCTTTGGCAGCGCCTTCCTGGCCAACCCTGATCTACCGGAGCGATTTCGGGCCCAGGCCGAGCTGAACGTGCCTGACAAGAACACGTTCTACTCGCCGGGCGCCGAGGGCTATATCGATTACCCGACGCTGTCTGACCCGATATGAGGAAAGGGACATGCCAGCGATCACACGCCTGCAACGCATGAATCGAGGTAGCCAGTTCAGGGCATTCGTACTGCGCGGCGACGCGCAGTCGAAACCGATCGACCCGTTTTTGGGTGTCGATCATGCCTGGACCAGCGGTGCGACATTTCCGCCTCATCCCCACGCCGGCTTCTCCGCCGTGTCCTACCTGTTTCTGGATTCGGAAACCGGCATCGCCAACCGCGACTCTTTGGGAAACCAGAACCTCATCCGCCCCGGCGGACTGCACTGGACCGCAGCCGGGCGAGGAGTGATTCACGAAGAGGTGCCGGCAGAGGACGGCAAGATGGTTCACATGCTGCAGATCTTCGTCAACCTGTCAGCCGAGAAGCAAGCGGCGCCACCTTTCGTGCTCAGTCTGGAGCCCGGCGATGTGCCCGTCGTGCATCTGAACGGCGCCACGGTACGTGTGCCGCTAGGGCGGTTTGAAGATGCGATTTCGCCTGTGACGCCACCTACGGAGGTGCGCCTCTTGGACATCGCCCTCGATGCAGGACACGAGTTGCGCATATCGATTCCCGAAGGCCATGTCGCGTTTGTGTTACCGGTGGGAGGTGAACTGTGGGTCGACGGTCAGCTCTTCAATCTGAGCGAACCGACTGCTCCGGTGGACCTGCCGGGAAGCGCGGACCGTATGGTTGTGTTGAAGGCCATGGGTGTGAATGCGCGAGCGGTGATGTTTTCCGGCGTGCCATTGAATCAACCGGTGTTCTGGCATGGCCCGCTGGCGATGGCGTCGCCGAGTGCTCTGGTCAAGGCGCTGGAAAGTTACAATCGCGGTGACTTTGGAGAACTGTAAGTAGATGTAACTATGTCAGTTTTTTAGCCCGATCAGCGTGGTCGCGCAATCCCGTTTATTGCCAAAGAATGAATGGCTGTATTTCATGGCGTGAAATAATAAATTTATTATTTCGGTGCGTGCATGTATGCAATGAACTTGGGTGCGAGTCTAGTTGATTTGGGCTGGACATTTATAACCCTCCTAATTAGGCTTGGCCGTCTTGCCGGTATGCCTACTCGTCCGAGAATATTGAATAATGGACAGGTTTTATGAGATGCAGACTTTCATCGCGGTAGCCGAGGAAGAAGGCTTTGCGGCTGCGGCGCGGCGGATGAATGTTTCTCCAGCCACCGTGACTCGCGCCATAGCGTCGATGGAGGCCCGCATCGGGACTCAACTCTTGTCGCGAACCACAAGGAGCCTGTCGCTAAGCGATGCCGGTAAACGTTATTTGGTTGATTGCCGTCGAATACTCGAGGATCTGCAAGATGCCGAGCAGGCCGCTGCGGGAAGTTACAAGGCTCCCCATGGTAATCTGACATTGACTGCGCCGGCTGTACTGGGTGAGTTATTAGTAGCCCCCCTGATGGTCGGCTACATGGAACGGTATCCTGATGTCACGATCAACGCCCTCTTTACTGACAGGTTAGTCAGCTTGTCGGAGGAGGGTATGGACATTGCCGTGCGTGTTGGGCACCTGCGTGAGCACCGTCGTCAGGCCGTTAAGGTGGGTGAGGCTTCACAGGTCATTTGCGCCTCGCCGGATTATCTGAACCGAGTCGGGCGGCCCCGACATCCACGCGAATTGGAGAAGCACAAGATTGTCACGTCATCCGCCAGCCGATTGGTGAGCGATTGGCATTACTGGATGAATGACCGAATCAACAGCGTTGAGGTCGAGCCTCAATTGGTGGTCAGCGATAATAAAGTCGCGATCGGCATTGCGAAGTCTGGTTGGGGAGTAACCCGGGCGCTGTCTTATCAGGTAGCGGATGACGTCAGTGCGGGTGAGTTGGAAATTATTCTCGCGGACTATCAACTTAATCCGGTGCCGGTCAATATCATCGTCTCCAGAATTGAGCGACCGTCTAAAAGTGTCAATACGTTCGTTGAACATCTCGTAGAGGGCATGGCCAGCGCGCTTGCATCAATATAAATGCGATAGCACTGCGAAAGTACTTACGGGATGTCCCGTGCTCTAGGGTGAAATGAACTCCCTCTAAATGGGCGTTATTGCATCCTGTGAAATACTGAATGCTGGGCGGCGGCAGTATGTTCCTCATCCGGTCGCAGGCTCGCTTCTATTGGATCCAGCAGGTTTTTGCATTTGAACTACCGTCAATGCGTCACAACGAGTACCCCGTAACAAAAAACTTTGAATCTCACTCGAAACGATAGGGGAATACGTCGATGAGCAATGCAAACGAACGTCCACCACTGCCGCCATTCACCCGAGAGACGGCCATTCTGAAGGTCCGGCTGGCCGAAGATGGCTGGAACACCCGAGACGCTGCCAAAGTGGCACTGGCGTATACGCTGGACACGAAATGGCGAAATCGCTCTGAGTTCGCCAAAAACCGTGACGAAGCGCAGGCGTTTCTGACCCGCAAGTGGAACAAAGAGCTGGACTACCGCCTGATCAAGGAGCTGTGGGCGTTCACTGAAAACCGTATCGCCGTGCGTTATGCCTACGAATGGCACGATGATTCAGGGAACTGGTTCCGCTCTTACGGCAACGAAAACTGGGAGTTTGGACCGGACGGGCTGATGCAGCACCGTTTTGCCTGCATCAACGACCTGCCAATCACCGAGGCCGAGCGCAAGTTCCGTTGGCCTCTGGGGCGCCGCCCTGATGACCATCCTGGCCTTTCGGAGCTTGGTTTGTAATCCCTATTCGCCCCGTGGCGGTGCGCCGGTGAACCGTCGATGTTTTCCGGCGCGTTTTACGTTGAGCGTGTTTGCAGGACATACAGCGTGGCTCTGGTGGCCAGGCAATCAAAACTGAGTAAAAGGGATTTGCATGAAAGCAGCGTATTACGAGCGATTGGGTCCAGCTGAAGATGTGCTGGAACTGGGAGACATGCCGGATCCTCAGCCGGGCCCAGGGGAGATCAGGGTAAGGATCGAGGTATCGGGCCTGAATCCCTCCGACATCAAAGGCAGAAACGGTTTCAAAGGTGCGATGGCGTACCAGCGCGTCGTTCCTCATCAGGATGGTGCCGGCGTTATCGATGCCGTCGGGGAGGGTGTCGGTGCATCCAGGATCGGGGAACGTGTCTGGGTCTACGAAGCGCAATCGGGGCGAGCATTCGGCACGGCTGCCGAGTATGTGGTTGTTCCCCAGGACAAAGCGGTGGGGCTCGCCGATCATGTCTCTTTCGAGACAGGTGCCAGCCTCGGCATCCCGGCGTTGACGGCACATTACTGCCTGTTTGCTGACGGTGATCTTAATCAGCGTCGGGTGCTTGTTCAGGGGGGAGCAGGAGTGGTGGGAGAGGCTGCCATTCAGCTGGCCAAGTGGTCGGGCGCATGGGTGGCAGCGACCGTCAGGACGGCTGCCGATGTCGCGCGGGTACAGGCCGCCGGGGCGGATCTGGTGATCGACATGCAGCAGCAGGACGTCGAGTCGGTGCTCATGGAGGCGACTGCGGGGGCGGGCGTTGACCGTATCGTAGAAGTGGACCTGATCAGTAATCTGGAGCTAGATCTTGCGTGCCTGGCCAAAGGTGGCACGATCAGCACCTACTCGGTTGAAGCTGCAAATGCAAAAGCGCCGGTTCCGGTGTTAAAGGCCATGGCGAACTGTGCGGCATTTCGCTTCGTGCTGGTGTACACCGTTCCCGAAGCCGCCAAGCGCAAAGCGATTCGCGACGTCACCGCCTGCCTTGCAGAAGGTAGATACAAGGTCACTATCGGCAAGGTTTTCCCTTTTGAGGCCATCGCCGAGGCGCACGACACGCTTGATGAACACCGGGTCAAGGGCAAGGTGTTGTTGCGCGTCCATTCCGGCCAGATGATGTCCTGATACCCCGCTGGTTACGGCTCCAGGTGCAACGCCTCCGTCCCATAAGTAGGGTTTTCCGTTTGCCACAGGTGCAGCAGTGCTTCGCGACGGCGGTTTGCGAGCTGGAGAGCGACTGCCGGATGCGGAAGAGTTCTTGCATGGCGCTCAGTGAAGCATTGTGCAGCTCATGCACTCATCGCGGCACGGAACGGGAGAAAGCGATTGGGAAACGTAACGGCTGATCAGGACATCGAGGCGTCCCCCGCGTTCTGGCGATCACAAGAGATGCTTTTGCTCCAGCAGGTCACCGGCTTGATGGGCAAAGACCTCACTTCCGATACGGTGCTCAACGAGATGCTGCATCTGCTGTCCGAACTGTTGGGCTTGAATCGCGGGCGTATCGTGTTGTTCGATGAGGCGTCAGAGCAGGCCCGTATCCGCTACGCCTACGGGCTGACGCGAGACGAAATCAAACGTGGTGTGTACGGGCCGGATGAGGGCATTACAGGGCGGGTGCTGACCCGTGGGCAATTGATTATTGTCCAGGACATCGACAAGGAACCTTCATTTCTGGGGAGGGTGGTGGAGCGGGCCAAGCTGCCGCCGGGACCGGTGTCGTATATCGCCTTGCCGATCATGATCGGGCAGAAAGTCATCGGGGTGCTCGCTACGCACCGAATCCGCATGCGGGCGCGGCCGTTGACTGACGACATCAGCATCCTGCGGATTCTGGCGACCATGGTCGGCCAGATCCTGCACCTGCGCGCCTACATCAAAGAGAAGACCGAAGCGCTGGAAATACGCAATCAGCAACTGGTGCGAGCGCTGGAAACCCGCACCAATCGCTATGGCATCGTCGGCAGCTCGCCGCAATTGCTCCAGGCCATTTCGGAGTTGGAAAGGGTCTCCAATTCCACCGCCAGTGTTCTGTTACTGGGCGAGTCAGGCACCGGCAAGGAGCTGTTTGCACGCGCGCTGCACCTGGCCAGTCCCCGACAAGACAAACCGTTCATCAAGATCAACTGCGCCGCGATTCCCGACACACTTTTTGAGTCTGAATTGTTCGGCTATGAACGTGGCGCATTCACGGGCGCCAACACCGCCCGCGAAGGTTGGTTCGAGCAGGCCGATGGCGGAACGATCTTCCTTGATGAGATCGGTGAGCTGCCCCTGTCGATGCAGACCAAGCTGCTGCGCACGTTGCAGGAGGGCACCATTACCCGGCTGGGTGGCAAGCGTGAGATCAAGGTGGATGTCAGGCTGGTGGCCGCCACCAACCGTGATCTGGCGGCGGAGGTCAGCCAGGGCGTGTTCCGCCAGGATCTTTATTACCGACTCAACGTGATTCCGATTCACCTGCCGACCCTGGCCAGTCGCCGTGAGGACATTCCCGCGCTGGCGTTGCAGTTCCTCAACCGGATCAATCAGGCCAACCAGCGTAACGTCAGCTTTGACGCGTCTGCGATTGAGCGTCTGCAAGCGCACAGTTGGCCAGGCAACATTCGGGAGATGTCCAACCTGATCGAGCGGCTGGTGCTTTTGGCTGAAAAGCCAGTATTGAGCGAGCGGGACATCGAGCATTTCCTGCCGGCACTCGGGGCGAAAACCTCACCCATCGCCGCTGCGCGAAGTGCCCCCGCGACCGATTTCAATCACGATCTCGTGCGTCCCTACGTGGCGGTCAGCTCTCATTCCGCAGATGAGTTGGTACAAGCTGTCGAGCGCTGCGGAGGCAACAAATCGCGTGCTGCGCAGATGCTGGGAATGACGGCTCGGCAATTCAACTACCGCTGGAAAAAGCTGCAAACCTAGCGGGTGGGTGAGGCTTACAAAATGTCGACATTGTTTACATTGTCGACAATGTGAAGGTCGTTCGGGCGAGGCGCTTGTAAGGGGTGAAGTTTGGTAAAAGTCCAATCGTCCCTTTCAAACTACTGATTTATATAGCGAATAAAAATTTCCTATCCGGCTCATAGAATCTGGCACAGCCGTTGCGATAGTCCATTGGCGAACGGGCGCTGCACATCATGCAGCCAGCCTATTGCTCAGCCCAATGGAGATCAAACATGTCTGCTACAACTGCTCAAGTCGCCACCACTTACCTGAAACCAATCGACCAGGCCGGCCTGGAAGCGTTCGCCGAAAAGGGCCGCAACAACCCACAAACCCGTGGGACCAACAAGGTGCATACCGTAGGGCAAGGCGTGTTCCGTACCCTGAGCTACGTTGGCGATCACACGCCGGTGGTGGTCGACGAGCCGCTGCACCTGTTCGGCGAGAACACCGCGCCGGCGCCAGGCGAAGTCATTCTGTCAGGCCTGGGCGGTTGTATCGCCGTGGGCGTCACTGCCGTGGCCACCTGGATGAACGTGAAGCTCAGCAAGCTGGAAGTGTTCCTCGAAGGCGATATCGGCAACCCCTCTGCCTGGGGTGCTGGCGGTGCCGAGAAACAGCCGCTGGAAATGGGCTTTCAAGATATCCGCGTCAAGGTGCTGGTGGAAGGCGACGCCTCCCGTGAAACCCTGGATGAAATCGTTCGTCTGGCCAACTACGCCTCGCCAATGGCCAACACCCTGCGCAACCCGATCCCGTTCAGCATCAGTCTGGCCGATTGAACCGGCAGCGCTGAGTCCAGCGCACGCCGCTTACGCAAACACTGACGGGAGGGATTGCCATGAACAAGATCACACGCGCACTCGAACCGGCGCAACACTGCGCAGACTGGGGTGATGATGCCCAGGTGCTCGGGGAGGTTCGCCGCATTGCCATGGGGCCATTGGCCGAATCGGCGCAGCGGATCGATGAAGGTCATTACCCGCTGGACATCATGGCTTCCCTCGCGCAGGCAGGTGCGTTTGCTGCGCACCTGACGCAGCAGGGGCAGCGTTTCGATGTGGCGGTGGGCAGCATGCATGAAGCCAGTCGCAGTTGTGGTTCGACCGGCTTTTTGATGTGGTGCCATGACGTCTGTGGCCTGTACATGGACCAGTCCGACAACACTGCTTTACTGGCGCGACTGGCGCTGCACACGCAAGGCCAGACATTCGGCGGCACGGCCTTGTCCAACCCGATGAAGGCGCTAGCCGGTATCGAAACGCTGATCCTGCGCGCGAGCAAGGTGCCTGGTGGCTATCGGGTCAACGGTGCGTTGCCGTGGGTCAGCCATATCAACCGTGGGCAGTATTGCGGCGCTATCGCTGGGGTGGAGCGCAACGACGGCTCCATCTCCCACGAAATCATGTTCATGCTCGATCTCGACGAGCGTGTCGAACTTAAAACCTGTCCGGAGTTTTCCGGCATGGAAGGCACCAGCACCTGGGGTGTGCGTCTGGTCGATTATTTTGTTCCGCAAGATGCCCTGATCGCCGATCCGGCGCGGCCATTTGTTCAGCGCATTCGCGGTGCTTTCATTCTGTTGCAGTCGGGGATGGCCAGCGGTGTTGCCCAGGGCAGTATCGATTCGATCCGTGAGGTCGAGCCGACGCTGGGTCATGTCAACCAGTTCCTGCACAACGGTGCCGACGAGTTGCAATTTGAACTCGATGATCTCAATTCGCGGGTGCTCAGGCTGTGCCGTACCCCGTATGAAACCAGCAAGGATTTCTTGCTGGATGTCCTCGACGCCCGGGTACAGGGTGCCGAGCTGGCGCTCAAGGCTTCGCAGTCGGCATTGCTGCATCAAGGCGCGCGGGGCTATCGCATGAGTGCCGCGCCACAGCGGCGCATCCGTGAGGCGCACTTCGTCGCCATCGTGACCCCGGCGATCAAGCACCTTCGTTGGGAAATGGCTCGCTTGATGAAAGAGGAGATGCCGGCATGAGCGCCCTTACCAAACCCTGGCTGCAATTCATCTGCCGCGCCTGTGGCGTGATCTACGACGAAGAACTGGGTGATCCAGACAGCGGCCTGCCACCGGGTACGCGCTTCGAGGACATTCCGGACGACTGGGAGTGCCCGTTGTGCGGTGTGACCAAGAGCGACTTTGAGCTGTTCGTCAAACGTGAAGTGGTAGCGGTCAGCCAGATGCCGATGTTTCAGCAGAGTACCGGCATTGTCGTGGTCGGTGCCGGTCTGGCCGGCTGGGCGGCTGTCGAGGCCATTCGCGAACTGGACCGTAGCGTGGCGATTACCCTGGTCAGCGCCTGTAACGGCAACCGCTATCACAAGCCTGAATTGTCGCTGGCGGTGAGCCGGGGCCAGACCGCGCAATCGCTGATTCGCGAAACCGCGCAGGATGCCGCGCAACGTCTGGGGGTACGGCTGTACAGCGAAACCTCCGTGGTGGGGCTGACGCCTGCACTGCATCAACTGCGCACTACCCGCGGCACCATGAGCTATACCAAGCTGGTGCTGGCTCAAGGCGCGCGCCCGGCGCTGCCTGCGGCCTTGCCGCCGACCTTGTGCTGGCGCGTCAACAACCTGAACGAATGGTCCGGCTTGCAGGCACGTTTGAGTGAAAGCGCTCAGCGCATTGCAATCATCGGCGCGGGCATGGTGGGTTGCGAGCTGGCCGAAGACTTTGCCCGGGCAGGGCACAGCGTCACGCTGATCGACCGTAATCCATTGCCGTTGGCAGGGCTGCTGCCCGATCTGGCGGCCGAATTTTTGCTGAGCAATCAATCCCGACAGGGCATCGAGTTCATCGGCTCGGTACGGGTCGCGCAGATCAACGGTTTGGCAGATGGCAGCAAAACCCTGAGCACCGAATGCAATCGCCATTTCGAGTTCGATCAGGTAGTGGCCGCCACCGGCTTGATGACTGAGAGCCGTCTGGCGCGCAACGCTGGCCTGGCGTTCGACCGCGGCATTCAGGTTGATCCACAGACGCTGGTCACCAGTGACGCCGACATCTACGCGCTGGGCGACTGCATCAGCCTGGCCGGCATGCCATGCCGTTTTGTCGAACCGATTGCCTTGCAGGCCCAGGTCATCGCCCATGGCCTGCTGGGGCGGGAACATGCCGGTTATGCCCATGTGCAACCCGTGATCCGCCTCAAAACCCGGTCCTTGCCCATCGTGCTGCGTGGCCTGCCATCAATGGCCGGCACCTGGCGCATCGTCGAACAGGGCGAAGGGCACCTGCGCATGGAACAGGATCTGGACGGCCACATGGCGTCCAGCTTGCAAGTTGGCCAGGCAGCCGCCTGAACATCATTTACCAGAAGGACTGCGGGCATGAGCGACGAGAACTTTTACCGACCGTACAGCAGTGATGCGCCCTTGTCGGGTTGCAGTTGCGGCCAGCATGCCAGCCAGTCAGCCCACGACAGCGAGGCGGAGCGTGCGCGAATGGCTCGGGGGCAAAACCCCGAAAGCCTGTCCCGTGATTTTATCGAGGCAGCAGCCGTCCGTGCTCTGTTTCCCCATGACGCTACTCGCCGGCGCTTTCTCAAGGCGGTGGGGGTAGGCGCTGCCATGGCGGCAATCAACAGCCTGTTGCCGATACAGGCCATGCAGGCGATGGCCGAGGACAAGAACGGCGCGCTGGAGAAGAAAAACCTCAAGATTGGCTTTATCCCTATCAACTGCGCCACGCCGCTGATCATGGCCGACCCGCTGGGCCTGTATAAGGCCCAGGGGCTGAACGTGACCTTGCAGAAGACCGCAGGCTGGGCGCTGGTGCGCGACAACATGCTCAACGGTGAGCTGGATGCCTCGCACTTTCTTGCGCCCATGCCGCTGACCATTTCGCTGGGCCTGGGCTCCAACGCTCAACCCATGCGCGTCGCCAGCATCCAGAATACTAACGGCCAGGCCATCACCCTGGCGCTCAAGCACAAGGACAACCGCGACCCGCGCAACTGGAAGGGCTTCAAGTTCGCCATTCCGTTCGAGTTCTCGATGCACAACTTCCTGTTGCGCTACTACCTGGCCGAGCACGGCCTGGACCCCGACCGCGATGTGCAACTGCGGGTCACGCCGCCTGCCGAAATGATCGCCAACCTTCGCGCCGGCAACATCGACGGTTTTCTCGGCCCGGATCCGTTCAACCAGCGTGCGGTGTACGACGAGATCGGCTTTATCCATGTCCTCTCCAAGGACATCTGGGACGGCCATCCCTGCTGTTCGTTCGGCACCTCGCAGAAGTTCATCGAAGAAAATCCCAACACCTTCGCCGCGCTGTACCGGGCGATTCTCAACGCCGCAGCGTTGGCCCGTGATCCGGCCAACCGGACGATGATCGCGCAGACCATCTCCACACCGAACTACCTGAACCAGCCGGAAATTGTCATTCGGCAAGGACTGACCGGCCGTTTCGCCGATGGCCTGGGCGTGGTGCAGGACCACCCACGTCGCTCGGACTTTGACCCCATGCCCTGGTACTCCATGGCGACTTGGATGCTCACCCAGCTCAAGCGCTGGGGCTACATCAAGGGCGATGTGGACTTCAACGGCATCGCCGAGCAGGTGTTTCTGATGACCGACGCTCGCAAGCAAATGCGTGAACTGGCGATGAGCGAAGCCGGCGTTGAACCGCTGTCGGGCTACAAGGCGTTTTCGGTCATGGGCCGGCCGTTCGATCCGACCCAACCCAAGGCCTATCTGGATGGCTTTGCCATCAAGCGCACGTAAAAGGAGCAGGCGATGAAAACACTGAGATTCAGGGCGGTCCTGTTGTCGCTGGCCATGCTCGCGGCGTTGCTGCTGGTGTGGCAGTTGGCGACTTTGCCGACAGCAAAAACCGCGAAGGCGGCGATGGACGAAGAGTACGCCATGCTGATGGGCAAAAGCCTCAGCAGCGAGCAACGCAAGGCCAATGGTTTTCCGACACCGGCGGAGTTCTCGACCCTGGCGCTCAAACAGCTGAGCGACCCGTTTTACGACCGTGGTCCCAATGAAAAAGGCATTGGCATTCAGTTGGCGCATTCGCTGGGACGGGTCGCCATCGGTTACCTGATCGCCTTGCTGGTGGCGATTCCGCTGGGCTTTGCCATCGGTATGTCGCCGCTGCTGTACCGCGCCCTCGATCCGTTCATCCAGGTGCTCAAGCCGATCTCGCCGTTGGCCTGGATGCCGATCGCGCTCTACACGATCAAGGATTCGTCGGTGTCGGCCATTTTCGTGATCTTCATCTGTTCGGTATGGCCGATGCTGATCAACACCGCCTTTGGCGTCGCCGCAGTACGCAAGGACTGGCTCAACGTCGCCCGCACCCTGGAGGTCAGCCCGTTGCGCAAGGCATTCATGGTGGTGTTGCCGGCCGCGGCACCGACGATCATCACTGGCATGCGCATTTCCATGGGCATCGCCTGGCTGGTGATTGTCGCCGCCGAGATGCTGATTGGCGGTACCGGCATCGGCTACTTCGTCTGGAACGAATGGAACAACCTGTCGCTGTCCAACGTGATCTTCGCCGTGCTCATGATCGGCGTGATGGGCATGTTGCTGGATCTGCTCTTCGCCACCCTGCAAAAAAAGGTGACTTATGCTGAATGAAAACTCCGGCCGCACGCCTGCGTTCATCAAGGTCGAAGGGCTGACCAAGCGCTACGGTGCCGCTTCTGCGCCGGTATTCGAAGACATCAGTTTTTCCATCCAGCGCGGCGAGTTCGTGTGTGTGATCGGCCACTCCGGTTGCGGCAAAAGCACCATTCTCAACATTCTCGCCGGGCTGGACGAAGCCAGCAGCGGGACGGTGGTGATGGGTGGCCGTGAGGTGTCCGGGCCGAGCCTGGATCGCGGTGTGGTGTTTCAGAACCACGCACTGCTGCCGTGGATGACGGTGGATCAGAACATTGCCTTTGCCGTGCGCTCGCGCCACCCGGAGTGGTCGAAGGCGCAGGTGGCGGAACACGGTACGCGCTTTCTGGAGATGGTCGGCCTGAAAGGGGCAGGGCAGAAGAAGCCCAGCCAGTTGTCCGGCGGCATGAAGCAGCGTGTCGGCATTGCCCGCGCCTTTTCGGTGGAGCCGCAGATGTTGTTGCTCGACGAGCCTTTTGGCGCACTGGATGCCCTGACCCGCGGGGTGATCCAGGACGAACTGCTGAGCATTTGTGCGGCCACCCAGCAGACCGTGTACATGATCACCCACGATGTCGACGAGGCGATCTTGCTGGCCGACAAAATCATGTTGATGAGCAATGGCCCCCATGCGCGCATCGCCGAAATCGTCGTCAACACGCTGCCTCGCGACCGCTCGCGGGAAACCATTCACCACGACCCGCAGTTCTACCGCATCCGAAACCACTTGGTGGACTTTTTGGTGCGCCGCTCCAAAACCATTCAGGAGCAGAACGCGCAAGCTGCCGCGCCCGCCGAGCCCCTGATCGTCTATCCCGGCCTCACCGATGACGGTCCACCTTCGGGGCCGGATGGCCCGTCCAGTTCCAAGCTGCGCATCGTTGCCTGAACCCTGTTTGACAATCCCGCTGCATGACTGATGAGAGAGGTTTCCATGATTTCCGATCGCGACCAAGTGACCCAGATGATTCTCGCCGCCAAGGTCAGCAAAGGCTTGAAATGGCGTGACGTGGCTGAGCGTATCGGCCTGTCCAAGGAGTGGACTACTGCCGGTTGCCTGGGCCAGATGACCTTCGACAAAGCTCAGGCCGAGACCCTGGGCAAGCTGTTCGAGCTATCGGATGAGGCCGTGGCCTGGCTGCAAGTGACACCGTACAAGGGCTCGCTGCCGACGTCGGTGCCGACCGACCCGCTGATCTATCGCTGGTACGAGCTGGTGAACGTCTACGGCACCACGATCAAGGAGCTTATCCATGAGGAGTTCGGCGACGGCATCATGAGCGCGATCGATTTCTCCATGGACATTCAGCGCCAGCCGGACCCCAAGGGCGACAGGGTCAATGTCGTGTTGTCCGGCAAGTTCCTGCCCTACAAAAGCTACTGATCCCGCAGTGCACCGGCCGCACCTGGGTGTGGCCATTCCATGATGGCAGAGGAGGGCGGCATGCTCATCGACGACAATATTCTGGTCGAGGCTTTTCTAGATGAGGCCAGTTCTACTTTCAGTTACCTGGTGGTAGACCGCTTGACTCTGAGCGGCGCGGTCATTGATAGCGTGCTGAACTTCGATTCCAAATCCGGCCGTACCCATACGCAATCGGCTGACGCTTTGGTTTCGCGCGTGCAGCAACTGGGTGTGCGGGTGAGGTGGATTCTGGAAACCCATGTGCATGCCGATCACCTGTCCGCCGCACCTTATCTGAAGGACAGGCTGGGCGGCCAAATCGCGATAGGCAGCCATATCACCGACGTTCAGCAGGCATTTGGCGCGCTGTTTAATGAGGGCGATCAGTTCAAGCGTGACGGCAGCCAGTTTGATGCCTTGTTCGAGGATGGCGACCATTTTCTCATCGGCAGCCTCAAGGCGCAGGCGTTGCACACGCCCGGCCACACGCCGGCCTGCATGACCTATGTGGTCAGCGCGGGCGATCTTACCCTGGCATTTGTCGGCGACACCCTGTTCATGCCGGATTACGGCACCGCCCGCTGCGACTTCCCCGGCGGTGACGCCAGAACCCTGTTTCGCTCCATCAAAAGAATCCTGGCGTTACCCGCCACCACGCTGATTTTCATGTGTCACGACTACCGCCCGAACGGTCGGCCGGTTGAATACCTGACGACGGTCGACGCCCAACGCAAGCACAACATCCATGTGCATGACGGCCTCGGTGAGGATGACTTCGTGGTCATGCGCGAAGCTCGTGATGCCACCCTCGCCATGCCTGCACTGATTCTGCCGTCGGTGCAGGTCAACATGCGTAGCGGACACTTGCCGGAGGCCGAGGCCAATGGCGTGCGGTACCTGAAAATTCCGATCAATGCCCTGTGAGTTCAATCATGTCCGACCATGCGATGCTAAGCGTGCTGTTGGGCGGTGGTATCGGTACGATCCTCGCCCTGACCGGCGCCGGAGGAGGGATTCTTGCCGTGCCGGTTTTGGTATTCGGTCTGGGCTTGTCACTGGCCCAGGCGGCACCGTGCCGTGGCCATTGCCTTCGCCAGGGAGGGTGCCGACGTCGCCATTTCCTATCTCGATGAGCATGAGGATGCCAAAGAGACGGCTCGCTGGGTCGAAGAGGCGGGACGCCAGTGCTTGCTGCTTCCTGGCGATCTGGCTGACAAGGCGCATTGTTCGGCGGTAGTTGAGCAGACTGTGGAAGCGTTTGGCCGGATCGATGTACTGGTGAACAACGCGGCGTTTCAGATGAGCCACAACAGCATCGAAGAGATAGACGATGATGAGTGGGTCAAAACCTTTGATATCAACATCACGGCCATGTTTCGCCTGTGCAAGGCGGCCTTGCCGTCGATGGCTGCGGGCAGTTCGATCATCAACACCAGCTCCGTGAACTCCGACTCCCCAAAGCCGACGTTGCTGCCTTATGCAACCACAAAAGGCGCAATCGCCAACTTCACCGCAGGTCTGGCGCAGATGCTCGGACCCCGAGGCATTCGGGTCAACAGCGTGGCACCTGGGCCGATCTGGACACCGCTTATCGTGTCGACGATGCCGACAGACGACGTGGAGCATTTCGGCGAAAACACGCCGCTGGGACGCCCCGGCCAACCTGTCGAGGTGGCGCCGATTTATGTGCTGCTGGCCTCGGACGAAGGCAGCTTCATCTCCGGCTCTCGCTATGGGGTGACCGGGGGCAAGCCCATTCTCTAGGCAGCTCCGGACCATGGCGTGTGACACGCGATTGACCGCGTGTCACAGCGCCCAGCCTCACAAGAACAACCCCGTCAGGACATGGAGCCAGTCAGGTGCATGTATTCAGAATTTGCAAAACAGCCGCAGGTTGGGCTCTATTCAAACAGGGATCGTCGCGGCCGGTGATTGAAGCGGTGTGCTTCGAAAAGCTGGTCGAGCAGGTCTCTGCAAGGTTCAAGGGAAAAGGGGTTGCCGTGAGGCTGCCCTGTGAGGGCGGTGCTTTTCAAGAGATAAGGCTATAGACCTGGCCAGGCACCGCAGTTGAACGTTATCCCTCGCTTTCACCGATTGCCAATGACA
Organism: Pseudomonas sp. NPDC090208; assembly: GCF_044746785.1. Lineage (NCBI taxonomy): Bacteria > Pseudomonadati > Pseudomonadota > Gammaproteobacteria > Pseudomonadales > Pseudomonadaceae > Pseudomonas > Pseudomonas sp. NPDC090208. The sequence continues at coordinate 237,859 of NZ_JBIVCU010000003.1, forward strand.
AGAAAAAGGTGAGCCATGAGCTGCTTAATTTGTGCGGGACCCGCCGAACGCATACCTTCGCTGAAGAACTGGGAAGAGCGCCGGTGCCTGGAGTGCGGGCATTACCGGATCGCCGACGCGCTGATCCTGACCCTGATGGATCAGGGGCAGATTTTCGACGTGGTCAAGGCGCGTGCCTGGGTGAGGGCGCATCAGCATTACGGGGCGGTGCCGGAGATGATAACCGCCCAGGATTTGTTGCAGCTGTAAGCGGATCAGCCAATGGAGGTTTTCTTGCGGCGGCTACGGGATGCCTTTGCGGGCAGCGCCTGTTCAGCAGCGTGCCCCTTCGAGTCCGCTTTGGCAGCGATGGTGCGCTCACTCAGCACGCTGTCCGGTTCGGCGGTGACGATATCGTAGTCAGCCTGCGCCCGAGCAAACGCATCCTCGTGCTTGATCAGAAACCATTGTTCCTGCCTGCCGGGCAAATGGGTCCTGACCAGGTTCCATACGCCGGCCAGCTTTTCTCCCACCAATTCAAACTTCAACCGCCCCTTGGCGTAGCCCTCGATCGGATCGGACAGCGGCTTCCAGATACCTCGGTCCCAGACAATGACTTCGCCGGCGCCGTAATGGCCTTCGGGAATCGTTCCCTCGAACGTGGCGTAATCCAACGGATGGTCCTCCACGTGCACGGCCAGTCGCTTGGCGCTGGGGTCCAGCGAAGGGCCTTTGGGCACCGCCCAGCTTTTCAGCGTGCCATCGAGCTCCAGCCGGAAGTCGTAATGCAGACGTGAGGCGTCGTGCTTCTGTATGCAAAATTTCAATGAGTGGGGTGGCGGCTGTTTCTTCCCCGTTCGCCTGGCGCGCTGCCCGCCGGAGGGCTCGGGCGTCGCGGTGAAATCCCGTTTGCGGGTGTACGAATCCAGCGGCTTGTCCATGTTCGGCTCCTCGACGTGCTCTGAATAAGTGAAAGGCGATGGGACATGGAGTTCCGCAGAGGGGATCGATGGACAGAGACGAGATTGGCAGCGGATGAGATGAGTGGAATCGGCTGCAAATCAAATGGAACTCGAGAGCGTCTTCGCATGACAAAACGCCATTACTCATTTGCAGGCGTCCACTCATGCTTGAGTCCCGAGCTTTGATTCTGCTGGCTTCTTTTATCGACGGCATCGCCTGCAAGGTCGAGCCGCTGGATTTCACCGCGTTGCTCTACCTGCGTGATCGGGGATACGTCGATGTTTCCATCGCTGGAGGGCAGGTGGTGCCAGCGCTCACGCCTAGCGGAAGAGACCGAGCGCGGGATGGGTGCGCCGCTATTCAGGCGATTTCGACGTCAAGGGGGGAGTCCTCGACTCATTCCGCCTGATGCTCCCTGGCATCGCGTTGTCCGTGCCATTCAGGTAAACGATGGGACAGTTCGCCAGTCGAAAAGGGAGCTCACACTCGATCAGGATTTCGTAGCTGATGACCTTCATAGTCTGGTTGGCCATGCTGGGGGCGGTGCTGTTATTGCTGGCGCTCTCGTCCTCCTACTTACGCTGGGTGCCTGTGACCTCCTCGGTGGTGTGCCTGGGGCTGGGTATGGGGCTCGCAGGGCTGGGTCTGTTGCACTTGGACATGACTGACGCCAGTCACTGGATGGAACATCTTACCGAGGTGGCGGTGCTGTTCTCGCTGTTCTTCACCGGCCTGAAGCTGCGCTTGCCGCTGCGCAATCGTCGATGGTGGGCGGCCTGTTACCTGGCGGGTCCGGTCATGGTGGTCTGCATTGCCGGGGTCAGCTTATTGTTGCATTACGGGCTGGGCATGAGCTGGGGCGTTTCGGTGTTGATCGGGGCGATTCTGGCCCCGACCGATCCGGTATTGGCAACGCTGGTGCAGGTGACGGATTCGCAGGATTCCGATGCAGTGCGATTCGGTTTATCCGGAGAGGCAGGGCTTAACGATGGTGTGGCATTCCCTTTTGTCATCCTCGGGCTGCTGCTTCAGGAAAGCCCTCAGGATGGCTGGCTGACCCACTGGCTGCTCGGGGATGTCCTATGGGCGGTAGCGGCGGGCCTGTTGTCTGGGTACTGGCTGGGCCGTGGCCTGGGCAAGTTGACCCTGTACCTGCGCCTGCAGAACGACGACAGCACGGTATCCCCCAATGACTACCTCGCGCTGGCATTGATCGCTATCGCCTACGTGATGGCCGAGGCCGTCCACGGCTACGGCTTTCTCGCCGTATTCGCTGCGGGAGCGGGCTTGCGTCAGGCCGAAGTGCAAACCTCCGCCGACCCGCAGGATCTCGCCGCTGAACACTTGGTTCAGCCCGTGGTAGGCCATCAGCATGTCGCTCCCGAACATGCCATCAAGGGCAACGTTGAAGCGCTCGACAGTTCGCAGATTGCCGCTGGCATCATGCTGGGCGACATGCTCGCCTTTGGCAGCCTGGTTGAACGGGCCATGGAGGTCTTTGTGGTGACATTGCTCGGTGTTGTGCTGCTGGATCACTGGGATAGCCAGGCACTGATGGTTGCCGCTGCGTTGTTCCTGGCCTTGCGACCGGTGAGTGTGCTGCTGATGCCTTCGCGCGGACTGTTGAATGTTCGCCAGCGCAGCCTGTTGGGTTGGTTCGGCATCCGCGGCGTCGGCAGCCTTTATTACCTGTTTTACTCACTCAATCACGGGCTGGCCCCGGCTCATGCTACGCAGAGTATGAACCTGGTGTTATCGGTGGTGGCATTGAGCATTGTCGTGCATGGCATCAGTGTTCAGCCCATGCTCGCCCGCTATGAGTCCTGGAAACAGCAGCGTTGACCTTCATCGTCGATTGCGACCGTTTGAGAATCTCTTCGAACCTGGCGCTTGCCGAGGATTCGAACGGGTAGGTCGCGACGTTTCGTGGCCCGGTGAGGTGAACATGAGCAGCGCAGCAGGCATACCCGGCGGGACCGAAAACGCCGTGAATTCAATTGAGCCATTGGAGCCCGGCAGACCGTATGTGATTCCCGTACCGCCACCCGGTCGTAAAAATCCGGACTCAGCCGACACTCCGATGCCTCTGAATCCCGACGACGAGGCGCCGGTGGAGGAGGGGTTGGCGGAAGTCGAGCGAAACAATTCGATTTCTCGGGAGCATCCCGGTGAAATCTGATAGCAGCGTTGTACGTTCGGCACTGTCGCAGACATTCCGACGGTGCCGATCATCGCTGAACTCGTTGTGCTATCAGTTGTGCTTGCTTAGTGCCGCTACCAACTGAGCCTTGTTCATTGTGGAGCGACCTCGAATCTGCTGGCTGCGGGCTTCTTTCAGCAAGCTTTCCTTGGTCTGGGTTTCCAGCGATACCGCTGACGTACGAGAATGACCTTGCCTGGACTTCGCTGCGCGCTTCGCTGAGTCAGAACGTGCAGCACGTTTCTCTTTCTCCGGCTTCTGCCTCCCTGAGCCACCAGACTTATCGCCGCCACCGGATTGCTTGTTGATAGTGGCCCATGCACGCGCTTGCGCTTCACTTTCAGGCACGCCCTTGCGTTCGTAACTCTCTTCAATGTGTTCCGCTTTTCGCTGCTGTTTGTCCTTGTCCGTATATTTGTCTTTGTCACCACGGGGCATGATGTTCTCCGCTGCTTGTTGTGTGTGAGGTTTTGAAGCCCGCACAGCAATCGAAGTGCCGGGGGATGGACGAGCGGCAATGATGCCGGCGTATTCCTCAGCCCGTGTAGATCAGTACAAAAGTCATCGCAATCGTGGGTGTCTCACCTTTGGCCACGGGGTCATCACTGCAACTCATTTGGTCCGCGATGCAGCGCTGCGACTTGGAGTCCGGTCAGGACGCTGGCAGTGTTGCGTCAACGCTCAGACTCTAATGCTGGATGCATCCGGGTTCGGTGAGTTTTTCATCACCGTATCCACGAGTTCCAACAGCTGTCGCTGGGAATACGGCTTTGCCAATCGAGGGACTTCAGGAATCTGTCCAGGTGCTATTTCGGCAGAGCCTGACACCATTATTGAACGCACATGGGGATGCTTTTCCATGCACAGGTCAGCAACTGTGCGCCCGTCATGCCAGGCATCGCGTGGTCCGTGACCATGACATCGAAAGGTTGCTGCTCGAGAAGATCCAAAGCTTCCTTGGCGCCGCTTGCCGAACACACGTGGTGTCCGCAGTGTAACCTCGTCCATCTCTTCACCCGTGTCCATTATACGGGGGCGAGTTACGTGGATCTTCTGCAAAAGCTGCCGCCTGAGAAAAAGATCGAACGTCTTGCCTGCCTGCGAGTTCAACACCCCCATAGGCCTCGATCTCTACGGGGCCATGGAGGCGTTATGAGCAGCGATCACGAAGCAATGAAATCCCCACAATCCCTGGAGCCGGGTCGGCCTGATGTCATGCCCGTCAGCCCGCCTGAAAACCGTGAAGCCGGCGGTGACGATGACGTTCCGCTGCCTGCCGACGACGAATCCCCGGTCGATGAAGACATGAGCGACGTCGAGGCCAACAACGCGGTGTCCAGCGAATACCCCGAACAGCATTGACGGCGAACCCTGCGACCCGAGGTGCCTGCAAGTGTGTTCGGCCAGATCGGCTGAACCCTCGCCGGAACCGTCAGATCGGTCGCCCCGGACGCCGTTCACTGCGCACACATTCTTTCCCCGTGAGGTCTTTCATGAGCGCGAACCTGTCGGCAGGGGGCGAAACGCACCCCGTCAGTTTGATCCTCAACGGCCAGCCCCTGACGCTACATGTGCAGCCCTGGCTTACCCTGCTCGATCTGCTGCGCGACCGCCTCGATCGGGTGGGCACGAAAAAGGGCTGCGATCACGGCCAGTGTGGTGCCTGTACCGTGTTGCGCGACGGCAAGCGGGTCAATGCCTGTCTTATCCTGGCGGTGATGTGCGATGGCGCCGAACTGACCACCATCGAGGGGCTGGCCGATGGCGAGCAATTGCATCCCATGCAGCGCGCGTTCATTGCCCACGATGCCTTTCAGTGCGGTTACTGCACCCCTGGGCAGATCTGTTCGGCGGTCGGCCTGGCGCGGGAAGGACGTGCCAGCACCCGTGAGCAGATCAAGGAGCTGATGAGCGGCAACCTGTGTCGTTGCGGCGCCTACAGCAACATTGTCGCGGCCGTGGAAGAGGCGTTGCCGCAGTCCGCCAGCCGGCCGCATCAATCGGGAGGGTCGTCGGCATGACGCCTTTTGCCTATTCAAAACCCGGCGACATCAGGGAAGCCATCAAGCTCGCAGGCCCGGATACACGCTTTATCGCGGGCGGCACCAACCTGCTCGATCTGATGAAAGAGAACGTGCTGCGCCCACAGCGGCTGATCGACATTTCCGCGCTGGGCTTGCAGGACGTACAGCGCACGCCGGCCGGCGGGTTGCTGATCGGTGCGCGGGTCAGCAATGCCGACCTGGCCTGGCACCCCTGGGTCGAAAGGGATTATCCACTGTTGTCCCGGGCCATTCTGGCGGGCGCTTCACCGCAGTTGCGCAACATGGCGAGCACCGGCGGCAATTTGTTGCAGCGCACCCGCTGTTATTACTTCTACGACACCGGCACCCCGTGCAACAAGCGCGAGCCGGGCAGCGGTTGTCCGGCCCGTACGGGGCTCAATCGCATCCACGCGATTCTCGGCGCCAGCCAGGCCTGCGTCGCCACCCACCCCTCGGACATGTGTGTCGCCCTGGCGGTGCTGGACGCTCGGGTGCATGTCGAGGGACGCGCCGGCCAACGGGTGATTGAGTTCGCCGATTTTCATCGGCTGCCGGGGGATGAGCCACAGCGTGACCATCAACTGTCCGATGACGAATTGATCACCGCTATCGAATTGCCGCCTGCCGTTTTCACTCAGCACTGCTGCTATCTGAAGATCCGCGACCGTGCTTCTTATGCTTTTGCGCTGGTTTCGGTGGCTGCAGCACTGGAAATGGAGGGCGAGACGATCAAGAGCGCGCGCCTGGCGCTGGGTGGCGTGGCCCATAAACCCTGGCGTGATCCGGCGGTGGAGGACTTGCTCAAGGGGCGCGCGGTGTCCCGTGAACTGTTTACCCAGGCCGCCGAAGCCATGCTGCGCGATGCGCAGCCGCTGAGCCATAACGGTTTCAAGATCAGGCTGGCGCAGCGAGCGATCGTCCGCGCCTTGAGTGATGCCGCCGTTGCCACGACCACAGGAGCACCCCACGATGAATAACCCGTCTCGCGTTGTGGGTCAGCCCATGGACCGGGTCGACGGCGTCGCCAAGGTCACGGGGCAGGCGCGGTATGCCGGCGAATACCCCGAGGCCGGCCTGCTGTTCGGCAGCGTGGTGTCCAGCACCATCGCCAGTGGGCGGGTGCGGCGTATCGATAGCGAAGCCGCGCTGAAAGTCCCTGGGGTGGTGCTGGTGCTCGATCACAACAACCGTCCCCGTCTCTCCGGTTACGACGATGATTACAGCGACGCCGATTCGGCCGAGGGTTCGCCGTTTCGTCCGCTGTTCAACGACCGCGTACTGTACAGCGGTCAGCCGCTGGCACTGGTGGTCGCTGAAACGCTGGAAATGGCCCGGTATGCCGGCTCGATGGTACGTATCGAATACGACGGGCAGCCCCATCAGACCGACATGCTGGCGTCCCTCGATCAGGCACACTCTGCGCCCGCCGAAACACCGAAGCTGCGGGGCGATTTTGCCGGGCAATTCGCCGCGGCTGCGTTTCAGGTGGACGCCACGTTCGACACCGCGGTCGAACACCACAACCCGATGGAGCCCCATGCCTCGACGGTGTTGTATCGAACCGATGGCCGCCTGGAGATCCACGACAAGACCCAGGGGACCCAGAACTGTCAGGACTATCTGCACAAAGTGTTCGGCCTGCCGAAAGACAAGGTGCGCATTCTGGCGGCGTTCGTCGGTGGCGCCTTCGGTTCCGGGCTGCGCCCGCAGTATCAGTTGCCGCTGGCGGTGATGGCGGCCTTGCAGCTGAAACGCTCGGTGCGCGTGACCCTCACCCGTCAGCAGATGTTTACCTTCGGTTATCGTCCGCAGACCCGCCAGCGCCTGCGTCTGGGCGCCGATGCTGAGGGCCGCCTGCAGGCCATCGCCCACGATGCCATCGGCCAGACCTCGCGTTTTGAAGACTTCACCGAGCATCTTGTGGAGTGGAGCAGCATGCTCTACCGCTGCGACAACGTTGCGCTGAGCTATCGCCTGACGCCGCTGGATGTGTACACGCCGCTGGATATGCGCGCACCGGGTGCGGCGTCCGGCGTCATCGCGCTGGAGTGCGCCATGGATGAACTGGCCTGTGCGGCGGGTATCGATCCATTGCAGTTACGGCGGGTCAACTTCGCCGCCAACAACGGCAACGAAGACAAACCCTATTCCAGCAAAGAGTTGTTGGCCTGCTATGACCAGGGCGCCGAACGTTTCGGCTGGGATAGACGTAACCCGACCCCGCGCAGCATGCGGCAGGGGCGACACCTGGTGGGCTGGGGTATGGCGGGCGGAGTCTGGGAAGCGATGCAGATGAAGGCCAGCGCGCGGGCGCACCTCGATAGCCAGGGCCGGCTGACCATCAGCAGCGCCACCACCGATATCGGCACCGGGACCTACACGGTCATGACCCAGATTGCTGCCGAGGCGGCCGGCATCATGCCCCGCGACGTGACCTTCGTGCTCGGCGATTCCTCGTTACCGACGGCGCCCCTGCAGGGCGGTTCGTTCACCGTGTCTTCGGTGGGCTCGGCAGTGCGTCAGGCTTGCCTGATTCTGCGCGCCAAAGTGCTGGAACTGGCGCGAGCGACGTTTCCCGAATGGGCCGACGTGCCGGTGGAACAGATCGGCTTCGGGGACGGCTATCTGCATATCGACGGTCAACGCCTTGCGATTGCCGATATCGTCGCGCGCAGTGACAGCGGCAGCCTTGAAGTGCAGATCGACGCCGAACCAGGTGCCCGTCGCAAACCCTTTTCTACGGCCACTCACTCGGCGGTGTTCGTCGAAGTGCAGGTGGACGAAGATCTCGGCACGATCAGGGTCACACGGGTAGTCAGTGCGATTGCGGCCGGGCGGGTCGTCAACCCGAAAACCGCCCGCAGTCAGATCCTCGGTGGCGTGGTCTGGGGGCTGGGCATGGCCTTGCAGGAAGCGACCTTGAGCGACCATCACCTGGGCCGTTTCCTCAATCACAGCCTCGCCGAATACCACATCCCGGTGCATGCCGACATCGGCGAGATCGAGGTGCTGTTTGTCGAAGAGGATGACGAGATCGTCAATGAGCTGGGTTCCAAGGGCGTCGGCGAGATCGGCATCGTCGGGGTGGCGGCGGCGGTGGCCAATGCGGTGTTTCACGCCACCGGCAAGCGCGTTCGCGAGTTTCCCATCACCCTCGACAAGATGCTGTGAAGGGTGGACGGATGCAGGGCATCCGACCTCCGCTGCGCCCATCAGTTTATTGATGGAAACATTCCTTCACCGGCAGGTCGACAGACAGTAGACCTGATCAGGCTGCATGCTGCGGCCTTCGTTGTATCAAGCCTCAAGGGGGGATTCCCATGGCCCGTCGTAAACAACTCAGCTGTCTGGCGTTCACTGCGCTTTGCGCATTCGCTGGCCTCATCCATGCTGCCGGGCAGCCCGCTGCGGAGCATTCCACTTCGGAGCAGCCCAGCGTAACGCTGGATCGACCCGGTACCGGATTGCGCGAGTTCAAGACCGGAGACGTCGCGCCGGAGACCTATCAGCGCGAGAGCTCGGCGCTGAAGGACTGGCAGGCGCGCCATCTGCCGACGCCCGATGAGCATGAGCAGTGGGTGGAGATTCAAGGCACATACGCGCTGATCAACATCCCGACCGGGACCATCCGGCAACTGATCAGTAAATCCGGCGCCAAAACAAAGCCATGACACCTTCGGTCGCCTGCCCGTCGGGGAGGGTGGCCGGATTGATCCAGATCAAGCTGATCCCGCGCTCGGATGGCCACAGTGACAGCGGATAACGAAGACCACACGGCCCGCGCTGGACCGAAACTTTGAATTAACCCGTTTCGGCCGCAGTCGACCGTTCACACAACAAGGAACGAACCATGGCCATCTCTCCGCTGGAACTGCGCCACATCATCGAATCTGCCTTTCTGCCTATGCAGTGCCGATGCACCTGTAACACCACCGGCGAGATTGCCGTAGAAATCGTCGACCCCGAGACGGGCAACAATCTGACGGTGGGCGGCATTGCCGTTGCCGAACTGAACACCGCCCGCGCCATCTGCGAACTGGTAGGGGAGTTGCGCATGCGAATACGCGAACGCAAGCCCGCCACGTGGATTTCCCACGCCTGAAAGAGGAGAGACGAGATGGCGATCAGTCATGAGATACCGGGGCATCCTGCCCAGGAGGACATCAACATCCCCCTCTACCACGGGATAGGATTCGATCCTCGCGCCCGGTCGCGCGACGCTCCGGCATGGCCGGAGCCCTCATCCGAGGCCGGTGAAGAGGGCGGCGTAGAAGACGATATCGGCTTCGACCCCGAATCACCGGACTTGTCCGATCCGCAAGTTGACCCGCTCCACCCGGCCAGAACCAGCAACGATCCCGTACGCCGCAAGCCTGCGCCCGAGGATGACGACGAGCAGGCGGAATCAGGCGCCTGACCAAGGACAAAGGCCCCGCCGTGTGCGGAGTCTTTCCAACCATGGGGCTTCAGTCCTTGTAGACGCTCGACGCAAGCGGGAGCAGGGTAATCAACCCGTGTGGTTTATCGGCAATGGGCATCAGGGTGGGATCGCCCCGATGCCCGGTCATTCAGCGATTGCGCGTCACCCTCCAGACCGTATTGGCCAGATCGTCGGCAATGATCAGCGCGCCCTTGGGATCGACCGTCACGCCCACCGGGCGGCCACGGGTCTTGCCGTCGTCGCCGCGAAAGCCGGTGGCGAAGTCGATTGGTTCGCCTGCCGCGCGGCCATTGCTGAATGGCACGAAAACCACCTTGTAGCCCACCGGGTTGTCGCGGTTCCAACTGCCGTGTTCGCCGACGAATGCGCCGTTGGCAAAGGTGTCGCCCATGGCCGGTATCGAAAAGTCCAGGCCCAACGCCGCAACGTGGGAGCCCAGGCTGTAATCCGGCTTGACCGCCAGTGCGACTTTTTCCGGGTCTTGCGGCTGGGCGCGGGTGTCGACGTTTTGCCCCCAATAGCTGTAGGGCCAGCCATAAAACGCGCCCTCGCGAATTGAGGTCAGGTAGTCAGGCACCAGGTCCGGCCCCAACTCGTCACGCTCGTTGGCCACTGCCCAGAGCTGCCCGGTCCCGGGTTGAATGCGCAGTGCCGTCGGGTTGCGCACGCCGGTGGCGTAGGGTTTGTGCGCGCCGCTGCGGGCGTCGATCTGCCAGATCTGCGCGCGGTCCAGCTCGACCTCCATGCCGCGCTCGGTAACGTTGCTGTTGGACCCGATACCGACATACAGCGTGTTGCCGTCCGGGCTGATCGCCAGCGACTTGGTCCAGTGATGGTTGATCTTCGACGGCAGCTCGGTAACGGTCACCGGTGCGCCACTGGCCTTTGTCTGGCCGTCGGTGTAGTCGAAACGCACCAGCACATCCTGATTGGCCACATAGAGCTTGCCGTCGGCATACGCCAGGCCATAGGGCGCATTCAGGTTTTCGGCGAACACGGTTTTCAGTTCGTACTTGCCGTCGCCATCGGCATCGCGCAAAAGGGTCAGCCGGTTACCACCTTTGACCTGAGTATTGCCCCGGGCCTTGATGACACTGGCGATGACATCCTTGGGTTTGAGCTTCGGCGCGTCGGTGCCGCCTTTGCCTTCGGCCACCAGAATATCGCCATTGGGCAGGACCAGTGTCTGGCGTGGCACTTTAAGATCGGTAGCAATCGCCGAAACGCTGAAGCCTTCCGGCACCTTGGGCTTTTGCTCGCCCCAGGCCACCGGCTCGGCGATTTTCATGCTCGGCAGCAGACCCCGTTGCGCCTGCGGCATTTTCGGATCGGCGCCGTGGGTTTGCAGGCTGTCCGGCTCGCCGCCACAGGCACTCAACAGCAACGCCACACTCAAGGTTGTCAATGCAGGTAAATGTCTCATTGCACACCTCCCGAACGTGGCAGGGTCAGCCCTGTCCATGCCGCCGCAGCGCTGAGCACCATGATGATGGCCGACAGAGCCAGCCCCAGCGGCATGACCGCCCAGGCGTCCTTGGCGTGCTGAAAGGCGTTGATCCAGCCGAGCCCCCACGTGATCAACAGCAACAGGAAATACACCAATGGACGTCCCGAACGCGGTCGGGCACGCAGCAGATTGACCAACGCGAACAGCAGGGCCAGTCCGCACAGCAACATGCCGCCGGCGATCAGCCAGGACGCGAAGTTGCTCCACTGAATCAGGTAGGTGTTGTAGTAGGCGAGGTCGCTGAGCAATGCGCCGAGAAACAGCGGGAAGGTGCCCGCCAGCACAAGGGCGTGAATCGGGCCGGGCAGGGTTCGGTAGAGCGGATAGGCAGTGTCGGTCATGGTGGCTCCTTGTCGTTCATGGACCCGGGCGAATACCGCGAGCCAGAGCTAGCGCGTCGACGTTGCGGCGGTGACGCGCGTTAACAGGGAGCCTTGCGCCGAGGGGTTAGTTCAACCCGATTGCGGCAGCGCGATGCCATTGAGCAGGTGGAACCTGCAACCTCCGGTAGGTCAGACACATAGGGGCTTTCATCGTCCACCGGGGAGTTGTTCCAGCGTTATGGCAGTCCGAACGTTGTCAGCGTCTATTACACGCGTTGACCGATGCCATCGACGAGATTACTGACTGGATGGAGGACCCTGTTCAACCGCAGCATGCGGTTGTCGAGGTTCAGCCTCCTTGGATCGATAACTCCGGACGATCGTCGTCTTTGGTTCGTCCGCATGTTTGACGCAGATTTTCCCGCCGATCAAGTGCATTCGTGCACCTGCATACATCCATGTAAATGTCTTTCCGAACGCTCACGTGTGTCTTGTCGGAATTACCGATGACAGCGCTTCAGAAACGACGGGCAGCGCCGAGTACAGGGCAACCATCGATGACGGTGGACGTGTGCTCAGCGGAGGTCGGAATGAAAACTTGTGTGGTATCCATCGGGCGTCGTCAATGATTGGCAGAGTGCTCGCGCAGCTCAGGGCGCTGCTGGGTGTACAGCGTGATAACCCCGTTTTGCTAAGGGCTCAGCACGTTGCGCTCTCCAGGCAAATGCCAGTGATGTACGTCATCTTGCTGATCAACTCAGTCGCCCTGGCGGTGACCCATTTTCATCTGGCACCCGATTGGCTTGCTCTCTATCTGCCGGCAGTTTTGACAGGGTTGGGTAGCTACCGCGCCTGGCACTGGTGGCGTAAGCGCGGCGTGCCGGCCACGCCCGCAGCGATCCTGCACACACTGACCAGAACCAATCGCCTGGCAGTGTTCATTGCCTTTGCATTTACTGCGTGGGCGCTGGCTCTTTACCCCTACGGGGACGCTTATGCGAGGTCCCACATCGCTTTCTACATGGCGATAACCGTGATCGCCTGCATTTTTTGCATGATGCATCTACGCTCGGCCGCGTTGATTACCACAGCGGTGGTCAATCTGGCCTTCGTGGGTTTTTTCCTGTCCACCGGCACCTACGTCTACATGGCGATGGCTGCCAATGTGCTCTTGGTGTCTGCGGGCATGATCTGGGTACTTCACGACCACTATCAGGATTTCACCCGGCTGGTAAACCTGCAGGCTCACACCGAGAAACTACGCGAAGAAAACGAACGCCTGGCGAACCAGGACAGCCTCACCGGGCTGCCCAACCGCCGCCAGTTTTTTGCCCTGCTGGAGGCTAACCTGGCGGCTGCTTCGAATGACCAGTCTCGACTGGCAGTGGGGCTGATTGACCTTGACGGATTCAAGCCGGTGAATGATCTGTATGGGCACAGCGTCGGAGACAAGCTGCTCTTTCAGGTCGGACAGAGGCTGGCGCGTTATGAAAACAGCGATCTTCACCTTGCGCGCCTGGGTGGGGATGAGTTCGGCCTGCTCAAGCGCGATGCATCGGAGGAGGGCATGGCTGCGCTGGGTCGGGATATCCGCGCATTGCTTGAAGAGCCGTTTACCATTGGCGAGATTCAGGTGTCCATCAGCGCGTCTCTGGGGCTGGTGGTCTATCCAGACATGGCAGCCGATGCAACCCAGGCGTACGAGTTTGCTGACTACGCGTTGTACCAGAGCAAGCGCCAGGGCGCTGGAAGCATCTGCGTGTTCTCAGCCAGCCACTATCTTGAGCTCAGTCGAGATATACGCACCGAACAAGGGCTACGCAATGCGAACGTACTGGAAGAGTTCAGCGTCGCCTATCAGCCGATCCTGGACATCCGTTCGGGTAAAACGGTGGGGTTTGAAGCATTGGCTCGCTGGTCAAGTCCTCAACTGGGTCCAGTGGCACCTGGGCAATTCATTCCGGTGGCAGAACGATTAGGTCTCATCAACCGTTTGACCCTGCCGTTGCTTGGAAAAGCGTTGGCCGGCGCCCTGATGTGGCCAGAAGATGTCCGGCTCGCCTTCAATCTTTCGGCCCACGACTGCGGCTCGATGGAGGTTGTGAACGCTATCGTGGGTTTTATTAAAGACAGCGGTGTAAATCCCGCGCGACTGGACTTCGAAATTACCGAAACGGCAGTGATTCAGGACATCGAGCAGGCCCAGCGAGCTGTCGCGATCTTTAGAACGCTAGGCTGCGGGATCTCGCTGGACGACTTCGGCACGGGCTATTCGAGCCTGAGTCAGCTTCACGGACTGGCGCTGACCAAACTCAAGATTGACCGCTCCTTCGTTATGGGCATTCACCGCAACCCGGCGAGCTATAAAATCGTCAAGTCGCTGCTGGCTCTGAGTGCCGATATGGGCCTGGACTGCATCAGTGAAGGCCTGGAAACGGTACAAGAGCTAGAGGTGCTCAAGAGCCTGGGATGCGTGTTGGCGCAAGGCTACCTGATTGCAAAACCGATGTCGGCAGAACAATCGGTTCTGTGGCTGCAAGGGAAAAGAGAAACACTGATCGCCGACGCCTCAAATAGCTGAGCCAGAGTTTTTCGGATGATTGCTTCGCCGTTGAAGCCCTCTCTCTTTCATGAAAAGTTACGCGAATGATGGCGTGTACCTGCTGTGGAGGACGGCGAGGGAAGGTGGGTTTAGCCCTCTTGCAGTCGGGTCGGACAGACGGTGCATCATCGCGTTGCCATCCGAGACAGAACATCTCTGTCCGAGAGCTTGCTCCCGCCACGCCAGCCAACGGATGGGGCGCAGATGAGGTCATCAGATGCTGGGAGGAAGTCATGCGTTGGATAGAGTCAGTCGGCACAAACGGTGGCCAATAAAAAACCCGCCGAAGCGGGTTCTTTGCCATCAAATCCATCCAACATCCTGGTCAGCAGCATTCCAAGCAGTGGCAGATCTATCCATGATCTCTGAGGTACATCATGTTCCTCAGTTGATGGATCCAATTTATGGGGTCGCGCCTCTGGCGTAAATGGCTGGTTCGCTCGTCATTCTGTAAGCCTTTTCCTACATGAGATCGTGGCCGGTGCCGACTTGCTTCCGGCTTGGACTCGACGTGTCGACAACCGTTCGCTAAGCGTGGGCGGCGTTGCTCAGTCCAGCATCTCTTCTACAGCGGCATCGACGGCGGGCCCGGGGGCACCGGCTTTTGGTTTTCCCTGATTGCGTCGGTCTTGGCCCCGGTGTCGTAAAGCTTGTCGCCTCGCATGGAGAGCCTGAGAAGCAGTCACGACACCAACTGGCTGACCGTTCAAGTCTAAGCGCGGTGCATCCTCCACCATGCTCTTCCAGTACCGCGTTCCTCGGCACCAGGTTGAGATGCCCAGCTTGAGCTGTTCACTGGTCAACCCGAGGAGCGCCAGGTGTTGCTCCGCATCTTTGAGAATGCCCTCTTTGAGGGGAACCTTGGGTGCTGGATTGACGGGAAAGGCCAACGGGAAATGCTTCTGCAGTGGCCAGATTGCCTCCAAGGCCGGGTCTTGGACACGGGGCCTCGTCTTAGGGGAAGACTTCGGCTTGGAGGGGATCGGTTTGTCGATCTTAGCTGGCGCTTTTTCAGCTCGGAGGCGGTCGCGTAGCTCTGCTAGTTGTTCAAAACCCATGGGTCAAATTCACTACTTCGAGGTTGATTGCGTGGCCCAAGAATACGCCATGCTGAACCCTTGATGGCAGATGGAGTGAGCAGCCGTGTCTGGCTTTTTCGAGAAGAAAACTGCTGGAGCACAAGCTGGGGGCATCGTTTTCAAACCCTCCAACGCATGCCCGCAGATGTGCCCCCAACTTAGCAATCGACTGGAAGTAAATGGAGTTCCACGGTTTGTAGAAAGGCAGAAATGATCAGGTGAACAGCCTGCCCGCCGGTGACTAGAGACTGTCAGGGTCGCCAAAAACATTTTGACAGGGCTCTAGGGCGGGCATTATGGATCTTTAAAATCTGAAAATACCCTCAAAAGTACCCCCAGTCGCCTGGTAAGGATCAGGAATCGCGAACGGCGATTTCTGACACGGAACAAGGTGGTCGTCGATGGTTTTCAGTGTACGCAAAAAGGGGTGAGCATATAGTGCAAAAAGTCTACGTCGGTAGCGCGTCAATCGTCTCTCGACGGATCCGCGCCTGACCGCTTCTGGCCGACAGTAGCCCGTCGTGAACCACCGTTTCCGGTCGACTCCTGCCCTTCGCGAATGTCCGGTTTGGGTCGACCTGCCAAGACGTACTCCATGCACCGGTTAAGCCGAATACAATTTAAGAGTCAGCGGCAATGCAAACTAGGAGGGGGGAAGTGGAATGTAGTTCTCCGGCAGCCGCGGGAGCACAGCAGTTGGATCCCGCGACCTTACTGCGAGAGCAGTTTACCGAGGGTGACATTCGCCATCGCTCCAGGCGGCCTTGTCCAGTGGCGTCAGCCCTGGAATCACAAAGGCCGTGCAGGCAAACTTACGGCCGCGGGCGGTGGTGGCGTCGTAGCTCAGCTTCTGACCACCCAGCGCGTTCTTTTCGGCGTACTGAACGTTGGTGACGGTGATTTCGTCGGAGGATGCCAGGCCCAGGGTCTTGGCGGTGGCGGTCTGCATTTCGGTCATGTTGACCTGTGCAGCGCCGCAAGCGGACAGCAATACGCTCGCCCCTGCAATGGCCAGGGCGCGCAATTTCCATGTAGTCATTTTCAATCTCCATTCCAAAGTAAAATCACGTGCGGGCGCACGGGAAATATCGACGTGTTGTTATTGATTTTTTGATAAGAGTCGACAGGAACTGATGTCCCGGCAGGCGTCGAGGCAGAGACGATAGGGGCAATTGGGCGGGCATCGCAACACTGAATGGA
This sequence comes from Pseudomonas sp. NPDC090208, assembly GCF_044746785.1. NCBI lineage: Bacteria > Pseudomonadati > Pseudomonadota > Gammaproteobacteria > Pseudomonadales > Pseudomonadaceae > Pseudomonas > Pseudomonas sp. NPDC090208. The sequence continues at coordinate 254,198 of NZ_JBIVCU010000003.1, forward strand.
TCCAATAAATGTGATGCCGTTCCCAAACTTGAAACGGTTGGCGGCACTTTGATGTTAACTATGATTGCGCACGATGCTCTTTGAGCTGTGTTCAATACCGTTCAAGGCGCACCGAACACCATCGTCCAGTAAATGCCCAGTTCGCTGCGGAAAATTGGTGGCGCACACCGCACCGACCTGGGTGAACATAGGGTTCATCAGATTGGCGTGGGCGGTGGTGCCGAACGTTCCGCCAGATATCAGACTGCTCATCGGCGGTTGATGAATGGGGAAAAGTGCAGAGAGGAAACGGGGTAAGCCCCAGCAGTGCGGCAACTCACAACGCACAATGGCACCGTGTTTCAACAGGTTGAGGCCCGTGCAGGCAAGGGGAGAGAAATTGCCGAGTGCGGGGGGATGCGGGTTTTGATGGCCGATAGCAGCCTGTCGTGAAGGGCTGCTATCGACCCACAGGGGCCTCTCGTCAACGGGCGCATGTGAAAGAAGCATGAATCCACGAGTTTCACTAGCTGGAGTGGAGCTTGACAGGCGGGGACTCCGGGAATTTGCCCAGATGCTATCTCGGCGTAGCCTGAGGCTGAAATTGAACGAACACGAGGATTTCTGTCTCGCATAACACCCAGCAATCGACGAATGTTGCCGATAATAGATCAGTAGGAACAAACAGGAGTGTCGTGGATGGCCGGTAATACTCTAACCCTCAGGAGAGATCTTCAAGGCTTGGCGGCAGATCTGAAGTGGTCTGCGGTTGAGCTCGTGCGCATCGCTGAGCGGCTTAGCCAGTCAGGCAACGAGCCGGATGCACAAGCATTGTATCGCATGATCAAGATCTTCCAGATTGAGGAGGCCAAGGTGAGTGCGATTGCAGAGGACGTGGCTGTGGGGCGTATAGTCCAGGTCGATATGCTACCCGTCTAACTCCAGGTCGGACAACTAGGCGAATGGGCATCGTTGCCCACGGCGGCTGGCGGTGGCGAATCTAGCTGCAAGGAGTTGGTCGCATGATCTATCCCTGACACATCACTGGAGACGAGCATGCTCAGCTATTTATGGATCGGTGCAAACGATGTCGATGCATCCGTGGCCTTCTACGATTCAATTCTTCTGCCGCTGGGGTATGAAAAGGACTACTCCGAAGGGGTCTGTAGCTACTCGCTTCCAAAAACTGTCGACAGATTGAATGGCCCAGGTACGGTGCACGTCGGAAGGCCTTTCGACGGTGGGCCAGCCACTGCGGGCAATGGAATGATGCCGGCGTTCCGGGCTCAGTCACGGGCCGAGGTCGACGCGATTTATGCTGCCGGCCTAGCGCAGGCAGGAGTGGACGAAGGCGCTCCTGGAGCCCGAGCCGCTTATACGCCCAACTTCTACGTGACCTATCTAAGAGATCCGACCGGCAACAAGATCGCTGTGTTTTTTAATGAGTGACAAATGTGGTTACGGATGGGCATTGAATGCTTTTTGTGGTGATGCTGGGTGGTAAGCATCCTCGGGCCAAGATCGAGGTTCACGACGTGGCTTTTGTCGTCGCCGATTTACTGGAGCAGGTATACCCGCAGCTTCGTGATACTTGGTTCGGCAGCCCCAAAGGCGTTCATATCGACTCCTGGATGGCTGTCGATGGCGTTGAAAGCTGGCGTGTGGAATTCAGCTCACTAGCCCCGTCGCCCGGCTCACCTCGCTTGTACTTCATCAACCTGGGGGGCTACGAATCGCAGACCTTTGGCGAAGCGCATCACTACCTGCTGGTGGTGGCCAAGGACAAGCGGGAGGCCATGGCAAAGGGGAAGCGGCAGGCGTTGTCGCATTGGACTCAAGCACACACTGATGCTGTGTTGGAGGTGGATGATTGCCTGCCTATCGATGAAGTCAGTGGACGGTATGTGCATCTCGTTGAAGGGGTACATGCAGGGATAGTCCAACGCAATGATTACATCGTTCTTCCATAGCGGGCGAGACCAGGCTGCAGGTGTGCCGCCTGCGGCGGACGGCTGTCGTGAATCAAGCCGCCTCGCGTTGCGAGGCGTCTCGGCCCTTCGGGCTTTCATCCTCCCACCTGCGCGCTCCGCTTGCATAGTCAAAGCCTCGAGGGCGTCAGGCGGTTATTCTCGGTCTTGGTCATGTTTCGCTGCAAGGCGCTTGACCAGCGCGTCTACGTGAGTATTGAGGTTGTCGAGCCGGCTCTGAATTTCGTTTGCGTTGGTGCCTCCCGCGTCGTGAGACAGGGATTGATCGAGGAGAGATTCAATGGTCGAGGTGAGCTCGATCTGGTTCTGAATCACATCCGATAAAGCGGCGGTAAATGGATCTTTCATACTCAAATCCTTTTGAAATCCAATCGGCTCGAAGCGGGCATATGTGCATGATCTCGATACTTCCTCGAGCAAGTGAGGCGCCATTATTGAGGATAGTCACGAAGGCACGGAGGCGGTGCGTGTTAGCGCGATTCAGGGTACCACCAGCTTTGCGTTTTCGTCGGTAGTGGCTAAAGTCTGCGGATTGCTATCTGGAGAAAGCAAATGCATCCAGGGTTCAGGATGGTTATGTGGTCATTTGGGTGTGTGCTTTTGGGGGCTGGGATCGTCTACTCCACGCACCTCGTGACCACAGAAGTTAAGTACCTGCACTCCCTACTGCAGCTTCCCGAAAGGTTGCACGCGGACGATTTGGCCTCATCCTGGGCACCGATCCATGCCGAGATTGAATTATCCCTTGGTCTCTCCCCTGACGTGGTTCATGAAGTCTTCGGCACCAAGGCTCTTCCAGCAATTGCCATGGAATCCGTTGTTTCACAGTAGGGGTTTTCGTGTTCGTCGCCGCTCAAGGCCGGCAGCGGCCCGGAGAGCTTGTGCGAACCACTGATCGGAATTTTATGAATGGGAATTAGTTACAAAGCGGAATTCACATTTTCTTCACGTCTCGACGTTTAACGTCGATGTCACTCCTTTGAATCACCACTTCAAGCCCGCCGCTCCAGCGGGTTTTTTTATGCCTGACGTAACGACAGGGCGAAAAAGGGCCACCGCATGGCAAGCATAATCGCTCGTCTGCTAATGGCTCCATAGCGATTGGAAATGCTGCGACAACGTGAAATCTAAGATACCAGGCACAAACGCCTTCTCCATCCTGCCCCTTAAACGCTGACTAGCACACCGGTACGCCGCGCGACCATCAAAATTCATGATGTGAAAAAACCGTGAAACAAATGTGATAAAGTCGTAAATAGTCGTTACAAGTCGAGTTCTTTTCCTTTTAAAAAAGCGCTCGGGGAATTAGATTTTGCAGACTGCACATACTCATTTGGTGAAAGTTTCTCTTGGTGTGCTGCTGAGAATAGTTCTGGTGGGCCTCTCTTTTGGAATGCTTTGGCTCGATGTAGCGGTATTCAAAACCGAAATTCTCGAAATTTCCTTCACCGAGATTTCTCAGGAAATGATGCTGTTTGCCTGTGCCATGCTTTTTTGGCTGGCTCCCGGTTCCCCCTCTGAGCATGGATTCAAGATGCTTGCTGGCGGCTTTTTCGCCTGTCTGCTCATGCGGGAGCTCGATGGGCTCTTCGACCCCATAAGCCACAGCGCGTGGTGCTGGCCTTTCAGCCACATTGCTCTGATTTGCATCGTGAAGGCATTCAGGTCTGGAAGGCGTAACGACACCTTTGAAGCGCGCGCAGCTTTCACCCGAACCCCCATGTTCGGTTCCCTTTCAACCGGCCTCGGCGTCCTGATCTTTTCTCGGATTTTCGGGATGGGCAGCCTATGGCGCACCATCCTCAGCGAAGGCTATGCGCGACTCGCCAAAACTGCCGTTGAGGAAGGGGTAGAGCTGCTTACGTACTCGATGTGGTTGGAGGCACCGCTGGAGTACTTTCTGGCCCAACGTATCGCGCTGGCGCGAAAACTTGAAGATCCGCGAGGCGCTCTCACCACGATCTGAGGGGTACCTTGCTCGTAATCTGCTCTACCAAAGGAGGGACAATGTCAGTGATGGCTTTGATGTTTACGTTAGTCTGCACAGGCTGGGGAGTGATTGTTGGCTCAATCCTGATGACGGCGCTGACATCACTGAAGCGTGCATTCAGCTATTTGATCCCTTCAATGGCGGTGTGGCTGGTGAACATCTCCTATTGGATGGCTATTGCTGTATCGCTTGCTGCACTTCATTTTGGCTACGTGAGCGAAGATGATATTGGCCGGCACATTTTTGCGACCATAGGTTTTTATCTGGGTATCGCGGCATCGCTCGCGATCAAGCCCGCGAAATGGCGCGCTGCATTTTCGCAAATAGCCTAGGACATACCTACCCGATCAGCGCCAGCGGCCAGGCACATCTCGGCGAGGCCCATGTCGCTTGCGTCTGGTTCGATCAGTGCAGACCCCGAACGGCGGGCGAGCAGATGCTTCCCATCAAGCTGCAGGAACTCCATGTGCTCCTTCAACGAGGGTTCTCGCTTTGGGCAGCTCAACAATTGGTACCTCTCTGATTCTGGGCGAGACAGACCGACGAACACTTCTAAACCATCACGGTCTAGAGCTAATGCTTTCATCCGGTTAAGACAGGCTCTGTAGTCATCGGATAAATCCAGCATTCTCGTTCTCTCTTGATCCTGGTGGCATCATCACCGCTGGCCAGTCCGAAATTCAAGCTGAAATCAGCACAGGCTGTGTTTGCGCAAACAGCCCAAGCATAGCGCCGTGCTTATTGCTGGCACTGCACGCTGATACTCTCTACGTTTGGATTGTTGATTTGTTGAGGAGTCGAGGTCGTGATGGATCAAAACAGCCCTGAGCGGCCCGAAGACGCGGAGATGTCTTTATTGTCCTCAAGTGAGGCGTGCCCAACCGATGCTGCTGAGCGCCTTCAGCTGGCACTGGATGCTGGGGCGATTATCGGCACTTGGGTGTGGGATATTCCAAACGACCGCGTCACTGCAGACGACCGGTTTTCACATACCTTCGACATTCCATTGGAAAGGTGTCTAGCGGGTATTCCCATCTCCGAAGCGTTTGCTTCCGTTCACCCGGATGACTTGGCTCGCCTAGCTCAAGAGATCAACGAAACCATGGCGCGCGGCGGCGCCTTCAGATGTGAGTACCGTGTCCGCCATGACGATGGTCACTATCGCTGGGTCGAGGCCAATGGTAGGGCAGAATTGAATTCGGAGCGCCAGGCCGTTCGCTTTCCTGGGGTGCTGATGAATATCGAATCGCGCAAGCAAGCTGAAGCAGAGCGCGACAGAGCCATGGCGCTATTGAAAACCTTCACGGCGGCAGTGCCAGGTGTTGTTTATGCCAAGGATCTCTACGGAAGGATACTGATCGCCAATGACGGTGCAACTCAGCTAATCGGCAAGCCACCAGAGTTCTACCTCGGAAAAACCGACCTCGAAATTCTGGAGGACAAGGCTCAGGCTCGCCAAGTCATGGAGACAGATCAGCGGATCATGCGAAGCGGAATAGCGGAGCAGATTGAAGAGCAGGTCAACATGCCTGATGGCTCGGCAGTCATCTGGTTGTCAGCAAAAGCTCCACTTCTGGACGAGTCAGGTGCAGTCGTTGGATTGGTCGGGTCTTCTATTGACGTGACCGCCAGAAAAAGTGCGGAAGCTGCACTCCTGGAGCTGAACCATCATCTGGAAGCGCGTATCGCCGATGCCATGGCTGAACGAGAGGCCGTGGAAGCAGCGCTACGCCAGGCGCAGAAGATGGAAGCGATAGGGCAACTCACAGGGGGTATTGCTCATGATTTCAACAATTTGTTGGCGGGTATTGCGGGTAGCCTGGATCTGATCCGGATGAGGCTGCACCAAGGGCGGATTTCTGAGGTTGAACGCTACGTATCGGTCGCCAAGGGCGCTGTTCAACGAGCCGCTTCATTAACGCATCGGTTGCTCGCTTTTTCCCGTCGTCAGACCCTGATGCCGGTGCAGACGGATGTGCATGTCTTGATCGCGGACATGGAGGAGCTGATTCGCCGGACGGTGGGGCCAGCAATCAATCTGAAGGTCGATCTGGGAGCCGCATCGCCTGTTTGTGTGGTGGATGCCGCTCAAGTAGAGAACTCTCTGCTCAACCTGTGTATCAATGCCCGCGATGCACTGACAGGCACAGGCAACATTGCTATCACAACGTTCAACCAGACATTGATGCCCGAGACGGTGGCGGAGTCCGATATTCAGCCTGGCAGGTTTTTAACAATCTGCGTTGCCGACGATGGTGCGGGCATGCCCCCTGAAACCCTCGCCAAAGCAGTCGATCCATTTTTTACGACCAAGCCGGTGGGGGCGGGCACAGGATTGGGCCTGTCCATGGTTTATGGTTTTGCCAAGCAATCAGGCGGCCAACTGAAAATCGAATCAAAAGAGGGGAGCGGTACCCGCGTATTTTTGCAGCTGCCGTCTAGTGAGGAAGTGCTTGAAGCGCCTGATGCTCAGCACACGTCCACGCCTATCCCGATAGCAACCCCTGACACCATATTGGTCGTGGATGATGAGCCAACCGTGCGCATGTTCGTCGGTGAGGCGTTGAGTGGGATTGGCTACACGGTGATTGAGGCCGTAGATGGTTTGGCAGGCCTCCAGTTGCTGCAGTCCGACACGCGCATCGACCTGCTGATTACCGACATAGGTTTGCCAGGTGGAATGGACGGTCGAGAGCTGGCCAAGGCAGGGCGTGAATGCAGACCGATGTTGCCGGTATTGTTCATGACCGGCTATGCCGAGCCTCGTGTACTTCCAAAATTTCCACACAGTGGTTCGACAGGTTTGTTGACCAAACCCTTCTCCTTGGAGATTTTGACTATTGAGGTCAATTCGCTGCTTCACCACACGGCGGAGCAGGCCGAATAGCGTCGTGATTTGATCGATCACGGAATCAGATGGATATTCGCGTGGAAGCGGAGCTTGCTGGGATAAATGGTGAAAGCTGCACGGGCAAAGATGGCGCCTCTTCTCGGCCGTAAACCGCCCAACTCAATGTGCAGGGCTGTGAAGCCATTAGCTTTGTATGGCTCAGTAGGTACCGTTCTAATTGATGCGTTCGAGTTCAGCGCGGAAGCGACTGACTATGGCATCTGGTGCCTGGACTGAATGCCATATTGCGCGCATCCTCACTCGATAGTAGGAAGCATTGATCTCCGAAAACGCCATCGAGCCATGCACGGTAAAATGAGGTGATTAGGTAGCGACCAACGGCGGTTTGCGAGCAGCGGTGTCTGGCTTTTTTGAGAAGGAAACTGCGGGAGCACAAGCTGGGGGCATCGTTTTCAAACCCTCCAACGCATGCCCTCAAATGTGCCCCCAACTTAGCAATCGACCGGACGTAAATGGAGTTCCATGGTTTGTAGAAAGGCAGAAATGATTAGGTCAACATCCTGCCCGCCGGTGACTGAAGACTGTCAAGTATCGCCAAAAAACATTTTGACAGCGCTCTAGCACGGCCATTTTGGATCTAAAAAATATCAAAATACCCCCAGAAGTACCCCCAGTCGCCTGCAATGAAATTGGGATCGCGAACGGCGACTTCTGAAGCGGACCAGGGTGGTCGTCGATGGCTCTCAGTGCCCGCCGAGGTTGAACATATGGCGCCAGAACCTTATCCAGTAGCGTGTCAATCGTCTGTTGACGGCTCCGCGCCTGGCTGCTTATGGCCGATAACTGTCACGCCATTCGATTTATCGTTCGTGAATGCGGCCCTGACAGGGCACGTCCGGGAGTATCACAGTCATCGTTGAGAGTGGGTCTGTTTCCGGCGTGCTGTCATGGTTATGTTGAGGCTCCAACCTTCAGAGATACCCGCCTGTGTCCGACCCACGCAGCATCGATCGCCATCCATGGGGTGTGTTTCTGGTTTTCCTCCGGCTGGGGCTGACCTCGTTTGGTGGCCCGGTCGCCCACTTGGGGTATTTCCGGGATGAGTTGGTCACGCGCCGGCGATGGCTGAGCGAGCAGGGTTATGCCGATCTTGTGGGGCTGTGTCAGTTTCTGCCGGGGCCGGCCAGTAGTCAGGTCGGTATCGCACTCGGCCTGTGCCGAGCCGGGTATGCCGGTGCAGTGGCAGCGTGGGCAGGGTTCACGGCGCCTTCGGCGGTTGCCATGATGCTGTTCGCAAAAGGTATTGCACACTACAGTGAAGCCATTCCCGTCGGAGCGCTTCATGGTTTGAAGGTTGTGGCCGTGGCGGTGGTTGCCCAAGCGCTATGGGGTATGGCACGCAACCTGTGCCCGGATGCGGCGCGGATCAGCCTGATGGTGTTGGTGGCGTGCGTTGCGCTCTGGGTGTCGTCGGCCTTTGGCCAAGTCCTCAGCATGGCGCTGGCAGCCGCCATTGGCATGTTGTTCCTCACTCCGGCTGTGCATGAACCCCGCGAACCGTTACCCCTTGCACTTCGACGCAGCGCCGGGATGACCTGGCTGATGTTGTTTGTGCTGATGCTCGGGGGGCTGCCCCTGCTGGTCACGGTGTACCCCGAACCTGCGTTGGTCGTGTTCGATGCGTTCTTCCGGGTCGGTTCTTTGGTGTTCGGTGGCGGGCATGTGGTGCTGCCACTGCTGCAAGCGCAAGTGGTTTCTACCGGGTGGGTCGGCAACGATGCTTTTCTGGCGGGCTACGGTGCTGCTCAGGCGATGCCTGGGCCATTGTTCACGTTCGCGGCGTTTCTGGGGGCTTCGATCAATCTAACGGCTGGCGGTTGGACGGGTGGGTTGCTCGGTTTGCTGGCAATCTTTGCGCCGTCGTTTTTGCTGGTAATGGGTGTCCTGCCGTTTTGGGAAACGCTACGGCAGAACAGACGCATGCAGGCGGCACTCATGGGCATCAATGCAGCGGTGGTGGGCCTGCTTCTTGCGGCGTTATACGATCCGGTATGGACCGGGGCCATCCACGAGCCGCAAGACTTGGCTATGGCGGTGCTGGCATTGGCGGCACTGATGTTCTGGAAGCTGCCGCCCTGGCTAGTGGTGGTGGGATGTGGGGGCGGAGGGTGGATACTGGCGAGCGTTCAGTCCGTTGCGCTGTGAGTGGCGGCTAACGACTTTGGGCAACATCGGACCTTCTTGCAGATCCTGGCGATTGCCCGAGTGACTACACTTCCACCTCCAACGTTGCCCTGAACCCCCTGCCTGCTAGGTTTTCCATGCGAATCCGGCCGCCCAATCGCGTGGCAACGGTTTGCACGATGGTCAGGCCCAGGCCGACACCTTGATCGTTGCCGCGACTGTAGAAACGCTCGAACAAACGACACAGCTCGCTTTCCTCGACGCCTGGTCCCTGATCGCAGATGCTGAGGGAAAGGTGCCTATCTTCCAACAGCAGCGTGACGCTGATCTGCCCGCCAGCCGGAGAGAAATTCGCTGCATTGGTCAGCAGGTTTTGCAATGCAATGTCGATGGCGGCAAAGTCGGTTTCCAGCGGGTAGCTCTCCTGGTTACTGTCGAACGACAGCTCCAGTCCCTTGCTGAGAATCCAGGGCGTCATCTGTGCCAGGCTTTCGCGCACGGCGACGACCAGGTCGCCTTGATGTGTTTTGAGCGGGCCCTCTCCTGGCTGCAGTCGTGCAATCGTCAGTAACTGGTTGACCAGCCGGGTAGTGCGATCAACACCGACAATCAAAAAATTCAGCGACTCGCGACGTTGCTCATCGTTTGTTGCCTCTAATACGTTCTGCGCATGGACTCGCAGCACTGCGAGTGGCGTACGCATTTCATGGGCGGCATCGGCGATGAAACGCCGCTCGCGGCTCAGCACATCCTGAATCTGCCCCAGCAGCCGGTTCAGTGCTGCTTGCATAGGTTCGAGTTCGCTGGGCAATGGCGCAAGTTGCAGAGGCTCCAGTGAGCCTGGATTGCGTCCCCGCAACGTGACGGCCAGATCCGCTAACGGCTTCAAGCCCAAACCGATCGCCAGCCAGATGGCGGCCATCAGCAACAGGCTGCCAATGAGGTTGGGCAGTACGGTATGGCGCACGATGCGATTGACCAGATCGGAGCGCACGTCATCGCGCTCGCCCACCCAGATCAGCAGGTTATGCGTCTCGTCCTTGAGCACGAAGGTGCGCCACTGATGTTTCCCCAGATCATTGATGTCGCTGAATCCGATGTAGGTTGGCGCACGAGTCAGGCTTGGCGCGCTGGGTGTATGCACCAACAGATTGTCTTGAAGATCCCACACCTGAAAGGCGATCTTGCTTTCGTAAGGGTGGCCATCGACCTTAGGGTCGGTCTGGCCCAGTGCCTGGTTAAACGCCTGGTACAGCTGGGTGTGCTCCTGGCGCGCCAGTGGCATGCGCATCACGCCTTGCAGCAACCGGGCATTGGTCGCGAGCTGGGCATCGTAGACTTCAGCGATTTCGTGATTGCTGTCGTGGATATTGACCAGCGTCAGGATCGTCAGGCCCACCAGAACAAGGCCGATGATCAAGGTCAGCGTGCGTCGACGAATCGAGGTCAATGACGATCCTCCACCAAGTAGCCAACACCCCGAACTGTGCGGATCAGGTCGCTGGAGAACTTCTTGCGCAGGTGATGGATGTGGACTTCCAGCGTATTGCTCTCGGCTTCATCATTCCAGCCGTAAAGCAGCTGAGTGAGACGTTCACGGGTCATGACTCGACCGGGTGGAGACAGCAATTCATAGAGCAACTGATATTCCTTGGGGGTCAGGGGCACAGGCTCGGTGTTGTAGGTGACCTGCTGTGTCGCCGGATCCAGACAGATGCCCGCATGCTCGATCATGACCCGTGCGCGACCAGCACTGCGCCGCAGCAAGGCACGCAGGCGTGCCTTGAGTTCGTTGAGGTCGAAGGGTTTGACCAGATAATCGTCAGCCCCCGCGTCAAGTCCTGCAATACGATCCTCGGTGGCATCGCGGGCGGTCAATATCAGCACCGGCAGGGCGGAACCTGTCTCACGCAAGCGTCGCAGGACAACCAGTCCGTCCAGTTTGGGTAAACCCAGATCGAGTATCGCCAGATCGAATCCTTCACTCAGCAACGCATGCAGCCCGCTGTTGCCATCTTTTACCCAATCGACGGTATAGCCCTCTCGATTCAGGGCCTGGTGAATCCCTTCGCCCAGCGCAACATCATCTTCGATCAACAGCAGACGCATGCCAGCTCCGTTATTTCAGTTTCTTGTTCACGTCGGTCAGCAGCAGCTCAATGTCCTTACGTCGCCCACTGTCGGCCAGCTCACGGCCGGGACGCGGCGCGGCTTGCAGGGCTTTATCCAGTGCCGCCTTGGCTTGAGCATAATGCCCTTGGCGAAACAGATGATCGCCCCAGAAGTAAAGCGGATCTATGCCATCCGGGTTGATCTTCAAGGCTTGCTCCAGCAAGCCTTGCGCTTTGTCCGAATCGCCAAAACCGATAGGCCAGCCGGGTACCCGGTCGTACAGTGCCGCAAGACTGGCGTAAGCGGAGCCCTGCAGAGCGACGGGATCAAGGGACAGCGCCTTTTCCAGATCAGCCTTGGCCTGCTTGACCTTGCTCAATGCGCCCAAGCCACCTTGCGCCCCGGCCCAACTGCTGGTGACGATGCCTGACCAGATCCAGGCTTCGGCCACTTTGGGGCGCTCGCGTGTGAATGCCGACGATTTTGCAGCCAGCGTTTCAAAGGCCGCGACGCGCTGGCCTTCAGGCACCTCGTACTGGATGTGTGCCCATTCTTGCTGGATCGAAGCCAGGCGTTGCTGGTCGGGCGCATCCAGTGCCCATACTGGCAAAGCGAGCAGGCCGAGCAGCGTGATCAGGAGTGTTTTCATGGCTTGTGTTTCTCTTCGAAAGGCGTGTTGCTCAGACGACGAATGAGCGGCAGGTGTTTGCGCAGTGAGCGATCGACCACCGCGGGCAGCAAACCATTGAGACGAACGAAAAAGCGCTCCGGCCAACCCAGATACAACTCGCGCTGATTGCCGACAATAGCGCTGATAACGGCAGCCGCCACCGTCCCCGGATCGTCCTCGTTGCTCTTGAGGGCGGTATTCAGGGCGCGTGCTGCTGGGCTATTCATCGCGGTACGCGTCGCCCGTGGCGCCACGTACAACACGCCAACCCGTGTGTCCGCCAACTCTCTTCGCAAAGCCTCGGAAAAGCCACGCAGGGCAAATTTGCTGGCGCAATAGGCTGCGTACCCGGCATAGCCGATCGAGCCGAAGGTTGAGCCGACATTGACCACCATCGCGCTCTTGGCTTTGCGCAATTCGGGTAGCATGAGTCCGGTGAGTTGGATGGGCGCATGCAGGTTGATGTTGAGCATGGCGTCGATTTCCTGCCCTGGCAGTTGTTCCAACATGGCGAAATGGTTGACCCCTGCGGCATTGATCAGCAGGTTGATGCCCTCCATGGATTGAGCAGTCATCAGAACCTGCTGGCGGCCTTCGTAAGTGGTCAGGTCGGCTTTGACCCAATGCAGCAGGTGCGGGTATTCCTTGAGCAAGGGAATCAGAGGTTCCTGGTGTCTGGACACTGCCAACACCTCAGAGCCCTGACTGCACAGGGCTTCGGCGATGGCCATGCCGATCCCGCCGCTGGCTCCGGTCAATACGACACGGGCTTCAGACAGACGCATGAGCGGTTTCCTTCTGTGGCACAAGCTCAGTGGCAGGCAATTGCCGGAACATCTCGGTGTACAGCGCGTACACGACCCTGGAAGCCTTGATCACCGCCGCCTGATCGTCCGGATCTTCGAGGCGATCCATCAATTTTCGGTAGGTATCCATGTGCCCGACGTCCAGACTGCCGTGGGAGCTGAGGTAGCTGAACGCGGTTGCGGGAAGCCCGAGACGTTGCTGGATGCTGCCCGCTGCGTGAGTTGCCAAAGCAATGCTGGTGCCTTCGAGCACATTCACCATGCCGAACAGACCGACTGGATTGCCACGGGCGATCAGGTCATAGAGATAGGCGACCATCAATTCAATGGGCATGCCCGGTGCGCCGTCGCGTACCGCTTCCGCATCAGCTCCACAAGCCCTCAGGTCGTTGAGGATCCATTGCTCATGACCGTATTCATCCTCGATGTACTCGCATACCGCGCCACGCAGCCATTCAAGCCGCGAAGGCAGTCGGGCGCCGCAAGCCATCATCAACGGCACGGTGTGCCGGACGTGGTAATAGGCTTGGGTCAGGAACGCTTGATAGCTCTCCTGCGTCACCTGGCCGAACAGCGCCTGATGAATGACCGGCAGATTGAACAGCGTCTCACGCTCGGTACGGGTTGCGTCTTGTAGCGTCTCGAAAAAACTCATGGGTACAGATCCTCCATTCGAGAGGGTTCGATGAAGTGATGGCGGTAGTGAGCGAGAATGGCCTCTCGCCTGGGTCGTCCGTTGGCCGTGGCCATGCCGTTGCCTGTCGTGAAGGGCTGCTCAAGGCGCGACCAGCCATGCACGCGGGCGTAATCAGGCAGTGCTCGATTGGCCTGTGCAACCGCCTCAGCAATTTGCAGGTCGGTGATTTCCGGGCGCAGCGGCCAAATCAGCGCGTGGTTGTGGGCCATCGCTTCGCCGTAGACGAATGCCTGGCCTATCAAGCCGAGCTGGGTCAGTTCGGCCTCCACCCACTCAGGGTTGACGTTGCGTCCAAAACTGGTGACGAACTGATGTTTCTTGCGGCCATGCAGGTAGAGATAACCCTGGGCATCGAACTCGCCCAGGTCGCCGGTGGGCCACCATTCAGGTACGGGCCCCGGTTCGCCGAGATAGCCCAGCATGCCGGAGCCGGCCACCAGTACCTCACCGTCTTCTGCCAGCCGGATTTGAACGTGCGGTAGCGGCTTGCCGACACTGCCGGGGTGATGAGCATCGGGACGATTCAGCGCGACCACCGAGGCGCATTCCGAGAGCCCGTAGCCTTCATAAACCGGAATACCCACTGCTTCGGCGCGCAGTAACAGCTCGTGGCTGACTCTTGCGCCACCGACGGCGACGAAGCGTAACTGACTGCTGTTGAACGCCCCGATCTCACCCGCTTTCACCAGCAGCAATAGCAACTGCGGCACCAGAATCATGCTGTGCGGGGTTCGAAGTCTGAGGGTTGAAAGCAATCGAGGCAGATCCACGCCACTGGCACCCTGAATACCCAACGCCTTCTGGCTGGGCAGACTGACCATGGCGCCAGCATACAGCGCGGCGTAGCAACCGATGTTTTCCAGCAATATCGCCAGCGGCAACAGCGAAAGGTGGTGACGAGGTTGCTGGGACTCGCTGGCATGGTGCAGTTCTCGCGCAACGGACAGCACGCTGTCGGCGCTCAGGCAGACGCCCTTCGGCGTGCCGGTGGTGCCTGAAGTGAAGGTCAGCTTCGCGGTGCCCGCAGGGAGCGGAGAGGGCCGCCGCGCAGGCCGAATCCAGAAACCTTCGTGTTCTGAAAAACCGGCTTGTCCAAGCGCATCTGCATGCTCGGCACCGGCAATCACCAGATCCGCCTGGCTGTGTTCCAGGCAATGAAGACGCTGAGCCGCTGTGAAGAATGGCGGCAGAGCGAGACAGGCAAGTCCCTCGAAGAGAATAGCCAGATCCCAGATCAACAGGTCAGGCCCGTTTTCCAGCGCAATTGCAACGACCTGGGCACCGAGACGCCGGAGCCTGTGCTGGCGCAGACGAATTTCGGCATCCAGTTCGGCGTAATCGAGCTTGAGATCGTCGCCCCACAGCGCGTAGGCGTGGGGTTGCTCAATCGCCAGATCAGCAATTCGTCGACGAAACGCGATCCGTTCATGCGACATGGCAGGGGCGCTCCCATGTCAGTGGCAAACCGAATCGCTGGAACACGCCGCTTTGGCTCAGGTGCAGGAAACCGGAACGTATATCGCCAACATGCACGCTGGGTTGGGTGTCGTAATAATTGCCCCAGGCATGTCGGTCGTCACCCAGTCGCATCGGATCGGCGGCGCACAAGGTAACTGGCCGCAGGCCCAGGCGATTGAAACTGTTCACCAGACCGGCATTGCCGGTGAAGGTCACCCATTCCAGCCCGCCCATTGCCAGCAGCCAGGTAATGGTAATGATGCTCAAGCGGGCACTGCCCAGGTTGCTCGCAGCCAGATTGCCGACTTCAACAATGCCCTCGCGACCGACCGGTCGTGCAGCATGAGCTTCGATGGCACGCTCGATCGGCTCGTCCAGATAGTGCTCCAGAAACAAGGCACCGGAGGCTGCCGGACGTACACCGGCCACGGCACACAGGTTGCCAGTTTCATCGCTCATGCCGAACAGTTCTGGCATGAATTGGTGGATCTCGGCGTTGTGGGCATTGCGAAAGCGCTGCTGAATGAATGCTTCGAAATCATGGCGCAATGGCTCCTGAGCCAAGGCGCGGTGGAGTGACAGGGTGGGGGCTTCGGTAGCTCCAAAGCGCAACGGCAAACAAATGTTCCAGTCCAGACCCGGCATGGGTGAGGCTCCTCCCCAGTGGTGAATGGTGGGGAGTATCGGCGTCGATTCTTAAGGAAGTCTGAAGTTGCAAAAAACACGAGGGCTCGACAGCTGTCTTCAGACTTCCTTAAGACAGCTGCGGCACATTCCACTCGCCTTCCAGGTATGTCCCATTCACTGTTACTGAAGCGAGACTGACATGACGTTCACATCACCTCGTTACGCAACGCTTTCGATTTATCTCCATTGGTTAATGCTGGCGCTGTTTGTGGGCGTATACGCCTGCATCGAACTCAAAGGACTGGCACCTCGTGGCAGCGGCTTGCGCTCGGCTGCCTTGGGTTTTCACGGTCTGTTTGGTATCGCCATCTTCGTGCTGGTCTGGTTTCGCCTGCTTGGCAGGCTGATGCACAAGGCACCCGCGATCAGCCCGCAACCGCCAGCCTGGCAGATCGGGTTTTCTCACGTGATGCATGGGCTGCTGTATCTGCTGATGATCGTCACACCGATCCTGGCGTGGCTGATGCTCGCCGCAGGAGGAAAGCCGATACCGTACTTCGAGTTTTTCATCCCAGCCCCTGTTCCTCTCGATCCCGCGCTGGCCAAGCAAATCAAAGGTTGGCATGAGTGGGGGGGCAGTCTGGGCTACTGGCTGATTGGCCTGCATGCGGCGGCGGGTCTTTTTCATCACTACTACGTACGCGATAACACGCTTAGACGGATGCTGCCTCGATAAGGCGTGGAGCCGGCGCGCCCAATTGCATCACAACGTACGGCGTGCCAGGCGGTAAATGGTCGGTTTGCCGTTTCTACCGATGCTCAGACCAACAATGTACGGGCTGATTGCCTGAAAACCGGCTTCGGTTTGAGCGCTGTAGCCGGGCCCGCATTTGAGCAGGTCTCCGTCCGCTACCAAGCGTTCCACATCGGGATATGTTGCGGGTTTACTCGTCTGGCTCTTGTTCGTGCGGCGAGGAGGATTGGCTGGCGACATCGTGGGCTCCCTTTTTGGATATTGTAATCCGATGGCGCATTGCGGGTAGGCAGCCATGGAGTCTTAGTGCGAATAAACCAGCAAACAGCGAGCAACGCAGGCGTCAGCTGACGAGACGGCGCCTTCATTTTTTCCAGTATTTTTGCATCTCGATGAACAGAAACGATGCTGTCCAGGTGATGAGAACAAGCCCGGTCAAGGCTTCCAGCCCGGTCAGGAATTTAAGTGGGCCAATGGGGGTGATGTCCCCGAAACCAATTGTCGTGAAGGTGGTGAAAGAAAAATAGATGGAATCCAGAAGGCTACCGTCGTAGTTGCCTGTTAGCTTGCCCATGCTGTCCGACGCGTTCATCAGGTAGTAACCCAGCGCAAAAATCTACACCTCAATGGCATGAGCGAGCAGGGCACCCAATACACCGAAGACCATTCTGAAGCGATGCCATATGCTCAGCCGGGGCATCAGCATGTTCAGCCGCAGCAGGCATTCGTAGTGGACGATGACAGCGGTAGTAATGATCAGGGCATTGATAAGAGTGATGTAGAGCATACGTTGAGTGCTCCTCTCTCCTTGTGACGCAACAATCTGTTCAGGGGAATGCCAAGGGCCTGCCAGGCGGGTGTCAAGCGACGGCGGTATTGGCCATGTCGACAACAACGCGGTTTCTCCCGTCTTGTTTAGCGGCGTAGAGCAGCGCGTCCGCTCTCTTCAACAATTGCGAAGGGGTGGTCTCACCACGGGGTTGCCAATGCGCCACACCGATGGAAATGGTGATCTGGCCGGTGTTCTGGAATGCTTCATTTTGAACAGCCAGGCGAATGCGTTCGGCGATACCTGCGGCTGCATCCAGCGTTGTTCTCGGCAGCAGAATGAGAAATTCCTCGCCACCTGAACGGCACGCCAAGTCGGTGTTTCTCGAGTGCATCAGCAGCAAGTTGGCGACTTGTGCCAATACCTTGTCACCCGCTTCATGACCAAGGGTGTCGTTGACCTTTTTAAAGTGGTCGATGTCGGCGGCAATCACGGAAAACGGGGTCTCTTGTGCAACAAGATCTTCAAGTGTTTGATCCATCGCTCGCCTGTTGGCGAGTCCGGTCAACGCATCTCGATGGGCCTGTTCGTCCAGTGCTCCCAGCTTTTCCTGTACAAGGCTGATGCCGACCAGCAAGGCTCTTTTGATTCTCCATGCCTCTACGTACCATGCATCAACGTTGTTGACCGTACTGGACACGGAATGCTCGCTCAGTTGTTTTGCACCTGTGGCCAGTTGGCGAAGCGGGCGACTGATGCGAGCTACGCCCCAGAAAATCAGTACCAGCCCTACGGCACCCAACGGCAGTGTGTGCCAGGCCATGGCTCGAATCAGCTCGTAAACCATCGTGTCGGCCATTTCGAGTGGTTGGCGGGTGATGGCCCACCAGTGTGTGCCCGGAACGAGCGTGAAGCCAACGAGTGCCTCGCTACCGTTATCGTTTCGGCTCAGCAGCGATCCGCCATTGGCATCGCTCATGGCCACCAACAGGGCGTTGTCTTGCAGTTTTAGGCCCAGCATGGCGGGATCTGAATGGGCAATGTAAGTGCCGGCTCCGTCCACCAACGAAATTTGAGTGCCGTTGCGAAAACTGTGGTTGCCGACGATGTCGGCCAACGAATTGTCGGCGCGCAGATGAAGCGTACCGCCTATGACGCCGATGCTTTTTTCCTCGGCATTGAAGATGGGGCTGGATATGAAGATCACCAGGTTGCCGGACAGCGACATGAAGGCTGAGCTGACTCTTGTACCGGTGAGCATGGCTGGCTCCCAAGAGTGCAGGACCTTTCCTTTGAGCTCTGGCTTGTCGGGAAGTGTTGCGGTGACTTCACCTGCGGCATTAGCGATCACAAGACTTGTGAAACTGCTGTCTTGAAACAGCAGGCGCTGTAACTCCTCGGTTGTGCGATCGGGCTGGCGGGCGAGAACCGTGCTGCTGTAGCGGATCTTGCTGAGATCTGCGTCCAGCGTGTCGCGTATGTCTCTGGCCACTTTCGTGGCGTAAAGTGCATTGGACGACAATGTGTTGTGAATCAAAATATCCCGGTAGACATTGAACGCCACCAACAAGCTATTACCCAGCGTAACCAGGACGGCTGAGAGCGTCAAGGTCAGTATTAGGTTACCCAGGTTCAGAGCAGGTGCGGAGAGTTTGCGCATAGTGTTCAACGTTGCCAGTCTGGAAAGATCAGGTGCAATCGTGTTTCGGACTGCATCTGGACAATCGCTCCATGCGTGCACTAGGCGCGAATCATTTGCATTTAAACGATTTGCGCGCTGCGCCCTGTTCAGAATAATGACACTGCACCAGGTAATGCAGTGATGCTATCACCTTGATATCTGATTTTTCTGTTTTTTTTCTTCAGACTCTGCGTTGGTAGTCATGCCGGCCAGCAAAAAAAAAGATGAGCGCACTTATTTAGTTGATCCAGATCAATAGTGAGCTTGCTTATTAAAAGGGTGCTCGGTAGTTGTGAGCAGTTTTTTCAAAAAGTGATTGGATTTTTCATGTTTTTTTCACGATGGTGTGGGAAAAATGATGGCCAAGAGACACTATTCTGATGGTTAGTAGTCCGGAGTAGATAATCATGATGTTGAGAAAACTGAAATTAACCACTAGAGCATTACTGGCTTTTGGGTTGATCTGCTCTTTGCTGGTCATACTTGGAGGTGCAGCACTGTATCAGATGCACGGTATTGTGGAGGCCGTCTCTGAATTGAGAAATAACTGGCTACCGAGCGTCCGCCAGGCAGGAAAGATTGAAATGGCCGGGTTGTTATATCGCCTGGACGCTAGACGTTTCGTCATGGACGATGATCGAATGGGCAGTGAATCCATTCAGAAGCTGAATCAGGCTAGGGAAAAACTGCAGGTCGAAGCGGATGCCTATGCCCCCCTTGTATCCAGCCAGGAAGAACGAGCCATCTATGATCAGATCAAGGTGGCGATTACTCAATATGAAAGGGTGACTGATCGTCTTGTTGAAATGAGCAGAACAGCAAGCGAATCTGAACTTTCCCATTATATTCGCGATGTTACCAAACCCTCTGCTCTTATAATGCAAGACGCTATTGAGGCGCTGATCAAGATCAATGAGAAAGGCGCAGATACCTCTAGTGAAGGCGCCGATCGTGATTATCAGACTGGGCGCTTTGTTGTCACGACGCTAATTGTCCTGGCAGTGCTACTGACCATCGTTGTAGCGATCATGTTTACTCGAAGCGTGGTTAATCCTGTTGTGACACTCTTGCGTGCCACGCGGGATATCGCAGAGGGCAATCTGGGAACTGCCATCGCGACCAGTGGTTCGGATGAGTTGACGGAGTTACAGAGTGCTACCGACAAAATGCGCACAAGTTTGCGTCAGACGATTGAGCACATTGCTAATGCATCTGGGCAATTGGCCTCGGCGGCGGAAGAAATGGGGGCAATTACTCAGCAAAGCACCTTGGGTGCGCAGCGCCAGAATCAGGAAACTGAAATGGCTGCGACCGCTGTCAACCAGATGACCGCAGCCGTAGAGGAGGTTGCACGCAACGCTTCGTCAGCTTCGCAGTCCACCCAAATGTCCGAGCGCTCTGCCGTCACAGGGCAGGGGCGCGTCAGTCACACTGTCACGTCGATCGAAAAGCTGAACTCAAGCATCCAGCAAACCTGCGCTGAAGTGGAAGGTCTTGCGGCCAAGACCCAAAGCATCGCCAGGGTGCTGGATGTGATTGGCTCTATTGCCGAACAGACCAACCTACTTGCACTCAATGCTGCGATCGAGGCCGCCAGGGCGGGAGAGCAGGGACGCGGATTTGCCGTCGTTGCAGATGAGGTGCGTGCTCTGGCCCATCGCACGCAAACCTCGACACAAGAAATCGAAAGGATGATTCAGGACATCCAGAAGGACTCCGGCAGCGCGGTACAGTCGATGCGACGCAGTAGCGAAGAGGCTCAGGCCACGCTCAGCTCTGCCCATGAAGCTGGAACCGCCATTCGTGATATCACCGCCGCCATCGTCGATATAAACGAGCGAAATCTGATGATTGCGGCTGCCTCGGAGCAACAGGCACAGGTCGCCAGAGCCGTCGACGAAAATCTGGTCAGCATCAGAGACCTTTCGCTACAGGGGGCGTCGTCAGCGGCCCAGACCGCCGGCGCAAGTCAGGAGCTGTCACGCTTGGCCGTCGATCTGAACCGGCTCGTCACCCGTTTCTCCATCTGAATGCAAAAATTACAGATGGTGCATTGCGGTAGTTGATCCTGGGCTAATCTGCATAAGTCGCAGGGACAGCGGGAGGAAGAGCAAGATGCTGGATCAACCTATCATCCTTTTAGTCGATGATCAGGCGTCTGATTTGCGAGTCTTGGGGCAGGCACTGGAGGGGCTAGGAGAGATTCACGCAGCCACCGATGGACAGACTGCGCTGGAGCTCGCTCAGCATTACCGGCCGGACGTCATTCTTCTGGACGTCGACATGCCCCTTATGGACGGATACTCGGTTTGCGAACAGATCAAAATCGACCCCAGACTCGCGCATGCAGTCGTGATCTTTGTGACCTCTCACCGTCAGACGGAGCACGAGCTGCGAGCGTTGAAGTTGGGTGGGGCAGATTTTCTGCACAAACCCATCAACCTCCCGGTTGCCCGCGCCCGGGTGGAAGCGAACATCAAGCACCTACGAGCAGTTCAACAGCTGGCTTACTACGATCCGCTGACGCGGTTGCCCAATCGTATGCTGCTACTCAATCGCGTCAGACAGGCGCTGGCGAGTGCTCAGCATCAAGCCTCGCTGGTCGGGTTGTTTTCCATCGATCTGGAAAATTTCAAGGCGCTCAATGACTCGGAAGGTCATGCGGTCGGCGACGCTCTGCTTCAGGAGACAGCCAGGCGTCTCGTCCAATGCTGTCAGTCAAGCGATACCGCGAGTCGTGCGGGCGGGCAGCGGTTCATGTTGCTCATTTTGTCCTGTAACAACCTTGCCGAGCTGGGGCATCGCGCGCAGCAGGTACTGACTACGCTTTGCGTCCCGATCATGGTGGCAGGTACCCGGTATGATCTGGGTGCCTGTGCAGGAATCGGTACCTTCCCGCAGGACAGTCAGGATGCCGAATCGCTGCACGAACACGCAGATGCTGCACTGTATGAGGCCAGGCAGGCGGGGCGTGGCCAATACCGCTTTTTCAATGCGGCAGCCAATGACAGCGTGCGTGCCCGGCATCAAATGGAGCGCGACCTGCGAGCGGCGTTGGAAGCTCATCAGCTGGATGTGTTCTATCAGGCCAAGATCGACCTGGCCGCGCATCGGGTGATAGGGGTTGAGGCTCTGGTTCGCTGGCCTCAAGCGGATGGCAGGGTGGTGACCCCTGATCGCTTCATACCCGTGGCTGAAGCGAGCGGACTGATCGTTCCGTTGGGCGAATACGTTTTGAACAGTGCATGCCAAGCGGCGAAACACTGGGGCGAGCAGGGCTACCCGGTCAGTGTGAGTGTCAACGTTTCGCCCATTCAGTTTCATGACAGTCACTTTGAGGATGCCGTTCAGCATGCGCTTTCCTCCAGCGGTATCGCGCCTGGCCAGCTGGAACTGGAAATAACGGAAGGGGTATTGGCCGGTGAAGTCGAGGAAACCTGTCGCACTCTGGAAAGCCTGCGTGGTCGGGGCGTTCGTATTGCTGTCGACGATTTCGGCACGGGCTATTCCAGCCTGGCCTATTTGAAGCGTTTCCCTCTGGATGTGCTCAAGATTGATCAGAGTTTTGTTCGGCAAATGCTGCTTGATCCAAAAGATGCCGCCATCGTCGAAACCATCATCCAGCTCGCCCACGCCCTGGACCTTCAGCTCGTTGCCGAAGGCGTGGAGACCCCCCGTCATGCCAACGTTTTGTACAAACTTGGCTGCTATGTGATGCAAGGGTATCTGTACTGCAGGCCCATGACGTGTTCGCAGATGACCGACTATCTCCGTTGCCCACCCGCTGCAGTCGCTGGAGCGTGAAGGGCTTCATTCATTATTGGGTTCTTGAGGTCGTCATGCGCCTGATGAGCAGTTGTCGTGAAGCTGTGTTATGTGTCGCCGTGATCGTTGGCGTGGGATTGACCGTTACCGGAATTCTCCAGGCTTGGGTACGCGCAGCCAACGACCGGCAACTCACCAAGGCCGTCCACGTCGCTGCCGATGAGGCTGCGGCCCATGTACTTGAGAGAGTGGGTGACTATCAGTATGGCCTGCGGGGCATAAGGGGCGCTGTGATGATGGCGAATCCCGAGACGCTGGATTACGCCTCGTTCAAGCGCTACTTCCAGGGGCGGGGGGCGGACGCCGAGTTCGATAGCGTCTACGGCTACGGTTTTATTCGAAGGATTGCGGGGGATCAGCTTGACGCTTTTGCTGCGCACGCCGGGAAAGAATATGGCGATAGCTTTCAGTTGCGGCAGTTCGAACCTCATGCGGGCGAGCGTTTCATTGTCCAGTACATTGAACCGTTGCCGCAGAATAGTGAGGGGCTTGGGCTGGATATCGCATCAGAGCCTCGTCGTCGCGCGGCTGCTGAAGCGGCCATGCGTAGCGGCGAACCCAGGCTGACGGCGCCTGTATCACTGCGAACGTCCAACGCCCCTGACTTGCCTTCGATGTTGCTGCTGATGCCTGTCTATCAGTCCGGCCTATCGCTGACTGACGAGGCTGCCCGTGAGCAGGCTGTCATTGGCTGGGCGTTCAGCGCGTTGATCATGAATGACGTATTTCATGATCTGAAGCTGCGCTCAGGTATCCGCCTGGAGATCGCGGATGTCACCGAGGATGCGCAAGCGCCCGCGTTTTTTTCACGCGGCCTGATACCCAACGATGCTGAAGTGGTCAGCACGCTTGTCACCGATCAACAGGTCTACGGCCGACACTGGCGGTTTCGGACGACAGCCGGACCTGTTTTTCTGAAAGGCCTGCACTTGGTCTCTCCGGCCATGATCCTGATTGCGGGGATCCTCTTCACCGCGCTGTTATCAATCAGCGGAGCGCTGTGGGTGATGAGCGCGATGCGCCGCAACCGGTTGATCCGCGAGCGTACCCACCTGGCGGCGATTGTCGAGAGTTCAACTGACGGCATTATCAGCAAGAACCTGGACGGTGTTGTGACCAGTTGGAACCGGGGAGCTGAAGATATCTTCGGCTATAGAGCTGATGAAGCTATCGGTCGACGTATTGATACATTGATCATCCCCCCGGATCGTCTTCGAGAGGAAACGGACATTCTCGACAAGATCAGTCGGGGCATACCTATCTCCAATTTCGATACGGTGCGTCGGCGCAAGAACGGAACGCTCGTGGATGTATCGGTCAATATTTCGCCTCTGATTGGCGTTCGCGGTGAATTTGTCGGCGCTTCCAAGACCGTCCGTAACATCACCAGGCAGAAGCAGGCCGAGGCGCGAATTTTGGAGCTCAACGCCAGTCTGGAAGAGCAGATAGCCGAACGTACCAGTCAATTGCGTGATACCAACCTGATGCTCTCCAGCGTACTGAGAGCGGCCACCGAGGTGGCGATTATTGCCACAGGTCGTGATGGACTTATTCAGATATTTAATGCCGGAGCCGAGCGCATGCTCGGTTACACGGCGGACGAGTTGATTGGTCGCACAACGCCCAAACAATTTCATCTCAAAGAAGAACTAGCCCAACGGGCCATGAAAGACCTGAATGTAGCCATCTCTGAAATAGATGAGTTTGAGTCGCTGGTCGGTCAGTGCAAGACCGAAGGCGCCAGTACGCGTGAATGGACATTCGTACGCAAGGATGGCAGCCAGTTTCCTGTGACCTTGATGGTCACAGAGATTCGGAACGAGCAGGGCGAACTGACCGGCTACCTGGGCATTGCGGTAGATATCACACGGCGAGAGGCTGCCCAGAAAGAGCTGACTGCGGCGCGTGATCAACTCTTGATGGCGGCTGAGGTCGCTCAGTTAGGGATTTGGTCCTGGGATTTCCAGCGCAATGAATTGCAGTGGAATGACCGCATGTTTGAATTCTATTTTCAGCCTACGCAGTTAAGGGAAGAGGGGCTGTGCTTCACCCATTGGCTGGAACGGGTTCACCCGGAAGACCAGGCGCGTATGGATGAGCAATTGAAAGCCATGATGCGGGGCGAAAAGATCGAGGGCGGTACCTTCCGGGTCTTGGGCACACAGGGCCAACTACGCATTATTCAGTCCGAGGCCTATCTGGAGAGGGACACCAAAGGCGATCCTCTGCGCGCAACCGGCATCAATCTGGACGTCACCGCACAGCTCGAGCTACAGGCCCGGTTACTGGATGCCAAGGACAAAGCTGACGCTGCCAGCGAGGCCAAATCCACCTTCCTGGCAAACATGAGCCATGAGATTCGCACGCCCATGAACGCCGTGCTGGGGATGATGCAGTTGCTTGAGCAGACCCGCATGGATTCCCGTCAGGCCGGGTACGTTGCCAACGCCCGGATTGCGGCCCGATCTCTGTTGAGTCTGCTTAACGACATCCTCGATTACTCCAAGATTGAGGCCGGTAAACTGCAACTGGAAGTACACCCGTTCGATCTTGATCTGCTTTTACGGGAGTTGGCTGCGGTTCTGTTGGGTAATCAATCCGGCAAGGCCGTCGAGGTGCTGTTTGAGCTCGACCCACAAGTACCCATACATCTGCGGGGGGACAGCCTGAGGCTGCAGCAAGTCCTGATTAACCTGGCGGGTAATGCCCTGAAGTTCACCCCTTCCGGGCAGGTGGTGGTGCGATTCAAATGCATCCATTCAGATCAACCATTGCGCATCCGAGTTGAGGTCGAAGACAGCGGCATAGGCATTAGCCAGGAGCAGATCGCACATATCTTTGAAGGCTTCAGTCAGGCGCAGGCTTCAACTTCTCGCCGATACGGTGGCACGGGGCTGGGACTGGCCATCTGCAAGCGGCTGGTGTCCATGATGGGCGGAGAGTTACAGGTTCGAAGCGAGGTAGAGGTGGGTAGCTGTTTCTGGTTTGACATCGACATGCTGAGAAGTGAAGTGCCTGCTCCCGGCATACCTCAACGAATAGAACCTGGACCGCTGCGCTTGCTGGTAGTGGACGACAATGACTTCGCCCGCGAGATTCTCTCCGGGATGATTCAGGCGCTGGGGTGGAGCGTTGATGCCGTGGCCAGTGGCGTGCAGGCGTTACAACGCATTTGCGATCATTCAGGCGGCGCTTCCTACGACGTCGTCTTGCTGGACTGGAGCATGCCGGAGATGAATGGCCTGGCTGTCGCGCGGGCCATTAGCCAGTGTTCAACCGACGACCATGCGCCGGCGGTGATTCTGGTGACAGCCTATTCGCAGGATGTGTTGGGGCAACTGGATGCTGCTGATGCCACGCTGTTCGACGGATTGCTCAGCAAGCCTCTGACGCCGTTGCAATTGGCTCAGGCGGTGGATGCTGCACTCAACCCGGAACGCTTCGCGGAACCTGCAAGACCCGCGTCACTCACCCGTACCGGAGCCCTGACCGGGCTGAATCTGTTGGTGGTTGAAGACAATCCTTTGAACCGCCAGGTCGCCATGGAGCTTCTCATGCAAGAGGGGGCTTCGGTGGAGCTGGCTGACGGTGGACTTTCAGGTGTTCAGAGAGTGGTGCAGGGTCAGAATCGCATTGATGCGGTGCTGATGGACGTCCAGATGCCTGATATCGACGGCTACGAAGCCACCAGGCGAATTCGCAACGATCCCCGGTTCCACGACCTCCCCATCATCGCCATGACGGCGAATGCATCAAGGGAAGATCAGATGACGTCGCTGGCCGTCGGGATGAATGCCCATTTGGCCAAGCCGATCGATTTGCCGCAGGTCGTGGCGGCTATCCTGCGGTGCCTCGGTAAAACGGCCCCGACGGTTCAATTGCCTGCGGTTCATGAGGAGGGAGACATCGAACCGTGGGTTTCAATCTGCGAGCGTTTTGGCGGGAATCAGGCTTTGCTGCAAAAATTGCTCGTGCAATTTGGCGCGGATGTACATGGCTCGATCGCGCAATTACGCAAGACAATTGCTGACGATGACCCCGTCGGAGCCAAGCGCATACTGCATATGATCAAAGGAACGGCAGGTAATCTTGGGGCTCGCGCCGTGAGTGTGATGGCGGGTGACCTTGAGCGGCAAGTGAATCGGGACGCAGACAGGCTTCTGCATGAGCGAGTGACGGAGCAGGATATTACGCTCATGGAACAACTTGCAAAGACCAGCGTCCAGCAGCTGACCGCGTTCACATCTAGGGCCGCCAGCCCGGTTGGCCGGGAGGCGCTGACCAACGACGAGTTCAGGAAGCATCTGGAGGTGATCCTGCCGCTGCTGGAGGGGCATGACTTGCGCGGGGTCACTTTGACCGAGTCACTGGATAAGTATCAGTTGCCCTGCTTGCCCCAGGCGTGGGGCAGATTGAGCGAGTGTCTGAGCACCCTGAATTTCAAGTCCGCCGTAATTGTCGTCCGGGAACTGCTGCAGGGGTGAAATCGTTTGCTTACCAGTATCAGATGAAACGCTTCGACAACCGCTCGCTAAGCGTGGGGGGCGTTGTTCAGCCCAGCGTCTCTTCTACAACTGCATCAACGGCGGGCACTGGGACGCTGGCTTTAGGTTTGGCGCGACTCCGTCGGTCTTGGCCACGTTGCCGAGAAGCTTGCCGCTTCGCGTGAAGTGCCTGGGATGCGGTCACGTTTCCAACTGGCTCACCCTGCAAGTCTAGACGCGGTGCGTTTTCCACCATGCTTTTCCAATACCGGTTTCCTTGGCACCACGTTGAGATGCCCAGCTTGAGCTGTTCGTGGGTCAACCCGAGTAGCTCTAGGTGTTGCTCAGCATCTTTGAGAATGCCCTCTTTGAGAGGAACCTTGGGTGCTGGGTTGACGGGGAAGGCCAATGGGAAATACTTCTGCAGTGGCCAGATAGCCTCCACTGTCGGGTCTAGCACACGAGGCTTGGCCTTAGGAGAAGACTTCGGCTTGGAGGGGATCGCTTTGTCGGTCTTAGCTGGCGCTTTTTCAGCTCGGAGGCGGTCGCGTAGCTCTGCTAGTTGTTCAAAACCCATTGGTCAAATTCACTACTTCGAGGTTGATTGTGTGGCCCAAGAATACGCCATGCTGAACCCTTGATGGCAGGTGGAATGAGAAAAGCCGCTCACCTCATGGATGAAGGATTAACGCTGATAGCTGAGATCGGCCAACTATCACCTGCATGCTGCTCATGCATTGTGTGATTGAATCCGATATCGGTCAGCCACGCTCGTCATCAAGGATTTGGTGAAGCTTTGCTCATGGATTAAGGGCGGCCACTTCGTTCTGGGCTTTGCAGGTTGGATCGTGCGGGAATGGTTCACTGGATTCTGAGATCGACTGGCTGCACATGCAGTCGGTGCAGACTACCGCCCCTCCATGAGCGCCTAGGCGGAAGACCAAACGATCATGCTCTGATGGCTGTCCATGCTTTTCAATCTATCTGGCGTGCGGGTTTGAGATTAGATCTAGTGCCGGGCACACGAAATGTATACGGCCAAAGAGTGGTATTCAAACGAGGGGATTTGAACTGGCCTCGGCATCGACGCGAGAGACCGTGCGGCAATGCCGAAATCTTGAAGGGAAAACGTTTTTCCGGTCTTCCAGAAGGTCAGTTTAAAGCGTGGGGGGTACCATTTTTACAACAGGTTACGCGTACCCCCGTTTATACCCCCACAGGCATGTGCATGTGTATTCAAATGGATCACTTCAGATGCTTTTACCTTGTATGAGAGCCGTTTTAGGTAGTGCTTCAATGCTGCTAGCTTCTCTTAAAGACTCTCAGGCAAGCCGAAGAACATTTTGACAGGGCTCTATTACGCGGGTTTTAGAGTTGAGTATTGATGTGATGCCCCCAATGTTGCCCCCAGTCGCCGCAGGTACGCGGGCGATCAGGATCGGCGATTTTTGACACGGACCCCGGTGGTGGTCGATGGCTTTCAGTGTGCGCCGAGAGCGTGAGCATCTGGTGCAGAAACCTCGTACGGTAGCGTGTCAATTGCATCAGAACGGGGGCGCGCCTGACCGCTTCTGGCCGATAGCCGCCAGTAGGAGCTATGTGGGCGTAGAATGGAGGCCCACTCCATCATCCCCGAGAGGGCTTTTTCCTATGAGTGAATCCGTGCGGGCTGTCGTAAAATGCCAAGGTCCGGGTGAGGGCAGCGGAGAGCTCATCATTGATCTTCCCCCGGATGTCCTTGCAGCAATGAACGTTGGTTTAGGTGACTCCTTGAGCATCGAGCTGATTAATGGGGTGATAGTGCTCAAACCGATTCGTGATACGGATCTTCAACCCTGAAACAGCTGTCGCCCCATAGCTGCCCTTGGTGGAGGGTATCAAACGATCCATATCGGCCCGTCTGACGTCACGCACGCCCGCTGGCGGAGCACCTCCCAGTCCTGAGTCAGGATTTCCCATGCCTGGAACAAGTAGAGACGAGATGGCGATCAGTCATGCTCTACCACGTAATAGGATTCGATACTCGCACCCGGACCAGCGACGCGCCGGCATGGCCGGAGTCCTCATCCGAGGCCGGTGACAAGGGCGAGCTTGCAGACATCGGGTAGAGCGGGGAGGTTCTGCTTCTTGACGCGCTTGCGCTCTTCCTTGGAAATGGACTGGCTGAACGGCCTCCATTCAGGGTTCAGCACCAAGGTTCGGTAGCGGCTTTTTGCGTTTATCAGCGCTCAAACACGCTCTCAGAGGATAGCTCAGCTCCATTCACCACATCCCGCCGGAGGGCCATTATTGCTTCAATCTGGGCTTGAATTTCTGCTGTCCCAAGCCTCTACCAACTCATCAATTCTATAGTGCGCGGCAGCGCTGCTGGATACATTCATATCTGCTTGCCGCACTCGGATGTGTGAACGTCCCTGAGGCAGGCGCTGTAGCCTTCTAATCAGATTCCGCAAGCAGCGCTTAGGAGGGCGGGAAGTGCTTCGGTAGCTTTCCCGATAATCATAAACTCATTGGGCGTACCAAGAGATACATCGACCAAGTTCACGTGAATGACCACGGCTCCAGAGGAAAGCGCTATTTGTGGGATCTCTGCCGCTGGTGTGACGATGCCAGATGTGCCGACAGAAACCAGCACTTGGCAGCTTTGGACTGTTGCGACTGCAGACTTCCAAACGACAGTGGAGAGGTCTTCGCCGAACCATATGATGCTTGGGCGCAGTCTGCCATTGCACCGTGGGCATCGAGGAGGGTCTCGCTCGACGGCATGCTGAGGTAAATCAAACTGGGAGGGCTGCAAATCCGCAGTCCTATGGCATGCGAAGCATTTGGGGCTTTTAAGGCTTCCGTGAAGATGCGCAACATCCACCGATCCCGCGCGCTCGTGTAAGTCGTCGATATTCTGCGTGATCACAGCTACGTTCCGGCCCGTAGTTGCCAGGCGTTGTACCGCTAAATGGGCAGCGTTTGGCTTCGCTTGATTTATCTGATTACGCCGCCACAGATAGAACCCCCAGACGAGAGCAGGGTTTTCACGAAAAGCCTTAGCTGTCTCCAGTTTCCCGGGATCGTGAGTGGACCAAAGCCCGGTTAGTTTGTCACGAAACGTAGGTATCCCACTCTCAGCTGAAATACCGGCACCAGTAAAAAACACAATGCTAGTGGCCGACCTCAACGCGGCGATTGCCCGCTCCATATCAGACATATTGCCCTCCCTGTCGAAGGTCGAAGTGGATGACTTGACCAGGTATCGGCTGCATCTATACGTATACCCCGTGGTGGATCTGCGAGAGATAACGCTCAACAGTAGCGAACCCGACTGACGTCTCGATGAGGTCAACAGGTACGTGGCCCCCGAAATACCTGGATGGCCGACATAGCCAATCCTCTGCCAGCGCCTGAGTACCAAAGACTGTCGTCGCTTGCTCTAGGGTCTTCGCGAATTGGAATGCCATTGCGCTTTGTTGGGCATTGAGCCGCACCATTCCGAGGCCGGAATTCAGCAGATGAGCAACCTGCTGCTCGGGCTTTCCCATTACTAGGCAGATTACATTTCGCTTCGTGTAGAGCGTTGAACTGGACACCATCATGTGTACGTCCTTCAACGCAAACCCTTCCAAGACGAGTATCAAAAGATCCAGGTCGCCAAGCTCCTCCAGCGGGCGCTTTGTCAGTGTCTCTGTTGGTCCCCGAACCTGGCGAGGTCTGGGAATAGAGTCCGGTATTAGATCTTTCATTGCACACCTTGCAGGTTTGACGAGATTGCCTGCTACAGGATCCGACCGTTGTCGGCTTACACACTGATGGCGAAAACGCTATCGGGATTTATTGAGGTCGGTTGCAGCGTCGAAGATCACCTGTATCAAGGTGGCATTCTCTAGAACCCCCGAACCAGAAAGGGCATAGCAGTTACCTCCATCGACCTCGAATGCCTCGCATGGACCGCCTAGGCTGGGAGATTCGAGGACAGATATTCTTGTGAGGGGCTCCATAAGCCAGCGATCAGTACCGTTCATGTGTGCTGGGGTGACAATTTGGACCTGCTCAACCCTCATCCGAGACGTTTCGCGACGCACCAGGGAAGCGACGTCCCTTGCATGCTGAATCATAAGCATGAACGTATCCGGTTCAACTGCGCCTACCCGAACCACGTTGAGGTAAAACCACGGGTACATGAGTTCCTGCTCAACGTATGGCCAGATCTGCGTGTCGTCATATTGATGATCGCCGAGGTCGGGTAACTGAATCTCAGAGCTTCGGTAGGTAGTGAACAT
Source organism: Pseudomonas sp. NPDC090208 (assembly GCF_044746785.1). Classification (NCBI taxonomy): domain Bacteria; kingdom Pseudomonadati; phylum Pseudomonadota; class Gammaproteobacteria; order Pseudomonadales; family Pseudomonadaceae; genus Pseudomonas; species Pseudomonas sp. NPDC090208. The sequence continues at coordinate 285,344 of NZ_JBIVCU010000003.1, forward strand.
AAGCCCCTCCAAAATGAACACTATAGATTGTAGCCCTATAGGACTCAAGAAGGCTTCATCGTTCCTTTTGTGAGCCTGAAAATTGGAACTGAATATCGCGTTTGGAGAGGCACTTCGGGACATCCGCAAGCAACGAGGCCTTACCCAGGAGGATTTCTCGGACGTCAGTAGTAGGACATATCTGAGCACTCTAGAACGTGGCTTGAAGCGCCCTACGATTGACAAGGTAAGTCAATTAGCTGAGGTTCTGAACGTCCACCCAGCCACCCTAATCATGGCAACGTTCCTTAACCAAGAACGTGTAGTCACTCGTAAGGATCTACTCCAGCGGATCTGCATGGAGCTTGATGAGCTCGGCATGCGTTAGTCTGTGAATGCGTTGATCGATGGACGGGGAACGCGAGGACTGGCCTGGGCTTAAGCATTGGCAATGCTTCGATCGGATCTCTGTTCAAATATGCATCCCGGCCGCCCAAGCTCATCGATCTTCAATGCTCAATTTCTTGTTAGGACGAGGCCGCTCTGCTCTCGACTGTTGCAGTACGTATAGACAACTGTTGCTAGACCCTGATATGGCGAAAGTGGCTGGGCCAGCGTTTCACTAAACAAAGAATCGAATTTCTGCAGTGGTAACCCAAACAACGCATGCTCGAAACGAGCAAAGTAGCCGCTACGCTACTTCCGGGGAAAGCGACTTTTTCTCCAAAAATTAATCCCTGACGCAACTTTTTCTCCAAGGATTACCATCCTCTACTACTCATACTCCAAGATTCACCTCCCGCCGTACTCAAATCGGCTCCGAAACTCGCTGAATTCTCCAACAATTACATCAGTGCGGGAATACGTGGTACATACCACGGTACGAAATCGTAGGAGCAAACATGGCCCGTGGCGGCGTGAACAAGACGATTGTGCAGAAGGCGCGTGAAGCGCTGCTGGCCCGTGGCGAAAACCCGAGCATCGACGCGGTACGGGTCGAACTGGGTAATACCGGCTCGAAGACCACCATTCATCGCTATCTCAAAGAGCTGGAAGGGGCCGGTACAGACCTGGCGTCTTCGCCGCAAAGCCTGAGCGAAGAACTGACAGCGCTGGTCTCGCGGCTGCAAGAGCGTTTACTGGGGGAGGGCGCCGAGGTCATCGAACAGGCGCAGGCCCGTTTCAATCAGGACAAGGACACCCTGGAGGCCAAACTGGCGGTCAGCCAGTTGGCGCTTGAAACCTTGCAACGGGAGTTCGACATCCAGCGTGTCGCGCTGCAAAGCGAATCGGCCGAATTGCAGGTCTGTCACAGCAGTCTTCAGGCCGAGCAGACCCGCAATGCCCGCTTGAGCCAGAACTGCGCCGATCTGGAACTGCGCATCCACGACAAGGACGAGCACATTCGTTCGCTGGAAGAAAAACACCTGCATGCCCGCGACGCCCTGGAGCATTACCGCAATTCGGTGAAGGACCAGCGCGAACAGGAGCAGCGTCGCCATGAAGGGCAGGTGCAACAGATTCAGGTAGAACTGCGCCAGCAGCAGCAGATGCTCAGCATCAAGCAGGAAGAACTGACGCAACTGAATCGCGACAACGAACGCCTGCTCGGCGAAATGCGCCAGTTGGGCAAGGTCTCGTCCGCGCAGGAAGACCGCCTGCACGGGCTGAACAGCGAAATCACCACGCTGAAAATGGCCCTTGCCAAGAACGAAGGCGCCAGAGAGTTGCTGCAGGAGCAGGTGGCGACGTTGCAGCAACAGTCTCGCGTGCTGACCGACGCCGCCCATCAGGCCAGCGTCGAAACCCTGGAAGCGCGGCGCTTGCTGCAGGACGCCGAGACTGCACTGGAACGCCTGACGGCCGAACCCGCCGAGGACAAAGCCTGACGCGGTTCGATCGAGCACCGCCAGACAAGCGCAACCCGGCGAAAACAGGGTATAAGTCGAGGCCTGTTACCTCCTGAACATTGACCTGTGGGGCCCATGGATAAGTTTCTCGCGCTGAACATGTTCGTTGAAACCGTGCGCTGCGGCGGCTATTCCGCCGCGGCGCGCAAGCTGGGGATCGCCACGTCGTCGGTGACCCGCCAGGTGGCGGCGCTGGAAGCCGAACTGGGCACCGTGTTGCTCAACCGCAGCACCCGGCACAACAGCCCCACCGATGCCGGGCAAGCCTATTTCTATCGTGCGGTCGCCATTCTGGAAGCGCTGGATAGCGCCGACAACGCCGTGTCCGACCGTGGCGAAGAGGTGCAGGGCCGCCTGCGTATCAGCGTGCCGGTGGAGTTCGGGCGGCGGGTGATCGCTCCGCATATCGGTCGTTTTCTGGACAGCTACCCGCAGCTGGATGTCAGCCTCAGCCTGAGCGACGAGATCGTCGATCTGCTCAAGGAGCGGATCGATCTGTCAGTGCGGCTGGGTTCCAGCGTCGCCAGCGACGACATCATCTGCCGGCCGGTGGGTCGCTTCGAGCGCTGGATCGTCGCCAGCCCAGAGTATCTGCTGCAGCACGGTCTGCCGCAGACACCCGACGACCTGCTGGCGCATGCCTGCCTGCGTTTCGACTACGGCAATGCGCAGCAGGACTGGCAACTGCGCTGTGGTGACGAGCAGATCGCCGTTGCGGTCAGGGGGCGCCTGCAAAGCAACAACGCCGATATCCTCCGCGAAGGAGCGCTGGAGGGGCAGGGGCTGGCTCTGCTGGCCGACTGGCTGGTGAAGGATGACGTGCGTCAGGGGCGTCTGACCCGTGTGCTGGAGTCCTTTGAGGTCAGCCCAGGCAACGTCGATACCTCGATCAACGTGATGTTCCTGCCCAACCAGCGCGGCTCATCGCGTATCCGGGTGTTTACCGAGTTCCTTCAGGAGATCCTCGACAACCGCTAGGTCCTGCGCTGAGTTCACTGCAAAACAGTGTTGCGCCGGCTAGGCATTCTGCGGCGCAGGCACCTGCTTTAACGTGCCGGTGAACTTTCAACAGGCAGGTTGCCGAGCATGAGCCGTTCACTGTGTTTTGCTTTCGATTTTCTCGACCCGTGGGGCTGGATCGCCGAGCGTCGCGTGCGACTGGCCCTTGATCAGGCCCGCGTCGACTGGCCCGTACGATATCAGCCCTTCCGCGCACCGCTGTCGAAAACGGCGGTGGGCGGCTCCTATCAGGATTATCTGCAGCGGCGCTTCGGCAGCCAGACCCGCTATCACCAAAAGCAGTTGTTTGATGAAGCGGCACACCTAGGGGTGCCGTTGCGTGCCCTGCACATCGAGCGCACCCCCGACCCGTTGCCGGCCATGCTGGCCCTGGCCGCAGCGACGCCTGCACAGGCCCCGGTCGTGTTCGACGCCCTGTACGCCGCGCTGTATCGGGACGGCACAGACATCGCCGATACAACAGCGCTGGCTGAGCTGTTGGCTCGAATCGGTGTGAGTGAGCAGCCACCAGACGCCGCACTGCTGGACAGGCTACTGACCGACGAGCAGGACGTGGCGCGCTGGTCCCGGCACCTGCTGCCGTCACTGCGCCTGGGTGATGCGGTTCTGTCCGGCGCGCAGCCGCCTGCAATCCTGACGCAATGGTTATTGCGCAACGCGCAACAGGGTTGAGCGCCGACGCCGGATTATCAGGCGGCTGACGCTTGCTTAGAGTGGCGACACCCCGGATCAAGCACCGCCATCCGGCGCACATTCAACGACTCACTTTCATTTCCGACACTCCGGAATCTGGCCGGAACGGCAGGCGTTTGCCTGAAATAAACGGGACTCTTTATATGAAACTCAAAGCCATGGTGCCTGTCACGCTGTCGGCACTTGCTCTGGCGGTGTTACTGGCCGGTTGCAAGTCCGATGAAACCCCGCCAGCGGTCGCCGCGCCTACTGTCGGTGTGGTCACCCTGCAACCGCAGGATTACGTGCTGCGCAGCGAGTTGCCGGGTCGCACCGCAGCCTATCGAGTCGCCGAAGTGCGGCCGCAGGTGCAGGGCATCATCCAGCGCCGGCTGTTCAACGAAGGTGCAGACGTCAAGGAAGGGCAGGCGCTGTACAACATCGACCCGGCACCTTACGAGGCGACACTCGCCCACGCCAAGGCCGTGGCGCAGCAGGCCGCTTCACTGCTCAACCGCTACCGGCAACTGGTGGCGCAGCAGGCGATCAGTCGCCAGGAGTTCGACGACGCGCAAGCGAAGGCGCTGGCCGCCGATGCCGATCTGAAAAGTGCCGAGATCAACCTGCGCTACACCCGTGTGCAGTCGCCGATCAGCGGGCGTATCGGTCGCTCTGCCGTGACCGAAGGGGCACTGGTCAGCGACGGTCAGAGCCAGGCCATGGCGACCGTGCAGCAGCTCGATCCGATCTATGTCGACATCACCGAATCCTCTGCGGCGTTGCTGCAGCAGCGCGCGGACCTCGATCAGGGCCGCCTGCAAAAAGCCGGCAAGGAGGGCGCTTCGGTCAGCCTTATCCTGGAGAACGGCAGTGCTTATCCGCTGCAAGGGCAGCTGGAGTTTTCCGAGGTGTCGGTCGACCCGTCCACCGGTTCGGTCACCTTGCGTGCCGTGTTCCCCAACCCCGATCACCTGTTGTTGCCAGGCATGTTCGTGCGGGCGCAATTGCAGAGCGGCATGCGCGAGGGCGCCATTCTCGCGCCGCAGCAAGGGGTGACCCGTGACCTCAAGGGCACCCCCGGCGCGTGGGTCGTGAATGCCGACGGCGTGGTCGAGCAGCGCACGTTGGTTGCCAGTCGCACCGTCGGCAGCGCCTGGCTGGTGGAGCAGGGTTTGCAGGCGGGCGACCGACTGATCACCGAAGGCCTGCAGTTCGTCAAACCGGGCATGAAGGTTCAGGTCAGTGCGGCAAACAATGTCAAGCCTGCCGTTTCCGCCACCGTCGCCAAGGGGAATTGAGCCATGTCGCGCTTCTTTATCGAGCGTCCCGTCTTTGCCTGGGTGATTGCCCTGATCGTCATGCTCGCCGGCGGGCTGTCGATCCTGAAACTGCCGATCAACCAGTACCCGGACATCGCGCCACCGGCGATTTCCATTCAGGTCACCTATCCGGGCGCCTCCGCCCAGACCGTGCAGGACACCGTGGTGCAGGTCATCGAGCAGCAGCTCAACGGCATCGACAACCTGCGCTATGTGAGTTCCGAGAGCAACTCGGACGGCACCATGACTATCACGGTGACGTTCAATCAGGGCACCAACCCGGACATCGCTCAGGTACAGGTGCAGAACAAACTCAACCTGGCGACGCCGTTGCTGCCGCAGGAAGTGCAGCAGCAGGGCATCCGCGTGACCAAGGCGGTGAAAAACTACCTGATCGTGGTCGGGGTGATTTCCGAAGACGGCAGCATGTCGCGGGAAGACCTGGCCAACTACGTGGTGTCGAACATGCAGGACCCGCTGTCGCGCACACCGGGCGTTGGCGACTTCCAGGTGTTCGGTGCCCAGTACGCGATGCGCATCTGGCTGGATCCGGCGAAGCTCAACAACTACCAGCTCACGCCGGTGGATGTGAAAACCGCGATTCAGGCGCAAAACGTGCAGATTTCGTCCGGCCAGTTGGGCGGCCTGCCGGCGTTGCCTGACCAACAGCTCAACGCCACCATCATCGGCAAGACCCGCCTGCAGAGCGCCGACGAGTTCAAGGACATTCTGCTCAAGGTCAACCCCGACGGTTCCCACGTGGTGCTCGGCGATGTCGCCGACATTGCCCTGGGCGGCGAAACCTACAGCGTCAACGCCCAGTTCAACGGCAAGCCAGCCTCTGGCATTGGCATTCGCCTGGCCCCCGGCGCCAATGCACTGGACACCACCCGCGCCATTCGCCAGACCCTCGACCGCCTGCAGCCGTTCTTTCCTCAAGGCATGAAAGTGGTTTACCCGTATGACACCACGCCGGTGGTGCGCGATTCGATTCTCGGTGTCTTCCACACCCTGGGCGAAGCCGTAGTGCTGGTGTTTTTCGTCATGCTGCTGTTCCTGCAGAACCTTCGCGCCACGCTGATCACCACTCTCACTGTGCCGGTGGTGTTGCTGGGCACCTTCGGCGTGCTGGCGGCCACCGGGTTCACCATCAATACGCTGTCGATGTTCGGCATGGTCCTCGCCATCGGGCTGTTGGTGGACGACGCCATCGTGGTGGTCGAAAACGTCGAGCGGGTGATGCACGACGAGGGCCTGTCGCCCAAGGACGCGACGCGCAAATCGATGCAGCAGATTCAGGGCGCGCTGGTGGGCATTGCCATGGTGCTGTCGGCGGTGATGCTGCCGATGGCGTTTTTCGACGGCTCGACCGGGGTGATCTACCGGCAGTTCTCGATCACCATTGTTTCGGCCATGGCCCTGTCGGTGCTGACCGCTCTGATCTTCACCCCGGCATTGTGCGCGACCTTGCTCAAACCCCACGTGTCGGGCCGTGGCCTGGCGAATCTGGCGTTTTTCCGTACCTTCAACCGCGGTTTCGAGCATGGCGTGAGCCGTTACGAGCGCGGTGTCGCCGGCCTGTTGCGCCACAAGGCGCCGGCGCTGCTGGCCTACGCGCTGATCGCGGCCGGCATGATCCTGCTGTTTGCCCGGATCCCCACGGCCTTTTTGCCGGAAGAAGACCAGGGCGTGATCTTCACCCAGATCCAGACCCCGGCCGGTTCCACCGCAGCGCGCACCCAGCAGGTGCTCGATCAGGTTCGGGAGTATTTGCTTGCCAGCCCCGAACAAGGCGGTGAGGCCAATGCCGTGGACGCGGTGTTCACGGTCAACGGCTTCAACTTTGCCGGTCGCGGTCAGAGTTCGGGGTTGTCCTTCGTGCTGCTCAAACCCTGGGAGCAACGCGGCCCGCAGGATTCCGCCGAGGCGCTGGCCAAACGTGCCCAGGCGCATTTCAAGACGTTCCGCGATGCGCTGGTGTTCGCCATCGTGCCGCCGGCGGTGCGCGAGCTTGGCAATGCGTCCGGCTTCGATGTGTTCCTGCAGGATCAGTCGGGTGTCGGTCACGAGGCGCTGGATGCGGCGCGCAAGCAGTTCCTGCAACTGGCCGCACAGAGCAAGGTGCTCGCCGCCGTGCGCTTGAACGGCCTGAATGACGAGCCGCAATACCAATTGTTGATCGACGATCAGCGCGCCCGTGCCCAGGGTGTCAGCCACAGCGACATCAACACCACGCTGTCGGTGGCCTTCGGCGGCAACTACGTCAACGACTTCATCGACCGTGGCCGGGTCAAGAAGGTGTTCCTGCAAGGTCAGGCCGCTGCGCGAATGAACCCGGAAGACCTGGACAAATGGTTTGTGCGCAACGCCGCCGGCAAGATGGTGCCGTTCTCCGCCTTTGCCTCCGGCAAGTGGTTGTACGGCTCGCCGAAACTGGCCCGTTACAACGGTGTGCCGGCTGAGGAAATCCTCGGCGTACCGGCACCCGGCTACAGCACCGGCGAAGCCATGGCCGAGGTGGAAAGGATCGCCCGTCAGCTGCCGCCCGGGATCGGTTACGCGTGGACCGGCTTGTCCTATGAAGAGCAGCTGTCCGGTGCCCAGGCGCCCGCCATGTATGCCTTGTCGATTCTGGTGGTGTTCCTGTGCCTGGCGGCACTCTACGAGAGCTGGTCGATTCCGTTGGCGGTGATGCTGGTCGTGCCGCTGGGCGTGATTGGTGCCTTGCTCGCCACGCTGTTGCGTGGGCTGTCCAACGACGTGTTTTTCCAGGTCGGCCTGCTCACCACCGTAGGGCTGTCGGCGAAAAACGCAATTCTGATCGTTGAATTCGCCAAGGCGCTGCGCGAGGAGGGCATGAGTTACGCGGACGCCGCCATCGAAGCGGCCCGGCAGCGCCTGCGGCCGATCGTGATGACGTCGATGGCGTTCATCCTCGGCGTGATTCCGCTGGCGATTTCCTATGGCGCCGGTTCCGGCAGCCAGCATGCCATCGGCACCGGCGTCATTGGCGGGATGCTCACTGCGACCCTGCTGGCGATCTTCTGGGTACCGCTGTTTTACGTCAGCGTTTCTTCCTTCTTTGGCCGTGTCTCCCGTCAGGCGGATGAGCGCGAACCACAACCGGAGCCTGCAGCATGAATAGCCGAATCGTTTCGCTGGCGCTGGCCGCCTTCCTGCTGGGCGGTTGCTCGCTGATCCCGGCCTATGAGCGTCCGGCAATGCCGGTCGCTGCACAATATCCCGAGGTGCCCGACAGCGGCGCTCAGCCGGTGGCCAGTCTTGCCTGGCGCAGCTTCTTTCGCGATCCCGCGTTGCAGCCTCTGATCGAGACGGCTTTGCGCAACAACCGCGACCTGCGCGTGGCAACCCTGAACGTTGCGGCTTATCAGGCCAGATACCGCATCCGTCAGGCAGACCTGCTGCCACAGGTGACAGCGGATGCAAGCGGTAGTCGACAAAGATTGCCGGCCGATCTGTCGCCGGGCGGCCAAGCCAATACCGAAGGCCAATACCGTGTCGGCCTGAACATGAGCTACGAGCTGGACCTGTTCGGTCGCGTACACAGCCTGAGCGAAGAGGCGTTGCAGCAATACCTGGCGACCAGCCAGGCGCAACGGACCGTGCAGATCAGCCTGATCGCCAACGTTGCCAACGCCTGGCTGACTTGGCAGGCCGATCAGCAATTGCTGAAACTGACCCGCAGCACCGTGGACACTTACCAGCAGAGTTACCAGTTGACGCAGCGCAGCGCCGATGTCGGTACCGCGACCCTGCTGGCGGTACGGCAGACCGAAACCCTGCTGCGCGAGGCTCAAAGTCGCTATCAGCAATACCTGCGGCAAGTGGCCGAAGACCGCAACCTGCTGGTGATGCTGCTGGGTGCCGATCTGCCTGCGGGTTCGCAGATGGCCGCTCAGGCCCCGTCGCCCCTGAGCGAGATTCCGGTGGGCTTGCCCTCGGACTTGCTGAATCAACGGCCCGACATCCTGCAAGCCGAGCATCAATTGATGGCCGCCAATGCCGATATCGGCGCGGCGCGGGCAGCGTTTTTTCCGAGGATCAGCCTCACCGCTGCAGGCGGCACGTCCAGCAGCGAGCTAGCGGGGTTGTTCAACGCAGGTTCCGGCAGCTGGCTGTTCGCGCCACAGATCAGCCTGCCGATCTTCAACGCCGGTAGCCTGCAAGCCAGTCTGGATGCAGCAAAAATCACCAGGGACATCAACGTGGCTCGCTACGAAGGTGCGATCCAGACCGGCTTTCGCGAAGTCAGCGACGGGTTGGCGGCGACCGCCACCCATCGCCGGCAAGTCGAGGCGCAACAGCAACTGGTGACCGCAAGCAACGAGTACTACCGCCTGGCGGAGGCGCGTTATCACACCGGAGTCGACAGCTCGCTGACACTGCTGGACGCACAACGCACATTGTTTTCGGCGCAACAGGGGCTGATCAGCGAGCGACTGGCGGAGCGGATCGCTGCCGTCGACCTGTACAAGGCGCTCGGCGGTGGTTGGCAGGGCTGATGTCGCTGCCTGTCATCACAACCCCGTAGCAGTCCGGCTTGCCGGCGGTGACGATCTGGCGGGCGCTACCGCCGGCAAGCCGGACTGCTACAACACGTACACCGCAAACCTGTAGGAGCTGGCTTGCCCTGCGAGCGGCGGGGAACCCGTCGTGAAACCGGTAAACGCGGTGTATCGGACACCACCGAGTCGCCCGGTTTCACTGCCGCTGCGCGCCAGATCGCGAGCAGAGCTCCCTCCCACGGCCTGCGGCCAGAATCAATGGCATTGCCGTACACATCACCCGTAGCAGCCCGGCTTGCCGGCGGCGGTCTTGCGGACGTCTCCGCCGGCAAGCCGGACTGCTACAACACGTACGCCTCAAACCTGTAGGAGCTGGCTTGTCCTGCGACCGGCGGGGTACCCGTCGTAAAAGCGGTGCGCGCGGTGCTTCTGACAACACCGAGTCGCCCGGTTTTACTGCCGCTACGCGCCAGATCGCGAGCAGAGCTCCCTCCCACGGCCTGCGGCCAGAATCAAAGACATCACCGCGCGCATCACCCGTCGCATCCAGCTTGCCGGCGGCAGCGATCTAGCGGGCCCTTCCGCCGGCAAGCCGGACTGCTACAAGACGTACGCCGCAAACTTGTAGGAGCTGGCTTGTCCTGCGAGCGGCGGGGTCGCGCTCGACCGCAGTCGTCGTAAAACCGATGCACGCGGTTTGTCTGACACAACCGAGTCGCCCGGTTTCACTGCCGCTACGCGCCAGATGCGGGCAAGCGCGCTCCTACGGGCCTGCGGCCAGAATCAAAGGCATTGCCATGCGCATCACCCGTAGAAGTCCGGCTTTTGATGCCCAGAGTTCTATCCGGGCAACAGGCTGAGCACCGCCTCGGCAAAGGCTGCCGGAGCCTCTTGCGGTACGTTATGCCCGACACCGGCCAGCACCTGTCGGCGCACCGGGCCGCTGAAGCCGCGTACGGCGGCGCTGTCGCTGCGTCTGGAGGACACGCCGTCATCGGCGCCGCTGAGGAGTACGCTCGGCACGCTGATCGGCGGGCGCTGAGCCAGCGCCTGCTCGATCTTTCTATAACGTGGGTCGCCCTCGACCAGGCCGAAGCGGTGGCGATAGGAATGAACCACCACCTCGACGAAATCAGGGTTGGCGAACGACTCCGCACTGGCCTGGTAGGTGGCTTCGCTGAACGACCAGCTCGGCGACCATTGCTGCCACAGCAGTCGACAGAACGCATCGCGGTTGGCTGTGAGACCTGCATGACCGCGGTCGCCATGCAGGTAGTACTGATACCAGAGGCGGCGCTCGGTTTCCGGCGAGGCGGGCGTGTTGGCGGCGGCAATGTCCTGAATGTTGTAGCCCGGGTCGCCACTGACCAGACCGATCACCCGTTCCGGCCGCAACGCTGCGACCACACAGGCTGCCCGGCCACCCCAGTCGTAACCGGCCAGCACCGCGCGCGGGATCTTCAACGCGTCAAGCAAGGCCAGCAGGTCGGCACCGAGCGCCGCCTGTTCGCCGGAGCGCGGCGTCGTCGCATCGATGAAGCGGGTAGGGCCATAGCCGCGCAGATAAGGCGTGATGCAACGGCACCCGGCCTGCGCCAGCTGCTCGGCCACCGCGTCGTAGGCATGCACGTCGTACGGAAAGCCGTGCAACAGCACCGCCACGGGGCCGTCGGTGGGGCCATGTTCGAGATAGGCGATTTGCAGCACGCCCGCCAGGATGGTTTTCACGGGAACCTCCGAATGCAGCGCAAAAATAAACGGCGATCATGCCTGAGCAACGCTACAACGCTGTGACGTCAGCGCGTTTCGAGGCAAGGAACAGCGCTGCGAAAATTCAAAAAATCAATATAAATTCCTTTATTAGTCAACGGGTTAACACTCTGTATATCTCCCGATATATGGACGTCTGCAAGCCCTCGTCATAGGTTGCGCCCACATCAGCCAAACAGCGACCAAGAGGAAAATACGATGGCGCGATTGCAAGGCAAAGTGGCACTGATCACCGGCGGTGCCGGCGGCTGTGGTCTGGCGGCCAGTGAACTGTTTGCCCGGGAGGGCGCAAAGGTCGCGATTCTTGACCTGCCCAACAGCCAGGGCGAGGCCGTGGCGGCACGGATCAACGCGGCAGGCGGCGAAGCCTGCTTCGTGTCTGCCGATGTCTCGTCGTCCGAGCAGGTCGAGCGGGCGATACGCCACGCCGAAGAGCGTTTCGGCGCGATCAACGTGTTGATGAACCACGCCGGGAACATCGCGGCCGGCCCGTTTCTGGAAACCACCGAGTCCGAATGGGACCGGCTGATGGGCATCAACGTCAAAGGCATGTTTCTGGTCACCAAGGCTGTGTTGCCGAACATGATCGCCTCGGGCGGCGGCAGCATCATCTGCACGTCGTCGATCTCGGCAGTGGTCGGCACGCCGATGGAGGTGCTGTATTGCACCACCAAGGGGGCCTGTCACATGTTCGCCCGGGCGATCGCCGTGGAATACCGTGACCGCAACATCCGCAGCAATGCGGTGTGTCCAGGCTTCATCGGCACGGCGCACGGGCAGCGCGAGCTGCAACTGTTGCGTGGCCTGGGGGTGGAAGTCTCGGACGAGAACATTGCCTCGATGCAGGGCCGGCTGTGCGACCCGGAAGAAGTGGCCAAGGCTGCGCTGTTTCTCGCCAGCGACGATGCCAGCTTCGTCAACGGCGCCCACCTGTTCGTGGACAACGGCTACACCGCGTTGTGAACCTCGCTGCCGATGCGCCCACCAGAGCCGCGCACGGCACGTCCCGACAACACCCGCGTTTCACTTCAAAACTGCCAGCACCATAAACTCTTACAATTAGCGAGAGGCAGCAATGGAACACATAGGCACCTACGTCATTTATCTGATCATGGCGTGCGCCGTCCTGGGCGCCGTGGCATCGATCTACAACGCCGAATCCGAGCTGGGCAAGGAGTTCAACGCCGGGCTGCACAGCATCGGCCCGATCTTCATCCCGGTGGCCGGGATCATGGCGGCGATTCCGTTCATTTCCCATTTCATCAGCACGGTGATCGGCCCGCTGTTTCTGGCCATGGGCGCCGATGCCGGGATTGCCGGTCCGATTTTCATCGCCTCGGACCTGGGCGGCTATCAACTGGCACAGGCGCTGTCGCAAAGCCCTGAAGGCTGGATTCTAGGGCTGATCACCGGCTTTCAGTCCGGCTCGACCATCATCTTCGTGATTCCGGTAGGGCTGGCGATGCTCAACAAGGCCGATCACAAGTACATGGCGCTGGGCATCATGGCCGGGCTTCTGGCGATTCCGCTGAGCATCATCATGATCGCCATGGGGCTGGATCTGCTGGAGATCGGCGTGCGGCCCGACATCGCCACCAGCGGCGCGGCCACGCAGATGCTGCATTACAGCTTGCCGATGCTGATTCGCAACCTGATGCCGTTGATCCTGTTCTGCGCTGTGCTGGCCGCCGCCTTGCGCTTTTTTCCGGGGTTGATGGTTTACCTGTTCCTCAAGCTGGGGCAGGTGATGTATGCCGCCGTGACCCTGATTCTGGTGGCGTCCATCGTCGAGTACTTCACTCAGTTTTTCAGCACGGTGTTCGGCAGTTGGGGCTTTGCGCCGATCATCGCTGACAAGGAGGATCAGTTCCGTGCCCTGGAGATTGCCGGCTACGTGGGCATCATGCTCTGCGGAGCTTTCCCGATGGTCTACCTGATCAAGCACTTCCTGTCCCGGCCTATCGAGAAAGTCGCCGCCCGCCTGGGCCTGTCGCCGGTAGGGGCTGCCGGCATCCTCGCCGCGTCGGCCAATATCCTCGCCATGTTCCGGTTGGTGGCGGACATGCCGCCCAAGGACAAGGTGCTGGTGATTGCCTTCGCCGTGTGCGCCGCCTTCACTTTCGGCGATCACCTGGCGTACTCCGCCAACTTCCAGCCCAGCATCATCGGCCCGGTCATCGTCGGCAAGCTGCTCGGCGGCTTGATCGGTATTGCCCTGGCGTACTGGCTGGCGGTGCCCAAGGCCCTGGAGCTGGGCCGGCAGGACGAGGCCGAGCGCCCTTACGGTGCGAGCGCACAATTGTCCTGAACCGTGGTGACTTCGCTTGTATCATCGGCGGCCCCGGGGCGCGTGCTGTCGCGCCCCGGGGCATTTGCCTCGAATGGACAATCGGGCACTCAGACACTCGGGCCAGGCAGAAACATGAAAGTCGAAGACGTCAAAACGCTGGCCGCACTGATCGGTGCGGTGGGCAGTGATCATCTGGGCCGCGCTCTGGATGCTGCACTCAAGCCGACCCTCGATTTCGACATGAGCTGCATCTATCTCTTCCGCTTCAACCACAACGCCGTGCTGATCCACGACGGCTACCACGGCTCGGTGCCGCAGAGCACGTTGGCTGCGTACCTGCGTGGTGGCTATCTGCTCGATCCGTTCTATGTGGCCTGCACTCACGACCATCCGGCAGGCGTGTGGCGAATGAGTGAACTGGCGCCGGACAGTTTCTTCTCGTCAGGCTTCGCCATTTCCAGAGACATTCACCCGTGCGTGTCCTCGCACCATGGCGCCCTGATCGAAGAGGTCGGTTTGATCATTCCCGTCGCACCGCGGGTAGCAGTGGTCTATTCGCTGATGCGCGGCGCCCCCGGCGGGACGTTTCAGCCTCATGAAATGGACGCGCTGAAGACGCTGGCGCCGATCGTCAATTCGTTGCTGGAACTGCACTGTCGGCTCAGGCACAGCGACTGTTACGCCGCACCGGACAGCCCGGATATGCAGTCCGAAGACGCCTTCGTCGAGATCCTGCAGGGCCAGCTCACCGAAACCCAGCGCTACATCGCCAAGCTGATCCTGCAGGGCCACAGCAATGGGTCGATAGCGCGGGTGCTGGGTATCTCCGAAGGCACGGTGAAAGTCCACAAGCACAACATCTATCAGCGCCTGGAGATTTCGACCAACACCGAGCTGTACCGGCTGTTCATCAATTACCTGACTCGCGCCGCCTGAGGCGATCAGCTGCCTTCCAGCAATTTGGCATCCTGGAAGAAGTAGTCCTTCCACGAGGCAGGCTTGGTCTTGATCGCACCGACGCGGTAGAGGAACTCTGCCAGCGGGTAGGTGTTTTTCGGGTTGATGGTGAATTCGAACTGCGGGTTGTCGATGACCTTGATCAATTGTGCGCGGTCCACTTTCGATTGCGTCACCCGAATGTAGGTGTCGGCAGCCCCGGCCTTGTCCCGCTTGATGTAATCGGAAGCTTCAACCAGCGCGTCGATGAAGGCCTGGTAAGTTTTCGGATTGTCCTGGCGGAATTTTTCCGTCGCAAACAATAGCGTTGGCGAGTTAGGGCCGAGCACATCGTAGGAATTGAGCACGACGTGAACGTTACTGTTTTCCAGTTCCTGCTCCTGGAAGGGCGGGTTGGAGAAATGCGCGGTCAGCTCGGTGCCCCCCGTCTTGATGGCATTACTGGCGTCCGGATGGGGCAGGTTGACGGTGTATTTGTCCAGTCGCGCGTAGTCGGCATCACCCCAGAGTTTCGCCGATGCCAGTTGCAGGAAGCGCGACTGTACGGACACGCCCACCGCCGGCACCGCGATGCGGTCTTTTTCAGTGAAATCGGCGATGGATTTCACCTTAGGGTTATTACTGACCAGGTAGTAAGGGAAGTTGCCGAGAGACGCCACCGCCTTGACGTTCTGCTTGCCTTGGGTGCGGTCCCAGATGGTCAGCAGCGGGCCGACACCGGCTCCGGCAATGTCGACCGCGCCGGACAGCAGGGCGTCGTTGACCGCCGAGCCTCCGGACAATTGCGTCCAGTCGACCTTAATGTCGATGCCGGCCTGCTTGCCGTGTTTTTCGATCAAATGCTGATCCCGCGCCACATTCAGCAGCAGGTACACGACGCCGAACTGTTCGGCGATACGCAATTGGCCCTCGGCCTGGGCGGATTGAGTCGTCAGCAGGCTGCCGGCGCCAAGGCTGGCGGCCAGCAACAGCGCCGTGCCCAGACGGCCGGCGCGGGGCAGGGAAAAAAGACGTTTGGCCACAGAACGCTCCTTGAACAATGAAATCGGCGATAGCGCACAGCGGGGTAACGCTGGCGTCGTGGCTGTGAATTTATAGCTATAAGAGAATTAATTTAAATACCGTAAAGACATATGGATATGCCGCTGCTTTATGCGCAGCAGGGCTCTGAAAGCTCAGCCCGGAGATGTAAAGCGGGTTCAGGCGCGTTAACCTTGGCGGCCAAATGGATGGCACCACGACGCCAATGCTTATAGGAAATTTTCAAGTGTCCGACTTGCGTATTCGCCCCCTTGCCTTATGTGTCTTCCACCATCAGGGCAAGATTCTGGTCAATGCATTCCCCGACTCGGTCAAGCAACAGACCCTCTTTCGCCCGATCGGTGGCGGCATCGAGTTCGGTGAAAGCAGTGCCGATACCTTGGTCAGGGAAGTTCATGAAGAACTGAGAGAGTCGATCAGCGACCTTCGCCTGTTAGGCACGCTGGAAAACATCTTCACCTACCTCGGCAAGCCCCATCACGAGATCGTGCAGATCTACGATGCCCGTTTCGACAATCCAGCCATCTACCAACAAGCCTCGGTGGAAGGGCAGGAAAGCAATGGCGAAACGTTCAGCGCGCGTTGGCTCGACAGCCGCGCATTCAGTGCCGAATCGCCATTGGTGCCTGATGGGCTTGAAGCATTGCTCAAGTCGCTGTCCATGTTGAACTGAGCCGCGAATGGCTCGGCGCAATCGAGTTCATAAAGGGACACCATGACGTTTTTCTCCAGGTTATACCGCTACAAACAATCGGAATTCAGAAACGCCTCGGAGGATTATCTGACCGAGTTGTTGGCCGAGTGGTTGAGACTTGCCACTTCGGCCGGCCTACTCGCAGAGGTGTTGAAGGGGATATTCGACTATGACCCCGGCACCCTTGGCGATGCAGCCACGCTGGCAACCGTGCGCTGGGACACGCAACACATCATTGGCCCGGGCTACCGCGATGCCACCGGAAAACGACCGGATCTGGTGGGGCAGGGCAAGGACTTTTTCCTGATCATCGAAAACAAGGTCTCAGCCGGTTTTACCTCCTATGAGAGCGCTGAAACCGGTGAAGAACAGAATCAACTGCAGCTGTATCAGGCTTACCGGAACAGTCGACCGGAAAAACATGGCGGCGTCGCCTTTCTCACGTTTACCACCGATCCGCCACCTGGCTGGACCGGACCGGTCAGTTACTGGAGTCGGGTGTTCAATGTCATTCGTCGCTGCTGCAAGCAACGCGATGAACAGACCGCGCTTCATTATCTGGGCACGAAGATCACGCAATATATGGAGGACATCGGAATGGCAGGAACCCACTTCGAGCTGAGTGACATTGTTGTACTTCCGGCTTATGACAGACTTTCCCAAGGCATGACGCAGTTGGGGAGTATTGCAAAGCGCGAGCTTTCACAGGGATTGGCGACGTTGATGGCAGCGAGTGATCAATTTCCGCTGAGAGAGGCCCATCTCGGACAATTGGTGCCGCCGGAGTTTTTCGGTTCTGCGCTGACGGTTGGAGGGCATAAGGCAAATGAATCCTCATTGATCGTCTGGGCCGGGGTACTGGCCAGAAGCTGCTATGACCTTTCACCTTCATCAGACGGCCTGCCGGAGTTGATTGTCGGTGTAGGCGTGTGGGGCCACGGCGTTGGCTTCGCAGGGCCGGATGAACAGCACATGGCCCGGCTGGAACAGCTCATCCCGACGCAAAGCGATGGAAAATGGAAGTGGCAAGTCAAAAACCAGGCTTATAGCGGCGTTCCGTTGTTTACCTTTTCCAGCCGACTGACGTTCATTGATATGTATGGTTTGACCCAGGGAAGTGACTGGGATGAGGCCGCAGGGACTTTCTTCAAATCAAGAATACGAGAGTTGCTGGATGCACTCAGTTCATCGACAGCGCCTGAAGGCGAGAAGTTTGTCGAGTACCTGTATCGGCTCGTCAGTTGAACAGGTCGATATCTCCGTTTGAGTGACTGGTAACGCGACAACCTCCAGCCACAGCTATGCTGTGGCGACGTTTACCCGTGCAGTCTCTCTGGCAAACGATTCGGGAGGCGGGTGAACAGGGAGGTGGTTGTGTTGCAAGGACAAGAGCAGGCAACGGGCATCCTTGTGGTGGACGACCAGGAAGAAAACCTGGCGGAAATGCAGGAGTTGCTCGAAGAGCTTGGCCGGACGGTGCATTGCGTGAACTCCGGGGTGAGTGCCCTGGCGTGCATGGCTCAGGCCACTATCGGCCTGGTGCTGCTGGATGTGCAGATGCCGGGCATGGACGGCTTCGAAGTCGCCCGGCGCATGCGTGCCGATCCGCAAACCCGTTTTACCCCCATCATTTTCATTTCCGGCATTCGCCAGACCGACGCGGTGCTGGATCAGGGCTATTCCGCCGGTGCCGTGGATTTCATGACCAAACCGGTGCAGCCGAACATGCTGCTGCACAAGGCCCGCGTGCTGCTGGAACATGACCGCTACCGGCGTGGTTTGTTGCAGACCAGCCAGCAACTGGAGCGCGAGCGCGCGTTCAATGCCTCGATTCTGGACAACACTGCCGAGGGCATTCTGGTGGTCGGCAGCGATGGCCTGATCCGCTTCGCCAACCCGGCGATCACGCGCATGCTCGGCTGCGTCGGCGATGCGCTACAGGGCACGCCATTGCTGGGCTGGATCGAGACGCCTCACGAAGACGACTGGCAGCACTCGGTTTGGCGGGATCACTGGCAGCGCGGCGAAAGCTTTCGCCTGCACGACGCCAACCTGCGCAGTCGCGATGGCAGAAGCGTTCCGGTGGCGTTGTCCTGTTCGCCATTACCCGAGGGGCAGCAGGCCATGATCTTGCTGGCGCTGGACATGTCGGTGGTGCGCGAACTGCATCGCCAGCTGGAAAATCTGACGGTCACCGACGCGTTGACCGGATTGCTCAATCGTCGCGGTTTCATTCAGGCGTTGCAGGCGGCCATCTCGCGGACTCAGCGCAGCGGGCAGATGAGTGCGCTGTTGTACCTCGATCTGGATGGTTTCAAGCAGATCAACGACACCCAGAGCCATGAGCGCGGCGACGAGGCTTTGCGGTGGGTCAGCAGTCAGTTGCAGGCGTGTTTGCGGCCTTATGACCGGTTGGCGCGAATTGGCGGTGACGAATTCACCGTGATCGTGGAAGGCTTGCATGGCCCGGCGGACGCGGCGGCCGTGGCAGAGAAACTGATCAGGCAGGTGTCTGCCGATCAGGACGCGTTTCCCCTGGGGGCCAGCGTTGGCATTGCCTGTTTACCAGACAGTGGCTGCAAGGTCGAAGACCTGATTCGCGCGGCCGACTCAGCGATGTATGAAGCCAAGCGTCGGGGCAAGGGGCGTTATTGTTTCGATGAGTCGCAGGGCTAGACGCCCTGCGTGTGTCGCTGACTGACGAGCATCCGGCGCCCCGTCATCCTGCCCGGGGCGCCGGAAGTCGCTTGCGTCAGTGCGGTGTCACTTGGGCAGCGCTGGCCTCGGTAGCAGTGGCCGTCTCGCGGGTGCGCAGCTTCGCTACGTCGCTGGCAGTCACAGCGGTGCCCTGATTCCCCCAGCTGGTACGAATGAAGCTCACCACGGTGGCAACTTCCTCATCGTTCAGGCGCCAGCCGAAGGCCGGCATGGTGATGCTGGAAGGCGCTGTCTGCGTAGCCGGCAGGCTGCCACCCGCCAGCACGACATGGATCAACGAACTCGGATCAGCGGTCTGCAGCACCGGGTTACCGGCCAGGGCAGGGAAGACCCGGGTGTAGCCATGACCATCGGTGCGATGGCAGGCCGCGCAGTTGTCGATATAGACCGACGCGCCCGGTTTGCTGTCATCACCCTTCCACAGCGCTTCCGCGACTTGCTTGTCGTAGACATGCGGCTTGTCGTCGGGATTGCTCGGCGGCAGCGTTTTCAGGTAACGGGCGATGGCCTTGAGATCGGCGTCGCTCATGTACTGCATGCTGTGCTCGACCACGTCGCTCATGCCGCCAAACACGGCGCTGCGATCACTGCGGCCGGTTTTCAGGAACTGCACCAGATCTGCCTCGCTCCAGCTGCCCAGGCCGTCCTTGTGGTCACCGCGCAGGTTCTTGGCGATCCAGCCTTCCAGCGGCGCGCTGCCGGCCAGAAACTGGTTGCCGTCGGCCGGGTTGAGGGCCTTTTCCTGCATGGTCAGGGCGCGCGGCGTGTGGCACGCGCCACAGTGGCCGAGGCCTTCGACCAGATACGCACCGCGATTGACCTCAGGGTCGACATTGGCGACCGGTTGCCAGGCTTTGACCTCCGGCGCAAACATGCCGCGCCAGATCGCCAGCGGCCAGCGCATGCTCAATGGCCACGGAATGTCGGTCGGCTTGTTCGGCGTGGCGTCGGGCTGGACGCCTTTCATGAAGTACGCATACAGCGCCTTCATGTCGTCGTCGCTGACCCGTGCATAGGATGGAAACGGCATGGCCGGGTACAGCGTGCTGCCGTCCTTGCGAACGCCGTGGCGCACAGCCTGAGAGAATTCGTCGAGGCTGTACTGACCGATGCCGTTGGCATCCGGAGTGATGTTGGTGGAATACACGGTGCCGATGGGGGTTTCCATAGGCAGGCCGCCGGCGAACGGCTTGCCACCCTTGGCGGTGTGGCAGGCCACGCAGTCACCGGCGCGGGCCAGGTATTCCCCCTGTTTGACCAGCGCCTCATCGGCATCGGCGGCCAGTACAGGAAGGCTGGCACTGAACAGCAGTGCGGCGATCAAGGTTGATTTCATGCTTGTCGCTCCTTAAACCTGAACCAGCGGGCCGGGGTTTTTCAGGTACTGCTCGCGGATCGCCCGGGCCGACCAGTACGTCAGTGCCGCCACCAGACCGGTCGGGTTGTAACCGAGGCCCTGCGGGAACGCGGAAGCGCCGGGCACGAACACGTTATGCACGTCCCAGCACTGCAAGTAACGGTTCAATGCGCTGGTCTTCGGGTCGGTGCCCATGATCGCGCCGCCGTTGAGGTGGGTGGTCTGGTAGTTGGCGGTGTTGAAGTGCTCCTTGACCTTCTTGCCCAGCACGGCAATGGCTTTCGGGTTCATCGCCTGGGCCACTTTGGTCAGCTTGTCGACCATGAACTGGTTCATCTTGATGTCGTTTTCCTGCCAGTCGAACGTCATGCGCAGCAACGGCTGGCCGTAGGCGTCGCGGTAGGTCGGGTCGAGATCCAGGTAGTTGCCACGGTAGGACTGGTGCGCGCCGTGGGCATCCATCGACAACTGGTGGGTGTAGTAATCGATGGTGGCTTTTTTCCAGGCGCTGCCCCACGCCGGTGTACCGGGCGGGTTGGCGACACCGGCAATCGGGCGGCTGCCGGCCTGGTTGACCCACATCGGCGAGCCGCCGACGAAACCGTGAGGGCCGTGGTCGAAGTTGTCAGCGTTGAAGTCGTCGATGGCTACGCCATTGCCGCCGGCGCCGATGAAGTTGTTGGTGTAGGTGTCCTTGTCGAAGAACGCCTTGACCGTGCCCATGTTCTGGTAGGCGAAGTTGCGGCCGACGACACCTTCATTCTTGATCGGGTCGTAGGGCTTGCCGATGCCGGACAGCAGCATCAGGCGCACGTTGTTGAACTGGAACGCGGCGAGGATCACCAGATCGGCCGGCTGCTCGACTTCACGGCCCTGCGCATCGATGTAGGTCACGCCCGTGGCCTTGCGCTTGCTGTCGTCGAGGTTGACGCGCAGCACGTGGGCGTTGGTGCGCAGCTCGAAATTCGGCACCTGACGCAGCGCCGGCAGGATGTTCACGTTCGGCGAAGCCTTGGAGTACATGTAGCAGACGTAGCCGCTGCAGAACCCGCAGAAGTTGCACGGGCCCATCTGCGCGCCATAGGGGTTGGTGTACGGCCCCGAGGTGTTGGCGGACGGCAGGTTGTAAGGCTTGTAGCCCAGCTCGGTAGTGGCTTTCTGAAAGATCTGCGCGGACACCACGTTCTTCTGCGCCGGCAGGGGGAACGGATTGGAGCGGTCCGGGGCGTAGGGGTTGCCGCCTTTGCCTTCACCGACGATCTGGCCGTTGACGGTCCAGGCCTGGCCGGATGTACCGAAGACCTTTTCGGCGAAATCGAAATACGGCTCCAGCTCTTCGTAGCTGACGCCGAAGTCCTGGATGGTCATGTCTTCAGGAATGAACTTCTTGCCGTAGCGCTCTTCGTAGTGGCTGCGCATGCGCAACTCGATCGGATCGACACGGAAATGCACGCCCGACCAGTGCAGGCCGGCGCCGCCGACACCCTTGCCGGGCAGGAACGCGCCCAGTTGACGGTTGGGCAGGGCCACGTCATTGACGCTGTGGCGGATGGTGACGGTCTCTTTCGAGACGTCGACGAACAGCTTCTTGCGCACGCTGTAGGTCAGTTCGTCGATCACCTGCGGATAGTTGCCATCCGGGTAGGTGTCCTGCATCGGGCCTCGCTCAAGCGCGACGACGTGCAGGCCGGCCTCGGTCAGCTCCTTGGCCATGATCGCGCCGGCCCAGCCGAAGCCGACGATGACCGCATCTACTTTCTTCATAGCATTCGCCACGGTTCAGACCCTCTTGCCGGCGATGGAAACGGGCGGGAAGGGGTACGGCTCGTTGCGCTCTACCCAGTCCATGAAATCCGCACGGGCGCCGGGGAAACCGATCTGCCGCCAGCCGACCAGCTCTTTGTTGCCGCCATGGATCGGGTCGCAGAAAAAGCCTTCGCGGGTGTTCTGTACCAACAGGCTGAAAAAAGCCTTGGCCGGCACATCGTCGAAATGGAGCTCACCTGCTTCGATCTTGCCGAGAATCTGGTCTCGGGTAGCGCTGTCTTGCGAGGCGAAATTTTTTTTCGTCTGCGCGAGGCACCAGCTATCGATCGCAGCAATGCCCAAGCGGTAGAGCTGTTGCGGCGCCAGCTGCAGTTGATAGCCCATCTCGGCCGGTGCATCGGTGACGAAAGGACCTTGCATGTACCACTGCGCGCCGGTCGCGTAAGGCGTGTTCATCTGCCGGTCGATGTACTCGGCAGCGCCCGCTTCCAGAGCGCCGGGTCCGTGTTCATCGCTCGGAATGATGCGCGACACGGCGGCCTGGACGAACGCCCATTCCTCGGCAGTGAAGAAGGTGGGATGGTAATTGCCAGGCGCGGGCGCGGAAGGCACCTCGGGCGTGTGACCTGGCGCTTGCGGCGCGGCCATCAACTGTTGCGTGGTAACACCCAGGCCAGTGCTGGCCAGGGTGACGACCGGGATCAGCGTCAGGCCTTTACGCAGAAAGTCCCGACGGGCGCCGTCCGGGATAGAGGTTTTGTCGACCATAAAGCTCCTCATGGATTAACGGTTGGGAAGGGGTTTTTCTTGTTTTTCAGCACCGCGCCTGGCGCCCACGGGCAGGAAGCGTTCGTGGAAACCGCAGCAGTGATCTGTTTGAAGTGAGGCATTATGACGCATTTTCTGAAACCGGTTTCAGAAGATGTTGCAAAGGATGTCGATTCTGACCGGAGGTGGTTGCGCGGGTGAGAGACAGTCCGGGTTGTCGGCCCGGACCGAGGCGGGTTATTCGACGGCGAGCGCCGCGAGGAACTGATCGACGCTCAGGTCGGCGTGGCCGATGAGGGGGAAGGAGTAGGTGAGGGCGGCAGCGTGTTCGCCCCGGTTGAATTCTGCGGTCGCGTCGTGAATGAAAGTGACGTGATAGCCCTCTTCAAACGCATGACGGGCCGAGCTTTCAACGCATTTGTGCGAAGTCAGGCCACAGAAGGCCAGCTTTTTCAGTCCGCGGGCCTTGAGTTTTTCTTCCAGATTGGTGCCGCGGAAAGAATTCCACATCCGGTGCTGGCTGCAGACGATGTCGCCCGGTTGCGGCCGCAACGGTTCAAAGAAGTCCGCACCCCATGTGCCTTTCCAGAAATACTGTTGAGCGTGGGTGTTCTTGTGCAGATAGGAATGCAAGTAAGGCACGTCATCGAAGCTGTGCTCGTCGACTCCGTGGGGCGCATAGACAATCTGCAGGCCGGCCGCACGGGCGCCCTCGACCAGGCGCAACAGATTGGGCAGGAAGTTGACGCGCTCCAGTTCAGGCTGGATGCCGGCGTTCAGCTTGCCGCCTTCGGCGAGAAAATCGTTGAGCGGATCTATTACGACAAGGGCGGAGATATCGCGGGGGTAGGCGGTTTCGGTATCAGTCATTTTGGGGGTTCCTGTTCACTGACGGGGTAAGTCGCTCAATTGCTGAACGACATCGACTCGCAAAGCAGGTGGGCGATTCGTTCGCTGAGGCTAGGCCTGGCCCGGACAGGGGGCAACGTCAGAACATCCATCAAAAACAACAAAACGTCTTTATTTGTGCGTCCCCGTGAAAGGGGACGCATGAAAGGCCCGCCAGCACGGCCAGCGTTGCAAGCGCCGACCGTTCCGACGGGTTCAGCTCCCAGTGATCAGCGGCTGACGACAGGAGTCGCCGCGGGCTTCACTGGCGGCTGAACCTCCCAGCCACCGCCCAGTGCGCGGACCAGGGCGACGGTGGTGACTGCACGGCTACCCCGCAATTGCACGGCGGAGCGCTCGACCGTGGTCAGGTTGCGTTGCGCCTCCAGCAGGTCCAGATAGCCCGTGCGGCCGGCTTCATACAGCATCTGGGCCAGCTCCGCCGAACGACGGGCCGAGACGACAGCCTCGTCGGTCTGCTGCGCCTGGTTCGCCAGAATGCGCAGACCGGCCAGGTTGTCCTCGACTTCGGCAAACGCGACCAGCACCTGCTGGCGGTACGTGGCGACGGACTCTTCCAGCGCCGCCTCACTGCGCTTGACGTTGTTCTTGTTGCGCCCGCCATCGATGATCGGCATCGACATCAGCGCGCCCAGCACCCAGGAGCGACTGCTCCAGTTGAAGATGTCCGCGACCGAGGTGCCCACGCCACCAATACCTCCGTTAAGGTTGAGCGCCGGGAACATCGCGGCGCGTGCGACACCGATCCGCGCGTTCGCCGCTTCCATTTCATGCTGCGCGATGACGATGTCCGGACGGCGTTGAAGCAGCGCCGACGGCATGCCGGTCGGAATCTGCGGCAGCGAGGCGATATTGTCGAGCGGTTGGCTGCTGGCCGTGAAGCTCGACGCCGGCTTTCCCAGAAGCACAGCCAGCGCATGTTCATTGGTCGTTCTCTGCTGTTGCAGGGCGACCGCCTCAGCGCGTGCCGTCGACAGCTCCGTCTTTGCCCGCGACAGGTCGAACTCGCCGATATCACCCAGATCGAAGCGGCTCTGGGTCACGTGGACGGTCTGTTCACGCAAGCGCACCGTCTCGTTCAGGGTTGCCAGCTCGGCATCGGTTTCACGCAGGCGGAAATAGGTCTGCGCGACGTCCGCTTGCAGCGACAACAGCACCGAGTGGTAGCTGGCTTCGCTGGCGGCTGCGTCGGAATTGGCGGCGTTGACGTTCGACGCCACCCGGCCGAACAGGTCGACTTCGTAACTGGCGGTCAGGCTGGCTTGATAGGTCGTGTGGGCGCCTACAGCACTGCCGCCAGGCAGACTGTTGGGCGATTCACGGTTTCTTTGCGCGCCAGCGCTGAGACCAATCTGCGGAATCCGGTCCGCTTCGGCGATGCCGGCGATGGCCCGCGCCTGCTTGAGGCGGGCGGTGGCTTCGGCCAGGTTGTTGTTGCTCCTGGCCGCTTCATTGATCAGGGCGGTCAGCGCTGGATCGTTGAAAGCCAGCCACCATTCGCCGCGAGACTTCGCTTCACCGTCCCTGGCGGCTTGCCAGCGGGTGCCGTCCGGCGCGGTGACCGGCGCATCGGAGGCTTCCTTGAACGCTTGCGGTACATCGACTTGCGGCTGTTTGAACTCAGGCGCCGAGCAGGCGGCAAGGGCCAGGGCGATAAGCACGGCACTGGCACGTTTGATAAAGATGTTGGCGTTCATGTTAGTGAGTCTCTTCGAGAGCGTGAGGAACGACCGTCGGGGTAGTGGCTTTGCTGCGGCTCAAAAACTTGGCCAGCGAGCGCATCAGCACGTAGAAAACAGGTGTCAGGAACAGGCCGAAGAAGGTCACGCCGAGCATGCCGCCGAACACGGCCACACCCATTGCATGACGCATTTCCGAACCAGGACCGTGGGAGAACACCAGAGGCAGTACGCCCATGATGAATGCGATCGAGGTCATCAAGATTGGACGCAGACGCAGGCGGCACGACTCCAGCGCGGCTTGCAGCGTGGTGCGGCCGTGGTGCTCCAGTTCGCGGGCGAACTCGACAATCAGGATTGCGTTCTTGGAGGCCAGCCCCACGAGTACGAACAGCGCGATCTGGGTGAAGACGTTGTTGTCGCCGCCGGTCAGCTTCACGCCCAGCAGTGCACAGAGGATCGACATCGGCACGATCAGGATCACGGCCAGCGGCAAGGTCCAGCTTTCGTACTGCGCGGCGAGCACCAGGAACACCAGCAGCACACAGAGCGGGAATACATAGAACATGGTGTTGCCGGCCAGGATGTCCTGATACGCAAGGTCGGTGAACTCGTAGGTGATGCCTTTTGGCAGCACTTCTTTTGCCAGACGCTCGATGGCCGCTTGTGCCTGTCCGGACGAATAGCCTGGAGCAGGGCTGCCATTCAGGTCGGCCGACACATAGGCGTTGTAGCGTTGCACGCGTTCCGGACCGTAGGTGTTGGAGACGCGCATCAGCGAGGCGAGGGGAATCATGTCGCCGTTGGTGCTGCGGATCTTGAGCTTTTTCAGGTCTTCGACGTGGTCGCGGAACTGTTCGTCAGCCTGCACCCGCACCTGATAGGTACGACCGAAGCGGTTGAAGTCGTTGACGTAGACCGAACCCAGGTTGACTTGCAGCGTCTGGTAGATCGTTTGCAGCGGCACGTTCAACTGCTTGGCTTTATCACGATCGATGTCGGCGTAGATTTGCGGCACGTTGATCTGGAAGCCGGTGAAGACACCCGCCAGTTCAGGCGCTTTGCGCGCACGGGCCTGCAGTTCCTGAGTTGCCTTGTTCAGCGCGTCGTAACCGACGTTGCCGCGGTCTTCGACCATCAGCTTGAAGCCGCCGAGGGTACCCAGGCCGTCCACCGGAGCAGGCGGCACGACGAGAATGAACGAGTCTTCAATAGACGCCATGCGCTTGTTCAGTTCAGCGGCGATGGCACCAGCGCTCATGTCCTTGGCGCCGCGTTGATCGAAGCTTTGCAGGTTGCTGAACTGGATGCCGGCGCTGGACGAAGCGGTGAAGTCGTTGACCGACAGCCCCGGGAATTGCACCGCGTGGCGGACGCCGGGCGTGTCGGTGGCGATCTTGCCCATGCGCTGAATGATGGCGTCGGTACGGTCCAGCGACGAGGCGGTCGGCAACTGCGCGATACCGATCAGGTAGCCTTTGTCCTGCAAAGGCACGAACCCCGCGGGCACCAGCTTGAACATCATGCCGGCACAGGCGGCCAGCAGCAGGTAGATGGCGATGGAGCTGGACTTGCGCTTGAGGGTGCCCTTGACGCCCATTTCATAACGCTCCGAGGAGCGCCCGAAAAAGCGGTTGAAGGCGTTGAAAAAGCGACCGAACAGCTTGTCCATGACCCGGGTCAGTGCATCTTTAGGGGCATCGTGTGCCTGAAGCAGCACAGCGGACAGCGCAGGCGCCAGGGTCAGGGAGCTGAAGGCCGAGATGACGGTCGAGATGGCAATGGTCAGGGCGAACTGCTTGTAAAACTCACCGGACAGACCCGGCACGAAGGCGATCGGCACGAACACGGCGCAGAGCACCAAGGCGATGGCAATGATAGGGCCGCTCACTTCCTTCATCGCCTGGATCGTCGCTTCACGTGGCGACAGACCGCCGGCGATATTCCGTTCGACGTTTTCAACCACCACGATGGCGTCGTCGACGACGATGCCGATGGCGAGCACCAGGCCGAACAATGACAGGGTATTGATCGAGAAACCGAAACCGAGCATCACGGCGAAGGTGCCGACCACGGAAACCGGCACCGCAAGCAGTGGGATCAGCGAGGCACGCCAGGTTTGCAGGAAGACGATCACCACCAGCACCACCAGCGCAATAGCCTCAAGCAGGGTGTGAATCACCGCGTTGATCGAGTCCTGCACGAAGCGGGTGGTGTCGTAGACGATGTTGTATTCCATTCCCGGCGGGAAGTCGGCTTTCAACTGCTCCATACGGTCGCGGATGTCGCTGGCCATTTGCAGTGCGTTGGCGTTTGGCGCCTCGAAGATGACCAGCGCAACGGCAGGCTGGTTGTTGAGACGGGCACGCAGGTTGTAAGCGTTGGCGCCCAGTTCGATGCGGGCAACATCACGCAGACGAGTCAGCGCGCCGTCAGCGCCAGTGCGCACGATGATGTTGCCGAACTCTTCCGGCGTTTGCAGGCGGCCCTGGGTTTTGACGGAGAGCTGGAAGTCGCTGCCTTTGGATGGTGACTGGCCGATGGCGCCGCCGGCGACCTGTACGTTCTGCTCACGAATCGCATCGGTGACGTCGATTGTGGTCATGTTGCGCGCGGCGATCTTCACCGGATCAAGCCAGATACGCATGGCGTAGTCGCCCGAACCGTTGAGTTGCACCTGACCGATGCCGGCAATGCGGTCGAGCTGGTCCTTGACGTTGATCGTGGCGTAGTTGCGCAGGTACTGGTCGTCGTAACGGCCGTCCGGCGAGGTCAGGTGCACCACCATCGTCAGGCTGGGTGACGATTTGATCGTGGTGACACCGATCTGACGGACTTCTTCGGGCAGGTGTGGCAATGCCCGTTGCACGCGGTTTTCCACGTCGGTTTCAGCTTGCGAAACCTTGGTGCCGATCTTGAACGTCACGGTCAGCAGCAAGTTACCGTCGGCGGTCGACTGCGACGACATGTACAGCATGTTGTCGACGCCGTTGACCTCTTGTTCCAGAGGGGTGGCGACGGTTTCGGCAATCACTCTGGCGTCGGCGCCCGGGTACTGCGCGCGGATCTGCACGGCCGGAGGCACAACGTCCGGGTACTCTGCGACAGGCAAGGTAAACAGCGCGATAAGCCCTGCGACGAAGATGATGATCGACAGGACCGCCGCGAAGATGGGCTTGTCGATGAAAAATTTCGAGAATTTCATGATCGATCAACCCTTGGATTTGGCGTCAGGTCTGGTTTTGGAAGCGGTGTCCGCAGCAGTCTCGGCAACCGGTTCGTCAGGATTGAAATCCATCGAAACCGTGTGAGGTGCCAGAGGCGCGCCCGGCATCACCCGGACCAAGCCGTTGACCACGATTTGCTCGCCGGCTTTTAAGCCAGTGCGCACGACGCGCAGGCCATCGACGCTGTTGCCGAGGGTGACCTGGCGGTATTCGGCTTTGCCCTGGGCGTCGACGACGAACACGAACTTGCGATCCTGATCGGTGCCGATCGCGCGTTCGTTGATCAGGATGGCCTGAGTTTCGTTGCCGCCGTGGGTGCCGCCCTGCAACTGCACGCGGGCGAAGAGACCGGGGGCCAGTGTCTTGTCGGCGTTGGTGAAGATGGCGCGCATGCGTACGCCACCGGTTTGCGGGTCGAGCTGGTTGTCGACGAATTCGAGTTTGCCTTCATGGGGGAAGCCTTGCTCATTGGCCAGGCCGACTCTGACGTTCACGTCCTGGCCGCTGTGGTGCGCGGCACCGACGCGCAGGTAAGTGTCTTCGTCACCGTCGAAAGAGGCGTAGATCTTGTCGTCGGACACCACCTTGGTCAGCACGGCGCTGGTGTCGACCAAGTTGCCCAGGGTGATATCGGCTTTGCCGACACGGCCATCGATGGGCGAGGTCACGCGGGTGTAGCTCAGATTGAGCCTGGCATTGTCGTACTCGGCGGCAGCTGCGCGGGCGCTGGCCTCCAGCTGCTTGAAGTTCGACGTGTTCTCGTCCAACTCACGCTGTGCGATAGCCTTTTCCCCGATCAGTTTCTGCGAGCGGGTCAGCTCGATACGCGCCAACTCGACCTTGGCCCGCGCGGCGGCTGCGGCGGCTTCGGTGCGATCGGCTTCGGCCTGATAAGGGCGAGGATCGATGACAAAGAGCACGTCGCCTTTCTTGACGATGGCGCCAGGAGTGATGTTGACGCTGGTGATGAAGCCGGGGACCCGGGCGCGAATGTCGACGCGCTCGATGGCTTCCATACGGCCGGAAAATTCCTGGGTTTCAACAACGGCTTTCTGTATGACCGTCGCAGCGGACACTACGGCGCCGGTAGCGGCTGCCGATTCGGCGGCCTTGCCACTGGCATCCTCGCAGCCAGACAGGTTCAGGGCCAGCAGGCCAGCCATTGCCATCGCCACAGCACCGACGACAGGGCGGATGCGGGTATTCAGGTGATGAACAGTTTTCATATTTTCTCTTCAGAAGTCGGGTTGATTGGCTAGCTGATGGCTGGCTTTACGCACTCATGAACCCGGTGATGCGGGGTTTCGAGCGGCAACAGGCCAGGAAATAGACGCTTCCGTTGGATGAGGCGATCTGGATGTAACATTATGACCGTCATGCTTAAGAAGCAATTTCGAAGCTGCGATTTGGATAATCAACGAAAATGATGATCATCATTCAAAGGCGCTTGTTTGAGCCGTCAATAGCGTGATCGGCAACAGCGAAGGCAGGGCAAAAAGTCCGCAGGAAAAGACAAATCGTCTTTATTTTGGCGGCCAGGAGATTGCTCATCTGGCACGGCTAGAATGTCGGGACGGGAAACAGTCCGCTGCGCAGGACAGGTCGGACGCCAGGTTTGGCGGGGCGTGTGTTGACGTCGATGCCGGCCATTGACCGTTTCACGTCATGTCGCCGAAGCGAGCAGGGGTGTGATCCCGGGAAGAGCTGTTGGCCTTCTCGGGATCGTTGCCGGGAGGTTTACGCCAGCAGGTGGCGATGTTCTTCGATGAACTCGGCGGGCGTTTGCAGTGGGCCCCCGATGATTTCAGCACCGGTCGTGTCCAGGCCTTCCAGACGCTTCTCCTGCTGATCGACTTTCACGGCAGCGAAGTGCGCGGCGTACGAAGGGTCGCCGTCCCAGCCCAGGGTCTTGACGAACTCATCAGGGGACACCTGTTCGAAGCGAACCTCTTTACCCAGGGTCTTGGCGAGCAGATCGGCCAGTTCCTGGTGGCTGTACTCGATTGGGCCGTGCAGTGGGTAGACCTTGTTCGCGTGGTTTTGCGGATTGGTCAGGACACCCACGATGATTTTCGAGATGTCGGAAGCGGCGATGGGGGCAAAGCGGCTGTCGGCATCGAAAGGCGTCAGGTAACGGCCTGCACGGATCAACGCGGCGGTGTACAGCATCCATTGAGCGAAGAAGGTGATGCGCAGGTGGGTGGTCGGTACGCCGGACCAATTGAACACTTGTTCGGACAGCCAGTGGTTCAGCGTCGCCTGGCTGCGAGCATCGGGACGCGATTGCTTATGCGACATGTTCACGACGATTCCGACATTCTCCTCTTTCGCGGCCTGGGCAAAAATCGCCGCGGCTTCGACCAGACCATTGGTCAACGGGTAGCAGAAGTAGGCACCGTCTACGCCTTCCATGGCGGGGCGCAGCTCTTTCAGTTTCAGCGCATCGCCAACGAAGATCGTGGCGCCCAGGTCCTTCAGTTTCTGCGAGCGTTCGTCTTCGCGATGCACGAAGGCGTTCACGCGATGGCCCTGTTCCAACAACTGCTGAACGGCAGGAGCACCTGTTGCGCCGGTGGCGCCAGTAATCAGATAAGTTTTCATGAGCATCTCCAGGGTAAACAGATAAAAGGTTGTCGGAAGTCAGCAAACCGGATAAAGCATTACGCACATCATGTTACGATGCAGCCAAGCAGTACAGCCGTCATGCTTAGTGAGATAGAGCATGATAGCCATACTGCTTGATGTCAACTCCCGCCGATCCATTGCAGAGCGGATATTTACGGGACAACGGACATGAAAAACGTCCTTTGACGTGAACCAATCGCTGGAAGCGAAAAGCGCTTTAAGCCTTTATTCATAAGGGTTTTCGTGTCGAAACAGGGTAATGATCACTCTGTTCCTGGCGGTAATTGACGGCCTTTAAACATGATGATCATCATTGATGGTGATAGCCGTTTTCACGGCATTCAATTCGGCGTTTCAGGCGCTGTTCCAGAGAATGTAATCAAGCCAGCCACGACTTAAGCATCCATGGATGGCCGTGGCTGCGACTCAATGCTCAAACCAGTGGAGATGAGAGAAAGCGATGCTCATGTACGAAAAAAACCTGATGAAGGTGGATATGAACCTCCTGGTGGTTTTCATGGTTGTCTTCCGTGAACGGAACGTTTCCCGGGCCGCTGAGCAGCTCAGCGTGGGGCAGCCGGCAGTGAGCGCGTCGCTGGTACGGCTGCGTAACTGTTTTGACGATCGGTTGTTCGTGAGAAACGGCAGAGGCGTGCGGCCGACGGCAAAGGCAATCGCCATTGCCGATGCATTGATGCCTGCCATGAGCACGCTGGGGGCCGTCATTGACGGCTTCGCGGCGCTGAAGTCCCGCGCCAGCTCGAAATGAATGTCGACCAGGCTAAACGATCGCAATCGGCGGGCCATTCTCCGGGGACAACCGGCGCTCACGTTCTTTGGTGGGGGTTCTTCCTCTGGCTTTCTTGAACGCCCGATTGAACGAATATTCCGAGCGGTACCCGACCTTTTGCGCGATTTGCTCGATGCTCAGGTCGGTTTGCGCAAGAAGCTGTGCCGCTATGCCCAGGCGCCAGCGCGTCAGGTAGCCATACGGGGTTTCACCCACGGATTCGCGAAACTGCTGGGCGAACAGCGAGCGTGAAAGCCCGGCTTCGCGAGCGAGGTTGTCGAGGCTCCAGTCATTCCCCGGTTTCTGGTGAATGCACGCCAGCGCCTTGGCGATATGGCGATTCTGCATGGCAAAAAACCACGAGCCGGCCTCGGCGGTTTCAGACTCGGACCATTGCCTCAGGATGTAGATGAACAGCGTCGAAAGCAGGTTTCTCACCACCATCTTGCCGCCCATTCTGGCGTTCTCCACCTCACTGCGCAGCTGCTTGAGCAGCTCGGCGATCGGCGCGGTCGCCCCGTTCGATTCGGCCTGGAGATGGATGGAGGGCGGCAGGGATTTGATCGCCGGCATGACCATGTATCGGTCGATGCCGAACGAGCCGCACACCACGATGGTTGCGTCAGGCTCCTTGCTGTAAAGCGCCTGGATATTCCTGACGAAATCAGCGAACGAAGCCACCTTGCTCTGCGGCGCGCTGCGCAACTGGTGAGTCGCGCCTTGGGGAAGCACCACCACGTCACCGGGCTGGAGCTTTATCTGGGGCTGGCCGTCGAGGGAAAAGTACGCCGTTCCCTGGGCTAGAAAATGAAAGTACGTGCCCTCACGCTGCTCCATTTCGATGCCCCAGTCACCCTTGACCCTGGACTGGGCGACGACGACACCTTCTGCAGTGAGGTACTTGAGCCAGTGGTCGGCGTTGCTCATAAGCTTCCCAAATAAAGACGAATTGTCATTTCAGGTGGAGCATTTGACGTTGCCTGTCCCGAACCGGACTCCTACTCTCTGATCAGGACATCAGCCGTTTCGTGCTGCGATTGTAGAGCGCATTGTCACCTGTATCCACGCAGGCCCTGTCCGGCTGTCTGTTACGCCGCAACCGACTTCAGGTTGTTGCCGCCTGTCCGGGCGCGCCACTCATTTCCCTGCTGACGCAATGGGCTCAATGATTGAGCCACCGTCGATCGTACCCGTACCGTGCGATCGCGGTCGTTTGCGCCTTTAAAAACTGGCCCGGCGTGCGGTTCGTTCAGTGAAGGGGCATGCCTGAAAGCGGCCCCTCCCTCTGCACCGGAGCAAAAGCTCGATGGTGCGGGGTGCGGTAGCCAACGCCTGCAAAAGCCGTTTCCACGAACACTGAGCGCCAGTCGGCAGAACTGCCTTGAAAAGTCCGCGAGCTCAGTCCAGCGAGTTGCGGACTTCGCGCAGGATTTCTGCCGAGAGCGCCGGGTCATCCACGGCACGTGCGAGAACGATCGCGCCGACCATGGTCGAGATCTTGTGGATTGCGTCACGCCGAACGTGGCGTTTTTTCGATTTCGCAAACGGCGCCATGAGGCTGGCAAGCACGCCTTTCAGGTGCCGGGTAAACGCCGGCTGAACGGAAGGTTCTCTAGCGACTTCGGAAGCCAGAGCCGTCATCAGGCAGCCGGTACCGGGGTCGTCGCGATGGCCCTCGGTCAGGTAGTGCTGAACGTACGCCTGCATCGCTTCCGGGGTGTGCTCTGCCTCTTTCATCGAGGCCAGCGCTTTCGAAGACGCCTCGCCGATGGTCTTGGCGATGAGGTCATCCTTGGATTCGAAATGGTTGTAGAACGCGCCGTGGGTAAGCCCCGTCGCCTTCATCACTTCACTGACGCTGACGCCATAGAAGCCGTGCTCACGGAACAGGATCGACGCCTGTTCAAGGATTCGTTGATGCTTCTCTGCGGTTTCCTCAGCCGGATATCGCATACCTTTCTCCAAAGCTCGCAAAAAAAGACACTGATTTGAAACAGTATATCCATCATGTTATTTCGGTAACAGTATGACGATCGTACGGCTTGATGGATGGCGGGGGCATGATCTTTCACCGTGGCGCAGAGTTGAAATGACCGAAGTGCTCCGGGTCGCTGTTGAGCATTTCACCGAGAAAATCCACGAACGCCCGTGCCGCCATGCGTGTGGTGCGCCCCATCGGGAAATAGGCATGGACCGGCAACTCGGCCATTTTCCAGTCCGGCATCAGCTGCACCAACGCGCCGGTCTTGAGTTCAAGGCCCGCCGCCCAGGACGTGGTCGAGGTGATACCCAGTCCACCCGTCGCCGCAGCCAGGGCGCCGGCAGTGTCGTTGATCGACAACTGGGCGTTGGGGCTGACGGAGACGGTCTCGCCGTTGCGCTCGAACTGCCAGGAGGTCACCTGAGCCCCGGCCGGCCCGCCGACGATGCGGTGATTGGCAATGTCGCCCGGCAGCAGCGGCGTGCCGTGTCGCGCCAGGTATTCGGGTGACGCCACCAGTACCCGCCGCATGAGCCCGATCTGCTTTGCCGTGCCGGCAAGGTCAGGCAACTTGCCCACGCGGATGCCGACGTCGACCGCTTCCTTGACCATGTCCTGCCATTGATCTTCGAGCAGCAATTCAACGTGCAGGGCAGGGTGACGCTCGGTAAATGCCGAAAGCCTCGGAATCACCACGCGCAAGCCCATCGTGGACGGCATGCCGACGCGCAGCAGGCCGCGAAGTTCGCCGCTCTCCCGCACGCTGTTTTCGGCATCGTCGAGTGCCGCAAGAATAGGCTCTATCCGCGCCAGAAACTCCAGGCCGGCCTCTGTCGGCACCACCGCACGGGTCGTCCTGGACAGCAGGCGGGCACCCAGGCTGGCTTCCAGCTCGGCCACCATCCGCGAGACCTGGGACTGGGCAAGCCCGGTCTCCCGTGCGGCCGCCGAGAAGCTGCCCAGGCGCGCCACGCGGGTGTACAGCCGCAGTGAAATGAAGTCCTTCAAGGCCATCGTGATTGCCCCTCGCTGTCTGATATTTGCCTTCGGTATCGCTCAAATCCAGAGCACTTAGCCACGCACTTTTTGTCCAGCCACGCGCCCGATGGGAAGCGTGCGCTTCTCTGAAAATGCTCAGTACAAGGGCGCCAACCACTCGCCATTCCTGCCTTG
This sequence comes from Pseudomonas sp. NPDC090208, assembly GCF_044746785.1. Lineage (NCBI taxonomy): Bacteria > Pseudomonadati > Pseudomonadota > Gammaproteobacteria > Pseudomonadales > Pseudomonadaceae > Pseudomonas > Pseudomonas sp. NPDC090208. Next base: position 320,516 of record NZ_JBIVCU010000003.1, read on the forward strand.
GCCAGGTTGACCGCCATTCTATCGAAGGAGGTCGATTAATGCTGAATCAAGATAAATGTTAGATCGAATCGACGGCTACCGGACGCCCGGGGAAGCGACGATATTTGCCCCATCGGAGACGAGGCGCCAAGGCACCCAGCCCGAACTGACGCGTAATGCCAATACGGCCAAACCCATATTTTTAGGATCAAATCCCATGTCCAAGAAAGTTCTGATCACTGGTGCAACTGGCGACACAGGTCGTGCCGCCGTTCGTGAATCCATCGCGCTGGGCCTCGATGTCCGCGCCATGGTGCATAAGCTGGATGAACGCTCCGATGCGCTGAAAGCATTGGGTGCCGAAGTGGTCGTCGGTGATCTGCTGGAAATCAACACCGTTCGTGATGCGATGCAAGGTGTCGACGCTGCCTACCTCGTGTGGCCGGTACAGCCTGGCCTGATCAATGCGACCGTGAACTTCGCCCAGGCAGCCAGAGAGACCGGTGTCAAAACCGTCCTCAACCTGTCCCAGCGTTCGGCCAACCGCGAGTCCAGCAGCCAGTCCTGCCGCGACACCTACATCGCTGAAGAAATTCTCAACTGGTCCGGTGTGCCGGTCATCCACCTGCGCCCGACCTACTTCCTGGAATGGCTGCTGTACCCATGGCAACTGCCGTTCCTGCAACAAGGCGTGCTGCGCATGCCGGTGGGCAAGGGCCGTCATTCGCCGATCGCGGCAGACGACCAGGGACGCGCCATTGCCGCGCTGCTGAAGAACCCTGAAGGTCACATCGGCACCACCATCAACCTGTCCGGCCCGGTCGAAATGGACCACGAACAGATGGCTGCCGAACTGTCCGAAGCGCTGGGCCGCAAGATCGTCTTCCAGGACCTGCCGGTCGAGGAATACGTCGATTCGATCGCCGAAATGGGCGTGCCGCCGTACATCGTTCAGCACCTGGACGGTGCCATGCGCGACTACCACAACGGTCGCATGGCCGGCGCCGACAACAACATCGAGAAGCTCACCGGGCGTCGTTCGATGACCGTGGGCGAGTTCGCCCGCCTGCATGCCGACAAGCTCAACGGCAAGTGACATCGACTTCACCGGCCCGTCCTGGGCGGGCCGGTTTCCCTGACTGATCAATACCCGTCGAATATTTAGGAGCCTGTCATGAAAATCGAAAATGCTGTTGCGCTGGTCACTGGCGCGAACCGCGGTATCGGCCGCACCTTCGTGGAAGAACTGCTCAAGCGCGGCGTGGCAAAAATCTATGTCGCCGCACGCGATACCGCGTCGCTGGGTGAGCTGCTGAAAGGTGGCGACAAGCGTCTGGTCCCACTGCCACTGGATGTCACCGACGCCGATCAGGTTGCGGCCGCAGCCAGTGTGGCGAGCGATGTCACGCTGCTGATCAACAACGCCGGCTATGCCGCGTTTGACGGTGCGATCTCGGCTCCCAGCATGGACGACGCTCGCCTTGAGATGGAAGTGAACTACTTCGGTCCGTTGGCGATGACCCGTGCCTTCACTCCGGTGCTGGCGAAATCCGGCGGCGCCGTGCTGAACATGCTGTCGATGCTCTCGCTGATCAGCCTGCCCATGGCCGCTACCTACGCCGCGTCCAAGGCCGCTGGTCTGTCGCTGAACCGCAGTATCCGTGCCGAACTGGCAGGGCAGGGCACCCAGGTTGTCGGTGTGCTCGCCGTTCAAACCGAAACCGCGATGGGCGCCAAGCTGCCCGAGCCTCGCCTGAGTCCGCTGGAAGTGGTCACCGATGCCCTTGATGCGGTCGAAGCGGGGACCAACGACGAAATGGTGGCGGGCGCCCAGTCCCGTGGCATCCACGAGAAGTTCACGGCGAACCCGCAGCAGCTCCAGGCGATGATGCTGACCAAACTGCCTCAACCGCGCTAACCCATCCACCTGTCGAATGACGGAGGCAAACACATGGACTTCATCAAGGCTCTGGCCGAACGCAATGCAGAGTATGCGGAGAAGGGTTTCTCCGCCGAGCTGAAAATCATCCCTTCGCAGAAGACGATGATCATTGGTTGCGTGGACCCGCGCGTGGACCCGATGGATATTCTCAAGCTCAATGCGGGTGAGGCCGCCATCATCCGCAACGTGGGTGGGCGGGTGACCCCAGAGCTGTTCCAGACCATGGCGATTCTCGGCACGGTGTCGAAGGTCGGCGGCAATGCCATCGGCGAAGGCTGGAATCTGGTCGTGCTGCACCACACGCAATGCGGTATCACCGGTTGCTTCCATCACGCGCCCCATCTTCTTGCGAAGTACATGGGCGTGGAGGAGGACAAGCTGGCAGCGCTGGCCATCCTCGATCCTTACCAATCGGTGAAAATCGACGTGGCCGCATTGAAAGCCAATCCGAACATGCCTGCAGAGGCGATGGTGACAGGGCTGGTGTATGACGTGACCACCGGCAAGGTCGAAACTGTCGTGCCCACCGCGCGTTTGAAGGGCTGAAGTTGCCTTCCATCCTTATCGGCTGAACGGTCGGCAGATGCCTGAAATAAGTTTTGACGACCTATGTTGCATATGCAACCATGATTCGGTCAGCTGGATCTGCACTGCGCAGATCCAGCCAGACAGGACCCGCAGTTTCCGTCAACAGGTGTCGGCCGCGTAATGGCCGGGGTGTTCGTGATGTCAGACAAAGTTCTCAGCGAGATGGTCAACGACTGCATGATTTCGCGAACGCGGGTCATCGCCAGGGTGCTGTCCAGCGTCTACGACGAAGTGCTTCGGCCCTACGACATCGGCTCCGCCCAGTTCGCCCTGTTGGTGGCGGTTTTCAACCTGAAGTCCGCCAGCCGGGCAGAGATAGGGCGCTTCACTCACCAGGAGCGCTCGACGCTGACCCGCAATATCAAGTTGTTGCTCGACGGCGGCTGGATCGAGGAATCGGCCAGCGACGAAGGCGGGCGCCGTCGGCCCATAGTGCTGACAAAAACCGGAAAACAGCTGCTGCATGACGTGTATCCCGCCTGGCAGACGGCCCAGGAACGGGCCCGGAATTTGTTGGGCGAGGGCGGTGTTGCGACCGTCATGGGCGTAGGCAACGAGATGTTCTACGGGCAGTAGGTTTTGCCTTGCCTCTTATGTTGTATATGCAGCACGTACGCGCAACGTTTTCTTGGCTTTCTATGTTGTATATGCAGCAAAAGTGAACGATCCAAGGCCGTGATGGCTGCGGAAAACCGAGCCTGTATCGGCTTATGAAATGATGATGTTAATCACAAGGTAAATCGAGATGACCACTGAATATCCACGCGACATTTCCGCTCTGGTAATCATTGACCCCCTGAACGACTTTCTGTCGCCAGGCGGCAAGCTGCACGACGGCATCAAGGATGAAATGGAGCGCGTGAGCTTCCTGCCAAACCTGATGCGTCTGGTTGAAGGCGCACGCAAGGCCGGCCTGCAAATCATCTACGCACCCCACGGTGTCGATGAGCACAGCTTCGACGACGTGCCATTCCTGCACTCGTACCTGCACAAGAACACCCGTGACAAGCAGTACTTCTGGAAAGGCACCTGGGGCGCTGAGTTCTACGAGCCGCTGCGTCCACAGGAAGGCGATATCGTGATCAGCCAGCACCGCCTGTGGAACTCGTTCCGTGGCACCGACATGCAGGAAAAACTGCAGGCCCGTGGCATTCAGAAAGTCGCACTGTGTGGCCTGACTTCGCACAAGTGTGTCGAGAGCACCGGTCGTCATGCTTTTGAAGAGGGCTACCACGTCACCTTCATCAACGACGCCACCGCCGAGTTCAACCGTGGTGAACACGCTGCGGCACTGACTTACTCGTTCCCGTTGATCGGTCACGCCGACCTGACCGTCGACCAGTTCCTGGCGAAGCTGTAAGCCGCATTTCCACCTGAACCGGTGAATCGAAAAGGGCGTCCGTTGCCGCGGACGCCTTCTTCCACGACCGCCATTGTCCCTATCCTTATAGAGTACTTCTCATGTCCAACATCGGTATCCAAGACAAAGTTGTCGTCATCACGGGCGCAAGCAGCGGCCTGGGTGAAGCGACCGCTCGCCACCTGGGCAGCATGGGCGCCAGACTGGTTCTGGCGGCGCGCCGCACCGACAAACTGAACGCGATCATTGCCGATCTGCACGCGCAGAACATTCAGGCCATTGCCGTGGCAACCGACGTTTCCCGTCGCGGCGACCTTGAAGTGCTGGCCGAGGAAGCGCTGAAGCACTTCGGCCAGATCGACGTCTGGGTCAACAACGCCGGCATCATGCCTTTATCGCCCATGAGCAAGCTGCTGGTTGACGAATGGGATCAGATGATCGACGTCAACATCAAAGGTGTGCTGTATGGCATCGCTGCGGCGCTACCGCATTTCCAGAAGCGTGACTCCGGCCATTTCATCAATATTTCGTCGGTCGCTGCCCGCAAAGTTTTCGCGCCTATCGGCACGGTGTACAGCGCGACCAAGTTCGCCGTCAGCGCAATCTCGGAAGGTCTGCGCGCCGAAGTGGGCCCCAACATCCGTACCACGGTGATTCTGCCCGGCACCACACGCTCGGAGCTGAAACACAACAGCACCGATCCGGACACCGCTGCCAGCGTGCAAGAGTTCTGGAAAAACTTTGAAATCCCGGCCGAATCCGTCGCCCGTGCGATTGCCTACGCCATCGAGCAACCCGCCGAGGTCGACATCAACGAGATCGTTCTGCGGCCTACCGCGCAGGAGTTCTGACCTGAGAATCGCGGAGTCGATATAGGGCAGGGCACACACCACCTCTGCGGCAAGCGTTCCGAGAGGTGCTGCCACTTCCGGTATTCACCGTGTAGATGCATGAAACGGGACCGCATGCGCGCAGGGTGCCACCGGCTCATTCTTCAGAGTGAGCCGGGCAGCCCGGTGTTGCGTGGGGGTGATTCCACGCATCTGTCTGAAGGCGCGAATGAACGAATACTCGGAGCGGTAGCCAATTTTTTCGGCCAGCTCAGCGATGGTGATATCGGTCTGGTTCAGCAACTGCACGGCGATACCGATGCGCCAGCGTGTCAGATACAAATGCGGCGTTTCACCCACCGTCTCATGGAACTGCCTGGCAAAGAGTGAGCGGGACAATCCGGCCTCACGAGCCAGGCCATCAATTGTCCAGTTTCCCGCCGGATCCCTGTGAATACACGCCAGCGCGGTTGCGATGTGCCGATTCTGCAACGCCGAAAGCCAGTTCGTCGCCAACACCGGATGCGTCTCTGACCAGTGGCGCAGAACGTAAACGAACAGCGTGGACAGCAAATGCCTGACCACCACGTCGCTGCCCATTCTGATGTTCTCGACCTCGTCGCAAAGCTGCCTGAGCGTGTCGACAAAGGGGGCATCTGTGCCTTGGGAATGAGCCTGCAGATGCATGATTGCCGGCAGCGATTTGACCGCTGGCATCGTCATGTAACGGGCAATCCCAAAGGATCCGCACAACAAACCCGTTGCGTCCGGATCCTTGCTGTTTCGCGCCTGACTGTCCCCGACGAACTCATGCAAGGGCAGCGTTTTCCCGCCGGAGACTCCGCGAAGATGGTGCGGCGCACCTTGAGGAAACACCACAAGATCACCGGGCTCCAGCGCGATCTCCGGTTCGCCGTCGACCTGGACGTAAGCAGTGCCTTCGCCAACGAAATGGAAATACGCACCTTCAGTCTGTTCCAGACGGACACCCCATGAACCCTTGACCCTTGAGCGGGCAAGGACAACGTCTTCGGACACGAGGTAATTCAGCCAGTGATCTGCGTTGTTCATAGCGGGCCAAGTGAAGGTTATGAAGGTGCGGACGATGCTTGCGTCATTCAGGGATAAACCTTTTACGTGACGCAAGCAATCGTATTCAGGGAGTCGAATGGCTCGGTAGCGCTGATGGAGCAGTTTTGGTTGCAGGCGTAACGGCAACTTCGCGACATCCAGATGATGGATACGCATAGATTCATCCTTGAAAAATGAGGGGAGGACGGAATTGCGTCGGCCCGCGTCGTTGAGTTTTAGATTTTCGGAACCTTGTACAGATGGACGACGTCGTAAGTGAACACCTGAAGTGTGAAACCTCAGTTTATAAAGGTCTTAGCATAGCTCTGCACATTTTCCCGTTGATGAACCCTTACGGCGAGCATCGACAAATGTCCAATACACCGGTGCCTGCGTGACTGGAGGCAGCAGCGGCGGAGGACGGATCGACTCCACTGGATTCAGCGAATGACTTCAGAAGGCCCGTGCGAATTGAGGCCTCTCATGATATTTGATCAACGCGGGGCGAGGCGATATGTGTCATTTGTTTACACATCGCCCACTCCCAAAGCGCTGGACTGGCTCTAGTAGAGCCATTGGCTCAGCTCTTCCAAGCTCGCTACGGTCAGCTGCTGCGCGCTCGGTTTCATGTGCATCTTCGCGGTATCGATCTGGTAGCGGTTCAACACGTACTGAACCAATGCGCCACGGGTCTCGATCACCAACTGCCCGTCCTCCATCCCGTAATCCGCTTCGAGAATAGCGCGCTGCCCAGGCTTGAGCCTTGAATCCGCCTCCAGAACCACCGTTGCCGGCGTCGTCCACCCAGGGTCTAGCGAGCGAGTGTGCTCAGTCACATCATTCATCAGCTCAGGGATTCCACGAAACCGGCTGAGCACGAAGTCGCGATACTCTCCATTCTTCTCGCAGTACGCACGAACTTGCCAACGCATTCCTGTATGAATCAGAGTATGCGGAGCAATCAGCCGGGTTTCCCCATCCGGCGTCCGGAAAGACGCGTACTCGCACTCAAGTCGCTGCCCCTCTCGGCAGGCCTTCAACAAAGGTCTAAGCACTTCCGGGCGGATGGATCGATCCTGCACATCAAGCACGTCGATGTGTGCGTACGCCAGCGTCAAACCTTCTATATGGGGAGCGCGCTCGTGATTCTGATTCAGCAGTTGAAGGTAGGCGCTAGCGCTCTCCTTCATACAGAGAGGTTTGAAATTTTTGCCAGGGACGTAACCTTTTAAGTGCTTGTCATATATAAGGTTTTTTGGTGCATGCTCATCCATGTAGGTATTGATATCCTTCGATGCTTGCTGACGACTGATGCCAAAACTTTGCATCAAATGGCCAGTCGTCAAACGGCCTTCCCACCAGGCAACTGTCTCTATCAACTTGTACCTCAACGCCAAATCCCAGCGTACTGCTTCAATCGATTTAGCCCGTTCCATGCCGTGACCATGTGCTCGAAAAGTTTACCTGTATGCGTAAACACCGTAGATGTGTCAGATATATCTACATATCGTGAATAGGAAGAGCAAGCGTCATCCGAAAGTTTGATGCCCGCTATAACGGGCCGCCGAGATCGAGATCGGCTGCACTCATACAAGGCTGAACCAGAGAGGCATCTGATGTCGCAACTAATCAAAATAGTGCTGGTCGATTCGCTTTGTGCGGGGGCCAAAGCAGAGCTGGCCATGAAAGGAAACACCAGTGTCACCGGCGAAAATGGCATCGGGAAGTCGTCCTTCATCAAACTCATCCCTGTGTTTTATGGCGCATCGCCTGGCCGATTAGTGAAGGCGACAACCAACCGCGAGAGCTTCGCAAACTGGTACCTGCCGCGTTCGTCGAGCTTCATTGTATTTGACTACATCAACCATGCTGGCGATGCACGTTGCGCGATCATGCACCGCAGCGGAGAAGGGTATGCGTACCGCCTGGTCTCAAGCGCTTGGAGCGCTGAACTCCTTTATCGTGACTACGAGACAGGATTGCTGGTACTACCAGGGGAGCTGCACGGTCACTTGGCCCACCAAGGAATTTCATGCTCCCCTGAACTGCAACCCTATCACTACCGACAAATAATCCAGTTCAATAGCGGCACAGCTCACCTGGAGAAAGTTGCGGACGCCGGCAAGCGCAAACTGATCGTCAGTTTGCGACCGGGGTTTTCTCTGGCGCCGAAGCGAAAAGACTTCAATGGAATTGACTTCGTGACTCTGGCGCTTATTGAAAGCGGCGGGACATTCGACACCATGAAGGCAACAATGGCGGAGATCCTTCAGCAGGACAACGCAGATCCCAGCCGCACACTCATGATGCTGAACGCGCAACCTTTCAGAAGTGTGGTTGACAATCGAGCAGGCTACCTTCTGATGGAGTCGCTGAAACCTGCGATCTTCGACATGAATCGTCACGCTCATGATTTTCGTGCAGTCATACGACAAATGGGCGTACACAAACGTCGGGCTCTCATGGTTGAGGAAAAGCTCAAAGAACGACAAAACGCCCGAACTGAAGCACTGACCCTGTTGCATTCAGAAGATGACCAACTACAAAGCCGTAGCCGGGATCTGATGAGTGGGCTCAACGGACAAAAGGGCGAAGCTAACGTCCTGGTGGCAGCGGAAGAGACTTGGCTGCAAAGGTTTGAAGAGAAGCGTGACGGTTATCTAAAAAATCGTACCCAGGAGCTATCGGAGGAATTCGACCAGCTTGGGGAGATACGAGACCAGTTGCACCTCAAGCAGGAGCACCAGGTCAAACTGAGTCGTCAAGGTGCTGACATCCGAAGCGTGTTTCAAGAGCTCGAAGCGGCGGCGAGGCAGGCCGCTGCCGATGGCAGGAATGGTGCGTTCTCCAAGTACCAGGCCTCTTTGCGGGTGATCCAGCAACGCCAACAGGAACTGTCCGTTACCCAAGCAAAGCTGCTGGATGAACGACGGGCGGCTCATGAAGAAGAGCTCGCCGCGCACCAGCAAGAACAGCTTCAGGCAACTGGTGCTCAAGCCCGCGAGCTTGCCCGCGCTGAGCAACTCAAGTCCGTCAGCGCGCTTCCCGAAGCACAGATCGCGCTGGATGAGTCTCAACGCGGCATCAATGAGCAGATGCTTGTTATTGCTGAGTTTCAAAATGCCCTCAATGCGGTGTCCGCCGAAGCAGACAGCCTATCGCAAGAGCGGCAGACACGAGCTGCGGAGTACAGCGGCTTGCAGGCCAGGCGGGACGCTCTTGGCGAAGCCAGAGAAGACCTCAAGCAACAGATCAATGCTGGTGCCGAAACGTTGCTTGGTTTCCTCCGGCGCCATCACCCTGGCTGGACAGAGAATATCGCTCGACTTGTCCCTGCCGAGACACTGATGCGCACGGACTTAAATCCCGCGCTGCTAGAGGCAGTTCAGGAAAGCCTCTATGGAGTTGAAATCAATCTTGATGTGCTGCCCCAAGCCACTGTCGCAAGCACTCACGCTCTTGAATCTGAGGTGGCTTTACTGACCACCCAGATCCTGGAGATCAGCACTGAAATAGATGCAGTAGAGCGGCAACAGCGAGCAGTAGAGGATCGTTTGCGCCAGACGGGTATTCGGGCTTCGGCAGCTCAAAAGGAACTGAGCAATGCATGTCTGAGCCTGGAAACGCTAAAAGGGGATCACGCGGGCTTAATTGATCACGCCCGTGAAGAAGTCGTGCGGGAAATCGAGATACAAGCGGCCCTTATTGTGGAAGTAGCACATCGGCTTGATCTGAGCATCAGCCAAGTACACAACCTTAAGAAACGGCACCAGCAGGAACTCGGTGACCTGCAGGCTGAGGGAGAGAAATCGCAACAGCAGTTGGTTCAGGATCAGTCTCGGGCCGATCTTGAATTGCAGACTGCACAAAATCGTGTCGACGCCACCCTCATTGCGGAACTGGAGCGGGCCCAAGCTGATATGGAAGCCCGGCTCAAATCAGCTGGTATCGATGACACAGCGGGCAAACGGCTCAGCTCAGAAATTGCTGAGCTGGAAAAGGTGGTCAAACGCCTTAGAGATCATGAGTCTCAGATTGATGGTTATCGACTATGGGTAAAGGAATCAGTACCAGCGGTACCTGAACGCAAGGCGGCTCTAGCTCGCGCGACCGCCGAGCTTGAACGAGTAACTCGTGCTATCGAACAGTTGCAACTTGAGCTACGGGCTGCGCAAAAAGCTATCGCTGAACGCCGAAAGGCGCTGGTCACTCAAGGATATGCAGATGACCTGGAGCTTGGCGCGGTATCACGTGTGCTGCGAGAACTTGACCAGATCAATGCAGCTTCTGAAGCCCATCTGGGCTCTACATTGAAGGCGGAAGACATCGAGGATGAGGTGGGCAAGCTGAAACGCCGCAGGGGAGCGTGCCACCGTGAGGGTGTTGAACTCTATCGCCAGGTTCACCATCGTTTCGTACGAGATCGGCTTGTGCATACACCGCAGGGCGCGGCCATCGAACAGATCATCAATCACGCCTCCAATGCCTCGCACGAGCTTGAACTTGCATGGTTGGAGGCAGCTCCGAGCCTTCAGGAATACATTGAAATATCCCACCCCGATCAAAAAACAAAACTGATTATTCAGGCCAAGAACCTATCGGACGAGCTCTGCGATAACCGCTCGAAGCTTCAGCAACTGCACCGAAGCATTTTGAAATTAGGTAAAGACGCGACTGCAAAGGCGAGCGAGGTGCTCAGTTCTTTCGCCCAGATCCGCCAATTTGAGTTCAAGGTTTCGTCACGAATCCACGAAATGTCGTTTTGGGATGACATGACGAATTACGAACAGCAGTACAAGCGCTGGAGTGGGATGGGGAGCGATTATCTCCCAACCGATGGATTCATGGACGCGCTACGCACCATCGAACGCCAGATTGAAGCAGGCGCGTTCACATCTCAGCTTGCAGACTGTTTCGATGTCTCCGTCACCTGCAACGACCAAGGCAGGGTGAAGGTCGCGACAAACAACGCCGAGCTGATCAACCTCAGTAGCACAGGGCTGACAAAAATCATTGTCGCCATGATCTACGTGTCGCTCTTTGAACTGCTGCGCAATGAGGCGGACTTCCAGATGTCGATCCCCATCGACGAGGCTTTGGAGCTTTCGCCTGAAAACTACGTTGCGCTGGTCAACTACTTCAATGAGCGCGGACTTTCCATGCTGGCGTGCTTTCCCGGAGGCGCACCGGAGCTGCTGCGGCAGTTCAATAACCGCTATAGCCTGGAGCGCCGGTCGGACACCGATTCGATTGTGGTGAAGGAATACGGCATCGAGGAAAAGGACGAGCTTGATGACCTCAACGATGCACTAGGAAGCGACGATCGCGAGGATGCATTATGAGCCCATTGAGAGATGTACTGAACAAGCTTCTGTCCGGCGATTTCATTTGCCAATACGCCTATCCTGAGCTTCATCGCCAGCTACGAGAGGCTGACTTTACCGACAGCGTCGAAAGCGCTCTTGCGCCGCTTGGTCGTAAACTGGCGACACTTGGCGAGCCCGAAGCGCCTGATACGTTCTTCGCGCGGTTCATTGATCTTTCAGAACCGGTAGATCGAGAAGCGGCCACGGCTCAGCTTATCGAGCTGCGAGATCAGATTCGTCCATGCCTTGAGTTCATTCGGCTGATTAACCGTGCAGGGCGCAGTGAGACATGCCTCGCCCCGGGCGACATCATTTCATTCGCGGAGATGCTCGACTCAATCGAAAATCATCCCATCTATCGTACCCAGCTCTGGGATTTGAGCGGATACGATTTCTTCAACAAATCGAAAAGTGGTAAAGACAACAACGACCGTCTGAAACTTGTCCTCCGTGCGTTGGCTGATGCCGGCTATATCGTCAAGCGCAACAGCGAGTCAGCGAACTACATCGCCACGGGCAAGATGGGATACGTTCACACGCTCCTGGCGTGGATAGCCGAATACAATTCGCTCAGCCTCGACGTCGGTGCAAACGATCAGGTTGATGGTGAGTACCAGGGAGGGCTCAATTTGTGAAGGAACCAGACTGGATTGAGCTGGGTGATGCACTCACACGGAACGCGCCTTTTCTCGAAGCATTGTCGATGGCAGACGAGGACGGGATTGCGCTGCCTGATCGACGGACAAAGGGGATTTCTTACCTGATGTCCAAAGGGCTCATCGAAGAAGATGATGAGCTTTACTACCTCAGTGGTTTGTTGCTGGATGTCGGCGCACAGATATCGCTCCAAGGATTTGAACGCGCGGCTCCTGACCTGCAGGAGTCTTTGATCGCCATTGAGCAGCATTGCGAGGCATACCATGACGCCAAGGCAGCCCAACTATCCAGCGAAGCTGATCGACACCTGAAGCGATTAACGCACAGCTGTCGCCAGGTGACGAACCACTTGAGGAACGAACAAGCCCAGACACGCGCATTTATCGAGGGTGGTTATGGATTCTCACCACGGCTGCGAGATCGCCTACGCGATATCAATAATGCGATCGGCAGACTCAAGCGTCTTCACGAAAAACTAGGGCTGTTCACACATTTAGGTCTTTCAGGCATGGCCGGCAGCGATCGTTCTCTGCGGCGCGTCCTCCTGGACAACCTTCTCGGTGCTGTTTCACGGAATCGTCTCGCCCTGGACGAGATGATCGGACGTCTTGATCGATTGAGTTTGGCAGTGCGCAAGCGCAACCAGATGCGTCAAGTGGCCCATGCCGTTGACCTGTTCCTTCAGGCAGGCAACCCCATCGATCTGGAGCCTCTATTTGATGGCAAAGATCCGGCTGGCTGGATTCCGGCAGCGAAAATACCTTTGGCAGGTAGTGTGTACTGTGACGTCGAGGCAGGAGAGAGCCTGGAGGAGCTTGAATTGCTGATCGCGTCACTTCCACCCCCTAAGGCGCGAAAGATAGAACAACCAGCGAAACCACGTGAGTCGAAAACCGTCCTTCCAGCCGATCAGGCTGCCAAGGTCTTAGATAAACCCTTCGCTCGTGACCATCTCATGCACATGCTTCACGCCCTGAACGAGTCCAAGCAACCCCAATCTGCAGTGGCCTATTGGAAAGCACATGGGGACAGTGACGTTTCCGTAAGCATCTGGCTTTACGCTTTGGACGGATACGTACGGCTGCAGCGGGCGGTTAGCAAGGTTCGACACAAACCGCTTAATTACCGGCTTGATCCGGTTTACGCACCGTACGTGCGCATATCTGCGAACCGATGCGTTCTTGACTTGATATTGGAAAGAGCAGAGCGACGATGAGTATCTTTGACAACATCAGGGCAATCAAAACCGTGGTGGTTGCGATCAGGCAAGACTCACTAAAGGTGAAAATCAATGCAACCTGGTCGTTGCTGAACACAACCTACAGCATTGGCAAGAGGCAAGGCGCCGGCTACCTGACGCTGACGAATGCCGAGCTGCACACCGTACGTATGATGCTTAAGCAGGAAACAGGAATTGACGCTCTGCTCGTCAGCATGGAAGAGCTTGAGGGTGATCGCCTGACGATGGCCCAAAAGACTCGCAATGAGAAGCTAGCTCGATTGCAGCCCGGGCATCTCATCGTCATGGTCGCTTCGTTATCTGGACAGATCCAGCTGGCATCCGGCGAGTACACCCATCCGGTCGGCGGAACCCTGAGTGTACCCGCGCAGGAGCTTCATGGCCTTGATACGGTGATTTTGGTAGAGAACCAGGCCGTTATGTTCGCGGTCAGTGAGTACCATTGGCCCAGCGAGGTCATGCACGTGCCGATGCTCTTTCGTGGAAGTCCGCAAATTACGCCGGCGGCGGTGACGAGAGCGTTATCAGGCGTAAAAAATGTCATCTCTTTCCCTGATTTCGACCCTCAAGGCTGGATGAATACGTTGACGACAAAAGCACAGGGCATTCTCATACCGTCAGAAAACACCATTGCCAAAATCGTCGCATCCGATCGGGACAAACCTAAGGATTACGAAAGGCAGGATGTAGCGCGCGAATGGCTAAAACACGTGGCAATACCTACGGTACAAGACATGCTGTCGAGGAAACTGGCACTGTCGCAGGAGTCTATGGCTGGTATGGAGTTGGAGTACCTACCAATCAAGCCATTGCCTTGAAGTAACAAGATGTACCGCGCTGTTGCCCACGCTATCGGATCATCAAAACTCGTCGCAACGACGTCAATAGTCAGCCAAGGCTCTCTAGGATTTGGTCATCATGTGCCGTGGCGGCTGTGTCAACCAAGGAAGGAGCGCACTAAGTCTTGGTTTGATCTCGTGAAAACCAGCTCTGGATGCAGCGAGACCGGCCGTTGCTGTAGGATTACGGGCGTTTGTCTGACCCGGGTAATTATTATGGAAATACCCCTTCATGGAGGAAAGCGATGTCTGAGCAAACCCGTCACCAGTCGTTGTTTGAGGAAGACTACCTTCTTCGTGAGCTCGGCCCGGTTGCTCATGTCCCCCAGGTGGCGTTGACCGAGCTGGTGGCGAATGCCTGGGATGCAGGGGCCAGCAAGGTCGATCTGTTTCTCCCAACCGAGCCGGGCGGCACACTCATCGTAGTTGATGATGGTCACGGGATGACCGCCCAGCAGTTCAGCAAGCGTTGGATGACCCTACGGTATGACCGCCTGAAACACCAGAGCTCCAAGGTCGAATTTCCCAAAGGGAGAAATGCCAAACTCAGGAAGGCTTACGGGCGCAACGGGGTGGGTCGACATGGGCTGCTCTGTTTCGGTGATCAGTACCAGGTCGAAACCTGGCGTGACGGCAAGCTCTGCACATTCGTAGTGGGGACAGAGTCTGGGCCCAGTCCGTTTGTTGTGCGCTCGGAAGAGTTTGGCGAGCGGGAAGGATCTGGCACCCGGCTCTCCGTTTCCGTCACCCGGAAGCGACCCGATATTAAAGAGATCGTGACAGTGCTTGCCGCCCGATTCGTCCATGATCCGGCATTTCAGATCCGCGTGAATGGGGTGCCGCTGACGTTGGCGAAGCTTGAGCAGCACGCTCGAACCCACCTCCTTGAATTGAGCGAAGGCCGTAGTGCAAAAGTCATCGTCATCGACTCCACACAGCAGAATCATTCGTCCATTCATCAAGGCGTTGCGTTCTGGGTTGAGAATCGGCTCGTAGGCGACCCCTCATGGGTGATTGGCCAGGTCGCAAACTTCGATGGTCGTACACGTTTCGCAAAACGCTACAAAGTCATTGTGGACACTCAAGGATTTGAGGGGCAGGTATTCCAAGATTGGACAGGGTTTCAGTCAACGCCGGCCGTTGAAGAATTGTTCAAGGCAGCAGCGGACTGCATCAACCAGGTTGCGAATGAGCTGGCTAACGAGGTTGTGGAAGCAGCCTCCGAGGATGCATTGGTACAGAACCGTTCTGAGCTTAAAACCTTGGGGCAGGGCGCTCAGCTGGAAGTGACTGAGTTCACCAAAGCCGTCGCTCAGGCGCACCCGCTGATCTCACCAGACTTTCTTGCCACAGCAGTGAAGGCGGTGATCAACCTGGAGAAATCCAAGAGTGGGGCGTCCTTGCTCACCAAGCTGGCCAACCTGCCCGCGTCCGACATCGAGGGGCTGGATTCGCTCCTGGCAGACTGGTCGGTCAAGGATGCTCTGAAGGTGTTGGACGAAATTGATGACCGGCTCAGTGTCATCGAAGCCATCAGCAGGCTAGCGGAGGATCCGGCGACCGATGAACTCCACACACTGCACCCGCTGATCCTGCGCTCCCGCTGGTTGTTCGGGCCTGAATTCGAGTCAATGGAGTACTGCTCGAACATGACGCTCAAAAGCGTCGCGAAACAGCTCTGGAGGAATGCAGACGCTTCATTCATCAACGAGCGTAAACGTCCTGATGTCGTGGTACTGCCAGACCGATCCACCGTTCAGTTGGTGGGCATCGAAAAGTTCGACCCGCAGGACACCTCGCTGGCTCAGATGCAAAACATCCTTCTGATTGAGCTTAAAAAGGGTGGGTTCAAACTCAATCGCAAAGAGGTTAACCAGGCTGACGAATACGTTCAGGACATCGCAAACTCGGGCTATGTCAGCGGTTCGCCATTCATTACCGCCTGGGTAGTGGGGCAGTCGGTGGCAGCAGGGGTGGCCACCACCAAGACCGTTGGGGAAGAAAAACACACCTACGGACAGGTCCGCGCCACCACATACGGCACCTTGGTTAGCACAGCAAACTTGCGGCTTATGCGTCTGCGGCAAACGCTGGAAGACCGGTATGACAACCTCAAAACAGACGCGCTTCTCCTGAAGGTACTGGCGACTCAAGAGCAGGCGAGCTTCGACCTGGATGCCGCGCCGACAACTGATACAACGGGTTCCACTATGGAAGAGGCAGTTTGAACCGATTGGCCATCGAGCCTAGCGCTTAATTGATGCTTACTTTATGAAGTCAATTTTGGGCGATCCCCCAAGGAGTATCAATGACCTGGTCGCCCACAAAATAGAGGGCGATGCACCTGACTATTTGAAGGGATGCCCGTTCGCCAAGTTCTCACCGAGTTTAGGCGTACAGCGAACGACTCCAGACGCTCCCGGACTTCCCGGTTAATCGGCAACTCAATCTGCGCATGCTTCTTGAGCAACGCCAAAGGCGGGAACAACGGGAAAGGTACAGTCGGCTTAACCATTGAGATCCAATCGTTGAAGAAGGATTCAGAGCATGATTGGGACTCTGGCTTTCAAGTCTGAAGAATCGATTGGCAAATCGGGCTGGCAATCCGTGGCAAATCCCGGTTTTCAGGTAAAGGTGACAGCATGCCAACTTATGCGTACGGATATATAATTTAACAAGTGGGCGATGTCAGATGTTCATAAGCTGCTCGTAACCCATATCCGTTGGTCTAAATGCACAAAAAAGAATGCACTTGTTCATCGATTAATGTTCATGGCGAAGTTTTCAGCCTGTCTGGTCGATCCGACCTTTGGGAGCTCTTAAGCAATGGATGGTGGCTTAGGTCTGATGCAATATCGTCTAACAAAAAAAGAAAGGTTACGGCATCAAGCTCAGGTTTCGAGACAGGATCGTTACTGACTTACAGTGTCGGGTAGTAGAAGAAGCTGACCTTCTTGTTCTAACAGCACGGGTGGAAGAGCACCCCGTCGTCGGTCGACGAGAGTGATCGTCCAGCCACGTGTTAAATCTTTGGGCCCGCGGGGCACCTCACTGCTGGCAACCCCATTTTGCAATGGTGGCAGAAAATCTTAATGCGGATCGTAGTCGAAGCGGCAAGATGCGAGTGATACGGTAGGATCATACTCTCCAAAACGTCCTCTGCTTCGTCCCTTTTCCGAGAGCAGATGCAGGTGTTTACGTGCGCGGGAGCTCAATACATAGAGGAGTTTCTTCGCAGCAACCTGTCCATTAGGATCGTTGAAGTGCGGCACCATACCTTCCAACAGGCCAAAGGCGATGACAACGTCGAACTCGGCGCCCTTGACGCCATGGATGGTGGAAACCGTAATTCCGGTTCGTTCACGAAACACTTTCTTGAAGAATGAGACGTGATTGATATAGCTCGCTCCATCCCTCTGCAATCTCTCTATTCTTGCGGTCGAGCTACTGAAAAATGCCTCTCGTTGAGTCGAAAGCTGTGGAAAGACGTCTTGGGTAATACCTAATCTCGAAAGCAGGTCGGTGAATGCGTGGTCCAGATAGCGGAGCCCATCCGTTTCATCGAGTATGAGTGCGTTGCTTTCCCGCAATAAAGCGCGGGGGGAGAGTCGCGTTGTGTCGACGCCGAAGCTATCGAGGTCTGTGATCACGTCGCGTGCCCAGCGCATTCGTCTGACGAGCAATCTCGGGGAAGACTCCGTCAGCAAGATCTTGGAGAGCTTGAACCAAAAGTTATCGATGTTAGTGCTGAAGGGGACAAGACCAGGGCCGTCAAATTGCTGGTTGGGCAGCATCGCAACCAATTTGCGCGTCGTTGAGGCCAGTAAGACCCACTGTGGTGCAAGAACGCAGATGTTTTCAGGTGATTGGCCCTCGGCAAGGCTTGCTTGAATCAACCTGACGATCTCGTCATGCACATTGCTACAAGGCACGGCCTGGTTGTAGGTTACCCGACTGGGAAACATGGCATCTTTCCCTACACCGTTGATATTTGTCGGATGTACCTTGTAGTTCGAAAAGTAGCTGATAATTCGCTTACTGGACCGATAATTGAGACTGAGCGCCAACTCCTTGATTGGGATCCCTGCTCTAGTGCGGAAATCCTCCACCGACATCGCGTAGCCACCCAGCGTGCCATAGATGGCCTGATTGGGGTCACCGACGATGAGTGTCTTAGTTTGTCCGCAGCCCGCACGAAGAATGGACGTCACGAGACTGTACTGAATCTGTTTGGTGTCCTGATACTCATCCACGAGGATGTAGGAAAACATACGTGAGAGCAGGACCGCGATGTGCGCTTTGGCCCGCATCAAAGAGTAGGCATGCCAAAGGATCAATTCGAAGTCGATCTGTCGATTCGCCGAAAGCTCCTGGAAGTACGCTTTCAGAACCTGTTGAATCGCAGGGTGCTTTCGACTGTCTGGACAGCCAAGCTGATAGCCCGTCTCGGTGACGTAATAATCGCAATCCCAGTGAGTGACACCTTTATATGGTGCGCATAGCCTCTCCAGTAGACGCTCGCGATCATGCGTGTCGATCACGCGGTAACCCTGAGCCAGGTCAGATGAATAAATGCCGTATGGTTTGAGGATCCATTCAAGGCAGAACGCATGGATCGTACCGATCCATAGGCATGAGGTGTCGACTCCCAGGTCCTCGATACGTTCTTGAATCTCATCGGCGGCGCGATGGGTGTAGGTAATTGCTACAACCATGCGCTTGTCAGTACGGCGAGATAGCTCGTAGGCAATCTTGTAGGTCAGGGTGCGTGTTTTACCGCTGCCAGGGCATGCAATCAGGAAGATGCTCGACGGCTCGATCACAGCTGCCGCCTGCTCAGGATTGAGGTCGTTGGGATCCCAGGTGAACATCATTGGATTTCCGCAAGGAAGGCGTTGACGGCATCCCCAGGTAGCATGAGGTCGATCAATGCTTTGATTGTTTCCAAGTCTATATGTCCGCGTACATAGCGATCTACTTCATACAGAAATGCCTTTTTTATCGAAGGGTCCACTGGGTTAGATCCGAACCGACATTCCGCGCGATATTGGAAGACTCGGGCAAGAAGCGGGAGGGGGAACGTGCCATGTGCGAAATGAATGGCTTGCAGGATGTAGCCTGGGATCTGGACTTCGGGAGTAATGTATTCAGCGAGCAAGAGAGCGAACCATCCTTTGCCTTCCTGTTTGGCCATCGTCAACGTCCGTCTGCCCATTTGGCTCAAATGCTCCGATTGGAGCTGCTGCTTCGCTAGCTCCCTGGTTTCATCGTCCTTGTAGACTTTTGGAAGGGTTTGAACGACGGCCTCATGGTTGCCGGCAGCGACAAAGTCGACCTCGAAGGTATGTTTGGCGTAGAAGGTTTCGAGCCATGGATTTCCCGCAGTGAATGCCGTCAAATCGGCCTGCCGTTCTAAACCGGCTTTCTGTGACCCAGCGGCTTTGGCTTTTCTCTTCGTCATGGCTTCTGTATCAGTTGCCTGAATGGTGATGTCGAAGAACGCCTGGTCCAGGTCCGTGACAATGGCGCATCGCTTTCGAATGCGCAGGTTGTGGAACAGGACGGCTACGTTTTTGAAGCCTGTACTACGAATGTTGATGACGCTGATGCCCAACTCGTCAACGCTTACTCCCAGCACCTGCTTAAGGAGGATTGGTATTAGAATTTCCTCCACATCACCTTCGACGAGTATCACACTTTTGGCGAAGAGCAAGTTGCTACGCACCGCATCCAGGTAGCGCTGGATGCTGTTGATCTGGGCGGCTTCTAGGCCTTTGGCAGGCTGGTAGGCCTCACAGAGCGCACCGTGACGTCCCAGGATGTTGACGTTGCTAACATTGCTCACTTCGGAGATGTGAGTGGAGTGGGTGGTGTAGATGATCTGCGCGTCGCTGTACGCGATGCGGTCAAACAGAGTTTTCTGGATGTGGGTATGGATGTGCGCTTCTGGTTCCTCGATCAGGAGGAAGTTGGCCATGGCCATCTTTTCGCGTTGGTACTTGAACTCGAGCAGCTTTAGCGTCAGGTAAATGAGATTGGCTCCGCCCAGGCTCAACTCATGAATCGCGCCTTCATACCCCTCTTCTGATTCACCCACGAAAAGCCTAAGAGACTGGAAAAGCTTATCGGCTTCTTCCGGCAGATCGGATTTGATCGAGAGAGACGCTGGCGAGTAGGTTTCACCCGCGGCATCCTTGATGGTCTCACGAATATGATTACGAACCGACTGAACGTCCTCCAGATCCTCGATGGAAGTGTTGAGTTCGCGGACCATCTCGGTAATGGGGTCTATCGAGGCGGGGTTGATTTGTCCACTCTTGCTCTTGAGTAGGGTAAGCAATGGGTTCGTACGGTTGTTGTGGAACTCGGCAACCACGTCTCGCAAAGCCTGGATGAAGGTCAGCGATACCTCCTTGGTAACGGAGAGAAAGCCGGGCACCTTCGCCCCGATTTCTGGATACTCCGTTTCTGATGAAAAATCACACAGCTCGAAATCGCCAACGAGTTCTTTGTAGACTTTTGGGTCGCTGAAGTCAGCTTCGCTTCGTCCCGTGAAAATCGTTTCGTAGTCATTGATCGTAATCGTGCTGCGGACTTGCGCTAGCTCGTCTTGATCCCAGACATTGAGCGCAGCGAATTTCGATCGAATTTCTTTTTTTGGGCGGAAAATGAGGTTGTAGGTCGCCTTACGAACGGCAGGCTCGTCCAGCACTGCTGCACCGTGGAGGAACAGGGCCTGCACGGATTCGTCGGTGCTGATATCTTCAAACTCCACACTAATGATGATCCAGTGACCCTGCCATTGGCCGAGTGAGCGGCTGAAGTCAGACTCTTCCAGGCGGTAGGCAGACCGCACCATCGTATCGTCGAGCAGAAGGCGGATTGCTCGCAGGATGTTCGACTTGCCGGAGCCGTTCTCTCCGATGATGGTGTTCACTCCCTTGTGAAACCGGAGAGACGAGTTCTTGAAGTTCCTATAGTTGACCAGGGTTAATTTGGAAATGTGCATGTTTCTCCGGCCTGCCGCTCCCTGAGCAGCCTTGGTTAATCGCAGGCGATCATAACGCACTGGATCCAATGCCACGACTGGTGTGATGACTTGGGTGGGCTACGCTTGGATCGGAATAGGGCGGGGCGGTTTGGTGATTTGCTTGAACTCTCGCAAGCCATTACGTCATTTGGTGATGAGCTCCACTGATGAGGTCAGTGTTTTGTCCGTCGGGCGGCTACGCTGGCTTGATCCAAGAGGGGAGGCAACGCATGGCATTCCCATGAGTGTTACGTCGGTTACTGCAAGAACAAGCTCGGTAGACTCCACACATGTGCTCAGACCCTATGAGGAGCTGCAATGCGTAAAGGTGAGATATCGACCGAGCTATCATTGCTCGCGCTTGACTTCTTCTACTGGTTCTCTCGATTTGAGTTCTGTCTCAAAGAGAACGGGTACCTCAAATCCGAAATTACTGGGCAAAAAGCTGAGCCAGGCTGGGATAAATTTGTGGAGCGCCATGCTAGAACCTATGTGCTAACTGCTGAGGCAGCAGAGCTTCTCGCTGCACCACCTGATCGGCAGGTGGTTGGGGATGGATTGGCTTTGGAGTGGGTGCCAGTTGGATTTCACAACTGTAGTTCTGATCTAGCAAAAGTTGTCCGAGCGGTGAAAACCGTTCGCAACAATCTTTTTCATGGAGGTAAGCATGGCGCTGCTGGCTGGGACAGCCCTCAGCGTACGCATTCTCTCATCACATGGAGCACAGCCGTATTGGAGAGTTTGGTGGAGCTCGGTGACTTCCGAGGTGATTACGAAAGGCTTTATTGACTCGCAATCAGCAGCGGTGGTGACCGAATCAGATTTTGGTGATCGAAAGCGCAAGGAGACGAGGGTATTTCCGACTCAGCTTGCTGCCATGCGGAAGCCTGATATGACACGAGCGAAGGATAGTTGAGTAGGAGGGACAGGATGACGTCTGGAGTGGTCCCCTGACGTCGGCCGATAATATAGAGGCCCAGCGGGCAGGGGGGGACTAACACACTCGCAGTAACGCCCCCTGGCGTAATGGCGCAAACCACCGAAATGAAAAACAGGCAAGCCCGCGATGCACGGATCAAGGCCGCGCGCCATATTCTGGGTATGGAAGTCTGCGACTCGTGAGAAGTGCTCCATGGCTGGGCATTTTGCCGTGTAGGGGAGGCACTGTAACGATGTCACAGTGCTGTGAAGCATTGACGGTTGCTAAAGCGTGCGAAGAAAATGCTGATCAACACACTACCTACCTGCGACCGCACCGGTGGTGGATGTTGGGTGATCAATTAATGGATGCAAGGAACGCAAGTGAGTGATTTCAGAGGAGCTCGAGGTTCCAACACCGGCGACGACTTCCACGAATTATGGGCCGCCCGACATGCTATCCGCCTTCTAGACGACCGTGATCCGCTTCAAGCGTTGACTGTAGAAGGGATTGCCCCAAGTGACGAGGTTGGGTCATCCCCTTCTACGTGGGATGGCGTGGACTGCGCATTGTACGAAGGCGGCGGCGACGCAAAGGAAGCTGATCGTATATTGCTGGAGCAACTGAAGTATTCCGCCGCGAATCCTCGCAGTTCGTGGACTGTCGCACGTATGGTGAGCGGCGATAAGCGCGAGGACAGCGTCCTGAATCGCTTGGCAAAAGCCTGGGCTGGGATACAAGCCCTGGAGCCAAAAGGAACAGTTGAAGTATCACTGGTAACCAATCAGCCGATCGCGGCTGAGTTAATAGCTGTTACAGCAAAACTCGCAACAGGTAGCGTATCCGCGCCACGGAAACGACCTGGAAAGGATGAGCCGGACGAGCGAAAAATGGCGTTCGCCGCCGGACTGTCCAAATCTGTGTTGCCCAAGTTTGCAAAGACGCTTCGATTCAATGGTGGGGCAGGATCGCGCTTCGCGATTGAGAAAAAGCTGCTCGCTGATATTTCTGGATGGACAGATCTCGAGTTACAAGCGCCAGTCTCTAATCTTCGCCAGTTCATTCGTCAACGCATGCGCCCTGAATTCGCGGGTGAGTTAATAACGAAGGAGTCAGTTTTACTCGAACTTGGCGTCTCTACGATGGGCGCATTGTTCCCTTGCCCACCTGTCCTTGAACGAGTTGATACACCGGTGCCACGGAGCAGCGTCGCTGACATCGCGAGCGAGATCGCTGCTGGCAAACAGCGAGTCTGTCTACACGGTCCTGGAGGGGTCGGCAAGACGACTGCGCTCCAGCAAATTGAGGCGCTGCTCCCGCCTCACTCGATTATGGTGACTTACGATTGTTATGGAGCTGGCACCTATCTAGATGCAGCTACCTTGCGTCATCGACATGTGGACGCGTTTTTACAGCTGTCCAATGAGCTTGCCACGAGGCTACGGCTGCCAATTTTGCTGAGTCGTCACCAGCTGTCAGACCCTCCGCGCCTGTTTTCGAATCGCCTGGGCCACGCAGCCCAGGCGCACGCGTCTGAGTATCCCGACGCGCTGATTGTCATTGCCGTTGACGCCGCCGACAATGCCGTTACGGCTGCGACAACACGGAAACCGCCTGAAGCTTGCTTTGTACACGACTTCTTGCAGCTGGGTGACTTGCCGCCCAATGTCCGGTTTATCGTTACGGCAAGAACAGGCCGTCTCGCTGAACTCGCCCTACCGTCTAGTTATAAACGTGCAGAGATCCAGCCATTTACCCGTCAAGAAACTGAAATCAATGTACGGCGGAAGTGGGCGGCAACAGATGATTGGATCGATGCGTTTCATAGGCTGACGATGGGTGTACCGCGAGTCCAAGCGTATGCGATGGATCTGGGCGATGCGCCTCCGGATAAAGCGATTGATCGCCTCTTGCCCGCGGGCAGGTCACTGGATCAAGTATTTCGCGAGCAGTTTGAGCGAGCCCTAGGGAAAAACGGAATCGCAACAGACCTTCCAAGGTTTTGTGCGGGGCTCATTGCTCTTGCGCGGCCGGTACCGATAGAGGATCTCAGTAAGATCATTGGTATCCCGGTGCCAGCGCTAATTGACATCTGCACCGACATGGCCCCAGCGATTCGGCTCACTGGAAACACTGTCGGCTTTGCGGACGAAGACTTCGAGCACTTCGTCCGCGAAGCGGGGGAGGCAATGCTAAGCGAAGTAACCCAAAGCGCTGCTGATTGGCTGTTGAGCCGCTGCGAAAGCGATTCTTACGCTGCGCAGCACGTCGCAGGTGTACTCGCTGCGTCTGGCTTGGGCAATAAGCTGCTTGATCTCGTTGAACGCGAGCCTTCGCCGGCTGCAATTGATGATCCGGTGAAGCGGCGCGAAGCGGAACTTACGCGCCTAAGGTTAGCTATCTCCTTCTGTCGGGGGGCGGGCGATAGTGAGCGCGCGCTGCGCTTCGTACTCATCGGAGGCGAAGGGCTCAAGACTGAGCGCGCGCTACGGACACTCCTGTCTAATAATCCAGACCTTGCGGTACGGTTTGCTGCTGACACTGCAGGAAGGCTCGTCCTTACCGATCCGAAACAAATTGGGTACCACGGCGCTTTCCTGCTCCACAAACAAGTGATTGACTCGCTCAACGGTGATCAAATTTCGTTGCATGAAGGGCAGCGATTGATCGAAGCGTGGATGGCGGTACGTAAAGCCCACATTCAAAATACCGAGCATTGCGATTGGCGGCTTGAGGTCACAGACGTTGCAGCTAGCGTTGAAGCAGCGCTTCGCAGCAATGGGCCAGAGTCTGCTTTGCAGTCGCTGTGGAAATGGAAGCCAAAGCGGGTTCGACTGCTGGTGGCGCGATACCTTATTCCGCGGCTGATTGCGCAAGATGGCTTGGGTCTGCTTGAGGGGATACTTGACACACATCATCTCAAACCCTGGGAAGAGCTTTTTGTACTCGTGCCCTTGGCGGTTTCCGGTGCTCCCCTTGATAACAAAAGGCTCGCGGGCAGCCTGAGAGCTTTTTGCAGGCGCTGGATGTTATCTCCCAAGCGTCAGAATGCACGCAGTCTGCTGGAAAGCTTGTGGTCATGGATGATGGATGTGGCCATGACATCTTGTGAGCTTCTTGCTGCAGACCCGCTATATGCGACTGATGTAGATGGTTTCTTGGATGTTGTACTTTTGCCTGAGAACCGGAGAGTCGACAAGGTTCATACCAGTAACACACGTCATATGGATCTACTTCTTCGAGCGCACGCACTCCGAGCGGCCCGTACCGGCGAGAAGTTGAAACCTGACGACCTCTACGAGACCCGGCCCGAGCCCGCGGAGAAAAAGGACCGCCGCGATACCCATTACCAAGAGAAGGCAGATCGTAAGCTAAACGAGCTCACCAGTATGCTGTATCCCATCTATGCGGCGACTGCAATAGCGATGTCCGGGAAGAGTGACGACACAATCGCCAATGTTCTTGAACAAGCGACGAGGCACAAAGAGAGCAGCACATGGCGTCTCGCGCGCGATCACAGTGCCAGTGCGCTTGCCATGGCAGCCGCTCGTTGCGCGCTATTGCTAGTAGGCCGTAAATTAGACCCAGATTTCGTTCTACGCATCGCTAAGCGAATTCATGGTAGGTGGGGAGCCTCCGATTTGCAGCCGGATCTAGAGTTTGCTGAGCGTATGATGTTGCGCCCAGAGCTGCGGACCGCACTTGTCCTTGATATTGACGCAGCAGCTTCAGCTATCCGCACCCAACGCATTGGCGCCCGAGACAAATCTCAAGCGCTTCTAACCTATTCACGCCTGCTCTTGCCGTTCAGTCCCGACGATGCGAATGCTGTTTTTCATGATGCAATTGACGCAGACAGTCAACTCGATCGTGAAATCGTGGCGCAATTACGCTTGCTCGGGCAACTTTTCAAGCGAGTCACTGGTGACGTCGAGGACAGGAGAGTCGTCGCCCGTGATCTTTGTGAGGTGCTGGTTGATGCCGCCGTCCGTCTCGACGGTGATGACAACCTGCCCTGGAAAGAAGTTATGGAAACTGTTGCGGCTTTAGACCTTCCTCTCGCGCTCGCAAACACAGCGAGGTGGCAAGATGCCAATCTCGTCGACTTTTCACAAACACTGGGCCCGGTCCTCAAATCCGGCCTTAGCGAGGGGACATTAGATCCAGCTGCAGCAATGGCATTGGAGTTGATGCTGCCCGGCGATCATGCAATCGCTGATGCAGCATTGGACCACGTCGCCGATTGCGTTAGCTCAGGATCTTATCTTGAGGAAGCGGCGTGGAACGCATTAGTCCGCCACAACGAACGTGATAACAGCAAGCTGCTCAAGAGTCGTGAGATGGCAAAGTGGTCGGGGCAATGGAGCAGGGCACTCCGGGAGCGACAGGAATTTCTTGAAAGTATGGAGGAGACAGCCTCTTCTCTGCCCGCGATCACTAAAGTGGCGACAATAAGGCCTGAAGTTCGCTCCACAACGACTTGGACCCGGGATAACCTGCTCAACGGAGAGTACTTTGCCAATGCTTTGACAACTGCGCTTCAGACTGCACGTACTGAAGATAGATATGTTTCTCTATCGGATCTGATTGCAACAGCTGCGGAGCGCGTTGAGATACGTGACCGCTTGGCTTTTCTCAAGGTATTACGATACCTAAAGGTTCGAGAGGGTGCGAGCGTGGTCGAAATGATGCTGCTGATGCTCGACCAATGGAATACACCGGCCATTCGAAGATGGGCTGCGTCGGAATTGCCCGAAGTTATCGTGGAACGCCTTCCCGATTTTGCCAGATACATCGGACACGGCGAAACGTCGCTCCCTAAGGCATTGAAGTGGACTGGTTTGGGCAACGATGAAGTAGCAAATTTGCTTTTGCGTGGTGTGGAGCAACATGGGCAAATGTTCGACGGAGAACAAGTCTTTGCTTTGGCGGGGCTAATTGCAGAGCATTTGGATCCGCACCCATCGTCTGTCATTGGGGTCTGGTACGCAAATCGTCTCGCGGAACGTGTCTCACCCGAAGATCGAGACCAAACTTGGCAACCGCAGGATGTACCCGTAAGCGTTCCAGCATCGGTGGCGCGTTTCCTCTATGCATGCTTGGGCGACTATGACGTGCGAGTGCGATGGCGCGCAGCTCATGGGATAAGGCGGTTGGCCAGACTTGATGCTGCCGAGGAACTGAAAGCGCTTATCGACGAATACGGCCGACGGGATGAGTCAATCTTCCGGTCATCCCACCTCGACTTCTTCTGGATCGCCGCGCGGATGTGGTTTGTGATTGCATGGGATCGCATTGCAGCTGAGCGGGTAGAGATAGGTGCTCAGGGAGGGGCACTATTGCTCGCCATCGCCTTGGATCAGACTTTTCCACACCTGCTCCTTATCTCATTTGCGCGCGATGCTTGCCTCAAACTGGTAGAAGGGGGTGCCTTTGCGCTTGATCCTTCCCAAATGGAACAATTGAATGCTATCGGGCGATCAGCATTGACACCCCTGCCAAGGACGAGCAGCAGGCCATCTCGTGTCCGTAATCGCTCCGGGGAGCCCGAACGCCGCTTTCAGTTCGACCCCATGGATACGGTGCCTTATTGGTACGATCCGATGCTTGATAGCTTTGCCAATGTTTCCCAAGATCTGCTGCTGACTACGGCAGAGACCTGGATTATTGATCGCTGGGGTTATCCTGGCGAAATTCGATCGTACGAGGCGGAACGTAAGCAGGGACGTATCTCATCTCATGATTGGGCTCTCACGCGCAATGATCATGGTGCCAGTCCGACACTTGAGCGCCTGAGCACGCATCTCGAATGGCATGCGCTATGGTGTTCCCTTGGCGAGCTGCTACGAACCGAGCCGCTCGCCGAGGGAGAACACTCGGGCTGGAGTTCTCTGTCTAGTCGCGTTGAACGTCAAATGCTAACCCAGCCGCCGTGCTGGTCGGCAGACCTCTTGGGGCCGGTTCCGCTGCGGTCTGACTTCTGGCGAAAATCCGAGGAATCGCTAGCTGTTTGGGTGGAACAGGTTTCTGAGCTCAGGATGCGGAGCGAATTGATACCAACCGACTGTCCTGGCCACATTCTCGTCGGCGGTGAATGGCGGCTTACTAATGCCGATCGCGTTGAGACGCTTTCATTTTCAAGCGCTCTGGTTGAGAAGGCGCTTGCGGGATCTTTGATACGCGCCTTACAGACGATGGAAAGCTCGTGGGATTATTCGATTCCCACCGAGAGTGAGGACTCTTTCGACGGCGATGACGGCGATTATCAGATGATTCCCTGGCTAAGCCGACCGCATTCAGATGGCGGAGTCGACAGTCAAGATCCTTTGCGAGGCAACGCAACGCTTGTGAGCTGGATGCCAGCGAACTGGATAATTGGCCAATGCGGACTGGAACGTGATCCGGATGGCGGGAATGCCTGGTCGTTACCCGGACGGGCACCAATGTTTCGCTACGACGTCTGGGGTGACCGTGAGACGGACGAAAATCACTACCAATCAAACCCTTCGAGCTCGGGATGCAGATTGCTGACCGAGCGTAATCAGTTAAGAGCGCTCCTGCAGAATGAGGGAGTGGAGCTTGTCATCGTTGTGGAGGTCAGACGTGAAGGACGCAGCAGTAGACGAGGCTATGACTCGGAAGAGCAGAATCCCCAGGCCACGTACGCTCGGGTCTACAGACTCGACGGAGAAGGGCGGCTCTATACCGCCGAAGGGCGTATTGGATCTTGGGAGAGCGATTGTCCATCAGCTTGAAAACGACACGCGAGGTGAGTTGGCGTCTCACTGGATGGCTCATCATCTTGCAGAACTTATGGATCTCGCTGAGAACGGTGAAGGGGAGCTCCGACAGATAGCAGAAAAGCAAGCTGCGGAATTGATAATTAAGCTTTGGGCAAACCGTCGTTCTCTACCGGCATCGGTTGATCCTATGGGTGGTCAGATGGCCGCGATAGAATTGCTGACTGCAATGCAGCCAACGGCGAACCCTTGGGCACGATTTCGACGCACTCATTCGAAAGATGATCTACTTCATGAAATGTTCGGTGTACTTACACAGATCGTCATGAGCGGAATTCTGTTGACCCGTCCCGTCGAGATTCGACCAATCGAAGATGCTGAATGGGATGCGTTACCTGAAGATGAACGATTCCTGATTGACCAGTTAGGAAGGTGGAAAAAACTGTTAGCAACTCCCGTTTCAGACGACCTCGACCTTGAGGCCTTCTATTCAAAATTTATCAACGATGAAGTGGACACTGAATTAGAAGAGCGAACAGGCCCCTTAGCTGAGGAAGAGAAAGACGGGCCAGCTCCTACGGACGAGCAACGCGTGAT
Source organism: Pseudomonas sp. NPDC090208 (assembly GCF_044746785.1). Classification (NCBI taxonomy): domain Bacteria; kingdom Pseudomonadati; phylum Pseudomonadota; class Gammaproteobacteria; order Pseudomonadales; family Pseudomonadaceae; genus Pseudomonas; species Pseudomonas sp. NPDC090208. The sequence continues at coordinate 349,674 of NZ_JBIVCU010000003.1, forward strand.
CCTATCCAATCTCGAGACTTTTCAGTCAAAGCTTGCAGCATTCGTTGATCAGTATCGTAATTCCTTGGATTCCGATGATGCAATTGAAGAGGACGAGGTGGACGATCTTAATTACGGCAAGAGTAGATGAATTGGGCAACTCGTTCTTCACAAGCCGGCTCAGCTCGCTTTATAGTTCTCGGCTTTGTGTACTACAAGAAATGTTGCAAGCACCGTAAGAATCAAGCCTAGCCAAGTGAGTATTTGATTTTTAGTGGTTGATTATTTATCTAGGTACCAAGATAGAGTCTTTACGACAAACTGGCGGAGCGCAGTGATGGGCAAAAAGATTGACATGAGCAAACTTGCAGGCATTGAATATCATGGCGCTCCTGGAATTACTCAGCGATGCGTAGACGCACTAAAAAGCGTCCTGACCGCAGGAGAACATGTACAATCAGCTTGGATTTTGTCATGGTCCGATGGAGAAATAAGTGAGCATAGTATCCTGCTGACCGTTTCACCTTATTTGCAAATATTGATTAAGCCTGGATTCACCTCAGGATATTCAGGAACCGGGCCGGCAGGGCTTTCTACTGCCATTGAGTTGCTTCAGCTGTTTAACGTGGACATTGAGGAGTACGATGTTGATGAGGAATTTCATCGTCGTTGCGAAGCTGGTTGCCTCCATTCATCTGATCTGAAGAACCTGGCTCAATCTAGGCCTGTTCGACCCTCCCGATATTACGAATACGTTGAGCGGCCGTCCTATCGCAGCAAGGCTGATGTCACCCACTTACTTGAAGAATTTCCACCTGTATTGAATTTGGGGCTGCTCGACAAGCGACTGATCGATTTGTCGATTGGATTCCCCGACAACCCGGACTTCGCTATCACGACTGCTTTTCGAAGATTGGAAGATATCGTTCGAACCCGGATCGGAGTCTTCGATAAGAGCAGCAACCAGCTCTTCACGCACGCATTCGAAGGGAATAGATCGTTGCTGCATTGGGATGACCTAGACGCGGGGGAGCAAGCGGGCAAATCCAATTTGTTCAAGTCCGTGATAATGGCGTACCGTAATCCACGCGCTCATCGAGAAGTTGTAATGAGTAGTCGTGACGCAGTTCGTGAATTCATGCTAGTCAACCAGTTATACCTTCTCGAAGCAGCTGCGGCACCGAGGTTGAGCTAACTTTTTTTCCACCGTAGCAGAATTGACCCAGTTGCCAAGGTCTCATGGACACTGTGCTGATTTCTCGCGATCCATTGTCTTTGCCGTGCATCAGTGACGACTTGGAGGTGGAGCAATCTTGCATCAGCATGTGAGTCAATTCCGCATCGTCGCTAACACTGACATCCGCTTCGCCCCTGAGAACGTAGTATCAACTGGTGCAATGAAGAGCACAGCCTGTTAGCTCCCTGCGGACTTAGGCCGCCGATGAGGGCTATGCCAAGCACTAATTAGAGAGTTGGTGTGAGGCTACCTAGAGGCCAATTAGATTTAGCTAAGTGGGAAGATGACTCTGCTGACACGGCCTTGCTCTATCTCTAATCCAGGATCACATGCGGTAGTGTATATAGCTCCTTCTTCGACTTTGAAGCAATAGTGACGGCCCGCTGTTTTTGACTTCGGAACGTAAACTATCTCTGTGAGTTGTTCCATTAGCCAGCTGTGTTTGCCATTCATGGCGGGTGGTGTAACTAGTAAAATCGATTCGATTTGCAGATTTTCTGATCCGGCCAATCTCAGATCCTCCAGCGTCTGTACGTCGGAGATCATCAGCATGTGTCGCGAGCTGAGGTCCCCCACGTTAAAAGCTGTGACATAAAACCAAGGCAGGAGGATTATCTGCTCCACTCGAGACCACAGCTGGAGGCCAGGCTCCAGCTTGGAAGACAGGATCATTGCGTCTCGCTGGTAGGTTCTGAACATGACAACCTCCAAAATGAACACTATAGATTGTAGCCCTATAGGATGCAAAACAGGCTTTATCTTTTCATTTGCGAGCAGAGCAAATGGAAGTAAAAAAAGCCTTTGGGCTGGCCCTCCGTGCCTTACGTGTGAGCAAGGGCCTAACCCAAGAAGACTTTTCTTTAGTCAGCAGCCGAACGTTCCTAAGCTCGGTGGAGAGAGGTCTCAAAGGAGCTACCGTAGAAAAAATGGACGAATTTGCGGCCACAATGGGGGTGCACCCGGCGTCCGTGATCGTAGCCTGCTACCTCGAAAAGGATCCGAGCATCACACTCGAGGATATCCTGGCGCGGGTTCGCAGTGATCTTAGCTAACCGTAGATTTTTGCGAGAACTCGAGTTTGCTGAGACAATACGCAGCATGTTACCGATCAAAACCAACCCGGCTCGTGATAGAAGAGTCTGCGACACTCAAAACCGCTGTTTATTGCTTTCGTAAGGGAGCCATCACATCTTCTACATCCAACCCCTTCAGTAAACACCTCTGCATGATTACGGATAGGGCTTCGTAGAGTTTGTCACGCTGTGTAATCAGTGTGGCATTTTCGGATTGTAGATGAGAAATTCTCTCTTCAAAACTTCTGCGTCGCCTTGCGCCATCAGGATCTCTGCCGCTTTCCCTAAGCTGCGCGGCTCGGGCAGATTCGATTCGCCTGCCACGATCCCCGACTAATGTCGCACGGCTTGCCAGACCTAATCGGCGCTGCACTTCAGGGCGTGAAATAGGCGCGAGCTCTGGTCCTAAGCTAATCATTTGGGCGAGGAGAGTGTCTATCGCCTCGTCCAACGTGTTGCCCCTCAAGGCCTGTCGTTGCGCCATGGTCGCCTCTATTCATCCGAAACCGAACTGTGACTTTTGTCCGTGTCCGCCACTGTCATAGGATGCCCATTTGGAAACACGCGCTGCGCACCTTCATTGGTATCACGAGCGAGGACGGCCTTTAGATTGTTGAGCTTGGCTTCCTGGTCCGCCAGCCAGACATCACTGCCAGCCTCTCCGACGCCAGCGTCGCGCATTACAGTTATTGCGACCGCCAAATTCTCGGCTTGTTTTTCAAGGTTTGCCCGTTCCGATGTCGTCCCCATCAGATGGAGATGCGAGCAGCCATTCCAGCACTGAAGATGCTTAGGGCAGGGTGCTTGGGAGAAGTCGTGTATGCAACCTCCGAAGGGCGTCACGTGCAGTGCTGTAGCGTGTACAGTGAGGAATGCTTCTGCAGTCGTCGTGCCTTTATCCGAAAGCAACGCATGGTAGCTGTCGGTCAGTGCGCCCTGAATGCGTTTATCTCTTATGCCTGTATGCAGAAAGTCGATGCGCTCGTGATGGCTATTGAACGCCAAAAACTCGTGATGCGCAGCAGTGTTTTCCTCAATTGTTGTGTGCTGGTAGTAGACATTCTGGTCGAGACGTTTTCGTCCCAGGGCCAACGCCTGTTGAACATCACTCATACCGGTCAGGTGATAGATTGTGTTCCGCCAGTGCCGAGGCTGGTGACTTGTCAGTTGGATAGGCCTGCCGTCTGCTTCAGTTAGTGACCGCCTCACGCAGATAGAAGGGTATTTGTTATCACTACCCAGCGCACGATTGATATCTTCTAGGTTGACTCGTCGTGGCAATGCGCGAAACACGTTCGCTTCCCTGCCGCCAAAGCGAAACTGCCCGTCGAATGCGATAGCGAGAGATTCACTTGTTTTGAGTACAGTACGGAGGTGGCAGCCAGCACTTTCGGAGATTACTACGTGACCATGAAGCTTCGGGGATAACAGGCTCTCAATTTGCCCTGCGACGTACCGCCTCGTTAATAGTCGGCCTCTCTTTTGCATCGGTTCAGTATCAAATGGATGAATTTCATTACGCTTTAGAAAAAGGTACAAATTTCTTTTGGCACTGCTAGCCTCGCTAAAGCCCAACCACTCCAAAACCACTGTTTCAGAGATTACTGATTGAGGTGGGTAGCTCCAAATTCTCCCTGGATGACATTCCTGCCACGCGGCAATCGCCCTTTGTTCGGTGGTCAGTATCTTCAGTCGGTCGACTGCGCGCCTTGCTAGCGACACATCGCTTTCAGCAAACCAATGAACTCGCGATTGAAATTGCTTTTCCGCAAAGTACCTAATCCCACACTCGACCAAAGGCTCGCCATTGGCATCTACAATCACCTCTCCTGTCGTCCCCTTGATCGGCCTTTCGACCCAACAGTCATAGGGAATTACTGCTACCTCATTACCTCGTTGACCAGTCGCAATCAATAAATCGATCACGCGCAGCAAGATTTCTTCGCCCTCAGTAAGCGGGTTATTTGAACATAGGGCGTAGGCTTCCATCGCTTCGCGAGAAGGCAATCTGTCATCAGATTTACGTTGTTTTACCGCACGATCAGGATCGTGCAATGAAATGTAGTCGTGGCGGCGTTTTTCTGGCTTTGCATCGTGCTCAAAGTGAATGGCGATCTCGGTTAACTGCAGTTTATCAATCGTATCCGCTATCACTTGAAGATGAGAGATCGCGTCATAGAGGTTCTTGTAGCCACTCTCGCGTAAAAAACCTACGACGCGGTCGAAATCGTCTCGCGTTAATTGTGTGGGAGCCGATAAGCCCCGCTCAAATAACGGATTATACAGCCGCCGGATCGCAATATTATAAGCAGCCACCATCGAAAACTTCAGGCCTCGGGTGCGCTGTAGATATACGATTAAGGCCTTGCAAAAGTCCTGAAAATCCAAGGGGAGGGCAGCTTTAGGAGGAGCAGAATAGCCGTTTTTTTCAAGCGATTGTCGTTGTGTATCAAAGGTGATGGTGTGTTGCTTTAGGCGTTGCGGCAAGCACCGCTCGACCGACCATAGAGTTGACTCCCATGGGTTTGGAATCGGTAATGACTGAAAAATCACTTTTTCTTGTTTAATGAAGCCTTCAAGGCTCTGCTTTGCCCTAGACGGCGTCATCTTCGGCATCCTCCATATGCTGCTGGCAACGCGCGATTGTAGCGCTTACCGCCAGGATGGTTACTTGATGCTGGGCGAGAGGGCGATTGTGAGCAAGGTCGCCAGCGTGCTCTGCCATGTCAATGAACCTTTGCGCCTCTCGCTGCAGTGCCTCTTTCACTTGCTCATGACGGCCGTCTGCAAAAGGATGAAACTTTTTGCAGGTGTAGCAGGCATAGACGGGATTGTAGGGGCAGTGCGTATGAACCGGGAGGGCGCAGGCGCCAATGTCGCCGATATACTGCGTGTCGATCACACCGCGGATTGCTCTTTCGGCAACGGTATCGCGGCGTTGCACGATTTCCCCGGTCAAGAGACTGCGCATTATACGTTGATAGGGCGGGCTCTTGCCGAGTGCTTTTTCTTTGATCCGGGCAATATTTGGAGTTGCTGTGACATAGGCACGTGCCGCGACCGTGCTGTTGTGGCCGAGCACTTCGGCAATCATGCCTGCTGGTGTTCCCTGATCAGCCAAGCCTTGCCCTAGGTGATGACGCAGCAACATGCTCACCTGGTTCGGCTTCTCTACCCCTGCCTCAAGAAGCTCATGCTTAAGGCCTAAACCGATTAGCTGAACCGAAAGGCGCTTCCCACGACTGTTAACAAATAATGGTTCGCAGTTGAGACCAAAGCGTCGTTGAACTTCTGCAATGTGCCGTGAGATTTTCTCGCCTAGACGGCTGGTTATTTTACGGGGACGTCGCTCAACCCTGCGCTGTCCGACCTTTTTAGCCATGGGCAGCCATAGGGTGTAGTATTTTTCATGATCAGCGATTTCAACAAACTCAAAATCCGTAATATCTAGTGAGTGAAATTGGATCGACCTCGGAGCGAGTTCGAATCCCAAGTGAAGGATTATATTAAACTGCAACTCTTTCCAACAGCCAGATGAGATCTCTCGCTCAATGCGCTTGAGGAGTTGAACTTCCTCATCAAGGGCTAAGCCTGACTGGGATAGAAATATACGTTCGTAGGGCTCAAGGCGGCTTGTCTTTATATCTTTAAGTGCGAGATATGTTTCCTTGTCGAAGCCCGACATTCCTCGATCAAGGGCCCAGCGGTAAAAAGTTCTAAAGAAAATTATGCTCTCTCGAAATTTTGTCCATGCACTTACTGTTGCGACTAATTCTTGCCTGGTCCAAGGGAATTTGGATGAGATATCGCTTTCAGCTAGACGACTAAGTACGCTGGACGCTTTGAACGCAGTTACAGGTGCGTACTTCTCTAGTGCATATGCAACGAAAGCTTTGGCAATTTGTATTAATTCAGGATTCAGATGAAACTCAGCCCAATCGATTGTCATGGCGCCCCCGCCGTCGTACCACGTCCACACCGGCAAACGGGTATCGACGTACTTTGGCTGATCATTGGTGCGAGTTCGAATCGCAACCAAGGCCGGGCCATTGAACACGTAAGTGGGCGAGGAGGAGGGTGGAGCGTATTCTGGATCGATTGACCTAGTCACGGCGAACCCTCTTAACTATCAAGCCGACCCCACGCTGTCGAGGTACGCTGGGCATTGTGGAGGTTGGCCGACTCGGCCAGGTAACGACTTGCATATCGTCGTGGCATTGTTGACGTCTCGGACCAACCGCACACGCGTCGGAGTTCGTCTGTCGCTCGCTCGAGATCATAACCACGCTTGTCGACCAAGTAAGCCAAAAACCGGTCGGCGAAGGTGTGACGAAAATCATGCGCTGAAAGCGTAGGCAACAAACCGGAACGGGCCAGTTCAATCGTCAGAAACAGCCGGTCAAGAACGTTAGACAACGCGCGGATCGACAAAGGGCGGCCTCGATCGGAGATGAACAGATACCGGTACGGCAGCTTCATCGGTTTTCCGTTACGTATAGGTCGCCGCTGACTCTGAATATAGCGCTCGTAGACCTCATATAGCTGTACAGAGACACCTACGGTCCGTCCGTGCGTTTTCAGGGCAGGCTCTTCGGCGCGAGGATCACCAGGATCATGTTCGCGATCATTGATGCTGACATAGGCATGCTGAGCCCCCTGGTTAATATCCGTGGTGTAGAGCTTCAGAAGCTCTCCGCGACGGATACCCGTCTCCAGCAGCAATTCAATCATCAGCCAATTACGCAACTGCAATCGCTTCGGAAACGGATTTTCCAAAGCGCCCGGGCGAATCAGTGTGCGGATGATCTGGAGCTGTGCATCCGTAAGGCTGCGGTAACGAGTACGGTCCGGTCGTACATTGATGATGTGGCTCTCAAAGCGCCGTTCCACAACGTCAGCAACATCCGCAAATGCAACCTCGACTTTAGATAGGGCACCTGAAGCTTGACGAGCGCGCGGAATATAGCGGGTTGCGCACCAGGACAGGTACTGCTTCAACAGCCGAAGGTACTGGTCACGGGTGCGCGGATCGATCTGTGGAAAGGATGCCATTGCAGCTGTGCCGATTCGGGCAACCAGATTATCGGCCTGACGGCCACTTTGGAGCCAGATGGCGTAGACGTCCAGTAGCGCCAGAATCGCCTCGAAGTGGCAGGCCAAGATGGCCTCATCGATATCTAGGTCTCGACTTTCGGCATAACTGTAGAAAGCCTGAATCGCACGTAGATGAGCCGCAGCCGTGTTGTAAGCGCGGTATCTGAGCTTTAGTTGGACGTAGATGAACGGAATGAGTATGGGCAACGGCGCGGCGTTACCTGCCTGCACGAGCAACGGTACACGCTGACCAGATGAGTAACGGCACTGAATCAGCTTCATCGGCAGCGACCTCATTCTACAGTTCACCATGAACACAAAAGACATGGCCCGTTGAGAGAGTGGACGTCAGAAGCAGGTTTGTCGAATCAGTGCCTTACAAGACTCATGAACATTTCTGATATGGCATCTGGTTTAACATAATATACATTATGCGTAATTGTAACTATCCATGACCGGGCACTGGTGCTGCTGGCGGAAGCCTGTGAAATGCTGATTCGAGTCCTTGCCTTGAGTTCACCGTCACGCCTCTGAATCTTTAGCCGCTTGTTTTACAGCATGCTGCCGATCACGTGTCTGTGCTTGTGTCACCTGACATTCTGTCCGTGCCGACCTGAACCCGCAGACATCCCACAATGTCATTCATCGCTTGATCCGGTCTCGATATCCGCCAACACCTTATTAACGACTCGGCCAATTGCAGATCGCTGAACACTGAGTACCGTTGGTGTGCTCGCAGCATCCTTTGAGTTGGGCTCATTCAACGCATTGCGTATTTCATCGCAGCTCACGATGTCGCCGTGACTCAGCGTATTGCGGCGTCTGTATGTGTCTCGACGTACATACTGCCAGCGGACGTTCTGCCGATATGCGTGCAGGCATACACGTGTGCCTGACAATTCAGCGAGTGTTCAAATGCCAATGCCTGGGCTACCCAAAGAATGGCGCCCATGGGCTCAGGCCGAACATTGGGTGTGTGAAAGGCATTCCGATCACTCTGCCCTTTATGACGGGAATCAACAGCAGAATGGATGTTCAGGCGGGTTTGACGCCTGAAACGGTCAAAATCTGAATATTGCGCAGAGAGATGGCAAGCGCCCCTTGAAAGCCTGCATATATCCAAATGTAATATCCGATAACTGTCAGACCCGGATATTGCATAACGAAGTGACCAGGAGGATCATGGCTCTCTGTTCATGACATGCCAAGCACTTTCAATGCCCGCACCTTCGTCGCCTCATCCATTGTTTGAAACCTATGCTCGGTTTGCCGAGCTCAACTTCAGTTCGCTCAACGCAGAACTTCCGGCGATCACGGATTATCTGAATGCCTTCCCGGCCGAACGTCAGGCTGTTGAAGGTTATCGCGCGGTGCGCGGCTTTCTGAAGTCTTACGCCGGCATCGAATCGACCTTCAACTCCTATCGCACCCATGTCGAGCGGCTGTTGTTGTGGACGCTGATCAAAGCCGCAACCCCCCTGCTGGACATGCGCCGCACCCATGCCGAGCAGTTTCTGGAGTTCTGTCTGTCGCCAGATCCGCTGTGGATCGGACCGGTCGTGAAGTCGAGGTTCAACAGAATCGGCGCGCGCAAGAAACTGGCAACCGACACTTATGTGCTGAACCCTGACTGGCGCCCGTTCAATCAATCGGTTTCCAAAGAAGAACGCAAACGGGCCAATGAAGAGAACCGCCCTCCTCGCCATGACTTCTATAAGCCGGCCCAGGGCTCGATCGCGCAGATATTCGCGGTGTGCGGAAGTTTCTTTCAGCATGCCATCGACGAAGGTTTCTGCGAGCACAACCCTTTCAAGGCGGTTAAACAGAAGAGCAAATACAAACAACGAACGTTGGGTGATCAGGACACGCGCATCCTGACTTCGCTGCAGTGGGATTTCGTGCTGGAAACGGCCGAGTTGCTGGCCGCGGAAGATGCTCGCTACGAACGCACGCTCTTTATTGTGGCGACAATCTTTGCGATGTACTTGCGCGTGTCCGATCTGGTCGGCCGGGAAAACTGGACGCCGACCATGGGCGACATGCGCAAGGATGGCGCCGGTAACTGGTGGTATCACGTCGTCGGCAAAGGCAACAAGGCCGGCAAGATCAGCGTACGGGACGATTACGTCGAGAACTATCTGAAGCGCTGGCGGCTGCACCAAGGCCTGTCGCCGCTGCCCGGTTTCAGGGAAGCAACGCCGCTGATTGCCACACAACGTGGCCGCGCCGGTTTGTCGGACCGGCATATCCGGGTCTTGCTGCAGGAAGTGTTCGACCGCGCACTGGAACGCATGCAGGCGGAAAATTGGGCCGACGAAGATGTCAGCCGGTTACGTGCGGCGTCTCTGCACTGGTTACGCCACACCTCGGCCACCTTCGATGCGCCGCATCGCGACATGAAAGACTTGCAGGTCGACTTGCGTCACAACAGCCTGAGTACGACGCAAAACGTCTATTACAACTCGGAAGACGAAAAGCGCGCGTACTCGGTGAAACGACTGGGGATGAAAGAACGGTGATACAAGCGGGGCTTGTCGAGATTTACAGACAGGCCCTGGACAAACGCTTTGGCCATTTGATACCGATTGACCGCTAACCTTTCCGGTTTAAAGGGATTAGATCAACAAGTTGTATAAGAAAGCACCGCTATTCGATACAGCGATAGCGGCCATCGTTTTTTTTAACGTTTTTATCCTCTCGTGTAATTAATTAAGGCACGTGCTGAGGCTGCTATTCTCATCCAGCGTCAAGCTCATTCATGGCCGAATAAGGACACACACGATGAAAACAACAGTGTTTGTTGGACTGATTGTCGCTGCGCTCTCTTCCACTGCCTTTGCTATGGATAACAAGGAATTGTGCGCTGCGCACATCCAGAAAATTCAGGACACGGTGGCCAGTCCGGGAAATATGTCAAGAAGCATTGTCCAGCGGGCCAAGTCCGATATGGCCGATGCGCAAAAGGCACAAAAGGCCGGTGATGACCAGAAATGCCTTGATATCACGCTGCGCTCGTTGATGAAGATCCGTCAGTATATGAACTGAATGTCCATTTGATATTCCTGATTCTTGAGTGCGGCAGGAAAACAATCGATTTTTGCTGGCGCATTACCCCGGTTTCGGAGAAGCCCTATTGCCGAAACCGGGGGATTTTCAGCCCCAGGCTTTCGCGCAAGGTGGTGCCCTCGTAGGCCGTTCGGTAGACACCGCGCTCTTGCAACAACGGGATGACTTCCTGGGTGAACCGGCTGAACTGCGCCGGATGGCCGATGTAGATATTGAAGCCGTCCAGCGCCCGTGCCTCGAACCATTCGGCCATTTTCCGGGCCACGGTATCCGCCGCCCCCACGAATGCACCGGGGCGAAGCTGACGGCTGAACTCCACCGTCTGGCGCAGGCTGAAGCCCTTCTCCCGCGCCTGCTCGGCAATGCGCCTGGCGTTGGTAAAGAAGCTGCTGCGCGCGGCCTCCAGACTCTCTTGTGGAAACGGTGCGTCAAGGTCGTATTGGGTGAAGTCGTGCCAGCCAAAATTGCGGCCGAACTCCTTGAGCGCCAAATCGAAACTGTGATCGGTCCGATGGTAATGCCGTTCGATTTCCCTGGCATGCTCGTCGGTGTCACCCACATAAATCTCGGCACCCGGCAGAACCAACAACTGCTCGGGATCACGACCCAGTCGCTGCGCCCTGCCCTTGACGTCCCGGTAAAACGCCTGGCCCTGCTCGATGCTGGTCGCGTGGGTGAAGATCACATCGGCGGTGGCGGCGCCCAGTTCGCGCCCTTGCTCGGAATCGCCGGCCTGAAAGATCACTGGCTGGCCCTGCGGCGAACGCTGAAGGTTCAGCGGACCGACCACCTGAAAGTGCTCGCCTTTGTGGTTCAACGCATGCAGCTTGCCCGGGTCGAGGAATTGCCCGGTCGAACGGTCGCGCACGAACGCGTCGTCTTCATAGGAATGCCACAGGCCCTGCACCACCTTGACGTGCTCGGCGGCGCGACCGTAGCGGGTGTCGTAATCGTAGTGCTCGTCGCGGCTGTAATTGCCGGCGGTCCCGGCATCGCCGCTGGTGACCACGTTCCAGCCAGCGCGCCCCTTGCTGATCAGGTCCAGCGAGGCCAGGCGTCGCGCCACGTTGTAAGGCGAGTTATACGAGGTGGTCAGGGTACCGACCAGCCCCAGATGCCTGGTGCTCACCGCCAGAGCCGAAAGCAGCGTCAGCGGCTCCAGCCGGTTGAGGTAATGGGACGGCGAGCCCGGGGTGATGAACTGGCTGTCGACGATGAACATCAGGTCGAACAGTGCCGCTTCGGCCTGCCTGGCAATATCGACGTACCAGTCGATATTGACGCTGGCATCGGCCGGCAGCTCAGGGTCCAGCCACAGGTTATGTCGACCCGGCCCGCCACAGCCCATGGTGAGTGCGCCCAGCTTGATCTGCCGTTGACTCATGACCCGCGCTCCTTATTGCGCCTGCGCCGTGGCCGGCTGCAGAACAGTGGAGAATGAGGTGTCGAACAGCTGTTGTGCCGGATAGGACTTGATCAAGCCCAACCCTGCGAAGAAGTCCACGGTTTTCTGTGCATCGGTGACCACCTGCGGGCTCAGTGGCTCGACGTTGGTTCGTGCGCGGGCAAACCAGACCCGAGCGATCTCACTGTCGGCGCGGGTGCGCTTCGACCAGGCGTCGGCATAGGTAGCGGTGTTGGCCGGATCTTTCAGGGTCCAGTCGCGGGCCTTTTTCAGGCGCTTGAGGAAGTCTTCGATGGCTGCGCGTTTGTCGTCGATGATATGGGCGTTGGCGACCACATAGCTTTGCGCCGGAATCAGCCCTTGCGCGGTGGCCAGCACCCGTGCGCCCTGGCGTTCCTGCTGGGTCACGTAAGGTTCCCAGGTGGCAATCACGTCGACCGCGCCGCCGTCCAGCGCATGCGAGGCATCCAGCGCGCTGAGGTAACGCAACTCCAGCGAGTCGCGCGGTACGCCGGCCTTGTCCAGCGCAGTGAACAACAATTGCTGGCTCCATGAGCCTTTCCAGATCGCCGCGCGTTTGCCACGCAGATCGCTCAGACTGTGAATGTCGGAATCCTTGCGCGCCAGGATCGCCACCCCGCCGAGGTTCTGTCGAGTAATGGCGATGACCTTGATCGGCGCCCCCAGTGCACCGAGAAACAACGGCGGCGCATCGCCCAGCAGGCCGAGGTCGAGGCTGCCGGCATTCAGGGCTTCGGCCACTGGCGAGCCGGCTGTGAACTGCTTCCATTCCAGGGTATATGGCAGGTCATCGAGCACGCCGGCCGCCTCCATCACGGCCTGCGCGTTGTAGCTTTGGTCGCCCACCACCAGGGTTTGCGCGTGGGCAGTAAACGTCAGCAATGCAGCGGCCGCACCAGCGGCCAGATTCTTCAGATAACGCATGTGAGCTCCAGATGCCGAGGTCGGCAAATCAGGTCGATCCGCACATGCGGTCTCGTCGGGTTCAGTCGGGAAGGTATCGTTGGCTAATAGCCATTGAATCTAAACAGACGGGTGCTTATAAGTTAATGCCTTGCAGGCACGCTGTGAAATTCAATTTAGGCATAACCTAATGACACCAACATGCAGTTGGCACATGTTTTATACGCGCACGCTCGTTGATCCTGGGGGCCCGCCGAGCGCAAGTGATACGCTGTGCTTCGAGCGCCATGGATGGCTCTTCGCGGTGAGCCAACGGAGCATGGCAGGAGAGAGACAGGGTGAAAAAGCATCAACTGCCGACAAAGATCTGCGCCACCTGCGGTCTGCCTTTTACCTGGCGCAAAAAATGGGAACGTTGCTGGAGTGACGTGAAGTTCTGCTCCGAACGCTGCCGCCGTCACAAGCCGGAGGCGACTCACAACGCGTGAGCCGCTGTCCGGTCAGTGTGCGATCAATCAGAGCGCCTCAGCGGTTTCTGCTTCAGTGAGCGCCGGATAATCGCTGTAGCCCAGTGCCGAACCACCGAACAGCGTGGCGGGATCGAGCGGCGCCAGGGGCAGATCCCGGGCCAGACGCGCCGGCAGATCCGGGTTGGCCACGAACGGTCTGCCGAACGCGACGAGGTCTGCATAGCCTTTGGCAATCACCCATTCAGCGCGAGCGCGGTCGTAATTGCCGGCGACGATGATCGGGCGGCTGAAGCGTTGACGCAGGGCCTGACGGAACGATTCGGTGAACACCGGTGCATCGTCCCAGTCTGCTTCGACCAGGTGCAGGTAGCCGATGCCCTTGCCTTGCAGGTAGTCGGCGGCTTCGAGGATGGTCGGCAGGATGTCCGGGCACGCCATGCCCCGGGCGGTCAGGAACGGTGCCAGACGAATGGCCGTGCGTTCGGCGCCGATTTCGTCGCTGACGGCGTCGATCACTTCCCGCAGAAAACGCAGACGGTTGCTGCGCGAGCCGCCGTATTCATCGGTGCGCGTGTTGGACGTGGTGCGCAGGAACTGGTCGATCAGATAGCCGTTGGCGCCATGGATCTCCACGCCATCGAAGCCGGCCTGCATGGCCCGACGCGCCGCCTGACGAAAATCTTCCACGATCAGGCCGATTTCATCCCGCGTCAGCGCCCGAGGCGTCGGGCAATCGACCATCGCCCCCTGCCCTGTCACCGGGTCGACTTTCCAGATCTGCCCTTCAAAAGGCTCGGCAGACGGTGCTACCGGCAGCTCACCGTGATGAAAATCGGGATGGGACATGCGCCCCACGTGCCAAAGCTGCAGGAAAATCCGCCCGCCCTCGGCATGCACGGCCTGCGTCACGCCTCGCCAACCCTCGACCTGCGCATCGCTGTAGATGCCGGGCGTGAACGAATAGCCCTTCCCCTGCGTAGAGATCTGCGACGCCTCGGTGACGATCAGGGCCGCCGATGCACGCTGGGCGTAATACTGCGCGTTGAGCGCATTCGGAACGTCGCCTGGCTGGCTGCTGCGGGCGCGGGTCATGGGTGCCATGACGATCCGGTGAGGCGCGCTGATGCCAGCGAAGTCGATGGGGTTAAACAATGTCGAAGAGGTGGTCATGGTGATGGTTTTCCGAGCCGGTTAAGAGGATGGGCTCAGTGTCTCTGCCGACGAGTTATTTGATAATTGGGCTAGTATTTGATGGATTATCAAAAACACTGGAACAATCATGGACAATCTGGACGCCATCCGCCTGTTCGTCGAAGCCGCTGATCTGGGTGGGCTTTCGACTGCGGGCCGCAAGCTGGGGCTGTCACCGGCGGCCGCCAGCGCGCGGTTGCTGAAGCTGGAAGCGTCGTTGAGCACGCGGCTGTTCGAGCGCACCACGCGCCAGTTGCGGCTCACCGATGAGGGACGGCTTTATCTGCAACATTGTCGTCAGGCGTTGCAGGCGCTGGACGATGCCCGAGCCGCGCTGTCTGCCGAGAAGAAGGAGATTCGCGGCAAGATTCGCATCTCAGCAACATCGGACTTCGGCCGCCACGTGCTCAATCCATGGCTGGATGAATTCACCAGGCTCTACCCGCAGGTGGTCCCGGCGCTGCTGTTGTCCGACTCGCTGTCTCACCTGATCGCCGACGATGTCGATCTGTTGATCCGTTTTGGCGTGCCGCCGGACAGCTCGTTGATTGCCCGTCCGCTGGCCGCCAATCACCGTGTGTTGTGCGCAGCCCCAAGCTATCTGCAGCGCAAGGGCGTGCCCCGGCATCCCGACCAGTTGGCCGACTTCGACCATATCGTCACCGGCCAGTCCGGCTGGTCCAGCGAGTGGCGACTGCACCGTGGCGAGGAAACCGTGGTGTTCAAGGTGCCGCTTGAAGCAGCGCGTGAAACCAATGACGGCGCACTGGCCCGGCAATGGGCGATCGACGGGCACGGCATCGTCCTCAAATCGATCTGGGACGTCAGCGCCGACCTGGTAGCGGGTCGTTTGAGCCGGGTGATGCCCGAATGGCAGACCGCTGAGGCGCCGGTGCACGCCCTGTATCCGCAGAGCCGGTATTTACCGCCGCGAGTGCGCGCCCTGCTGGATTTCTTGCGTGACCGATTCGAACAGGCGGCCCGGGAAATCCCTCGCTGAGGGCGTTCCGGGATCATCGCCTCCCGCTGAGGCGTCGCGAAGCGTTTATGATCAATCGCCAGAACAACGCCAATAACCAGGAAAACAGCCCGCCATGCCCCTGCATATTTCCACCCCGCTGATCGAGTCACGCCCGATGAGCACCTGCACACAGCGCAGGATTCAGCTGAAGCTCGACGCCCTTCAACCCTGCGGCTCATTCAAGTTGCGCGGTGTCGGGCACGCCTGCGAGACCCACTATCGCCAGGGCGCCCGACGCTTCATTTCCTCGTCGGGTGGCAATGCCGGGCTGGCCGTTGCCTATGCCGGGCGCCTGCTGGGTGCGGCGGTGGTCGTCGTGGTGCCGGAAACCACGTCGCAGCGGGCCAAAGAGCTGCTGAGTCTGGAAGGCGCCGAAGTCATCGTCCATGGGCGCTCCTGGCAGGAAGCCAATGAACTGGCCCATACCCTGATTTCTGCGGGTGACGCGTTCATCCATCCCTTCGACGATCCGTTGTTGTGGACCGGCCACGCCAGCATGATCGATGAAGTCGCCACCAGCGGCTACACGCCCGACGCGGTGGTGCTGTCCGTGGGCGGCGGCGGTCTGTTGTGCGGTGTCGCCGAAGGTCTGCAGCGTAACGGCTGGGGCCATGTGCCGATCATTGCCGTGGAAACCGAAGGCGCGGCGTCCTTTCGTGCGGCAACGCTCGCTGGCAGGCCCGTGGAGATCGAGGCCATCACCTCAGTCGCCACCTCGCTCGGGGCCAAGCGCGTTTGCGAGCGTTCTTTCGAATACTTCAAAAATCGCCCCATCGAGAGTGTGGTGGTCAGCGACGCCGACGCGCTCGATGCCTGCGAACGGTTTCTGACGGATCACCGCCTGCTGGTGGAGCCGGCCTGCGGTGCGGCACTGTCCCTGGGCTACTCGCCCGCAGCGCTGGAAAAATACAACGATGTCCTGATCGTGGTGTGTGGCGGCGCAACGGCGACCCATGGGCAGATTGCTGCCTGGCGCGCCGCGCGGTGAAACGGCGGTTGTGGTCGGTCCAGATCGTGACCTGATCCACCTCCCTATCGACAAAACAGCACTTCCGGCCTCGCGCAAAAGTGGAATTTTTTGCGCCGCCGCTGCCTCTAACCTCGCAGAGCCTGGTCCATCGCAGTGACCAGCCGGATTCGCCGCCCTTCAAGTTGCATCGAGGGACGGTGGATTCCCCACCGCAATGCGAGGACAGAGTCATCAGCATGAATGCAGATCCCAAGAGTGCCGGCCCCATCCGGCTGAAAGACATCACCATCGTCGACGAAACCAAGATGCGCAAGGCGATCACCGCCGCCGCACTGGGTAACGCCATGGAGTGGTTCGATTTTGGTGTGTACGGCTTTGTCGCCTACGTGCTCGGCAAGGTGTTCTTCCCCGGCGCCGATCCCGGCGTGCAAATGGTCGCTGCCTTGGCGACCTTCTCGGTACCGTTCCTGATCCGCCCCTTGGGCGGGTTGTTCTTCGGCGCGCTGGGCGACCGCTACGGGCGACAGAAAGTCCTGGCGGCGACCATCGTCATCATGTCTCTGAGCACCTTTGCCATCGGCCTGATTCCGTCCTATGCCGCCATTGGCATCTGGGCGCCAATCCTGTTGCTGCTGGCGAAAATGGCCCAGGGCTTCTCGGTGGGCGGTGAGTACACCGGCGCTTCGATCTACGTTGCCGAGTACGCCCCGGACCGCAAACGCGGCTTTCTCGGCAGTTGGCTGGACTTCGGCTCGATAGCAGGCTTCGTGTTCGGTGCCGGGATCGTCGTGCTGATTTCCAGCACCCTGGGTGAAGAGAAATTCCAGGAATGGGGCTGGCGTCTGCCGTTCTTCCTCGCCCTGCCGCTGGGCATGCTGGGGTTGTACCTGCGTCATGCGCTGGAGGAAACCCCGGCCTTTCAGCAGCACGTCGAGAAACTGGAGCAAGGCGACCGCGAAGGTCTGGCCGGCGGCCCCAAGGTGTCATTCAAGGAGGTGGCCAGCAAGCACTGGCGCAGCCTGATGACCTGTATCGGTCTGGTGATCGCCACCAACGTCACCTATTACATGCTGCTCACCTACATGCCGAGCTACCTGTCGCACAACCTGCATTACAGCGAAGACCGCGGCGTGCTGATCATCATCGCGATCATGGTCGGCATGCTGTTCGTGCAGCCGTTGTTCGGTTTCATGAGTGACAAGGTCGGGCGCCGGCCTTTCATCATTTCCGGCAGCATCGGCCTGTTCTGTTTCGCCATTCCAGCGTTCATGCTGATCAACAGCGGCAAGATCGGCCTGATCTTCGCCGGGCTGCTGATCATCGCGGTGCTGCTCAACTTCTTCATCGGCGTGATGGCTTCGGCACTGCCGGCGATGTTCCCCACCCACATCCGTTACAGCGCTCTGGCCAGTGCCTTCAATATCTCGGTGCTGGTCGCCGGGCTGACCCCGACAGCTGCTGCCTGGCTGGTGGAGAGCACCAACAATCTGTACATGCCGGCGTATTACCTGATGGTGATTGCGGTCATCGGCCTGATCACCGGCGTGACCATGAAGGAAACCGCCAATCAGCCTTTACGCGGTGCGGCGCCCGCAGCGTCGGACATCGAAGAAGCGCGAGAACTGCTGCAGGAGCATCACGACAACATCGAACAGAAAATCGAAGACCTCGACGAGCAGATCGCTGATCTGCAGGCGCGGCGCGAGCGTCTGGTGCAACAACATCCGCGCATCAACTAGTGCCCTGAAACCAGAGGAGCATTCGAGATGGCCAGGTATGTTCAGATTCCCGTGCTGGCGTTGCTGCTTGGCATGGCGTGTCACCCCGTGCTTGCTGCGCAAGACCCCGACGGTTTTGTCGACGATGCGTCGGCCAAAGGCGTTGCCGAGATAGAAGTCGGCAAACTTGCGCTGGATAAAGCCGTTGCGCCGGATGTGAAGGCGTTCGCGCAAATGATGGTCAGCGACCACACCGCCGCCAACGACAAATTGAAAGCCATTGCGCAGTCGAAACGCATCGAAGTTTCCAGCTATCCGCAGGTGATGGACAAGATCAAGGCGCTGATCCTGGATTTGCGCAGCGCCAAGTCCTTTGATCAGGCGTATGCCAACAACCAGGTCAAGGCACATGAGGCGGCGATCGAATTGTTCGAAAAAGAAGCGGCCAATGGCAAGGACGCCGAACTGAAAGCCTTCGCCAGCGCCACCTTGCCAAAGCTGAAAGAACATCTGGCGCAGGCGAAACAGTTGGCAGCGGCCCATGGCGGTGATGCGCCTTAGCAATCCGCATTGGCGTTGATTCTGCCCATGTCAGTGGGAGCCCCGGCTTGCTGGCGAAGGCGTCGGGACATTCAACATAGCGGTGTCCCACCTGACGCTTTCGCGAGCAGAGCTCCCTCCCACAGGGAATTGTGGTGGTTCTGCAGATTGCATTGCCATGCCTAGAACCAAGCAACACCACCTATCTGTGGGAGCGGGCTTGCACGCGAAGGCGTCGTGTCAGGCAACTCGATGATCGCGCTCCTACAGGTGTGTAAACGCTAACGCCGGATCGAATCCGGATGCTCCGCTTCATCGCGCACCATCAACATGATCGCGTCACGCTTTTCCAGCAGGTGGTGGCGCAGGATGCCGCTCAAACGTCTGCCGTCGCGCGTCTCCAGCGCCTCGATCATCTCTTCGTGATCGTGCAGCGCCCTCTCCCACTTTGGCGCCTGCTGGTTGGACAGAAAACGCAGCGCCTGAATCCGTCGGTTGAGCGACAGGTACACCTGACGCAGCGCGTCATTGCGCGCCGCCTGGTTGATCAGATCATGAATGGCGCGATTGCGCTGGTAGTAACCCGGCAGGTCATTCTGGTTCTTGCTCACCACCATGGCGTAATGCAGCGCCTTAATTTCGTCGAGCTCCTCGGCGGTGATGCGCTCACAGGCCAGCTCACCGGCAAAGGCTTCGATACCGCTCATCAGTTCGAAGGTTTCGCGGATTTCCAGCTCCGACATCTTCGCCACGGTGGCGCCACGGTTCGGGTTGATTTCGATAAGCCCTTCAACCGCCAGCACTTTCAGCGCTTCGCGCAGCGGTGTACGGGAAATACCGAGGGTTTCGCACAGTTCCCGCTCGTTGAGTTTCTTGCCGGGCGCCAGAACGCCCTCGGTGATGAAGCTGCGCAGGTGTTCAACGACCACATCATGAAGCCGCTGACGCTCGACCTTGAGCGTCAGCCGCGAACTTCCCTGCTCCACGAACTCTTCAAAATTTTGCATACAAAATCCTCTACAGCGACGTCTGGGCCGACGCCTTATGCTGAAAACCTTCATCAGGCCCTTCACTTTAGCGCAATTGTGACGTTTGACACAGGTCAGTGCGGTGCTACTGTATTTTGCATTCAAAACACAAAAAACAAAAAAGGAGTCACCGTATGCTGAAGCTCGACTTTCACCCGGCCGGCCGTCACTTCCTGCAGATTCCGGGTCCAAGCCCTGTTCCAGACCGCATCCTGCGGGCCATGAGCTACCCCACCATCGACCATCGCGGCCCGGAATTCGGCGAGCTGGGGCTCAAGGTGCTGTCCGGCATCAAACAGATCTTCAAGACCCGACACCCGGTGATCATCTACCCCACTTCGGGCACCGGCGCCTGGGAGGCGGCGCTGTGCAACACCCTGAGTGCCGGCGACGAAGTGCTGATGTTCGAAACCGGCCACTTCGCCACCCTCTGGCAGAAAATGGCCCTTAGCCTGGGCCTCAAGCCGCAATTCATCGGCAAGCCCGGCATCGAAGGCTGGCGCGGTGGTGTCGATGCACAAATGATCGAGTCGCACCTGCGCGCCGACAGCACTCATCGCATCAAGGCGGTGTGCGTGGTGCACAACGAAACCAGTACCGGCGTGACCTCGGACATCGCCTCGGTGCGCAAAGCCATCGACGCCGCCGGGCATCCGGCCCTGCTGCTGGTCGACACCATTTCGGGCCTGGCCTCAGCAGACTATCGGCATGACGAATGGGGCGTGGACGTCACGGTGTCTGGCTCGCAGAAAGGCCTGATGTTGCCGCCGGGGATCAGCTTCAACGCGGTCTCGCCCAAGGCCATCGAAGCCAGCAAAAGCGCGAAGCTGCCGCGCAGTTTCTGGGGCTGGGACGAAATCATCGAGATGAACAAGACCGGCTACTGGCCCTACACGCCCAACACCAACCTGCTCTATGGTCTCGCCGAGGCGCTGGACATGATCCTTGGCGAAGGGCTGGACAACGTTTTCGCCCGCCACAACCGTCTGGCCCATGCCTGCCGTACGGCGGTGAACGCCTGGGGCCTGCCGATTCAGTGTGCCGACCCTGCGGTGTACAGCCCGGTGCTGACCGGGGTGATGACGCCGGAAGGTGTCGACGCCGATCAGGTGCGCAAGATCATTTACGAGCGCTTCGACATGTCGCTGGGCACCGGCCTGGGCAAGGTCAAGGGCCGCATGTTCCGCATCGGCCATTTGGGCGACTGCAACGACCTGACGCTGATGGCGACCCTGACCGGCTGTGAAATGGGCCTGCAGATGGCCGGTGTGAAGCTCGCCTCCAGCGGCGTGCTGGCGGCCATGGACTACCTTGGAGGGCAATCGGTCCCGCTGCGACGCGAATGAAAAACCCGGCACTGCGGCCTCAAAGCCTGAGCTTGCCGCAGTGCTCTGCTGCTCCACACGCACTATCCCGACTCAAACGCCACCCCGGCGTGAACAATAAGAAACTGGAGATAGAACATGAAGCTGTTAAGTCTGCGCCCCACTGCGGTGGTGCTCTTCATGCTGTGCGCCATGTATTTCATTACTTACCTGGACCGCGTCAACGTCAGTACGGCGGCGGTCGGATTTGGCAAAGAGTTCAACCTGACCAAGACCGAGATCGGACTGGTGTTTTCTGCCTTCGCCTACCCCTATCTGGTGTTTCAGATCATCGGCGGCTGGGTCAGCGACCGTTTCGGCGCCAAACGTACCTTGGTGGTCTGCGGCCTGATTTGGGCCGGCGCCACGGTGCTGACCGGTCTGGCCGGCGGTTTTGTCTCGCTGATCATCGCCCGCGTGCTGCTCGGGCTCGGTGAAGGTGCGACCTTTCCTGCCGCCACCGCCGCGATGTCGCGCTGGGTGGCCAAGGATCAGCGTGGCTTTGCCCAGGGCATCACCCACGCCTTCGCCAGGCTCGGCAACGCGCTGGCCCCGGCGGCGATGATCGCGGTGATGGCGGCCTATGGCTGGCGTGAATCGTTTTACGTGTGTGCCGGCATCAGCTTCCTGTGGGTGATGTTGTGGATGCTGGTGTTCACCGAGCATCCGAAGGATCACCCGCGCATCTCCCAACAGGAACTCGACGTCCTGCCGCCGCCAAAACCGAAAAGCCAGATCGCGCTGCCTTGGGGCCGCCTGTTCAAACGCATGGCGCCGGTGACCATCGTCTACTTCTGTTACGGCTGGACCCTGTGGCTGCTGCTCAGCTGGGTGCCCATGTACTTCATGAACATGGGCCTGGACCTGAAAAACACCGCGATCTTTTCCTCCACCGTGTTCTTCGGCGGCGTGGTCGGCGACACCCTCGGTGGCATCGTCAGCGACCGTATCTACAAGCGCACCGGCGACCTGAACAAGGCGCGCAGCCGCATGGTCGCGATCTGCCTGACCTGTACGCTGGTGGCTCTGATACCGCTGATGTTCACCCATGACATGTACGTGTCGCTGGGCTGCCTGGCGGTGGCGTTCTTCTTCTCGGAAATGACCATCGGCCCGATGTGGGCGATTCCCATGGACATCGCGCCGGACCATTGCGGCACCGCCAGCGGCATGATGAACACCGGCTCGGCGATGGCCGCGATTGTCAGCCCGGTGGTGGCTGGCCTGTTGATCGACAAATTCGGCAACTGGCAACTGCCGTTCATGGTCAGCATCGTCCTGCTGGCCATTGGCGTGCTGCTGTCGTTCCGCATGAAACCGCAAAACCGTTTCGACTACGGCAGTGCCGCCAAGCCGCAGGCACCGGAAACCCCGACCGCCGCCGTGACCAGCAAGTAATCACCTCTGCCCGCCTGCGGGCGGGCCCTCATATGGAGCAACTCATGACACTGGCCTCCCCCGCGCAACTGGCGCAATTGCTCGTCCAGGCACACCGCGAGCGCCGCCCGCTGGGCACACTCGACAGCACGTTGCACCCCGTCGACCGCACCGACGCGTACCTGACCCAACGGGAAATCCTGCGTTTGAACGGCCTTGAAGCCGGCGGCTGGAAAATCGGCTCGAAATCCCCCAGCGGCCCCGTGCAGGGCTCGCCACTGCCGCGCAACTGCCTGTTCGCCCCCGGCCACCGGTTCAAGCGCGCCGAATACGCGCCAGTGGGGCTGGAACTGGAAATCGCCTTCCGTTTCAAACACGCCTTCGTCCCGCGCGAGCAACCCTACAGCGACGAAGAGGTGCTGGCCGGTATCGGTGCCATGGCCGCGACCATAGAAATCGTCTCCAGCCGCTTTGCGGATTTCCCCAAGGTCGAGCCGTTGATGCAATTGGCGGATCTGCTCAATCACGGCGCCTTGATCGTCGGTGAGTTCGTCGACTATGAGCCGGGTTTCGATTTCCTCGCCCCGAGCCTTGCGTGGACCTTCAATGGCGAAAACATCGCGCCGTCCGCCACCGGCAACCCATGCGGTGATCCACGTCGCCTGCTGAGCTGGCTGGTCAACCACCACACCACCCGGGGCGCCACACTGCCGGCAGACTTCGTCATCACCACGGGCTCCTACACCGGCATGGTCTTCGCGGATACGTCGGGGCCGGTGCTGGGCCAGATTGCCGGTTTGCCGCCGGTGTCGTTGCGACTGGAATGATGAATGCAGCGCGCTTATGCGTAGCAGTCCGGCTTGCCGGCGGTGGCGATCTTGAAAATGCCACCGCCGGCAAGCCGAACTGCTATGGGGTGTGAGTGTGTTGCACATTCCGACGTAGATGGCAGGCCTGGCCTTGTGCGCCATAGCCTGGTGCTCACAACCGCAGCGACAGGGTCATTCAGCGTGAGCAACTCCCGAATTACGCCAACTGTCGGTACACGTCATCCACCGGCTCATAGCCGAGACAGTCCCGGGCACTTTGCAGATCCCAGACCGTCCCTGCGTTGGCCGACACGCCGTTGACCACCACCGCCGCCGCTGGCCATGTTGCTGCGTCGGCGCACAGCGCGGCGATGAACAGATTGTGCAGGTCGTCGTTGGACAGCCAGAGGTCACGAAACCAGCGCAACGTGCGGCGTTCTTCGTCATTCAGCGAATCTAGCGAGGCCGTGCTGGACGGCGCACCGGAATGGGTAATGTCGCGCGGATCGTTGGCGCCGGGCAGCACCCAGCCAACCCGCACCGACACACAACTCAAGGCGCCGCCTGAGGCCTGGGCCACGGTAGCGCAGAGTTTCTCGCTCATGATCTTGGAGCTGCCGTAGGCGAACGAATGCACCTCGCGGCTGCCGTCGAACCAGCGCGTCCCGGGCGCTGGGGGAAGATCGGTGGTCAGTCGGCCCGGCCCCATGTCGGCGGCGAGCGGCTGGTCCTTGTAGGCGCCCATGGCGTGGTTCGAGGAGGCGAAGACGAAACGTTTGACGCTGTGGTCCAGCGAAGCCTGCAGCAGGTTGAGGGTCATGTCGCAGGAAGCCATGGCCTCTTCCCAGGTCGAATCCGGCAACGGGTTTGCCGCCGCGAAATGAATCACCGCATCCACGTCGCGAAAGCCTTCGCGCCAGGCGCCCTGTGCTTGCGTGAGGTCGCCCTGGATCAGGTGCAGGCGACTCAGTGCCTCGGCGGAAAAGCGCGCCTGGTCTACGTGGCGATCAATGCCGACAATCCGTTCGCACCATGAGGTGCGAGCCAGCGCCTCGACCATTTTCTGTCCCAGATTGCCTGTCGCGCCGGTGATCAGCACCGAGCGCGGCGTCTTCGACGTCGTCATTGTTGTTGTCCTTGGGTCGGGAATACCACGCAGCTGCGTGACCGTCTGGCTGCCGATCTTATGCGCTGTATGGCGTGAAGCGAAGTGTCTGTATCGCGTATCGGTGCCGACGCGCCCCTCGTAACCTCGGATCCCTCCCACAGGGTCATCGGCATTACACAACTCATGTGGGAGGGAGCTCTGCTCGCGATTGCAGAGCGTCAGTCGCCACATAGGTTATAGATCTACCACCATCGCGAGCAGAGCTCCCTCCCACGGCTTTTGGCCAGAATCAAAAGCATCCGGTGTTCACCGATCCGCAGCAGTCCGGCTACGACAGCGGTCGTGTTCTGGTCAGTGCAACGCCGCCTGGCGACCGGGCGTCTTCACCCGTGCCGACAGCAGGATCGCCAGCACGATCAGCGCCGCGCCTGCCAGCATGCGGGACGACGGTTCTTCCTTGAACAGCCACCACGCGCAGGCAATCGCGTAAACCGGCTCCAGCGAAATGATCATCCCGGCGCTGCGGGCGTTCAGGCCTTCCAGGCTTTTCACGAACAGGTACTGCGACAGCCCGGTGCAGAACACGCCC
Organism: Pseudomonas sp. NPDC090208; assembly: GCF_044746785.1. Taxonomy (NCBI): domain Bacteria; kingdom Pseudomonadati; phylum Pseudomonadota; class Gammaproteobacteria; order Pseudomonadales; family Pseudomonadaceae; genus Pseudomonas; species Pseudomonas sp. NPDC090208. Next base: position 374,637 of record NZ_JBIVCU010000003.1, read on the forward strand.
AGCAGCGCCAGGTTGAGCCAGTCGAACTGACCGAGCGCGTTCAGATCATCACTCACGAACGGCAGCATCAATAGAGCCACGGTCAGGTTCTGCCAGAACGCCACCTGGGTCGGGTCGACACCACGGGCGGCGCGGCGGTTGGTCATGGTCAGCAAGGCGAACGACAGCCCCGAACCCAGTCCCCACAGCAGCCCCAAAGTGCCAGTATTGCCCAGGCCAAACGACGGCGTGACCAGCACCAGACCGGCGCTGATCAGCACCAGCAGCACCGATTCGGACAGGTGCAGGCGCTCGCGGAAAATCAACACGTCCAGCAGCGCAATGAATGCCGGAAAGCTGGCGAAGCCAAGGGTGGCAACCGCAACGCCGCCGACTTTGATGGCGGTGAAAAACGTCACCCAGTGCGCGGCGAGCAACGCGCCGGAGAGCACCAGAATGCCGAGCTTTTGCCGGTCCAGACCGCGAAACAGCGGGCGGCGCTGGACAACGGCGAACAGGCCCAGCGCGAGCATGGCAAAGCCGGCCCGGCCGAGGGTAATGAGGTTGGCACTGGCGTGAATCAGGGCGCCAAAGATGCCGGTAAGGCCAAACAGTAAAGCGGTGACATGGGCAGAAGTAAGGGCAGTTCTATAAGTGGTCATGACGAGGGTCCGAGAGTTTTCGGTTTGTGGCTATCCTCGTGGCCGGGAGTTTTCTAGGCTTCATACGAAACGTCCTGACACTCGATGATGCTGCGTTGAAAACAGCCTCGGAATGCTCATTTACAGCTCGTAAACTCCGCTTCCTCGGCTGTTTTCGCCTTGCCTCATCTTCGCGTCAAAACCTTTCATACGAAGCCCAGGGGGCAGTGCTTGAAAGTGTCGGGCCCTGCCGGTCTCCTCTGTTCCGCGAGACTGAGCCGTGTGGTGTTCACACTCGTGACGGTGTGTTGGTTATCGCGTTGCATCTGCTCAGCCCTGAGTGATTGTTCTTGTGTGTTCAAAGACAGAGGTGAAACCGGTTCGCGACCCGCTGTGGACCTTGCGTGGAAGTCCGCGGCGGGTGCGTTCCTTCGGGTTGCCTGAAACCGAGCCTGAGGATCGCGAGCAAGCTCACTCCTACAGGATCGCGCTGGCGGATTACTCGGAAACGTCGATCCAGATGGTCTTCAGTTCCGTGTACTGGTCGTGGGCCCAGATCGACTTGTCGCGCCCGCCGAAGCCGGACTCCTTGTAGCCCCGAACGGCGTGGAAGCGTCGCCCTCACCGAAGCAGTTCACCGTCACCACGCCGGCACGGATTTCCCGCGACAGCTTGATGGCGTTGCGCAGGTTGTCGGTGTAGACCGAAGCCGCCAGGCCGTACACCGAGTCGTTGGCCAGGGCGATGGCCTGCTCGATGCTCTTGAAGGTGCTGACTGCCAGTACCGGGCCGAAGATTTCTTCCTGGAACAGACGGCTGTCGACGCCGACACCATCGACCACGGTCGGATCGACGAAGATGCCCTTCGCGGTGTCGCCACCGAACACCACCGGCAGTTTTTCTAAGGCAGCCTGCTCGATGTAGGAACGCACCTTCTCGAAATGCGCCTTGCTGATCATCGCGCCGAGGCGGTTCTGCGGGTCCAGCGGATCGCCGATTTTCCATTCGCGCAGTTGCACGCCGATGCGCTCCAGCAGTTCGTCCTTGATGTCTTCATTGACGATCAGCCGCGACGACGCCGAGCAGTTTTCACCCATGTTCCAGAACGCGCCGTTGACCACATGGCGAGCGACCAGATCGAGATCCTCGACGTCGCTCATTACCACGGCCGGGTTCTTGCCGCCGCACTCCAGCACGATGCGCTTGAGGTTGGAGTCCGCCGCGTACTTGAGGAACAGCCGGCCGGTGTCGGTCGAGCCGGTGAAGCTGACCATGGACACGTCCATGTGCTTGCCCAACGGTTCGCCGACATCCTTGCCGCCACCGGACAGCACGTTGAACACGCCTGCCGGAACACCGGCTTCGTGGGCCAGTTCGGCGACGCGCAGCGCGGTCAGCGTGGTTTCTTTGGCCGGTTTGACGATGATCGAGCAGCCTGCCGCCAGCGACGGGCCGATCTTCCAGGCCAGCATCAACAGCGGGAAGTTCCACGGCAGCACCAGGCCAACCACGCCGATGGCTTCACGGACCACCAAGGTCAGCGCGCCCTCGCCCGTCGGCGCGGTGTTGTCGTAGATCTTGTCGATCAGCTCGGCGTGCCAGCGGATGGTGTGAATGGTTTCTGGAATGTCGGTCAGCTGGCACTCGCGGATCGGCTTGCCGCTGTCCAGGCTTTCCATCACCGCCAGTTCAACACTGTTCTGCTCCAGCAGATCAGCGAAGCGCAGCAATACTTTCTTGCGTTCGCCGGGGCTTAGCTTGTGCCAGCGGCCGTCGTTAAAGGCCTCGTTGGCCTTCGCTACGGCGAAATCGACGTCGGCAGCGTTGCAGGCGGTGATCTCGGCCAACGGCAGATCGGTGGCCGGGTTGACCGTGGTGAAGGTCTTGCCCGACACCGAGGTGTAGCGCTCACCATTGACGAACGACTGCGTCGGTAATTTCAGGTCGGCGGCGATGGCCGCGTATTCGGCGGCAGTCAGCAGATCACTCATCGTTCAGGCCCCCGCCGATCAGCGCCACTTCACGCTTGAGGGTGGCAACGATGTCGCGCAGCGCTTCTTTCTCCGCTTCGACCAGCCCCTGCAATGGCGCACGTACGCCGCCGGTGCGCAGACCGGTCAGCTCGCAGCCGTATTTGATCGACTGCACGAACTTGCCACCTTCGAGGAAATCCATCAGCGGCATGAAGGCGTTCATGATCTTGCGGCCCTTGTCGAAGTCCTTTTCGATCACGCAGGCCTCATACAGCGCGACGTGTTCGCGCGGGGTGAAGTTGGAGCCGGCGCAGACCCAGCTGCGCGCACCCCAGGCGAAGAATTCCAGGGCCTGATCATCCCAGCCGCAGGACAGCGCAATGTTCGGGAAATGGCGTGCCAGACGATGGACCTGGCCCATGTCGCCGGAGCTTTCCTTGATCGCCACGACGTTTTTCGACTGCGCGACCTGGGCGAAATACTCGTTGCCCATGCTCACGCCCATGCGCGCCGGGTAGTTGTACAGCATGATCGGCAGATCGGCGGCGCGGTCGACCGTCAGCGCGTGCACGGCGTTTTCCTGTTCGGTCGGCAGCGCGTACGGCGGCGAGCCGACCAGAATCGCGTCGGCCTTGATCTCGCGGGCAACCCGGGCGTACTCCACCGACTCTTCGGTGCGAATGGCGCCGGTGCCGATCACCAGCGGCAGGCGGCTGCCGATCACATCCTTGGCCAGCGCAGCCAGTTCGGCGCGTTCCACCGAAGAATGCGCGTAATACTCGCCGGTCGAACCGCCGATGATGATGCCGTGAACCTTGGCATCGATCAGGTACTCCAGCACTTCGCCAAAGGCGCGTTTGTCGATCTCGCCGGTGGATGTCAGCGGGGTGATGGCCGGGGTGTAGATACCTTCGAACTTCATGGTTGCCTCTCTATCAATAAGCGATGTGCGGGGATGGCGCCCTTGCGCGGTGGGCAAAGGCTGCCGGGTGTCAGGGATTCAGTTGCTCAGAGCTGCGGCATCGCGCAGGTTCAGCGAGCGGGTTTCCGGGGCCATGGCCCAAGCGGCGATCAGGCCGACGAAGGTCACCAGCGCCGCGACGTACATGGTGTTGCCGATACCGATGCCCTGCAGCGACAGCGGCACCAGATAAGTCCCCACCGCCGCGCCGACGCGGGACAGCGAGGTGCCGATGCCGACGGCGAAAGCACGGATTTCCGTGGGGAACAGCTCGTTCGGATAAACCAGCTGCAGCACTTGAGCGCCGCCAATGAACAGCGCGTAGGCGCCGAACAGCACCAGCACCGAAAACGGGTTGCCATCGGCATTTAATGCCAGCAGCAACAGCGCCAGGCCCGACCACAGGAAGCTGTGGATCAGCATGCTGCGCCGACCGATGATGTTGATCAGGCGGGTCGCCAGCACGCAGCCGACCACGAACAGCAAGGTGATCGCCATGGAGCCGTAGGAAGCCCACTCGCCTTTCAGGTTCAGGGCCTGCAGGACCTTGGGCGCAAAGGCGTACACGGCAAATACCGGGATGATCGAGCACGACCAGAACACCGAGACAAAGAACAGACGCTTGCCATAACCGGAGCGCAGCAGGTCGCGGAAGGTCATCTTCTTCTCGTCGGGCTGCTCGGGCAGGTCACGCAGCGAATAGCTCGGGCCGTACACGTGCTTGATCACCTGCTCGGCTTCACGGTCGCGGCCTTTGCTCAACAGCCAGCGCGCCGACTCGGGCGTGCCCATGCGGATCAGAAACAGCAGCACGCCGATCACCGAGGCGCTGGCCAGCACATAGCGCCAGGCGTCATCGCCACCGTTGTTCATGATCTCGGTGCCGACCACGTAGGCGAACGCTGCGCCGGCGAACCACAGGATGGTCAGCGCCGCCAGCCGTGGGCCGCGTTGTTTGCGTGGCAGGAACTCCACCAGCAGCGAGGTCGCCACCGGGTATTCGATGCCCACTGCCAGGCCGATGATGAAGCGCAGGGCGAACAGGCCTTCGGCCGATTCCACCCACAATTGCGCCAGCGAACACAGAATGAACAGCGAAGGCCCGATGAAATAGACCTTCTTGCGCCCCAGCCGGTCGGTCAGCCAACCGCCGACAAAACCGCCGAAGAACACGCCCATCAGCGCCGACGCGGCGATCATGCCCTGCCAGAATTCGCTCAGGCCCAGGGCCGAAGTGACCTGCATCATGGCGATGCCGATGATGCTCAGCACATAACCGTCGACGAACGAGCCGCCGCCGGAACGCAGGGTGAGCAAACGGTGAAAGTTGTTGAGCGGGACATCTTCAATCGATGTATTCGGACTTGTCATTGTTGTCTCCTCTATCGATCCCGCTCTTGCAAAGAGCGAGGTACATGCCCGGAATTCAGGCGTAGCAAAGCCGTCTCGACGAAAGCCGGGCAGCGCCAGGCTTCAATCGATTGCGTCAAATTCGTAGTGGTGGATCGCTGCAGCGGATCAGCCTGCGTCGATCAGCTTTCCATGCCGGCGCGGCGTTGGCCCCACGCCAGGTTCAGGTTGACCCCGGCCGACAGCAGCGGCTGCGGCGGATTGCGGTTGGGCCCCGGCGCCGAGGCGAGGAAGTCGATCAGGTCACTGCGCTTGCCCGCCAGCCAGTCCGCCAGCAGCGTGCCGGTGACGGTGCCGCGAGTGACGCCCAGACCGTTGCAGCACAGCGCGCCGTAAACGTTGTTCGCCAACTGGCCGAAATGCGCCATGTGGTTGCGCGACAGACTCAACGAACCGCCCCAGGTGTATTCAAAAGACACGTCGGCCAGCATCGGAAAGCGCCGATCGAAAGAGGCTTTGTGACGTTTGACGAAACGCTGCAGGTATTTCGGGTTGCTGCGCCCGTCACTGTTGAAGCTGAAGCTGTTGCGGACCAGCAGACGGTTGTCCGGCGTGCGACGCAGGGTGGTGCCGAACGGGTCGGCGGGAATCACGCCCCAGTACGGGTTGCCGCCGAGGATGTCCTGCTCCTGTTGCGTGAGCGGACGGCTCAGGCTGGCGTAGGTGAACACCGGCAGCATGCGGCCCTTGAGGAAGCCGAAACTCATGGCGAAGGCGTTGTTGGTCAGCACCAGCTTGTCGGCGATGATGCGCCCGTGGGCATGGCTGAGAACGGTTTTCTCGCCGTACTGCACGTCGGTGATCGGCGTGTTTTCGTACAGCGTGACGTTGGCCGGCAAGCTGTCGGCCAGGCCCTTGACCAGCGCCGCCGGCTGGATCAGCGCAGTGCCCGGGGTGAACAGCGCCTTGCGATAGAACGAGGTGCCGATGTGGCCCGGCAGGTCCTGTTCTTCGATCATCCGGTATTCCTGGCCGAGCTTGTCCAGGCCACGACGGTAGGCGTCGAGCACGGCAACGCCACGGTCTTCCACGGCGGCCTGATACTTGCCACAGGCGCGGAACTGGCAATCGATGCGGTGTTTTTCGATCAGATCCTTGAGGATGTTCTGCCCGGTCAGGTTCAGCTTCATGCTGATCTTCGCGGTGGCCACGTCACCGATGTAATCATCGGCACCGATGTCGTGAGGCAGGTCGATGGCAAAACCGGCGTTGCGTCCCGAAGAACCAAAGCCGACCTGTTGCGCCTCGATCAGAACGATTTCGTCATCCGGAAAATTCAGCGCCAGTTGCCGGGCGGCGGCAAGCCCGGTGAACCCGGCCCCCACCACCACCCAACGGGCCTTGCTGATGCCGTAATGCGCGGTGCGCGCAACGCGTTTCGGACTCAAATGAAACCAGCCACAGGACGCATCGTCTGCCGGGGTATTCGCGATCTTCGCCATGTCTTACGACCCACACTCTTCTACTTGTTAGAACTGCACCAAGGCCACCTTTGACGGCTGGATTGTTCAGCGTTCAGAGGTTCCGTGGAGCGCAGATTCGCATGGCAAAAATGGGCGGTCAATTGATTGTATTTTTTATGTATACATTGAAAATACGTAAAAATAGATCTCGAATAATATTTTTATCCTTTATTTTCAATAGGTTATGAAATTAGCTTAAAAACGGGCGATGTCGCTGGCAAGCCAGCGCCCGTCGCACCAGGAGCATGAATCGGGCGATGTGCCTCGTAGGAGCGCGCTTGCCAGCAATGACATTTTTGAGATCGCTACCGCCTTGTAGGAGTGAGCTTGCTCGCGATGGCGGTCATTCAGGCGGGTAAGGTGGTGCCTGCAATATCAAGATCGCGAACAAGCTCACTCCTACAGGGCACGCCTCATGGTGCCCGGTAGCGTGTTACTCAGCCCCACCCTGCCGCGAACGGCGGATGATCTTGATCGAGTACTTGAGGTTGGGTTTGCGGGTCACGCTGATCGCGCGGCGGGTCACCGTGTCCAGGGTGATGTTCCAGAAACCGCTGCTCGGCGCAGGAATTTTCGCCGGAAAACGGTCGAACGCGCCGCCATGGTAGGTGTGCCGACCGCCGTTCTTGAAGCTGCGAAAGTTGGCGTCGTTCATGAGGCGGATGTTGCAGGGGCTGGAGCACTCGATGACGACGATATCGCCTTCGTTGAGCTGCTCACGCTGGTGAATGAATTTCACGGGAGGTCCACAGGTATCGAACAGAGTGGCGAGAATATCACGCGCAATCCCTGCGACCGCCAAACACTGTGGGAGGGAGCCCTGCTCGCGAAGGCGTCATGTCAGTCAATGTGATGTTGGCTGATCCAGCGCCTTCGCGAGCAGGGCTCCCTCCCACAGGGGACCGTGTGATAGCGAAAATCTGAGTGCTGCCACACGATCCATGTTTCACATCGCCGTCATCAAAACCGCCCCAACTCCTGCGCCGTACGGTCAACGGCAATCCGGGTTTTCTCCACCAGTTCATCAATCTCGGTGCGACCGGCCACCAGCGCCGGCGCCATGATCATCCGCCCCAGGGTAGAGCGAATGATCACGCCTTCCTCGAAACCGATGGTGCGGCAGCGCCAGGCGATGTCGTTCTCGTTGGCAAAACGCTTGCGCGTGGCCTTGTCGTCGACGAACTGCAGCGCTGCAACCAGGCCGGCGCCCTGCACTTCGCCCACCAGCGGATGCTGGCCGAACACCTCACGCAGGCAGCTCTGCAAGTAAGGGCCGGTGTCGTCCTTCACCCGGCTGACAATGCCTTCGTCACGCAGCGCCTTGAGGTTGGCAATCGCCACCGCCGCCGCCACCGGGTGCCCGGAATAGGTCAGGCCGTGGGCGAACACGCCGCCTTTTTCCACCAGAGCCTCGGCGATGCGCTTGCTCAGCACCAGCCCGCCCATGGGGATGTAACCGGACGTCAGGCCCTTGGCGATGGACAGGGTGTCCGGCTGGAAGCCGAAATGCTGATGGGCGAACCATTCGCCGGTACGACCGAAGCCACCGATCACCTCGTCGGCGCACAGCAGCACGTCGTACTGGCGGCAGATACGCTGGATTTCCGGCCAGTAGCTTTCCGGCGGGAAGATCATGCCGCCCGCACCCTGGAACGGCTCGGCAATGAAACCGGCAACGTTTTCCGCACCCAGTTCGAGGATTTTCTCTTCCAGTTGCAGCGCGCAACGCCGCCCGAATTCGGCCGGGGTCAGTTCACCACCCTGGGCGTACCAGTACGGTTCATCGATGTGCGCGACATCCGGGATCAGCCCGCCCATTTCGTGCATGAACTTCATTCCGCCCAGCGCCGTCGCCGCCAGGGTCGACCCGTGATAACCGTTCCAGCGCCCGATCATGATCTTCTTCTCGGGCTTGCCCATCACCTGCCAGTAACGGCGCACGGTGCGAATCAGCACTTCGTTGGCTTCGGAGCCGGAGTTGGTGTAGATCGCGTGGCTGTAGTGGCCGGGCAGCAGGCTGAACAGCAGCTCGGACAGTTCGACCACCGCCGGGTGGGTGGTGTGGAAGAACATGTTGTAGTACGCCAACTGGTCCATCTGCGAGGCGGCGGCCGCGGTCAGGTCCTTGCGGCCGTAACCAAGCTGGGTGCACCACAGGCCGGACATGCCATCCAGGTAGCGTTTGCCGTCGTTGTCCCACAGATGCAAGCCTTCGCCGCGCACCATTACCCGCGGACCTTCGGCGTTCAGCGCCTTCTGATCGAGAAAGGCATGGATATGGTGAGCAGCGTCGGCCGCCTGATAGTCGCGGGTGGTGCGCGGCGGATTGACCGGTGCGTTCATGGTGATGACTCCTGTTGTCGTGTTTTTTTCAGGCAACAGCCTGCCGTCAGGCCAAACCGAGGATTGGCCGGGGTGTGCTGCATATCGGGAAGTCTTGAGGTGGCGTCAGTGTCGGTGGTCGAGGTAATACGCCAGCGGGTCTTTCGACAGACCGTCCCGGGCCAGCGCCAGGGAGTTGATGAACAGTGAAAACAGCTCCGACTGACTGGAGATGTCCAGCTTCACGTAGATGTTCTTGCGGTGGGTCTTGATCGTGTCCTCGGACACGCCGAAACGCTGGGCCAGCGCCTTGCTCGAATAACCGCGCAGCAGCAACTGGACGATGCTGCATTCACGTTCGGTCAGCAGCGACGCGCCAAAATTGCTCAAGGCGCTGGTGATCTGCCGCTCGATCACGCTCTCGAAACGCCCACCCTGCCTCGGCGCCGTCAAGCCGCTCCAGTGCTGACCGACCACCGCCTGCAACCACGGCGTGATGCATTTGAGGTCACGCATCTGCGCGGTGCTGTAGTTGCCGGTGGTGGCGAGCTCGACGGCAATGGTCAGCTCGTCGCTCAGGTGCACGAAGTAATTCACTTCGTCCTCCAGGTGCGAGTGCTGGTAGAAGGTCAGGTAGTACTCGCTGCGCTTGAAGTGGTCCGGGGCGACATCGGCCAGTTGATAGCAACCGCCGTCCACGCCGTCCATCACCGCCCGGTAGAACGGGCACAGCAGGTAATGGCCTTCCAGATACTGGCGGATGCTGCCTTCCGGCAGCCAGGGTCCGTCGTCATCCGGTTCGATCAGTGCCGACGGCAGGCCGCGACGGGGGAACAGAAACACCATCGTGCCCTGGCTCGGTGCCAGGTAGCACAGTGCCGCGAACAGCGCTTCGACAAACCCCGGCTGGCCGATCTCGCGGGTCACCCCGGCGAGATGTGCATACCAGTCCGTGGAGGTCAGTCGATTGCTTGCCATGGTCGCAGCCTTGTGCGGTTGGGTGGATGCCGTGATGGCACCCGGTTTTGAGCGATCTTCTCACGGGCAAAGGGTGCGGCCTATCACCCTTTAGGGGGAGCCACGCTGCCGTTACCCGTAGGAGCGCGCTTGCCCGCGATCGGCTGTAGGAGCTGGCTTGCCCTGCGACCGGCGACGAAGTCGTCGTAAAACCTGTGCCTACGGTGTGTCTGATGCACCGCATGGTCTGCTAACGCAGCCTTGTTTCGCCTCACGGCGAGTTACTTGGAAAAGCCCCAAGTAACCAAGGGCTCTCTACCCCGCCATACGGCATCTCGCCTAGGCTCGATGTACCCTCACTCCGGCAATGCTCCGTGGGCACGCCGCGAATGGGCCATCCATGGCCCACGCGGCTCTCGCGACATCCTGTCGCTCGACCCACTCCACATCGCCTGCGTTCGGCCTTCTGGGACGGGGCCCCAACATCAAAATCAAAAGCTCGCCGAGGCGACCGACCGGTCGGCCTGCTCTGGATGAACGCATACAGTCTTGCGGGCCACGGATACCTGTGGGAGCGGGCTCGCCCGCGAAGGCGTCCTCAAGATTGCCGCCGCCGGCAAGCCGGACTGCTACGAAGCGGTGTGCGCCATCCGCGTTTGATTCTGGCCGAAGGCCGTGGGAGGGAGCTCTGCTCGCGATAGCGTCAACCCAGACAATGCTGCATCAACTGCCCCACCGTCATCGCGAGCAGAGCTCCCTCCCACAGAGATTTGTGGTGGCCGCAGCTTTGGGGTTTCCACGTCCTCGTAGAAGCCGGCTTGCTGGCGAACCGCGTCAAGTCAGCCGCTGAATTGGAAGCTGACACATCGCATTCGCCAGCAAGCCGGCGCCTACAGGTTTGGCCCACATCGCAACGCGTGCCCGGTCTATACGCTCAGCGCTGTCGCTGCTTTTTGTTCGGCGCCCACCCTCACCCACCCCAGAATCAGATCCGCTGCCTTCTCGCCGATCATGATGCACGGCGCATTGGTGTTGCCGCTGATCAGGGTCGGCATGATCGAGGCGTCGGCCACGCGCAGGCCTTGGAGGCCGTGGACTTTCAGCTCAGGGCTGACCACGCTCATGGGGTCGCTGCCCATTTTGCAGGTGCCCACCGGGTGGAAGACGGTGGCGGCGTGTGCGCGGATGTAGGTCAGCAGTTGTTCGTCGGTCTGCACCTGTTTGCCGGGCAGCATTTCGGTGCCGCGAATGCCGTCGAAGCCTTGATCGGCCAGGACCTTGCGCGCCAGTTTCAAACCTTCGACCAGTACGCGGCCATCTTCCGCGTTAGCAAGGAAGTTGAAATCGATAGCCATCTCGCCGTTAGCCTGCAAGCGGATTTCGCCGATGCTGCGCGGGCGCAGCACACAAGTGTGGACGGCGTAGCCGTGACCCCATTCAAACAGGCGCCCACGATGGCTGCGGTAGCCGGGCACGAAGTGGAATTGCACGTCCGGCAGCTCACCGGCCAGCGGCGTACGGGCAAAGCCGCCGGCTTCGACGTAGTTGGTGGTCAGCCAGCCCTTTCGGCCAAACAGGTAACGAAACGGCGCGCTGACGATGCTCGGCAATGCGCCAAGGGAAAAGCCCAAGGTCAGTGGCGATTTCGAGCGCACGGTAATCAGGCCGTCGAGGTGATCCTGCAGGTTCTTGCCCACCCCCGGCAGGTCGTGCAGCGGCGTGACACCCGCCTGTTCCAGCTCTCCCTTCGGGCCAATGCCGGAGGCCAATAGCAACTGCACGCTGCCCAAGGCGCCCGCGCTGAGGATCACTTCACGGCGGGCATGAATGATCGATTCACCCTGCCCGTCCACCACCCGCACACCAGTCACACGCTGGCCGTCCAGAACCACGCCCTTGACCGTGCAATCAGTGATGACCGTCAGGTTGCTGCGCTCCAGCACCGGCTGTACGAAAGCGCGGTAGCTGGACAGGCGCTTGCCGTCTTTCTGGGTGACGTTGTAGATGCCGACACCTTCGAAAGCGGCGCCGTTGAAGTCGTCGTTGCGGCGGATGCCACAACGCTCGGCGGCTTTGACGAACAGCCGCGACACCGGATTCGGCTCGCGGGGCTGGTCCACGCACAGCTCACCCTGGGTGCCGTGATAATGCAGATCCTGCCCCAGCAGATTGCACTCTGACTTCCTGAAGTACGGCAGCAGGCTGTTCCAGTCCCAGCCGGGGCAACCGGCGGCGGCCCAGCGATCGTAATCGCTGGCATGCCCACGGATGTAGATCATGCTATTCATCGAGCTGGAACCACCGAGCATCTTGCCCCGTGGTGTGTGCAGCCGACGGTTGTCGAGCTGTTTCTGCGGCGTGGAAAAGAAATTCCAGCTGTACTTGCGGCTCTTGTACAGAGTGATGGTGCCGGCCGGGGTCTGGATGCGCACGTTGTTGTCGTGGCTGCCGCCTTCGATCAGGCACACGCGGTTCTGCGGGTCGGCACTCAACCGGTTGGCCAGCACGCAGCCGGCCGAGCCCGCGCCGACGATGATGTAGTCGTATGCGTTCATCAGACACTCCCTTGCATGATTGAAGTGATGCGCGAAGCACGGCGTTTGCTGGCCCACCAGTACAGCGGCGAAATCACCGCCAGACCCACCAGCCAGGAGATATCGGCACCGCCCAGCGCGCGGGCCGCGACGCCGGTGTACAGCTCGGTGGCCATGAACGGCACCTGCACCAGCACACCGAGCACATAGCAGCTCACGGCGGTCCAGTTGAAGTAGCCATAGATGCCGCCATCACGGCGGAAGAACGACGCCACGTCGTACTGACCATGGGCAACCAGGTAGTAATCGACCAGGTTGATCGCGGTCCACGGCACCAGCACGTAAAGCAGCAACAGAATGAAGTTGGTGTAGTTGACCATGAAGTCGTCCTGACCCAGCAAGGCCAGCGCCAGGGAAATGCCGAACAGCACCAGTGCGGTGATTGCCCGCGCCGAGGCACCGGCGGCCCAGGTCGGGATCAGGGTCTGGCCGACGGTGATGGTCGAGAGCGTGCCGCAGTACAGGTTCATGGCGTTGGTCGCGGCAATGCCGGTGGCGAACACCACCACGACCAGCGCGCTGATGCTGCCGGTCATGCTGACCAGTCCGTCGATCACGTTGCCTTCCACCGACAGACCGACCAGCACGCCGAGGGTCATCGGCAGGATCGAGCCCAGGCAGCAGCCCCAGTAACTGGCCCAGAACGCCGGGCGCGCACCGGTATCTGCCGGCATGTAGCGCGAATAGTCGGAAACATACGGCGCATACGCCAACTGCCACAGCGCTGCCACCGACAGGGTGCCGAGAAACCTGGCCATGCTGAACTCGCCACGGCTGAGGAAATCCTGCGGCAAGCCGTGTACCGCCATGATCCAGACAAACGCCAGCAGCAACACCGCACCGGAGGCATACGCCATGACCCGCGTATAGGCATGGATCAGGCGATAGCCGAAGATGGTGGCGATCACGCTGATCACTCCCACCAGAACAATTGCGCCGTTACTGGAAAACACCGGAAAGCGGCTGTGCAGCGACTGTCCGCCCAGCACCAGGTTGGAGGCGAAAAAGCCCAGGTACATGATCACCACCAGCCCCACCACCAACAGCGAGCCAAAGGAGCCGAACTGACCACGGGTCTGCACCATCTGCGGCACACCAAGCTGTGGCCCTTGCGCGGAATGCAGGGCCATGAACACGCCGCCGATCAGGTTGCCCAGCACCAGCGCGAGCATCGCCGAGAGAAACGGCATCTTGAACACCGTCACCGCCAGCGCACCGGTGACCACGGTCAGGACCATGATGTTGGAGCCGAACCAGATGGTGAACAGGTCGCGCGGCCGACCGTGGCGTTGGTCGGCGGGGATGGGTTGAATGGTCGAGAGTTCCAGTGAAGCGGGCTTGAGATCGGAATCGTGCATGGTATTCGCTCGTTGACTGCGCAAGGCATGGGGATTGCTGGCAGAAGGGCAATAAGTGCGCCCGCTTGATCGTTGTTGTTCTGCGATGCCTGGCGGCACCGGGCAAATCCAGTGTGCCGAGAGTGTCTGGCGGGCGAAATTCGTAAATATGTTCCGTCTGGCGAAGAAAAAACTTATGACTGGCGCACCAGATCGGTGCGGATGGATTAGTTTTTATAAGGCGCCTGAAGATAAAAAAGCTCATACCGCAGACGGAGCGTGTCGCCGGATAATCGGGGTAAGCCTTGCCGGTTTTGCGGTTGCCCTCTAACGGGGCTGACACCCGACCCGTAGGAGCGCGCTTGCCCGCGATGGCGTCTTCGATATCGCTGCCGCTGGCAAGCCGGACTGCTACGGAGCGATCGGCGCATACCTGTAGGAGCTGGCTTGTCCTGCGAGCGGCTGCGCAGCAGTCGTAAAACCTGCGCATGCGGTGTGACAGGCAGACCGCATGTGCAGGTTTTACGACGACGTTGTCGCCGGTCGCAGGACAAGCCAGCTCCTACAAGGTGGCACGTACATTTCGGAATGTTGATGAGAGGACTCTGTGGCTGCCTATAACCTTCGCCAGTTGAAGTACTTCACCGCCGTGGTCGAATGCGGCAGCGTCGCCGAGGCGTCGCGCAAGCTGTATATCGCGCAGCCTTCGGTGTCGACCGCGATTCGCCAGCTCGAAGACAGTTTCAACGTCCAGCTGTTTATCCGTCAGCACGCCAACGGCATGTCTCTGACCCCGGCCGGCACCCGCTTCTACCGCAAGGCGCAGGAGTTGCTGCGCATGGCCCACGAGTTCGAGCAGAACGCCCTGGCCGACAACGATGTGGTGGCCGGGCAGATCGACATCGGCTGCTATGAAACCGTCGCGCCGCTGTACCTGCCAAGGCTGATCGCCGGTTTTCGCGAGCGCTGGCCGGGGGTGGAAATCCGCATCCGTGATGGCGACCAGCAGGAACTGATTCAGGCCCTCACGGGTGGCAGCATCGACCTGGCCATGCTGTTCGAGCACGACCTGGATCACACCATCGAAACCGCGCCGCTGATGCCTCCGCAGCAACCCTACGCGCTGCTGCCGGCCGACCACCGCTTCGCCCATCAATCGAAGGTGTCGCTGCATGACCTGGTGCTGGAGCCGATGATCCTGCTGGATACCCTGCCCAGCCGCACCTACTTCGTCAGCATCTTCACCGAACGCGGGCTTTCGCCGCACATCACCTTCAGCTCGCCGTCCATCGAGATGGTGCGCGGCATGGTTGCGCAGGGCTTCGGTTTCTCGATTCTGGTGACCAAGCCGTTCTCCAACTACACCTACGACGGCAAACAGGTGGTGTGCATTCCGCTGGCCGAGGAAGTCACCGGCTCCGGGCTGTCGGCAGCGTGGCTGCGGCGCTCGCAACTGACCAAGCCGGCGCAGTTGTTTGTCGAGCATTGCATCAACGAATTGGCGCAGATTGTTCGCTAAGGGAGGAAAACCAGCCCTTTAAACGGGCTGGTTGTTTTGCAGGAAGGCCAGCACGCGTAGCAGCATCTGATCGCAGGCACCCAGTTGTGCCACGCTGACGAACTCATCGGGCTTGTGCCCCTGATCCATGCTGCCCGGCCCGCACACCACCGTGGCGATGCCAACCTCATCGAACAGGCCGCCTTCGGTGCCGAACGCCACTGTGCCGAATGCCTGTGAACCGCAAAACTGTGCGATCCATTCGGCGGCCTGGCTCTGCGCCGAGGTGGCAAGGCCCGGATAACTCGACAGCTCGCTGAAACGGATATCGCTCTGCGTACTGACCGCACGCATGGCCGGCAGCAAGGTATCGGCGGCGTAACGCTGCAACTGCTCGGCGATCTGCCAGGGATTCATCTGCGGCAGCGCTCGCACTTCAAAATCGAAACGGCAGTCCTGCGGCACGATGTTCAGCGCCTTGCCGCCGCTGATCACGCCGGTTTGCACCGTGGAAAATGGCGGGTCGAAACGGGCGTCGTGCAGTTCCGGGGCTTTGAGCGCATCGCCGATACGGCCCAGCTCGGCGATCAGCCGCGCGGCGTACTCGATGGCATTGACCCCTTGCGGCGCGTAGGCCGAATGACAGGCCGCGCCATGCACATCGCAACGCATCGCCAGCTTGCCCTTGTGGCCGAGCATCGGCTTGAGGCCGGTGGGCTCGCCGATCACGCACAGCAGCGGTTTGACCGGACGTTCACGCAGCACATCGAGCAACGAACGCACGCCCAGGCAACCGACCTCTTCGTCATAAGAAAGGGCAATGTGCAGCGGTCTGCTCAGCTCGACCTGAACGGCCGCCGGCACCAGCGCCAGCACGCAGGCGATATAGCCTTTCATGTCGGCAGTGCCACGGCCGTAGAGATGGCCGTCCAGCTCGGTCAACTCGAACGGCGGCACGTTCCAGGCCTGACCGTCGACCGGCACCACGTCGGTGTGCCCGGACAGCACGATGCCCGGCACAGTGGCCGGGCCGAGGGTGGCGAACAGATTGGCTTTAGTGCGTTCCGCGTTGTAGATCAGCTCGCAGGGCACATCGAAACCCGCCAGGTAATCGCGGACGAACTCGATCAGCGCCAGATTCGATTCGCGGCTGGTGGTGTCGAAGGCCACCAGCCGCGCCAGCAGCTCACGGCTGCGGCTCATCGCTCGTCTCCGGGCACGCCGTAGCCGGGCGCCTTGGCCGGGTCGAGGGCGCGGTCGATGTAATCCTGCATTTGCGGGCGATAGGCCTGCCACAGCGTGTTCAACTCGCCGATGGGGTCTTCATTGGCCCAGTCGACCCGCAGATTGACGATGGGCCAGACCAGTTCGCCGACCACCACCAGCGCCGCCGAATGCACCGGCCCGGCTTCGCCGCCCTCGCCCACGCCGTCCTGCATCGCCGCCAGCAGACGGTCCGCCAGTTGCCCTTCGGCCTGTTCGAAGGCACGGACCATGGCTTCGATCACGCCGGGGCTGGCGAGCATGTTGCCGGCCGCCACGCACTGCTCACCGCTGATGGCGTTATGCACACCCAGGGTTTCGGCGCCGCTGAAATGCGCGGTGCGGCCCAGATGGTCAATGGCGGTGACCTGGCGGTACTGGCTGTAGCCGTTGCGGGTCAGCACCTTGTCCAGCGCTTCGGCCGGTGACAGGTGCTGCTCCAGCAGGTCCAGCGTGTCCGGGCCCAGCGACGGCAAGGTGATGTTCTGCGAGGCGACCGCGCCGACACCCGGACGCAGCCACGGGCAACGCGCGCCGACGGCGATGCTCGACGAACTGATGGCGATGCCAAACTGGCCGGTGCTTTCACAGCGGGCAACGATGGAAAAGGTCATGGTGCGGCTCCTGTCAGTCGGGAATCACGGCGATCACGTCGATTTCCATCAACCACTGCGGCTGGCCAAGGGCCGACACCACCAGCCCGGTGGAAATCGGAAACACGCCCTTGAGCCACTTGCCGACTTCGCGGTAGACCGGCTCGCGGTAGCGCGGGTCGATGATGTAAGTGGTGGTCTTGACGATGTGCGACAGGTCGCTGCCCGCCTCTTCCAGCAGTTGCTTGACGTTTTTCATGGCCTGCTCGGCCTGGGCGGCCGGGTCGCCCAGACCGACCAGATTGCCGTCGAAGTCGGTGCCGACCTGACCGCGCACGTACACAGTATTGCCGGCACGCACGGCCTGGCACAGGTCGTTGTCCAGCGTCTGGTTCGGGTAGGTGTCCTTGGTGTTGAACATGCGAATGCGAGTGTGTGTCGGGGTGGCCATTGCGGGCTCCTGGGTGCGACGCGCGGCTGACGGGCCGCGCGGTCATAGGTTATGAGTCTTGAAGAATCAGGCGGTGGCTTTGTTCTGGCTGGCGACGCTGTGCAACGGCGTGACGTTGGGCTTGGTCGCTTCGGCCTTGCGCTCGCCGGCATCGTGGTAGTGCTGGTACGAACGCTGAGTGGCGATGTGGCCGGCCACGTGCTTGGCGTCGTGCCACACGCCCCAGATGAACGCCGAGCCCCGGCGCGACAGCCACGGCAGGCCAACGAAATAGATGCCCGGCTCGCTGCCGACGCCGCGTTGATGGCGCGGCTTGCCCTTGGCGTCGAAGGCATCGACCTGCAGCCAGCTGTAATCCACCGCATAACCGGTGGCCCAGATGATCGAACCGACCCCGGCGGCGGCCAGATCCAGTTCGCGCAGCGGTTCACTGATGCAGGCAGCATCGGCCACACGCTCACGGGCCGACGGTTCCAGCGGCAGGTCCAGACCGTTGCGCTCGACGTACGCGTCGGCAGCGTCCAGCAGCGCCAGGTAATTTTCGTCGCCACGGTCAAGATTTTCGTTGAGGTCCTGCTTGAAGGTGACCTTGCCGTTTTCAAAGCTTTCGGTCAGGCCGACCAGCGTCATGCCGGCCTGAGCCAGACGGCGAAAGTCCACGGTATGACCGCCCCGGGCACCGCTGACGGCGATGGTCACGTGCTCGCGGCCCGGCTGCATGGTTTCGGTGTCCCACAGGCCCAACACGCCCAGCCACCAGCAGAAATCACGGTTGCGATAGCCGCGCGGCGGACGGTCATGGGGGCCGACGGACAGGTACACCTGCTTGCCGGCACGCAGCAGTTCTTCGGCGATCTGCACCCCGGAAGAACCGGCGCCCACCACCAGCACCGCGCCCTCCGGCAGTTGCTGCGGGTTGAAATAGTCCGCCGAGTGAATCTGGTACAGACCACTGTCTTTCGGCGCGATGGGCGGAATCACCGGTTTCTGGAACGGGCCAGTGGCGGCCACCACGCGGCGGGCCTGAATCGTGCCTTCGGAGGTTTCCACGGTGAAGCCCGGGCGCCCGACATTGCGGGTGACGCGCTTGACGTCGACACCGGTGCGGATCGGTGCGTTGATCTTTTTCGCGTAGGTTTCAAAGTACGCGGCGACCTGTTCCTTGCCGGCAAAACCATCGGGGTGGATGTCGAATTCCAGCCCCGGAAAACGGTCATGCCAGGCCGGACCGTTGGCGACCAGCGAATCCCAGCGGCCACTGCGCCAGGCTTCGGCGATGCGGCTGCGTTCCAGCACCAGGTGCGGCACGCCCTGATTGCTCAAATGTTCGCTCATGGCGACCCCGGCCTGGCCGGCGCCCACCACAAGGGTATCGATTTCGGTGTTATTCAATGGCATGGGTAATGTCCTTCACCAGGGCCTGGCGCGATTGCATGAATAAATGTGGTGCTAAGCGCAGACTAAGTAGCGCCTGGTCATCGGTAAATTATTATTAAACGTGTGCCTGACCATAATTATTCGATAGGCACAGGCGGTAACTTTCACGATTAAACAACGACAACTTTCCCGTACTTTCCTGTCGCAGTCCGGCTTGCCGGCGGAGGCGTTGTATCTGCGGATACCCATCAACTTGATAGATCGCCATCGCCGGCAAGCCGGACTGTTACGGGGTGTACGGCGTCAATGGGCGACTTGTAGATCGTCGTGCAACAACCCGAGGATCTGCCGCTTCATTTCGATGAATTCACGATCCATCACCATGTCCATGTCCCGCGGCCGGGCCATGGGCACGTCGAGTTCCTGCTTGATCCGCCCCGGCCGCGCGCCCATCACGTAGACCCGGTCGCCGAGCAGAATGGCTTCGTCGATATCATGGGTGACGAACACCACGGTTTTCTTGCTGTGCTCCCAGACCCGCAACAACAGCTGTTGCATCTGCATGCGCGTCTGGCTGTCGAGGGCGCCGAAGGGTTCGTCCATCAGCAGGATCTGCGGGTCATTGGCCAGCGCCCGGGCAATCGCCACGCGTTGCATCATGCCGCCGGACAGCTGCTTGGGATAACGCTCGGCAAACGCGGTCAGGCCCACTTCGTCGAGGTAGTAATCGACGATCTCCTTGCGCTGGGCCGCCGCCATGCCTTTGCGCTTGAGGCCGAAGGCGATGTTTTCCCGCACCGTCAACCAGGGAAACAGCGTGTAGCTCTGGAACACCATGCCGCGATCGGCACCCGGCCCGCTCACCTGCTGCCCGCCGACGCGGATGCTGCCGGAGGTCGGTTCGCCCAGCCCGGCGGTGAGGTACAGCAGGCTCGACTTGCCGCAGCCCGAAGGGCCGACCAGCACGGCAAACTGCTGATCCGGCACGTTCAGCGACACGTTCTCCAGCGCGGTGAAGGTATTGCCGTCCGGGCTGCGATAACGCAGGCAGACCTGATCCACCTCAAGGCGCGGCTGCGCGCTGACCGGTTGCGGCGCGATGTGCACCTGTTTATGCATAGCGGTTATTGCGCCCATGACACCACCTTCAGTCGAAGCAGTCGGAACAATTGGTCGGTCAGCAGCCCCAGCAGGCCGATGACCGCAATGGCGAGGAAGATCACATCGACCTGGAAGCCGCGCATGGCCTTGAGGCTGATGTAGCCCAGACCGCTGGAGGCCGCCACCAGCTCGGCGACCACCAGGTAGGTCCAGGCCCAGCCCATGGTCACCCGCAGGGTGTCGAGCACACCGGGCAGCGATGCCGGGCCGAGGACGTGGAGGATCACGTCGCGGCGGGTCGAACCCAGGGTGTACGAGGCGTTGATCAGGTCCTTGGAAACGCCCTTGGACACGTCGGCGATCATCACCAGTTGCTGGAAGAACACGCCGAAGATGATCACCGTGACCCGCTGTTCCAGGCCGATGCCGATCCACAGAATGAACAGTGGCACGAACGAGGTCACCGGCAGGTAGCGGATGAAGTTAACCAGCGGTTCGAGAAACGCCTGCACCACCCGGAAGCTGCCCATCAGCAGGCCCAGCGGCACGGCGAATACCGACGACACGGCAAAGCCGATCAGCACCACTTCGACGCTGGCCAGCACGTGTTTGCCCAGGGTGCCGTCGGCGCTCAGCCGCCACGCCGCGTCGATCACCGCGCCCGGTGTCGGCAGGAACATGGTCGGCACCACGCCGCCGTAGGACAGCCCGGCCCAGAGGCCGAACACCAGAATCCAGCCGAGGGCGCTGGTGGCCAGCACCAGCGCCGCCGGCAGTTCCACTTTCGGGGTCAGGCAGCGGCTGACCCATGATTTGCGATCAATCATCACAGAGTCTCCGCGTTATTGCGTGACGAAACGGGTGTCGACCAGATCGCCATAGGAGACGTCGAGGGTCTTGTTCTGCAGGCTGCTCCAGGTGTCGTCGGCCAGACGAATGATGCCGGCGATGTCGCCCTGCTTGTTGGCGGTGCCGAGCAGCGCTTCGCTCATGGGCTGGTCATAGAAGCGCACGCCCTTGGCGGCAGCAGCCAGTTCTTTCGGATCGGCGAGGTAGCCGCCAACGCCCTTGGCCATGATCTTGTAGGCTTCTTCCGGATGGTCATGGGTGTACTGCACGGCCTTGTACAGGCCCTTGACCAGCGCCTTGACGTCGTTCGGCTGCTTGTCGATCACATCGCAGGTCAGCGCCACCACATCGACGATCACCCCCGGCGTGGTGCTGCTGTCGACCAGCACTTTGCCCTGGCCTTTCTGGCGCACCAGCGACAGGTGCGGCTCCCAGGTGACGGCCGCAGGGACACGGCCGGCGATAAAGGCGGTGGCAGCGTCATCAGCGGTCATGTTCTGCACGTCGAGGTCGCTCATCTTCATGCCGTTCTGCTTGAGCAGGTACGACAGCCAGAACTGCGACACCGAGCCTTCGTTGACGGCGATGGACTTGCCGACCAGATCCTTGATATTGCCGACGTCCTTGCCCACCAGCAGACCGTCGCCGCCATGGCTTTCATCCAGCGCTACGACGGCCTTGAAGCAGAAGTCCTTGCTGCGGTACTTGAGGATTTCGTCGATGGTCGAGGCCGAGCCGGACAACTGCCCGGAGGCCTGGGCGGCCATGTACATCGAAGCTTCTTCCATGGTCGACAGCTTGACGTCCAGGCCCTGTTCCTTGAAGTAACCCAGGTCGCGGGCCAGGTACAGCGTGCCGTAGCCGACCCAGGTGGTGTGGCCGATGGACAGCGTGCCGGCCTCGGCGGCGCCGATCATGCCGACGGCCAGCGCTGCTGCACACAAGGTTTTGTTGAAAGACACTTTTCGCAAGTTGATGGACATGATGAAACGCACTCCCGCTGCCTGTTGGATTGTTGTTTGTTTGCTTGGCAGTACCGGCCATTGGCCAAAAAAGAGTTGCATCGCGCCCGCTTCGAAAGAGCCGGCGGCAAGTTGTTCAGTGCTGGGTTTGATATTCCTTGAAGTTGATCAAGAGCGGAAATATCAAATATGTGGCGGGGGTATAGGGAAAATATTCGAGGCACTTGTTGCGGGAGCGCGGCGTGTGCCGCGAACGACTGCGAAGCAGTCGTCACACGGGTGTATGCGGTGTTTCAGGTAAAAGCGTGCACAGGATTTACAACAGACTCCCCGCCGGTCGCGGGACAAGCGTGCCCGCGCCGGACGCATTCGCGGGCAAGCCCGCTCCTGCGGGAATGCCGCAAGCGCATGGCATTCAAAAGTCCCGTTTGTAGAAGATGTCCAGCGAGCTGGCCACGCCACTCGCCGCCTCCAGATAGACCTTCTTGCTCAGCAGGTAACGCAAGGCAATGGTGTTGGCCGGTTCGAACACGCCGACGCCATAGCGCAGGCTGAGCTTGTCGGTGATCTTGCCGCTGGCGACCACAGCGGTCTTGTCGCCGCTGCCGGAGGTGTCCAGGTCGAAATCCTTGATACCCAACCCGGACGCCAGTTTGCCGGCCGTGGACGAACTGCCCGCCAGCCCGAGAGCCAGCGCCGCCTGGGCCATCATGTTGTTGTCTTCGCCGTTGGTACTCAGGGGGCGCCCGAGCACCAGATAGGACAATGCCTGTTCCTGACTCATCGCCGGCTCGGAAAATACCGTGGTGGTCGGCTGTTCGGCGCTGCCGGTCAGGCGGATACCGGCGATCACGTCGTCGGTCTGACGAATCGCTTCGATGTCCAGATACGGCTGGTCCACAGGGCCCGCAAACATCAGTCGCGCCTTGCGAATGGTCAGGCGCTGACCATAAGCCCGATAACGGCCATCGTTGAGGTTGAGTTCGCCGCGCGTGTCGAGATTGTCGCCAATGTGCACATGCCCGGCCAGATTGGCGGTCAGGCCGAAGCCGCTGAAACTCAGCTTTTCCTGACCGACTTCGACGTTGACGTCCATGGCAATCGCCATCGGCGGCTTGCCCTCCTTGGTCTGCGCACCGACGATCACGGTGTCGTCGGACACCTTCACCGTGGACGGCGGCAATTGCCGCACGATGATCTCACCCTTGGGAATCAGCACCTTGCCCGACACCGCCAGACGCTCACCCTGCAAGGTAATGTGCAGATCCGGCGCGGCTTCAAGCTTGGCATACGGCTCGACGGTGATCGGCAGTTGCGATCCCTGCAACCTGACGTCGACATCCAGTGCCTGCGCCCAGGCGATGTGCCCGCCGATACTGCCCTGACCGTTCGCACCGCTGCTCCAGTTGCCCTTGAGCTGAACGTTTTCGCCGGCAATCAAGGCCTGCACATTGAGTTTTTCCAGGCTGACCGGCAGTTCCGGCCCGGACACTTCGCCATCGCTGAGCACGACGTTGCCGTTGACCTGCGGCGCCAGCAGGGTGCCGGAGATGCGCCCGCTGCCATTGAGCTTGCCGTTGAGTTTTTCCACCATGGGCACGAATGGCCGCGCCACCGAGACATCCAGCCCGCTGAGGTTGAAATCACCGCTGATGGTCTTGTTTTTCGCCAGCGGATCGATGCTCAGCCTCGCCAGCAGATCCCCCAGCCTGCCACCTCGAAAATCGACGACGCTGTCGACTTTCTTCGGCGTCAGGGTGCTCGTCAGCTTGAGGGTTTCATAAGGGAAATCCAGCCAGCGGCGCCGGTCTCTGATGCGCAGGGTGCCGCCACTGGCATCGATCATGATCTGACCCTTGGGCCCGGCGGCCGGCAGGTCAAGGGAGACATCGGCATTGAGCAGGCCTTTCCAGGCAAAGTCTCTGGGCAGCCACTGCGCGAGGCTGTCCAGAGGGAATTGCTTGAGGTGATAACGCAGCCGTGGATCGGGCATCAACCGTTGATCTTCACCACACAGGCTGGCTGCGCCGGACAGCCAGCAATGGGCGCCGAAGTTGATCTTGCCATCGGCCAGACGCTCCAGCTTCGCCGGCTGTTGCAGTTTCCAGTCCTGGCCGCCGGTCTGGATATCGCCGCTGGCCAGCCGGCCGCGCCAGTTGCCTTTGTCCAGATTGCCATCCAGGGCCAGCGCCAGCTTGAGCAACGGCCCTTGCAAGTCGAGTTTGACTTGCTGACGCTTGATATCGCCCTGCCCGTCTACGGTCAGGGTGCCGAGCGCCGTATCGCCCGTTTGAATGCTGGCGGCCTTGAGGTCGACGGTCGCCCGCTGCGCGCTGTCCAGCTTCGCATTGAGGTTCAGGCTTTGCAGACGATGGGTCTGATACGCCAGTTGCGAACCTTGCAAGGCCAACTGCCCCTGCGGCGCCTGTAGCGTGCCGGCCAGATCCAGCCGCCCCTTGGCCTGCCCCTGCAACCCCGGCCAGAGCTGACCCAGCCGTGACAGATTCAGGTCCAGTTGCCCGACCAGCTTCTGTTGCAGGCTGCCGGAACCCTGAATGCGGTTGTCGCCGAGGCGGATGTCCAGGCCACTGACGTTCCATTGCTTGCCGTTGCCATCGGCCTTGGCCTGCAACACTGCAGGCTGGCCACGCAGGCGCCCCTTGAGGTCAAGATCGGCGCTCAGACTCAACTGTTCGTTCTTGAACGCACCCTTGCTGCGCAACGGTCCGGCCAGCGATCCCGGCAACTCGGCCACCCAGAAAGAAGGATCGAGCGCGCTCAGGTCGAGCGCTGTGTCCCAAGCCACGCCGTCGGCGAACTGCACGTTCACATGACCGCTGGCCTTGCCCTGCCCGGCCACCAGCTCGACCTGTGGCAGAAAAATCTGTTGCAGGTCGCCGCTGAACGGACTGGTCAGGCTGAACGGGCCGGCGGGACCTTTGAATGCACCGGCAAAATTGCCCAGGTACTTGCCATCGGTATAGGAAACTTCGCCACTGAAGGTATGAATGCTGACTTGCGGCTCATCGATCAGCGGATACAGGCGATGCCACGGAAAGTCGAGCCAGTCGATCTTCGCGTCGGCCTTCAGGCCCGTTTGCCAATCGAGCTTGCCACTGAGTTTGAGCCGCTGTTCGGCACTGGCGGTCAGGTCCAGCGCCGCGATATCCGCGCCCTTGGCATCCACACGCCCTTGCAGGGCCAGCGCCACCGGGCCCTGCTCGGCAGGCAGGCTGGCGTTACCGAGGATGGTGTAACCCTGAGCCAGATCGCCCTTGGCGTTGAGGGTCAGCTGATTGAGTTGCAGGGTGTCCGGCAGGTCGGCGCTGGCCTTGAAGGCCTCGCTGCTGATCGCGATCTCGGCGGGCAGGTTGTCGGCCAGGGGCTGCAACTGACCGACCAGCTTCGCCTCGATATAGCCACGGGTCTGGGCGTCGAGTTTGAGGGTTTTCAGCAAATCGCCGTTGATGTTCAGGCTCAGCGACAGTGGCTGGCCGCTGACATCGGGCAGTTTGACTTGGCCCTGGGCGGTCAGCGGCCAGTTGCCAGACGGGTTCAACAAGCCGTTGAGGTCCAGCACGATGTCGTCGCGCCGGACGTGGACACTGTCGATTTTCAGGCCGTCGGCGGTCCAGTGCGCTGCCAGTTGCAGATCGCTGACCTGCTCGCTGCCATCCAGATGAATGCTGCCGACCTGAATCCGGCCCAGCTCGATCGCCAAGGGCAGCTTGAGGTTGGGCAAAGTGATCGGGCCACTGCTGGCCGGCTCGCCCGACGGCGGAAAATGCAGGCGTACATCACCGGTCTGCAAGGTGTTGATGCACAGCGTCATGCGCGTCAGGCAACCCGGTGACCAGTCGAACAGCGGCGCATCGACCTCGACCTGGTTTTCGCCCTGCTGCCAGCGCAGACGGTCGGCCTGCCATTGCCCGGCCAGACGCCCCGAAAAGCTTTCGACTTCCAGCCCCGGTACCCAGCCCAGCGCCCAGCGACTGCCGGTTTGCGTACCCAACAGCCAGCCGAGTGCCAGCACCAGCAGAATGATCAGGGTCAACAGCGTGATGGCCACGATGGCCGCGATACGTTTTGCCACAGCGGTGCCCGTCACAGTTCAGGTCCCATTGAAAAATGCAGGCGAATACCGCCCGGGTCCTCCAGCCCATGGGCCAGATCCAGGCGCAGCGGCCCGACCGGCGACACCCAGCGAATACCCAGACCGACACCGGTTTTCAGGCTGGGGAAGTCCAGCGAATTGAACGAGTTGCCCTGATCGATGAACGCCGCCACCCGCCACTTCTCGGCGAACGAGTATTGATATTCAGCGCTGCCGGCAACCATGTAGCGGCCACCGATCTTGTCACCGACGGAGTTTGTCGGCGACAGCGACTGGTAGTCGTAGCCGCGCACGCTCTGATCGCCACCGGCAAAGAAACGCAGCGATGGCGGAATCGATTTGTAGCCGTTGGTGGCCGTGCCACCGGCTTGCAGCCGACCGAGGAAGCGGTGCTTGTCGGCCAGGGTGGTCAGGCCCTTGAGCATTACTGTACCGTGCAGCACGTTGGCGTCCGAGCCGAGCCCTTCCTTGGCCACTTGGGTATCGAACTGCAGGCGATAGCCGCGACTGGGGTCGATGCGGTTGTCGCTGCGCAGGTACGAATAGCTCAAGCCCGGCATCAGCAAGGTGCTCAGGCCCGAGTCGTCACCCAGCCGGTATTCTTCGTGCTGCCATTTCAGCGAGATCACCCGCTCCCAACCGCTGGGCAGCTTGCTGTGCCATTCCGGGCCTACCGTCAGCAATTTACTCAGGCTGTCGGTGTCGGCGATTTCTTCATATTGATAGCCGCCGGCCCAGCGCAGCTTGTCGGTCAATGGCGGGTCCAGCGGGATGTCATAAAACAGCCCGATGTTCTGGCGTGGAGCAGAGATTTCGCTTTCGATGCCATAACTGTCGCCCTGCGGGTTGACCCAATGGCGCTCCCAGTTGGCCTTGACCCGTGGCCCGACGTCGGTCGAGAAGCCTACGCCCAGCCCCACGGTGCGCGGTTTGCGGGTCTGCAACTGGACCTCGACGGGGATGATCTGCCCCTGCGCCGAAGCCGGAGAAGCATCCACCCGCACACCTTCAAAATAGCCGCTGGACTGCATGGCCTGGTTGAGTTCGGCGATCAGCTCGGAGTCGTACGGGGTGTTTTCCTTGAACGGCACCATCCGCCGCAGCAGGTCTTCGTCGAACGGCGCATCGCCACTGAACGCCACCTTGCCCAGCGTGAAGCGCGGTCCGCTGTCGTAAACCAGCTCGATGTCGGCCACCCCGGCGCGGGGATCGACCAGCAGACGCTGGGTGACAAAGCGGCCATTGAAGAAGCCGTAACGCGCCGCCTGATTCTGGATCAGCCGCTTGGCGTCTTCGTAGTGACCATGATTGAGCACGGCGCCGGATTTGAGCGCATCGCTCTTGGGCACCTTGAAAGCCTTGAGCTGGCTGGCCGGCCCTTCGATACGCACGGTGACGTTGCGCAGGTGCACCGGTTCGCCGGGCTGCACCGTCAGGACCAGTTGCAGGTTCTTGTCGGTCTGTCTGACCTCGCTGTCGATCTGCGCCTGGTAATAGCCCAGGGCCTGCGCGGCTTTGCGCGCCTGTTCGACGGCACCGACACTGAAACGCTCAAGGGCACGTTCGTTACGCTCGCCGAGCGAGCCGACGTAACCTTCGATATTGGACTTGAGCTCGGAATTGGAGGGTTTGATCTGCACGTCCAGCTGGGCGTCGGCATATGCCACGCAGCTGGAAACCATCAGCAGAACACCACTGGTAAATCGACCGGGAAACTTCATAGGCGCGGATGCTAACACGAGCGGCGGGCACGGCTGGAACCCGCGGGGTTGATGGTTTTTCCGCGCTTAAGCGATGGAACCCAATGAAACCTGGGGATTGGGATGAAAAAACACATGCTCTCGGATTGGTCCTACAGCAACTTCGCCGATTTCCTCATATCCCTGACGCTTGTAAAACTCCAGATAGTGACCGTTGCCGGTGTCCAGCACGATGCCCTTGGAGTTTTCATCCACCGCGCACCAGTCATGCAGGGCCTGCAACAGCTGTTCGCCGTAATGCTGCCCCTGAAAGTCCGGATGGATACCCAGCAACGGCAGCACATGCACCGCGTCACTGGGCAGGCACGCCAGCACCGCCTGGTAGTACTCCAGATAACGCTGGGTGCAACGCAGGCCGGTGCCCATGACCATGCGCAGGCGCCACGCCCAGCTTTCGGTGATGCCCAGTCGGCGCTGCGGCGGCGCGATCAGTGCAACGCCCACCAGGCGGTCCTCGACGAACAGGCCCAGCGCCGGCATGTCCTGCAGGAAGTGCTGTTTGACCAACTCGCGAATCGTCGCCCGCACCCGCTGCTCATAGCCGGAGCGCCCCGACTCGAACAGATAGGCGAAGCTCGGTTCATGACGATAGGCGTGGTACAGCAGCGAACGCGCTTCCCGGGAGTAACCGCTGTCCAACTGGCGGATGTCGGTCGTGGCAATGGCGGCTTCAGGCATGTGAACGTCCCTTGTGATAACGACCTGGCTCGGCTGGCCGGGTTCGTGGTGTCAACTGTTCGAGTCCTGGCGGTGACAGCGGTTCCGCAGGTGTTTAACCCTGCCTGAAAGCGTAGCAGCGCTGACGCCGGGCGCGATCATGTGTGACTGGCCGTTCGCGGACAGGTCGGCTAGCATCGCTGTTTGATTTTTGCCAGGACTGCCGCCCATGAAAATTGTGTCTTTCAACATCAACGGCCTGCGTGCCCGTCCGCATCAGTTGGCAGCGTTGATCGAAAAGCACCAGCCGGATGTCATCGGCCTGCAAGAAACCAAAGTCTCCGACGACCAGTTCCCCCAGGCCGAGATCGAGGCGCTGGGCTACCACGTGCATTTCCACGGACAGAAAGGCCACTACGGCGTTGCCCTGCTCTCGCGCCAGGCGCCACTGACTCTGCACAAGGGGTTCGACACCGATGACGAGGACGCCCAGCGCCGCTTCATCTGGGGCACCTTCGCCGACCGCAACGGCCTGCCGGTGACCATCATGAACGGCTACTTCCCCCAGGGTGAAAGCCGCGACCACCCCACCAAGTTTCCGGCCAAGCTGCGCTTCTACGCCGACCTGCAGCAATTGCTGGAAAGCCGCTTCAGCAACGACCAGCCGTTGATCGTCATGGGCGACGTGAACATTTCGCCGGAAGACAGGGACATCGGCATCGGCCCGGACAACGCCAAACGCTGGCTGAAAACCGGCAAATGCAGCTTCCTGCCGGAAGAGCGCGAGTGGATGGCGAAGTTGAAGAACTGGGGTCTGGTCGACAGCTTCCGCCACTTGTATCCGGAAGTGATCGACCAGTTCAGCTGGTTCGACTACCGCAGCCGCGGCTTCGAAGACGAGCCCAAGCGCGGCCTGCGCATCGATCTGATTCTGGCCTCCCAGGGTTTGCAGCCACGGATCAAGGCCGCAGGCGTGGATTACGACCTGCGCGGGATGGAAAAACCGTCCGATCACGCGCCGATCTGGCTGGAACTGGAGTGACCGAAAACTGATTGCCGCGCCCCTGTAGGAGCGCGGCTTGTCCTGCGACCTGCCGGGGAGCGGCAGCGAATCCTGTAAACGCGACACTGCTGACACACCGGCTTGCTGACTTTACGACGGGCTCCCCGCCGGTCGCGGGACAAGCCGCGCTCCTACAGGTCATTGCGCACGATTTGTCATCTGGCCGTCATCTGTCTGTCTTATTCTCCGGCAACTTCCGCCTATAGAAGATGCCGCCCATGTTGCGCTTCCGTCTGTTGTTTCTGATTGCGCTGACTTGCGCCGCCAACACCTACGCCGCCGCCCTGCCTGTCCCCGACGACGGCACACCGGCCCTGCGCATTCAGGGTTCAAATACCATCGGCGCGCAGCTGGGTCCGGCACTGGTCAAAGGCCTGCTCGATCAGCAAGGCGCCACGTCGATCCAGCAGCAGCCCGGCGCAAATGCCAACGAAACCCGGCTGATCGGGCAACTGCCTTCCGGGCAGAGCGTCATCGTCGACGTCGCCGCTCACGGTTCCAGCACCGGCTTTGTCGCGCTGAAAAACACCCAGGCCGATCTCGCCGCCTCGTCACGACCGATCAAGGACAGTGAAGTCAGCGAACTGTCGGCGCTCGGTGATCTGCGCAGCCACAATGCCGAGCAGGTGATCGCCATCGATGGCGTCGCCGTTATCCTGCATCCTGGCAACCCGCTGCGGGAGCTGACCATCGCGCAACTCGCCAAGGTGTTTTCCGGAGAGATCCACGACTGGGAACAGCTCGGCGGCAGCGGCGGCGCCATCCATCTTTATGCCCGCGATCAACAATCCGGCACCTACGACACCTTCAACGAACTGGTGCTGGCCAAGTCCGGCAAGCGCCTGGCCAGCGATGCCAGACGGTTCGAATCCAGCGAAGAACTGTCGGATCAGGTCAGCCAGGACCGCCAGGGCATCGGTTTCATCGGCCTGCCCTATGTTCGTCAGGCACGGGCGCTGGCGATTATCGACGGCGAATCGAAAGCCATGTTGCCGAGCACCAGCCTGATCGCCACCGAGGACTATCCGCTGTCGCGCCGCCTGTATTTCTACCTGCCACCCGACTCCAGGCAGCGCTGGGCCAAGGCGCTGGTGCGTTTCGCCCAGAGTCCGCAGGGGCAATCCATCGTCGCGCAGAACGGATTTGTAGCGCAGAACGTGCAGGCGGTGAAAGTCCGCGCCACGCAGCAGATGCCGCTGGAATATCAGAACCTGACCCGCGAGGCCGAACGGCTGTCGGTGAACTTCCGCTTCGCCCAGGGCAGCGCAAGCCTCGACAACAAGGCCCGGCTGGACATCAAGCGGGTGGCGGATTACCTGAAGGACCACGACAAGCTGAACCAGAAAGTCACCCTGGTGGGCTTCGGCGACGCGAAAAGCGACCCGGCCCGGGCGCAGTTGCTCTCACGCCTGCGCGCGATGGCTGTACGTCGTGAGCTGCTGAAACATCAGGTGATCCTGCGCGATGTCCGCGGTTTCGGCGACGAAATGCCAGTGGCGGCCAACGATGCCGACGAGGGCCGGATCAAGAACCGGCGGGTTGAGGTGTGGGTGGAGTGAGGACAGGAGCCACCCAAACTGTAGGAGTGAGCTTGCTCGCGATCAACTTTCGGACAGATCGCGAGCAAGCTCACTCCTACAGATTTCACATCATTCAATTACAGATAGGCACACCGACTTACCGATGCTCGCTGCGCATCATCTCCTTCGGCACGTATTTACCCACTTCGTATTTGCCGATCGCCGCGCGGTGTACCTCATCCGGGCCGTCGGCCAGGCGCAGGGTGCGCTGCATCGCATACATGTACGCCAGCGGGAAATCACCGGAAACCCCGGCGCCGCCATGGATCTGGATCGCCCGGTCGATCACCCGCAACGCCACGTTCGGCGCGACCACCTTGATCTGGGCGATTTCGCTTTTCGCCACCTTGTTGCCCACGGTGTCCATCATGTAAGCGGCTTTTAGGGTCAGCAGCCGCGCCATGTCGATTTCCATGCGCGAGTCGGCGATCTTGTCGATGTTGCCGCCAAGTCGCGCCAGTGGGCGACCGAACGCGGTGCGCTGTACGGAACGCTTGCACATCAGCTCCAGCGCACGCTCGGCCATGC
Source organism: Pseudomonas sp. NPDC090208 (assembly GCF_044746785.1). Lineage (NCBI taxonomy): Bacteria > Pseudomonadati > Pseudomonadota > Gammaproteobacteria > Pseudomonadales > Pseudomonadaceae > Pseudomonas > Pseudomonas sp. NPDC090208. Next base: position 406,070 of record NZ_JBIVCU010000003.1, read on the forward strand.
CGATCGAACGCATGCAGTGGTGAATCCGTCCAGGCCCCAGGCGACCCTGAGCAATCTCGAAGCCGCGACCCTCGCCCAGCAGCACGTTCTCGTATGGCACCCGAACGTTGTCGAACAGCACTTCGGCGTGACCGTGGGGGGCGTCGTCATAACCGAACACCGGCAACGGCCGGACGATCTTCACGCCGGGCGCATCGGTGGGCACCAGAATCATCGAATGTTGCTGGTGACGCGGGCCGTCCGGGTTGCTCAGGCCCATGAAAATCATGATCTTGCAGCGCGGGTCGCACGCACCGGAAGTCCACCACTTGCGCCCGTTGATCACCCACTCGTCACCGTCGCGCACGGCGGTGGCGGCCATGTTGGTGGCGTCCGAAGAGGCGACATCCGGTTCGGTCATGGCGAACGCTGAGCGGATTTCCCCGCGCAGCAACGGCTCAAGCCACTGACGCTTGTGCTCCTCGCTGCCGTAGCGCACCAGCACTTCCATGTTGCCGGTGTCCGGCGCCGAACAGTTGAACGGCTCCGGCCCCAGCAGCGAGCGGCCCATGATCTCGGCCAGCGGCGCATATTCCAGGTTGGTCAGGCCGGCACCGAGTTCCGATTCCGGCAGAAACAGGTTCCACAGCCCTTCGGCTTTGGCCTTGAGCTTGAGTTCTTCCATGATCGCCGTCGGCTGCCAGCGATCACCCTCGGCCACCTGACGTTCGAACACCGGCTCGGCCGGGTACACATAGGTGTCCATGAACGCGGTCACGCGCTCGCGCAGTTCCTGGACCTTGGGGGAATAAGCGAAATCCATGGGGCAGCTACCTTCCGATGAGGTGGAATCAGTTCATGGAAACGATGCTAGAGGACAGGTGCCTATTTATCTAACCTATTCTCGGCGTGTATAAACATTCATCACCGATATATGATCGGCCTATTGGGACACTACAAAAACAACATGGGGCGCGTCGCATGAACCTGAGCAAGGTCGATCTCAATCTCTTCATCGTCTTTGATGCCATCTATACCGAGGCCAATCTGACCCGCGCCGGCCAGATCGTCGGCATCACCCAGCCTGCGGTGTCCAACGCCCTGGCCCGTCTGCGCGAAACCTTCAACGATCCGCTGTTCGTGCGCACCGCCCAGGGCATGGTGCCGACGCCCATGGCGCAGAACATCATTGGCCCGGTGCGTAACGCCTTGGCGCTGCTGCGGGTATCGGTGCAGGAAAGCCGCATCTTCAACCCGCTGCAGGCCAACAAGAACTACCGCATCAGCATGACCGACCTGACCGAGGCGGTGATTCTGCCAGTGCTGTTCCAGCGTCTGCGCCGGCTCGCACCGGCAGTGACCATCGAAAGCTTCCTCTCCCGCCGCCGGGAAACCACCAAGGAACTGGCGGCCGGTCGCCTGGACTTCGCCGTGGACGCGCCACTCAATACCGACCCGCAGGTGCGCCACGTCAAGCTGATGGAAGACAGCTATGTCTGTGCCATGCGCAAGGGCCACCCGCTGGCGAACAAACAGACGATCACCCTCGACGATTATCTCGGCGTGGCGCATATCCATATTTCCAGCCGCCGCAGCGGCCTGGGCTACGTCGATCTGTCGCTGGGCAAGATGGGCATCCAGCGCAAGATCGCCTTGCGCTCGCAGCATTACCTGATGGCCTCGCAGGTGCTGCAGCAGACCGACATGGTCATGACCGTGCCGGAGCGTTTCGCCCGCCGCAACGACCTGCATTTCGTCTATCTGCCGGTCAATGATGTGCCAACCGTGGAAACCCATCTGTACTGGCACGAAAGCACTGACCAGGACCCGGCCAACCGCTGGATGCGCGAGCAGATCATCGAACTGTGCCAGCTGGTGACGGCGCAGGAACGCAAGCTTGAGAAAGAGCTTGAAGTTATAGCTAACTGAATCAAAACGGTTTTAAGAAAATTCTTAATGTATTTTCTAGATGAGGCTCATGTCATTTCTAGAAAATCCTGCATTCTTTTTTTCAGGAGTGCGGCTTGTCCCGCGACCGGCGGAGAACCCGCCGTAGGGCCGCTGAACGCGGTGTGTCAGAAATGCCTAGTCGTCAGATTTCACGGCCGGTCGCAGGGCAAGCCAGCTCCTACAAGGTCCGTGTACGGCGGATGCGTTTGATTCTGCCGAATGCGTACAGGCACCTTGACGTTTACGTCAAGGTCGCCGTAGGTTAGCCCCACGCTTTCTCTGTTCGAGCCCCGCCATGAGCCACCCGACCTACAGCATCTCCGACCTCGCCCGCGAGCTGGACATCACCACCCGCACCATCCGTTTCTACGAAGAACAAGGCATGCTCAACCCCGAGCGCCGTGGCCTGGAACGCATCTACAGCGCCCGCGACAAAGTCACGCTGAAACTGATCCTGCGTGGCAAACGCATCGGTTTTTCCCTGGCCGAATGCCGGGATCTGATCGGTTTGTACGACCCTTCCGGCGGCAACCGCGTGCAACTGCACACCATGCTGGAGAAGATCGCCGAACGCCGCGCGCAACTGGATCAGCAATTGCTGGATATCCAACAGATGCAACTGGAGCTGGACACTGCTGAAGAGCGCTGCAAATGCGCGCTGGAAAATATCGCCTGATTTCAATCGATTAAAACAACAACCTCGACTCAACATCAGAAAGGAAACCTGCCCATGCCGCTGCCGCAACGTGTACGTCTGGTGGAGGTCGGTCCTCGTGACGGCCTGCAGAACGAAGCGCGCCCCATCAGCGTGGCCGACAAGGTTCGCCTGGTCGATGACCTGACCAATGCGGGGCTGGGTTACATCGAGGTGGGCAGTTTCGTCTCGCCCAAGTGGGTGCCGCAAATGGCCGGTTCAGCCGAAGTGTTCGCCGCCATCCAGCACAAGCCCGACGTGACTTATGCTGCGCTGGCGCCCAACCTCAGAGGCTTTGAAGACGCGCTGAATGCCGGGGTCAAGGAAGTCGCGGTGTTCGCCGCCGCGTCGGAGGCCTTCTCGCAGCGCAACATCAACTGCTCGATCAGTGAGAGCCTGGAGCGCTTCGTGCCAATCATGGAAGCGGCCCGTCTGCATGGCATCCGCGTGCGTGGCTACGTGTCCTGTGTGCTCGGCTGCCCGTATGAAGGCAAGGTGACGCCGCAGCAGGTGGCAGCGGTGGCCAACGAACTGTTCGCCATGGGCTGTTACGAAGTGTCACTGGGCGACACGATCGGCACCGGCACACCCGGCGCCACCCGCGCATTGTTTGAAGCGGTGGCCGGCAAGATTCCGCGCAACAGACTGGCCGGGCATTTCCATGACACGTACGGCCAGGCGCTGGCGAACATTTACGCCAGCCTGCAGGAAGGTATCCAGGTGTTCGACAGTTCGGTCGCAGGCCTGGGCGGCTGCCCCTATGCCAAGGGCGCCAGCGGCAACGTCGCCAGCGAAGACGTGCTGTACATGCTCAACGGTCTGGGTATCGAAACCGGCATCGACCTGGACAAATTGATCGCCGCCGGCCAGCGCATCAGCGATGTGCTGGGCCGCACCAACGGCTCGCGGGTAGCGAAGGCACGTTTGTCGGGCTGATGTGCGACAAACTGTCACAGAGTGTTACCCTGCTCGGCAATGAGGTAAGGAAAACGGGTAACACGGAAACATTTCCCCATGGATTCAGCCCCTGGCCAAATCCGGAATTTTCCGCAAAGCCCGGATTCCGGGACCCGAGAAAAGTTGGCATGGCTCCTGCTATGTCTTACGTACAACAAAAATAAAAAATTGCAGCAAACCAATAAAAACAAGACGTATCGGCTCTGACATAACAAGAACAACACGGACAGAGGCGCAGCTAACTGATTTTTTTGGAGTGGATCGCTTTGCGCGGGGCTTACGCCTCACGACCGGACAGAGAACAATAAAACTACCTTGAGGTAGCGTCCGAATCGGTCGGATCGAAAGATCAAAGCAGCATCAGCGCTCAAAAAAATACGTTTGCTCTTGACCCCGGATGGGGGTCGCTCAAAAAAGCGAAACAGGCACGGTCGCCAAAAACAACAACAGACCTGTCTGAAAACAAGAAAGAGCATGCAACTGAACTTGGAGGGGAGCCTATGGCTCCCCTTCGTGCTATCTGCCCTCCGCTTTTTTCTCCCTCCCGTCGCTTTTCTCACTCTTCAGCTCACACCCCGTAACAGCGTTGAACCTGTGGGAGCCGGCTTGCTGGCGAATGGGTTGTATCAGTCAGCGCCGATGGTTCTGACCTGCCGCGTTCGCCAGCAAGCCGGCTCCTACGGGTACGGCGTTGAGCGCTCTGTCGCGGTCCGGCGACGGATCCTCGTCATCCATTGACGCACGCGTTGACATCCCCTCTCTCGCAGGTTTACGTTAACGTAAAGGTGATACAGATTATTACCCCCTGACAGCCCCTCCAAAAACAACAAGGGAATGCAGTCTCATGAACTACCCCACCCTCAATTTCGGCCTCGGCGAAACCATCGACATGCTGCGCGACCAGGTGCAGGCCTTCGTCGCTGACGAGCTGGCCCCGCGTGCTGCGCAGATCGACAAGGACAACCTGTTTCCCGCCGACATGTGGCGCAAATTCGGCGACATGGGCCTTTTGGGCATCACCGTCGGTGAAGAATACGGCGGCGCCGGCCTGGGTTATCTGGCCCATGTGGTGGCGATGGAAGAAATCAGCCGCGGCTCTGCGTCTGTGGCGCTGTCCTACGGCGCCCATTCCAACCTGTGCGTCAACCAGATCAACCGCAACGGCAATCCCGAGCAGAAAAGCCGTTACCTGCCGAAATTGATCAGCGGCGAGCACATCGGCGCGCTGGCCATGAGCGAGCCCAATGCCGGCTCCGACGTGGTGTCGATGAAACTGCGCGCCGACAAGCGCGGCGACCGCTTCGTGCTCAACGGCAGCAAGACCTGGATCACCAACGGTCCCGACGCCAACACCTACGTGATCTACGCCAAGACCGAGCTGGACAAGGGCCCCCACGGCATCAGCGCATTCATCGTCGAACGCGAATGGAAGGGTTTCAGCCGCAGCAACAAATTCGACAAGCTGGGCATGCGCGGCTCCAACACCTGCGAGCTGTTCTTCGACGACGTCGAGGTGCCGGAAGAAAACCTGCTGGGCGCGCTGAACGGCGGCGTGAAAGTGCTGATGAGCGGGCTGGATTACGAGCGCGTGGTGCTCTCCGGCGGCCCCACCGGGATCATGCAGGCCTGTCTGGACGTGGTGTTGCCGTATATCCATGACCGCAAGCAGTTCGGCCAGAGCATCGGCGAATTCCAGCTGATCCAGGGCAAGGTCGCCGACATGTACACCCAGCTCAATGCCAGCCGGGCCTACCTGTACGCCGTGGCGCAGGCCTGCGAACGTGGCGAAACCACACGCAAGGACGCCGCCGGGGTGATCCTCTACACCGCCGAACGCGCTACGCAAATGGCCCTCGACGCCATCCAGATCCTCGGCGGCAACGGTTACATCAACGAGTTTCCCGCCGGCCGCCTGCTGCGCGACGCCAAGCTCTACGAGATCGGTGCCGGTACCAGTGAGATTCGCCGGATGCTGATCGGACGCGAACTGTTCAACGAGACGAAGTGAGGCAGCTGCGAGCCTTGAGCGGTAAGCCGCAAGCAGACGCGTGCTGTGCAAGCCGGAAAATCGGTTTATGAGTCTTGGGGAGCAATGCTCTTATGACAGTTCTGAAAACACAATTGAACGCGCGTTCGGCGGAGTTCGTCGCCAATAGCGAAGCATTGCGCAAACAGGTCGACGACCTCCACACCCTGCTCGCCCAGGTCCGCCAGGGTGGCGGTGCCAAGGCGCAGGAACGTCACACCTCGCGGGGCAAGCTGCTGCCGCGTCAGCGCATCAACGGCCTGCTCGATCCGGGCTCGGCTTTTCTGGAAGTCGCGCAACTGGCTGCTCATGAGGTCTATGGCGAAGACGTGCCAGCGGCCGGCATCATTGCCGGGATCGGGCGGGTCGAAGGTGTGGAATGCATGATCATCGCCAACGACGCCACGGTCAAAGGCGGCACCTACTACCCGTTGACCGTCAAGAAACACCTGCGCGCCCAAGCCATCGCCCGGGAAAACCGCCTGCCATGCATCTATCTGGTGGACTCCGGCGGCGCCAACCTGCCGCGTCAGGATGAAGTGTTCCCGGACCGCGAACACTTCGGACGGATCTTTTTCAATCAGGCGACCATGAGCGCCATGGGCATCGCGCAGATCGCCGTGGTCATGGGCTCCTGCACCGCCGGGGGTGCCTACGTGCCAGCCATGGCCGACGAAACCATCATGGTTCGCCAGCAGGCGACCATCTTCCTCGCCGGCCCGCCACTGGTGAAAGCGGCCACCGGCGAGGTGGTCAGCGCCGAAGAACTCGGCGGTGCCGATGTGCACTGCAAGATTTCCGGGGTCGCCGACCACTATGCCGACAACGACGAGCACGCGCTGGCCCTGGCTCGGCGTTGCATCGCCAACCTCAACTGGCGCAAGCAGGGTCAGGTGCAGACTCGCCCGGCGGTCGCGCCGCTGTACCCGGCCGACGAGCTTTACGGGGTGATTCCGGCCGACGCCAAGCAACCGTTCGACGTGCGCGAGGTGATTGCCCGGCTGGTCGATGGCTCGCAATTCGACGAATTCAAGGCGCTATTCGGCACCACCCTGGTCTGCGGCTTCACCCATTTGCACGGCTATCCGGTGGCGATCCTGGCCAACAACGGCATCCTGTTCGCCGAAGCCGCGCAAAAAGGTGCGCACTTCATCGAACTGGCCTGCCAACGCGGCATCCCGCTGCTATTCCTGCAAAACATCACCGGCTTCATGGTCGGCCAGAAATACGAGGCCGGCGGTATCGCCAAACACGGCGCCAAGCTGGTCACGGCGGTCGCCTGCGCCAACGTGCCCAAATTCACCGTGATCATTGGCGGCAGTTTCGGTGCCGGTAACTACGGCATGTGCGGCCGCGCCTACGATCCGCGTTTCCTGTGGATGTGGCCGAATGCACGTATCGGCGTGATGGGCGGCGAACAGGCTGCCGGGGTACTGGCACAGGTCAAGCGCGAGCAGGCGGAACGCAGCGGCGAGGCGTTCAGCGCGGCACAGGAGGCAGCGATCAAGCAGCCGATCCTCGATCAGTACGAACACCAGGGCCATCCGTATTACTCCAGCGCCCGACTGTGGGACGACGGCGTGATCGACCCGGCGCAGACCCGCGACATTCTGGCCCTGGCCATCAGCGCCGCGCTCAATGCCCCCATCGAACCGACACGCTTCGGCGTGTTCCGCATGTGACCGGAGCGTGGCCATGACCGAATTCGAGACCCTCACCCTGGAACACGACCCGCGCGGCTTTGCCACCTTGTGGCTGAACCGCCCGGACAAGAACAACGCGTTCAATGCGCAGATGATCAAGGAATTGATCAGCGCTTTCGCGCAGATTCAGGCCGACCGCAGCCTGCGTTTCCTGCTGCTGCGCGGCCGTGGCCGGCATTTCAGCGCCGGCGCTGACCTGGCCTGGATGCAGGCCTGTGCGCAACTGGACTACGAGGCCAACCTCAAGGATGCCCGCGAACTGGGCGACCTGATGTACAACCTCGCCGCGCTGACCATTCCAACCCTGGCCGTGGTGCAAGGTGCAGCGTTCGGCGGTGCGCTGGGACTGATCAGTTGCTGCGACATGGCAATTGCCAGCGACGACGCGCAGTTCTGTCTGTCGGAAGTGCGTATCGGCCTGGCTCCGGCGGTGATCAGCCCGTTCGTGGTGCAGGCCATCGGCGAGCGCCATGCCCGCCGCTATGCCCTGACCGCCGAGCGTTTCAACGGTGCCCGCGCCCGGGAAATCGGGCTGGTGGCCGAGTGTTATCCGGCAGAGCAACTGGACGAACAATTGCAAAGCTGGATCGCCAATCTATTGCTCAACAGTCCGCAAGGCTTGCAGGTCAGCAAGGCGCTGATGCTTGAAGTCGGCGACGGCACCCTCAGCCCTGCCCTGCGCCATTACTGTGAAGACGCCATTGCACGGATCCGTATCAGCGATGAAGGCCAGGAGGGCCTGCATGGCTTTCTGGAAAAGCGCCCGCCCGCCTGGCAAACCGATCATCAAGGGAAACCACAGCCATGACTGGCCCGAACAACACCACTCTGACCCGCATTCTGGTGGCCAACCGCGGCGAAATCGCCTGCCGGATCATGCGCACCGCCAAGACCATGGGCCTGACCTGCGTGGCCGTACACAGCGACACCGATCGCCATGCCCGCCACGTTAGCGAGGCCGACATGGCCGTCAATCTGGGCGGCAGCAAAGCCAGCGACAGCTACTTGCAGATCGACAAACTGATCGCCGCCGCCAAAAACAGCGGCGCCCAGGCGATTCACCCCGGCTACGGCTTTCTCTCGGAAAACGCCGGTTTCGCCCGCGCCGTGGAACAGGCCGGTCTGGTCTTTATCGGCCCGCCTTCTTCGGCCATCGACGCCATGGGCAGCAAATCGGCGGCCAAATCGTTGATGGAAGCCGCCGGCGTGCCTTTGGTGCCCGGCTATCACGGCGAAGCCCAAGACGCTGCGACCTTCCGTGAAGCCGCAGCGCGTATTGGCTATCCGGTGCTGCTCAAGGCCACGGCTGGCGGCGGTGGCAAAGGCATGAAGGTAGTCGAGCGCGACGAAGACCTGGCCGATGCGCTGGCGTCGGCGCAGCGCGAAGCGCAATCGTCGTTCGGCGACTCGCGCATGCTGGTGGAGAAATACGTGCTCAAGCCGCGTCACGTCGAGATCCAGGTGTTCGCCGACCAGCACGGCCACTGCCTGTACCTCAACGAGCGCGACTGCTCGATCCAGCGCCGTCACCAGAAAGTCGTCGAAGAAGCCCCCGCCCCTGGCCTCACGCCGGCCCTGCGTCGCGCCATGGGTGAAGCGGCGGTGCGTGCCGCGCAGGCCATCGGCTATGTCGGCGCCGGCACCGTGGAGTTTTTGCTGGACACCCGTGGCGAGTTCTTTTTCATGGAAATGAACACGCGGTTGCAGGTCGAGCATCCGGTGACCGAAGCGATCACCGGTCTGGATCTGGTGGCCTGGCAACTGCGCGTGGCCCAGGGTGAACTGCTGCCGCTGACTCAGGATCAAGTGCCGTTGAACGGCCATGCCATCGAAGTGCGCTTGTACGCCGAAGACCCGACCAACGACTTCCTGCCCGCCACCGGCACACTGGAGATCTACCGCGAATCCAGTGCCGGCCCCGGTCGTCGCGTCGACAGCGGTGTGACCGAAGGTGATGAGGTTTCGCCATTTTACGACCCGATGCTGGGCAAGCTGATCGCCTGGGGTGAAGACCGCGAGCAGGCACGTTTGCGTCTTCTGGCGATGCTCGATGAATTTGCCATCGGCGGACTGCGCAGCAACCTGGCGTTTCTGCGGCGGATCATCGTCCATCCAGCGTTCGCCCGGGCCGAGTTGGATACTGGCTTCATCCCGCGATACCAGCAGGACCTGCTGCCTGCCGCCGAACCACTGCCCACAGTGTTCTGGCAAACCGCCGCCGAAGCCTGGCGGCAAAGTACGCCGCTGCGGATTCGCGACGACGACGCTCAATCGCCCTGGTCTGCCGCCAGCGGTTTGCGTCTGGGCCTGCCGGACGAAACTGATCTGCACCTGAGTTGCGCGGGCGAAACCGCCAAGGTCACGCTGAACGGCAGGTCGGACACGGTGGTGCTGGAAGGCGACCAACTGTCGATGGAGCAGGATGGTGTCAGGCAGCAGACGCTGGCGATCCGTCGCGGCGAAACCCTGTACTTGCGCTGGAATGGCGAGCTGCATGCGCTGAAAGCCGTCGACCCGATTGCGGAGGCTGACGCTGGCCCCGGCCACCACGGCGGCTTGAGCGCGCCGATGAACGGCAGCATCGTGCGGGTTCTGGTCAATGTCGGCGATGCGGTGGAGCCCGGCACGCCGCTGGTGGTCCTGGAGGCGATGAAGATGGAGCACAGCATCCGTGCCAACCGCGCCGCCACGGTAGCTGCGCTGTATTGCAGCGAGGGGGAAATGGTCAGTGAGGGGGCGGTGCTGGTGGAACTCACTGAATAGCCTTACCCCACTGTAGGAGCGTGGCTCGTCCCGCGACCTGTCGCAAAGCGGCAGAAAACCCTGCAAATGCGGTATATCAGGCAAACCGCATGCGCAGGGATTACGACGACTCCGTCGCCGGTCGCGGGACAAGCCACGCTCCTACAGGTCTGCGATCTGCTCTGAATTGCATCGAAGATTGTGTCTTTCGCGTTGTCACAGGATCACGCTACCTTTGACCCGTTCACGCGAGGAGGCCATTGCCCATGTCGGATGTTCACAGCTCAGCCCAGACCGGTTTTTCACTGGAAGCCACCACCTACAATCAGGGCCGCCCGGACTACCCGGCGGAACTCGACAGCTGGCTCACCGGAGCACTGCGCATCACCCCGGACGCCACGGTGGTCGATCTGGGTGCCGGCACCGGCAAGTTCACCCGCCTGTTGGTGCCGCTGGCTCAGGACGTCATTGCGGTCGAGCCGGTCGATGCCATGCGTCTGGAGTTCGCCAAGCAATGGCCGCGCCTCTGGCTGATACCGGGCACCGCGCAGTCGATCCCGCTGGCCGCCGGCACTGCCGATGCACTGGTCTGCGCCCAGGCGTTTCACTGGTTTGCCGAAGAAGCGGCGCTGGCCGAAATCCACCGCGTGCTCAAGCCCGAGGGCCGTCTGGGGCTGATCTGGAACGTGCGCGATGAATCGGTGGACTGGGTCGCCGCGATCACCGAAATCATCACCCCGTATGAAGGCGACACCCCGCGCTTCCACACTGGCAACTGGCGCCAACCCTTCAATGGCCGCTATTTTTCCGACCCGCAGGTGACCTGCTTCAACTACAGCCACACCGGCAGCCCGCAGTCGGTGATCATGGACCGCTTCATGTCCGTCAGCTTCATCGCCGCCCTGCCCGAGCACGAAAAAACCGTGGTCGCCGGCAAATTGCGCGAACTGATCGACACCCACCCTGCCCTGCGCGGCCAACAAAGCATTGCGTTCCCCTATCAAACTCAGGCCTATCTGTGCCGCCGGGTGGATTGACTCGCCGCCACCTCGGCAAACCACGGAGCCTGGACAAAGCATGACCCTTCGCTGATTCCGACAAACGTGCCATGGGCTTTCGCTATGTATTTTTATATATTGCGAAGCTCAATGCCGACCGCAGACCGGTCCGGCATCACGCAGAACAAGGAATCTTCGATGTACATCATGCCTTTCGACGCCCGTCTGGACGCGAAGCATCCGCCGGTACGCCCGGTCCGTGGCCGTCCGCCGCTGTCCGGGCCGGATGTGCGCGACAGTATTGTCCGCGCCGCCAGCGAGGCGTTCGCCCAGGACGGTTTCGCCGCGACCACCGTGGAAAGCGTGGCCCAGCGCGCCGGGCTGCCCAAATCCAACGTGCTGTATTACTTCAAGTCCAAGGAAAACATCTACGCCCAGGTGCTGGCGGACATTGCTGCCGTTTATCTGGAAACCTGTTCGCCGTTCGAGGATGAGGAGGAGCCGCTGGATGCGATGGTCAGGAAGGTCACGGCGATGATTCGCCTGTTCGAGCAGCGTCCGTCGGCGGCCAGGGTGTTCATGGTCGAACTCAGACAAGGCGCGCCTCGCCTGCCACAGGCCTGGTTCACGCAATGGACGGCGCATGCGCGGCAGAGCGCGGCCTGCCTGCGGCGCTGGATCGATCGCGGTCTGCTGGCTCCGGTCGATCCCGATCACTTGCTGTTGACCCTGGCGGCCATGGCGCAATCGTGCATCGGTTTCGGCTGGCAGATGCCCGGTCAGGACGCCCCGGATCACCGCACTGCGGCCGATTACGAGGCCGCAGTAACGACTGCCACACGCTTGTTGTTGCGAGGTCTTGCCCCAGAAAAAAGCCCGGCGTGAATCCGCGCCGGGCTGTCTGCTGGGTGACGTGGCTTATTGCCCGCTGGAGGCTGTGGCCGTCGCCTTGAACATCGCTTCGAAACGCGGTTTGTTCGCCGCGTAATACTCGGCCACTGCCTTGTCGGCGGTGCTTTCGCGGGCCTGCATCATCAGCTTCTCCAGATCCGCCTGCGGGATCGAGTAATGAGCGAAGAACTGCGCCACTTGCGGATACTCGGCACTGAAGCCCTTGCGTGCAAAGGCGTGGATCTGCTCGGCACCGCCGAACATGTGCTTGGGGTCATCCAGATAGCGCAGCGACCACTTGGAGAACATCCAGTGCGGACTCCAGGCGTTGATCAGTGCCCATTTGTCGCGTTTCAGGTTGCGGTCCAGCTCGTTGAGCATGCCGCTTTCCGATGACGCCACCAGCTTGTAGCCCTCCAGCTTGTACTCCTCCATGGCCTTGACGGTGAGCTTGTACTGACCGTTGCCGACTTCCGAGGTGAGAATCTTGCCGTCGAGCTTTTCGCGAATACCCGGCTTGTTGAGGTCCTCGACGCTGGCCAGCTCGCTGACCGGAATCGAGGTCGGCACGGCCATGCCGATCCGCCCCTCGTACAGCACGCCCAGGTCTTCAAGCTTGTCTTTGTACTTGTCGTAGAACGCTTTGTGCGTGCTCGGCAACCAGACCATCGGAATCATGTCGATGTTGCCATTGGCCAGCGCCTGAAACTGGATACCGATGTCCGCCATCACCAGTTTGACCGGCTGCTTGAGCTGGTCTTCCAGCGCAGTGGTGGCCAGTTTCACGGTGATTTCGGTGTCGGACCAGTTGACCCAGCCGATGCGTACGGGAGCGGGCTCCGCAGCCTGAACCGTCAGGCTGGCGGCGGCCATGGCAACCCCGGCGAACCAACCACAAAGCATCTTCTTATACGGCGAATCAGCAACCATTGTGCATATCCCCTTGTTCGACTTTTTTGGTGGCAGCAGGAAGTGTTGATACCTGTTGTTGTTATGACAGCACAACGCCTTGAACTCGGGGAACGCCGGAAAACACGGCGGCCGGCAGACGTTGCCCGCCGATCTTAGTCCCCCTTCGGCAGCGCGCGCAAGTGAAATGTACAGCAGCGTCAGCCGCTGTTGACACCTGTGTACATTCCACCTACTTTCATGTCAAAACCAAGCCTGATGTTCCCCGAGGAGTGCAACACGATGTCCAGCGATCCGCTGCTGCAGCCCTACAAGATCAAGCACCTGACCCTCAGAAACCGCATCATCACCACCTCCCACGAACCGGCTTACCCGGTCGACGGCATGCCCAAGGACCTTTACCGCGCCTACCATGTCGAACGCGCCAAGGCTGGCGTGGCACTGACCATGACCGCCGGTTCCGCCGCCGTGTCGCGGGACAGCCCACCGGTGTTCAACAACGTGCTGGCGTACAAGGACGAAGTGGTCAAATGGATGAAAGACCTCACCGACGAATGCCACGAGCACGGCGCGGCGGTGATGATCCAGCTGACTCACCTAGGGCGTCGCACCCGCTGGGACAAGGCCGACTGGTTGCCGGTGGTGTCGCCCTCCCACCATCGCGAAGCGGCACACCGCTCGTTTCCTAAAAAGATGGAAGACTGGGACATCGAGCGGATCATCAAGGACTACGTCGACGCCGCCGAGCGCATGAAGGCCGCCGGCCTCGATGGCCTGGAACTGCAGGCTTACGGCCATTTGATGGACCAGTTCTGGTCGCCGCTGACCAACGAACTCGACGGCCCTTACGGCGGCTCACTGGATAACCGCCTGCGTTTTACCTTCGACATCCTGCGCGGCATCCGCCAGCGTTGCGGCGAAGACTTCCTGCTCGGCGTGCGCTACACCGGCGACGAAGACCTGCCCGGCGGCTTCGGCGCCCAGGACGGCATCGAGATTTCCCAGCGCCTGAAGAACAGCGGCCTGGTGGACTTCCTCAACGTGGTGCGCGGGCATATCGACACCGACGCCGGGCTGACCGACGTGATCCCGATCCAGGGCATGCGCAACTCGCCGCACCTGGACTTTGCCGGTGAAATCCGTGCAGCCACTGGCTTCCCGACCTTCCATGCGGCGAAAATCCCGGACGTTGCGACCGCCCGCCATGCCATCGCCTCGGGCAAGGTCGACATGGTCGGCATGACCCGCGCGCACATGACCGACCCGCACATCGTGCGCAAGATCATCGAAAAGCGTGAGGAAGAAATTCGCCCCTGCGTGGGCGCCAACTATTGCCTGGACCGCATCTACCAAGGCGGCGCGGCGTATTGCATCCACAACGCGGCCACCGGCCGCGAAACCACCATGCCCCACGACATCCCGAAAGCGGCGGTCAAACGCAAGGTGGTGATCATCGGCACCGGCCCCGGCGGCCTGGAAGCCGCGCGGGTCGCGGCCGAGCGTGGGCATCAAGTCACGGTGTTCGAAGTCGCCGACCAGCCCGGCGGGCAGATTCGCCTGACGGCACAGAGCGAACGTCGCCGCGAGATGATCAGCATCATCGACTGGCGCATGACGCAGTGCGAACGGCTCGGCGTGACCTTCCACTTCAACACCTGGGCAGAAGCGCAGACCGTGTTCGATCAGGAGCCAGACGTGGTGATCGTTGCCACGGGCGGTTTGCCGCACACCGAAGTGCTCAATCGCGGTAACGAGCATGTGGTGTCGAGCTGGGACATCATTTCCGGCGACGTCAAACCGGGCAAGAACGTGCTGATCTTCGACGACGCCGGCGACCATGCGGCGCTACAGGCAGCAGAAATCATCGCTCAGAGCGGTGCCACCGTGGAGATCGTTACGCCAGACCGCTCGTTCGCCCCGGAGGTCATGGCAATGAACCTGGTGCCGTACATGCGCAGCCTGCAGGACCTGGACGTGACTTTCACCGTGACCTATCGGGTCGATGCGGTGGACAAGCGCGACGGCAAGCTGGTGGTGAGCTTCGGCAGTGATTACGGCAAGGTCGACAAGCAGCGAGTGGTCGATCAGGTGGTGATCAACCACGGCACGATTCCGCTGGACGACCTGTACTTCGAACTGCGCCCGCACTCGCGCAACGAGGGCGCGGTGGAGCACCAGGACCTGATCGCCGGCAAGGTGCAGAACATCGTCACCAACCCGGACGGTCGTTTTCAATTGTTCCGCATCGGCGACGCCGTGGCGGCACGCAACACCCATGCGGCGATTTACGACGCGCTGCGCTTGATGAAAGACATCTGACGGCGCAGGGTTCGGGGCTAGTCTGCTGGTTTTGTTGCCATGCAGATATCGGGCAAACAACACATACCTGTGGCAGCCCTCGCTTGCCAGCGTCAGCGATTTTTAAGACGCCACCGCCGGCAAGCCGGACTGCTACGGGTATCGGGGCGTATTGAAATCCGTCGAACAACCCAAAACCCGTGGGAGGGAGCTCTGCTCGCGAAAGTGTCAGTCCAGTCAAAGCTGCATCGATTGACCCACCGCCATCGCGAGCAGAGCTCCCTCCCACAGATCAGATGTCGTCTGGCAGATGTGGGCTGGGCAGTACCGACCCGTAGCAGCCTGGCTTGCCAGCGTCAGCGACGCTTCGGACGCCCCCACCGGAAAGCCGGACGGCTGCAGGTCAATCACATCCCGCGTCGCGCCACCGTTGCGCCCGCTTCCAGCGCCTTGCCCACCGCCTGTTCGAATCCGCTGTCGATCATGCTCTGCAAGGCTGCAGCGGTGACACCTCGATAGGCCACCAGCGAATCGATCATTTGTCGCGGATCGTGGTCGCGCAGCAGCTGGCTTGCATCAACTACCACGCCTTTTGCCGCCTCCCGGGCAATGTCTGCCGGAATGCCCGCGGCGATGGCCTGATCGCTCAGGGCGGTCATCAACAAGGCGGCAAAGGCCGGTCCGGTGCCGGACAAGGCGCTGAGGTAGTCGATACAGTCCTCGTTCGGCACTTCCCGCGCAGTGCCAACGCACGCCAGCAAACGCTGCACGTAGTGCCGATCCGCTGCGTCCAGTTCGCCCGCCACATACCACGGCGTGAAAGACTGGCGGATATCCACCGCCGCATTGGCCATGGCCCGCACCACCTGCGTCGCGCCGGTACGCTGGCTTAAGGTTCGGGCAGTCACCCCGGCCATCAACGAGATAACCCGTTTACCCGCCGCCTGAATCTGCACATCGGCAAACTGCTCCGGGCGCACGGCGATGATCACCGTATCGCTGGCCTCGACCAGTTGCTGATTGTCCGCCAGCAACCGCACGCCCTGCTCTGCCAGCGGATGGCTGCCGGAGCGGTTGGACAACAACAGGTGCTCCGGCACCACGAAACCGCTGTCGATCATGGCTCTCGCCAGGCCGCTGCCCAGCCAGCCGGTGCCACCGATGATGCCGACAGTCTCACTGGCCATCGGCGCTTTCCTCGAAGGTATCAACCAGCGCGACGAACTCGCCCGGGCTCTTTTCTGCGTAGCCGAATTTACCGAAGAATCGGTCCAGTTCGCGCTTCTTCGGCACTTTACCAGTGAAGATCGCCACGTAATGGGGAATGCGCCGGAAACGCTCGGTGATGTCTTCGTTGGCTTTCATGCTGATGTAGCCGATCTGGGTCAGGTAGACCGTGCGTGCTCGCGCGTCGGCGGCGTCCTGGTCATAGCCGAAACGACGAAACATCGCCGCCAGTGCGCCGATCCGGCCGTTGTCGGCAGCGGTGATTTCGGCGGCGACTTCTGGCGATTGCAACGCCCAGCTGCGCACGGCGAATTCGAACTGCGAGTCGAAAATTTCCGGGTTCAGCCAGCATTCAAAGACGTTGAGAATGGCCTCGGCGACGGTTTCCGCGTAGCTCTCGCTCTGCTTGATCAGGCCGCCGCTGTTCTTGTCGCGCCAACGCGCCAGCAATGCCGCCAGCAACTGTTCGCGATCCTCGAAAAACCAGTAGAAGCTGGTACGTGACAGGTTCAGCCGCTTGGCCAGCGGCATGACCCGTACCGCCTCGACGCCCGACTCCTTCAACGCATCGTAAGCAGCCTCCAGCCAGCCCTCGGGCGAACCCCGCCAGCCGGTGTCCTGTGTTTTACTGCGCGCCTTGGCCGATTGCGACATTAGCTCCTGCCTTCCAATAAACAAACGTTGACCGACTGTACGCCCATGGCCTTTTAATGTACATCGTCGTACATTCTGCCGACATCCGCTCGTTATCGAGGTTCTCCGCCATGACCGCCACGCCGACGCCGCCGGCCCAGGACAGCCGCAAACGGATCAAGGGTTACCGGCGCCTGATTTCGTCGATGACAGCGCTGTTGCAGTTTGAGGCCGTGGCCCGGCTCGGCAGTTTCACCCTGGCTGCGCAGGAACTGGGCCTGACCCAGGCGGCGGTGAGCAAGCAGGTCAAGTTCCTCGAAGAAACCCTCGACAGCAAATTGTTTCACCGCCTGCATCGGGCGATCCGCCTGACCCACGAGGGTTATGCGCTGTACGCCGTGGTGTCGGATTCCATGCAGCGCATGGCCGGGGTGTTCGACGACATCTGCGAAGGCCTTGACGAGCAGGAACTGGTGCTGGCCAGCACCTCGGCGTTCTCTCAGTTGCGCATCATGCCGCGCCTGAGCGCGCTGCGGTTGAGCCAGCCGCAACTGCACCTGCGCCTGATCACGCAGATGCTGACGCCAGACCTGCGCCGCGACGATATCGATCTGGCGGTGCGCTACGGCAACGGCAAATGGGACGACGGCAGCTCGATTTTCCTGTTCGACGAAGAAGTCTTTCCGGTGTGCTCACCCGCCTGGCTGCAAAGCCATGCCGTGCCCCAGGCGGTGGAAGATTTTAGCGCCATCGAACTGATCGACTCCGACGCCACCCTGGAAGGCTGGATGACCTGGAACGGCTGGTTCAAGGCGCTGGGCAACGTGCAGCCGAAACTCAAATACAGCCTGCGCTGCAGCTCCTACGGCGACACCATTCAGGCCGCCCTGCAGGGCCATGGCGTGGCGCTGGGCTGGAGCCGGTTGCTTGAGCCGATGCTGGTCAGCGGTCAATTGATCCGGCTGGGTCATTTCGTGGTCAAGCCGGCAGACGCCTATTACGTGGTAGTCCCCAGTGGCCGTACACCGACGGCGTTGACCGCCGCCTTGGTGGAATGGTTGCGCAGTGCGCCACTGACCCCGGAGCGTTTTCCCGACGTGCACTAAGCCGTGTTTTTTCGCATAACTTGCACTCATGCCACGTTAAGAATAAAGCGCATTGACGCTTATTGGGCCCGTTTCGATACTTTCGCCATCGCCAGTTGATGACTGTCAGTTCGAGCCTGTGAGGTCCAATAATGAATAACACTGCAATAAAGTCCCACCGTGAACTTGTCGACGGACGCTTTCCGGGCCATGGCATGCAGGGCGGATTGTTTGGCCGTGAAGATATCTTCGATACCGACGTGGAAGTGTTCTTTGCCCGGCACTGGATCCTGGTCGGTGTGACCGCCGATGTTCCCGAACCCGGTGATGTGTCGACCGTCGATATCGGCAAGTCCTCGATTCTGCTGGTGCGCGACGATGACGAAAACGTGCGCGCCTTCCGCAACGTCTGCCGCCATCGCGGCGCCCGTCTGAAGCCGGCCGGCAAGTCCACCGTGGGCATGCTGGTGTGCCCGTATCATCAATGGACCTACGATCTGGACGGCAGCCTCAAACATGCCGCGCACATGGGCAAGGGTTTCGACGCTACTTGCAAAAGTCTGATTCCGGTACACAGCAAAGTGGTCGGCGCTCATATATTTGTCTGCCTGGCAGAACAGCCACCCGAAGATATCGCTTACTTGCAGGACGTGATGTTGCCGCGCTTTGCGCCCTACGACATGACCCGGACCAAAATCGCCTTTGAATCGGAAATCATTGAAAACGGCAACTGGAAACTGGTCATTGAAAACAACCGAGAGTGTTATCACTGCGCCGGCACTCACCCGGAACTGACCGCTTCATTCCTGCCGGAAGACTTCGGTTTCTGCACCGATGGTTTGAGCGAGGAATCCCTGCTGGCCTTGAAGGAATACGACCAGCGCAACGAGCATGCCAAACAGAGTTGGGAAAACCAGGGGTTCATCAGCGAAGCCGTCGAATACCTGGACGAAGAGGCAGTCACGCAGTTCCGCACCCAACGTCTGGTGATCGCCGGCCACGGCGAGTCGCAGACCCTCGACACCCGCGTCGCCTGCACCCGGCTGTTCGGCGAGCTGAGCCGTCGTGATCTCGGCGACGTACACCTGTGGACGCATAACTCCTGGACCCACGTGATGAGCGATCACGCGGTGATTTCCTACATCATCCCGCTGGGCCCGGACAGAACGCTGGTCCGCACGAAATGGCTGGTGCATGCCGATGCCGTGGAAGGCGTGGACTACAGCGTGCAGGCGCTGACCGAGGTCTGGGTGGCGACCAACCAGCAGGACGCCAGCCTGGTCGCCATCACCCACAGCGGCACCCAGGACCCGGCCTACGCGCCCGGGCCGTTCTCCGCCTTTACCGAGTCCTACGTCGACCAGTTCTCCCGCTGGTACGCCGCACGCCTCAGCGCCCACGGCGTGTAGGAGTCGACATGAGCATCTATCAGAAAGCCTCGCTCGCCCCGGCAGGAAATGTCGCCGAACAGCGTTTCGCCGACGCCGACACCTGGAGCCTGTATGGCGCCCAGTGGAACAGCGCCGAGCAGAAAACCCTGCGCTGCTGTGCGGTGCAGGACGAAACCCACGACGTGAAGAGTTTTTTCTTCCAGTGCGCCGATTTTGCCGCCCTGAGCTACGAGCCGGGTCAGTTCATCACCGTGTCGCCGCTGATTGCCGGGCAGAGCGTATCGCGCTGCTACACCCTGTCGTCCTCGCCGACCCGGCCGTTCAGCTTTTCCATCACGGTCAAGCGGGTGCCCGGCGGCACGGTGTCGAACTGGCTGCACGACCATCTGCGGCCGGGCGATACCCTGCTCGCTTCGGGCCCTGCGGGCAGTTTCACTCCCGTGGCTCAGCCGACACGCAAGCTGTTGTATCTGTCGGCCGGCTCCGGGGTGACGCCATTGATGTCGATGACCCGCGCGGCCGTTGACCTGGCGGCGGATCTGGACATCGTCTTCGTTCACAGCGCCCGCACACCGGCAGATATCGTGTTCCGTAAGGAACTGGCGCGGATGCAGGGAGTGAGCCCACGCTTGCAGGTGCTGACGGTCTGCGAAGGTCGTGGCGAGCAGCCTGATTGGGATCAACCCATTGGCCGCCTCAGTATTGAACTGCTGCAGGAACGGGTTGCCGACTTCAAGGAGCGAGAGGTGTTCACCTGTGGCCCGCAGGGCTACATGACCGCGGTGAAAAGCCTGCTGGAGCAGAGTGGCTTCGACCTGCGCCATTACCATCAGGAAAGTTTCGATATTGCGCTGCTCAACGAAGCGCCGCTGATCGAAGCGGCACCGCTCGGCGATCAGGCAGAACAGCTGTTCAGCGTCACCCTGGCGCGCTCGGGCAAGACCTTCAGCATGCCCGCCAGCCAGACCGTGCTGGCCGCCGCGAAAAAAGCCGGCGCCATCGTGCCCTCTTCCTGCAGCCAGGGCGTGTGCGGCACCTGCAAGACCACCTTGCTCGAAGGCACCGTGGAGATGAAACACAACGGCGGCATCCGCCCACGGGAAATCGACAAGGGCTTGCGGCTGTTGTGCTGCAGCAAGCCAGTGTCGGATCTGGTGCTGGACCTCTGATCCGCGATTGCAGGAGCTGGACTGCTACGGGGCCTATTGGACAACCGTGGGAGCGAATTCATTCGCGAGGCGGTATTCCAGGCGACAGATTTCCATCGCCTGAAACGCCCTATCGCGAATGAATTCGCTCCCACAGTGGTTGTGACCGACGGTGGAGACGGAATTCGCTCCCACTGTGGTAGTGCCGCATAACTCGCGGTCATACAAAAAACCTGTGGGAGGGAGCCCTGCTCGCGAAGGCAGTGGCTCGGACACACACATCCCGTCTGACACCACGCGTTCGCGAACAGGCCTCTCACCGGCCTGATTGGCGACTTACCGAATCACGGCTTCCACACCCCACCTTCGACAATCACCGCCGCCGGATCGGTACCGTCGGCCAGTTGGCTGCGCACATATTGGTTATACAGCTTGAGCAGTTGCTGTTCCTTGCCCAGGCTCGCCAGTTCGCCGTTGACCCAGTCACGCAGTTCGACGTTGCCCTTTTTCACCGCTGGCGCGATCGGGGCTTCGTCGCCTAGTTTCTGTGGCAACACACGGTAGCCAGGGTTCTGTTTGGCCCAGCTGAACAGCACCAGATTGTCCTGGGCATACGCATCGCCGCGGCCGTTGGCCAGGGCTTGCAGCGACTCGGAGTTCTTTTCGAACTTGAGCACTTTCCAGTCCGGGTGATTTTTGGTCAGCCACACATCCGCCGTGGTGCCGGTGGTGACGATGGTGGTCTTGCTCGCCAGGTCATCAAGGTTTTTCACGCTGCTACCGTCTGGCACCAGCGCCTGCACCGCCACGCGCAGGTTGGGGTGGGTGAAGTCGACCACCTGGGCACGTTCCGGGGTGACGGTCATGTTGGCCAGGATCAGATCGACCTTGTCGCTTTGCAGAAACGGAATGCGGCTGGCCGGCTCGACCACGACGAATTCGATCTTCTTCTCGTCGCCCAGCAGATCCTTGGCGAAACGCCGGCCCAGGTCGGTGTCGAAGCCGACGTACTGGCCTTTCTCATCGACGAAACCAAACGGCGGCTTGTCGCTGAACACGCCGACAATCAGCTTGTCGCGGGCCTTGATCTTATCCAGATAACCATCGGCATGGGCGGCACTGGCGCCGAACAGCAGGCCGGCAGCGAGAAACGGCAGAGCGAGGGCAGTTTTAAACATGTGATGCATTCCTTTTAGGCATATTTTCCACGTAGGAGAACTTCTCCAGAAACTGCTGCGCACGTGCGGTTTGCGGGGAGCTGAAGAATGTTTCAGGGTCGTTCTGTTCGGCGATGCGGCCGCCGTCCATGAACAGGATTCGATCCGCCACCGCACGGGCAAAGGCCATTTCGTGGGTGACGATGAGCAGGGTCATGCCGCTGCGCGCCAGGTCAAGAATCACCTCCAGCACCTCCTTGACCATTTCCGGGTCGAGGGCAGCGGTGACTTCATCGAACAGCATGACTTTCGGGTTCATGCACAGCGCGCGGACGATGGCGATGCGTTGCTGCTGACCACCGGACAACTGCCGCGGATAAGCGTCGCGCTTGTCCAGCAGGCCCACCCGCGCCAGCAGCGTTTCGGCCTGCTGACGGGCTTCGGCCGGCTGACGCTTCTGCACGCTGAGCGGCCCCAGCAGGATGTTGTCGAGCACGCTCATGTGCGGGAACAGGTGATAACTCTGGAACACCATGCCGACCTGCTGACGGATCTGCCGCCAGTCTGTGTTGGCCGGCAGTTCGCGGCCGGCAAAGCGGTATTGCCCGGCGTGGCCCGATTCCAGGCCGTTGAGGCAACGCAGCAAGGTGCTCTTGCCACAGCCGCTGGGGCCGAGGATGACCACCACCTCGCCTTCGCGCACGCTCAGGTCGACATCACGCAACACCGGCTCGGCGCCGAAACGCTTGCTGAAACCGGTCAGTTCTATCAAGGCACTCATGAATGATTCCAGCGCTGTTCAAGCACGCGGGACGCGGCCGACAGCGGATAACAGACGAGAAAGAAAAACAGGAACAGAAAGCCGTAGATCAGCAGCGACTCGTAGGTGCGCTCGATGATCTGCTGGCCGATCTTGATCACGTCGATGACCCCGATCAGCACCGCCAGCGAACTGGTCTTGACCAGCCGGGTGAAGACGTTGATCAGCGGCGGCGTCATCCGTCGCAGCGCCTGGGGCAGTAAAACCCGGCCATACAGACCCGGCAGGCCCAGACCGATGGCCAGCCCGGCCTCACGCTGCCCGCGCGGGATCGAACGCAAGGCACCGCGCACCACTTCGCCGGCTTCGCTTGCGCCCCACAACGACAGCACCAGCACCGCGCACCAGAAACCCGGAATGCTCCAGCCGAAGAACATCGGCAGACCGAAGAAGAACAGGTACAGCCAGACCAGCACCGGGATCGCCCGGAACAGCTCCAAGTAGACCAGCAACACACGGTCGAGCCAGCGCACCTCCAGGTTGCGCAGCACGCCATAGACCAACCCGCCGAGGCTGCTGAACACGATGGCCAGCGCCGACAGGCCCAGCGTGGTGCCCATTCCGGATATCAGCTGCGGCGCCGACATCCACAACAGCTCAAGACCCGAACTGGCCATGTTGCAGCCTCCTTTCCAGCACACGCAGCAACAGCGACAGCGGTAAAAACAGCAGCACGCACAGCCCGGTCATCACCGCGAGCATCTCGTAGGTCTTGTAGTACAGGGCGATGTAGCTCTTGGTGGTGTAGAGGATTTCCGGCACCGCCACCGCCGACACCACGGTGGTTTCCTTGAGCAGAAAGACGAAGTTGGCGAACAGCGCCGGCAGGCTGAGGATTCCGGCCTGCGGCAGGATCACATGGCGCAGCAGTTGCCAACGCGACAGGCCGATGGACAGGCCCGACTCGATCTGAGTACGCGGCACCGCGTCGATGCCGGCACGCAGAATCTCGGTCAGGTAGGCGCCGCCGAGAAAGGTCATGGCGATGATTGCCGAGGCGAACCCGGAAATCTTCACCCCGACACTGGGCAGCGCGAAGTAGATGAAAAACAGCTGGATCAGCAACGGCGTGTTGCGCGCCAGCTCCACGTAGACGCGCACCAGACGCTGCAGCAGCGGCACCTGAAACATCAAGATCGCCGCGTTGATCAGCGCCACGCACAACGACGTGGCGATGGCGATCAGGCCGACCTGCAAGGTCACGCCCACGGCCGCGACGAAGGTCGGCAGCGTGGACAGGGCAAAGGCCACATCGAAATTCATGTCGTGCGATGTCCTTGCCCTGTGCCCCGCTCCGTTGCCCGCAGCAGGTGGCCGTGCAACTCGGCGATGTGTTCCGGGCCGATGCCGCAGCAACCGCCGACGATGTTCGCGCCCTGCTCGACCCAGCACCGCGCCCAGCGCAGATACGACTCAGGGCCGAGGTCCTGACGGATCTCCAGCAAGGTGGCATTGGCTTCGGCCTCGGCGCTGACCGCCGGGAAGGCGTTGGCGTAGACGCCGACCTGCACCTGCGCCGCCGCCCCCTCGATCACCTGCCGGGCAACGATCACCGCCTGGCCCATGACCTCTGGCTGGCTGCAATTGAACAGCACCGCTTCGGCACCCAGCTCCAGCGCCACACCCACGGCCTGTGCCACCGACTCGCCGGAACGCAGGCGCGGCCCCTGTTCCGGCTCGTCGCTGAGGGTGAACGACAGCCACAGTGGCGTGTGCTGCAAGGCATCCGCCTCGCTCAGCGCCTGATGCACCGCACGGACTTCGGCAATCGAACTCTGGGTTTCCGCCAGCCACACGTCGACATGGCTGCGCAGGCCCTCGATCAGGGTGCGATGGATCGCCACCGAACGCTGATGATCGAACAGGTCCGGGCGATAGGAGCCCAGCGCTGGCGGCAGCGAACCGGCGACCGCCACCACCTCCGCGCTCTGCCCAGCGGCTTCGCGGGCCAGACGCCCTGCCCGCTCGGCCAGCACCTGGCCGTGGGCGGCGAATCGTTCCTCACCGAGGTGGAACGGCACCAGCGCGTAGCTGTTGCTGGTGACGACCCGCGCGCCAGCGTCGATAAAGGCTCTGTGCGCCTGGAGCACGTATTCCGGCGATTCGATCAACGCCAGCGCCGACCATTCCGGCTGGCGGAACGGCGCGCCGATGCGCTGCAGTTCGCGGCCCATGCCGCCGTCGAGCAATCTCAAGGCCGTCACTGTGTGCTCCCCACGGTCTGCACGCCCAGCCACTTGTTGACCAGCGCCGGGTTGGCGGCGATCCAGGCCTTGGCGGCGGCATCGGCCGGTTGTTTTTCCTTCTCGATCTTGAGGATCAGGTCGTTCAGCGATTGCGGGTCGATAGCGACGTTTTCCAGAAAACTGGCGATCTTCGGCGCGCGCTTTTCCAGCGCGGTAGACGTCAGCACATACACCTTGGCGTCCGGGTAGGCGCAGGTGATCTGGCTCTTGTTCTTCCAGTCGGCATCGACGGTCGGGCTGATGAACTTCCAGCAGCCATCGGCCTTGTACAGCGGATCGCCTTTCTTGTTGTCCTGGGCGTAGCCGTCGAACGCGGGCTCGTCGAGGCGGCGCAGGTCGAAGGCCGAGAAGATCCAGTCCGGCGTGTAGGCGTAGAACACTACACCGCGATTGGCCTTGTAGGCCGCCGACAGCTTGGCGTAGGTCACCGAGGCTTCGGTGGACACCGCCTCGAACTTGTCGGCAAAGCCGTAATCCTTGGCCTTGATCTCGCCGATGTAGGTCGACTCCCAGCCCGCCGGCCCGACCAGCAATTGCGCCTCGCCGCCACCCAGCGGCTCGAACAGCTTGGCGACTTCCGGTTTCTTCAGGTCGTACACCGAATGCACGTTGTATTTGTCCTGGATGTAACCGGGAATGTAGAAGCCCTGCACGCCGAGGTACGGCTGTTTGTTCGGCACCAGCGAACGGGTGCCGCCGGTGACGTATTTGGCCCAGGCCGCCGACTGGTTGGGCAGCCAGATGTCGGTCAGCACATCGACCGAACCGTCACCCTTGGCAGCGGCCGCGAACAGCACCGGCACGTCGCCGGCCAGGTACGAGACATCGCCGTCCAGGCGGGTGTTGATGATTTCGCCGAGGATGTGCTGGATGGCGATGGCGCCGGTCCAGTTCTGCTCGCCGATCACCACTTTGTCTTTGGCAAACGCAGAGGACACTGGCAACAGCGCCGCGACCAGTGCGGCAGCGAGGGCGGTACGAGGGAAGAAAGTAGTCACGATAAACCTCACGAACGATGGAAAGAGCGATCTCGCTTGCGCAAGGTCGATTGAATGATGCGGTCGGGAATCAGCGCGCAGAACACGATGGCCGCGCCGGCCAGCAGGCCCTCGCCACCCTTGATGTTGCGCAGTGCGGTCATCACGTCGTAGCCCAGGCCGCCGGCACCGATCAGCGCAGCGACAACCACCATCGACAGGCTCATCACCAGCGTCTGGTTGATCCCCAGCAGCAGCGAGCCCGACGCCAGCGGCAGCTCGACCTTGGTCAGCGTCTGCCACGGTGTGGCACCGTGGGCGACGGCAGCCTCGACGGTGTTCTTCGGCACTTCATGGATGCCCAGCGCGGTCAGGCGAATCATCGGCGCCAGGGCGAAAATCACCGTGGCGATGACCGCCGGGGTCTTGCCCACCGAGAAAAACGCCACGGCGGGAATCAGGTAAACGAAGGTCGGCAGGGTCTGCATGACGTCGAGAATCGGTGTGATCACGCGCCGGGCCAGCGGCCGTTTCGCCACCAGAATCCCCGCCGGCACACCGATCAGCAGCACGATCAGTACAGAAGAGCCGACCAGCGCCAGGGTCGACAGCGTGCGCTCCCAGAAACCGAACAGGCCGATGTAAGCCACAGCGCCTGCGGTGGTCAGCGCCAGCGCCATGCCGGCTGCACGCCAGGCGAGAAACACCAGCGCCAGCGCCGCCACCGGCCAGGGCAACCAGGCCAGCACGCTTTCGATGCCTTCGATCACCGTGCGCACGGTGAAAATCACCCCGACAAAACTGGTTTCAAAGGTGCTCTGCGACCAACCGATGGCCGAGTCGATGACATCGGCCGTGCCGAGCATCCAGCTGCGCTGCGCAGGAAATTGCAGCCACGGTCCGCTGGCATCAACCACGAACGCCCGCCACAGCACCAACGCCTGACACAGCGTCTGCACCGCCAGCGGCAGCCAGCGTGAGGTTGTATGGCAGAGTCCGGGGGCCGACAGCGTGGCCGTGACGCGGCTGATCAGCAGTAGCGCCAGGCCCGCGACCACAGCCAGCCAATGGCCGTTCAAGAGCCCTTGCCCCAGCGCTGCCAGTGCGGCGAGCTCAGCGATCAACAGCACCCAGAACAGGCCGGCACGACGGGTCGCATCGAAGGCTGCCGGCCCGAGCAACAGCGTCTGCCAGCGCGCCAGCGGTGTGTGCGTTGTTTTGCTTGTCGTGACCGGCGCAGGGTTGGCTTTGTTCAACGGTTTGACGTGGGTGGTGCTCGCTGCGTGCTCATCCCGGAAGAAATCCGCGATTTCCGCGTCGGCCGGTGCTCGCAAAATCTCTTCGGCGCTGGCCACCTGAATCAGCCGCCCGCCCCGCAGCACGGCAATGCGGTCGCCCAGGCGCAGGGCTTCGCCGGGGTCGTGGGTCACCAGCAAGGTGGTGATGCCACGGGCTTTTACCAGTTGCAGAAAGTGGCTTTGCAGGTCACGGCGAATGGTCGGGTCCAGCGCGCTGAAGGGCTCGTCCATCAACAGAATGTCCGGCTCGCTGATCAAGGCCCGGGCCAGGCCCACGCGCTGCTGCATGCCGCCGGACAACTCACCGGGAAAATGATCGCCCCAGCCGTCCAGGCCAACGGCGCGCAGCTGTTCATCGGCAGCCGCATGACGCAGGTGTTCGGCTTCGCCGCGCAACTCCAGCGGCAAGGCGACGTTGTCGCGCACGCTGCGGTGCGGCAACAGGCCGAAATGCTGAAACACCATGCCGATCCGCCGCGAGCGCACCTCACGCAGGGCCGTCGGGCTGAGCTCACTGATGTCTGCACCGTCCAGCAACACGGTGCCGTCGGAGGGTTCGATCAGACGGTTGATGTGCCGCAGCAAAGTCGACTTGCCGCTGCCCGAGGTGCCCATCAGGCACAGCACTTCACCGCGACGCACGCTGAGATTGACCTGACTGACGGCGTCCTGCGCCGCCTGACCTGCGCGGGTTTTGTAGCGCTTGCTCAGGTTGCGAAATTGCAGCACCACATCGGCCTGCACGGCGCTGGTGGGCTCTGCCGTGACGACACGAGGCTGAGGGGAAATGGCGGTAGACATGCTGGCTCCTGACAATTCGCTGCGACACTCACGAAAGCGTCGGGATGGTTTGTCAGGGGTAATTGCAGGCTTTGTGCCACCCGTCAAAAGCGCTGAAAACGGGCGTTTCAGAGGTAGAAGCAGCTACGTAACTGTCTGTTTTTAAATGAAGTGTTTGGCAAGTGTTGCTGGAGCAACAGTGGTTTGGGGTGATTGTGCTAGCTGTGTTGCCATGCCGAAATCCGGCAAACAACACGCACCTGTGGGAGCCGGCTTGCTGGCGAATGCGTCAGTTCAGTCAATAGTAGAGGCGGCTGACACACTGCTTTCGCCAGCAAGCCGGCTCCCACGGCCTTCGGCCAGAATCAAAAGCAACCGTGTTCGGTAATCTGGGGAAGAAAGCCCTTGGCTGCCTCTTGAAACAGAGGGTGGGGCTTTTCAGGTAACTCGCCGCGAGGCGAAACAGGCTGCGCTAGTGACACACCAACCCGTCAGCAAGCTTCAGGCTGTCCAACAACACTGCATTGCTGTGCAGATCCCACGCCTGCACCTGGCCGCCTTTCGATTGCCAGTCGCGCAAGCCGGCCTGCAGCTGTCGCAGGCTCTTGCGGTCGGGTTGTGCCAGGTAAACCTGCGCATCGGCGCTCGCCTCCAGCCCCTGCGGCAGCATGCGATAAAAGCGCCAGTCGGGGGTTTGCAACAGGCTGGTCAAGACCGTGCGCTCGTCGGCCAGCAGCTTGCACTCGCCGGCCATGAACGCGGTGGCGGCACGAATCGTCGAAGGGTACGTGCGCAGCTGCGCGCCACGCTCCTGTAAATCCACCGCCCACGGGCTGCCGAACGCCACGCAGACGCTCTGCCCTTTCGGTGCAGCCTCCGTCAGCGCCGCATTGCGCAACGCCACCAGCGCGCCGTGGCGATAGCCATCCGGCAAATCGCGCAAGGCCGCCCGCTGATGTTTCAACCCCGGCACCTCCAGGCTACCGGCAAGCACCGCATCGACCTGCCCCTTGGCGAGAAGCGCGGAAATGTCTTCACCCGGAATCGCCACCAGTTGCACCTCGATGCCCAGGTACTGGCCCAATGCGCTCGCCAGCGCACTGTCCAGATCGTCCGGCTCGGACACCAGCGCCTCGCTGCTGTCAGTGGGTCGCGGGTAGCTGCGCACGCCCAGGCGCAACAGTTGATGCTGCCGCGCCTGAGCCAGTACCGGGCCGTCACCGCTTTCCGCGTCATCGAGCATCGGCAGCAACCACACCGCGCACACCGCTCCCGCGCCGATAAGCGCCGCGAGGCCATAGCGAATCCAGCCCCCGGAAAACGCCGGCGTTGCCTTAGCCGGCATGTTTCAGCCCACGGCGCCAGCGGGTGAAACGCCGTTCCAGCAACGCCAGCAGGAAGTTCAGCAGCAATCCCACCACCGCCAACAGCAGAATCCCCGCGTACATGCTCGGGATCTGGAACACCTCCTGAGAGTTGAGCGTGAGAAAACCCAACCCGGAATGGGCGCCGATC
Organism: Pseudomonas sp. NPDC090208; assembly: GCF_044746785.1. NCBI lineage: Bacteria > Pseudomonadati > Pseudomonadota > Gammaproteobacteria > Pseudomonadales > Pseudomonadaceae > Pseudomonas > Pseudomonas sp. NPDC090208. The sequence continues at coordinate 435,494 of NZ_JBIVCU010000003.1, forward strand.
ATTTCCGCTGCCACCAGCGCAGTGATGCAATACGCACCCGCCAGGCGCACACCGGTAAAGATCGACGGCGACGCTGACGGCAGGACGATTTTCAGAAACAGAAAACGCCGGTTCGCGCCCATCGACAGCGCCGAGTTGATCAGCAGCGTATCGACCTGCTTGACCCCGCTGATGGTGCTCAACAGGATCGGCCAGAACGACGCCCAGAAAATGATCGCCACCTTGGACAGCTCACCAATGCCGAGGAACAGGATGAACACCGGAAACAATGCCAGCGCCGAGGTCTGCCGGAAGAACTGCAGCAACGGATCAAGGATGCGTTCCAGGCGGACGAACCAGCCCATCAGCAAACCCAGGGTAACGCCCGTGACAATCGCCAGCGCCAGCCCGGCCAGCGATCGGATCAGGCTGGCCTGCAAATGCTTGAGCAAGGCGCCATTGCCGGCCATGTCGGCAATCGCCGCGAGCACCTCCGAGAGCGGGCTCAGATAACCCGGATTGACCACGCCCAGGCGTGGCAGCGCTTCCCACAACGCCAGGAAAATCAGGATGCCGAGGGAGCTGTCGATCACCCGGCGAGACAGTTTTTTCACGCTCATGCTCACACTCCGATGCGGTAGCCGCTCAGTCGGGCCACCTGTTGCCAACTGGCCTGACGCGGCGCTTGCGCGCTGGCCCGGTCATCGCTGACGGTGCCGCCCATGGCCTCGCGCAACGACTCCCACGCCCTCTGCCGCAGGTGCACGAAGTCGTGGCTGTTGCGCACTTCCGGCAGGCGCGGACGAGGCAGGTCGATGTCGATGATGTCCTTGATCCGCCCCGGACGCGGCGTCATCACCGCCACCCGGTCGGACAGGAAAATCGCCTCGTCGAGGCTGTGGGTGATGAACACGATGGTTTTCTTGCGCAGATCCCAGATGCGCAGCAATTCGTCCTGCAGGGTCTCGCGGGTTTGCGCGTCGAGGGCGGCGAACGGTTCGTCCATCAACAGCACGTCGGGCTCGTACACCAGCGAGCGGGCAATCGCCACGCGCTGGCGCATGCCACCGGACAGTTCGTGGGGATAGCGCGCGGCGAAGCCGTTGAGGCCGACCAGATCCAGATATTCCCGCGCCCGCTCACGCCGCTCGGCCTTGCCGACGCCACGGATTTCCAGGCCCACGGCGATGTTGTCGAGCACCGTGCGCCAGGGCAGCAACGCATAGCCCTGAAACACCACGCCCTGGTTGCGGTTGATGCCTTGCAGCGGCTGACCGTCGATGTTCAGCGTGCCGCCGGTTTTCTGTGCCAGCCCGGCAAGAATGTTGAGGTAAGTGGACTTGCCACAGCCGGACGGGCCGAGGATCGACAGGAACTCGCCTTCACGCACGTTGAGGTCGAAGTCCTTCAACACCTCGACCCGCTCGCTGCGCCCGGCTTCGTCCTGGGCGTGGTATTCCATGTGTAAGTGCTGGGTTGTGATTTTGTACAAACGGTTGTCTCGCCCTGTTCAAATAAATGGAAGCGCGCCCCTATAGGCGCTGGCTTGCCTCGGACCAACCTGTAGGAGCGTGGCTTGTCCCGCGACCGGCTGCGCAGCAGTCGTAAAACCTGACGACTACGCAGTCCTGACACACCGCGTTTACCGGATTTACGACGACTCCGTCGCCGGTCGCAGGACAAGCCAGCTCCTACAGGGTTTGCGCATGTCCGTGAAGGTTATGCCTTGGCCAACGCATTGAACTGATTGGTGTACACATCCTTCACCGACACCGCGCCCGGCTTGATCTTCTTCTCGCTTTCGAGGATGTCGATGTAGTACTGGATCGGCGGTTCGGTGATCACCAGATCGTCGATGTAGGCGTAGCGTTCGACCAGTTCCAGCGGGGTGCCGATGCGTTGCGAAACGATCTTGCGCGCCTCGTCCGGGTTGGCGTTGACCCAGTTGGCGGCCTTGGCGATGGCGGTGACGAAATCCTCGGTGGCTTCCGGGTTTTCGCGGATGAACTTGCCGTAACCGCTGTACGGCGCCATGCCGCCCAGGCCCTTGTCGAGGTCGTAGTCGCTCCACAGCTTGCGCAGCTCGGGGTTGTGCTCGGCGCCACCGGAAGCCGGCGGGTGGATGATGGCGATGTCGATGTTGCGGCTGACCAGGGTCTGCTCACCCTGGTTGTCAGGGATCACGACCCAGTTGATCTTGTCGACATCGACGTCATGTTCGCGCAGGTACTTCTTGGTGACGAACTCGGCGCAAGCACCGAAGCTGTTGAAACCGACGGTCTTGCCTTCTATGTCCTTGGGTTTGAAGATCCCCGAGTCGCTGCGCACGAAGTACTTCATGTGCGGCGCTTCCTGCAGGGTCTTGCCGCCAGCGGCCACCACTTTCAGATCCAGACCACTGGCAATCGCCGAAATCACCAGCGGCACCATGCGCGTGCCGAAGTCGATCTCGCCGGTGCCGACCAGCGGGATGATCTGCGGCGCGGCGATCTTGCCGATGTAGTTGGGCCGCGTGCGGCTGCCGTCGAAGTAACCCAGCGAGTCGGCCAGGTAGACCAGATCGAAGGACGGGTTGTCCGGGTACTTGAAGCTGACCACCTGATCCGAGCGTTTCTTGATCACCGCCGGTGCCGCGCTGGCGGTCTTCTCCTGTTTGTCGCAGCCGGGCAGGATCAGACCTGCTGCCCCGGCAGCACCGAGCAGCGCCATGTTTTTGATAAACGTTCTTCGGCTGTTGCGTTCTTGCATGTTGGCGTTTCCTGTTCATGGCAGCCGGTACACCTTCAGGGTGTGGCTGAAGCGTGCGGATCACGGTAGTTAAAATGGGATAAAGCGGCGTTGCGATTATTGGGCGGACACCATGAATGTACGAGCCGGCCCCGCATAAAACTGTGGGCGACAATAATAAGCGGCGCAATTAACCGTCAATGAAATCCGCTATAACGTTTTCAACTAAAGTTATTCCTCTGGCTTTATGTAATCGGTAGCCGTCCGGCTTGTCGGCGGTAAATATTCCGAATCGCCACCGCCGGCAAGCCGGACTGCTACGGGCGTCATAACCTGTAGGAGCGCGGTTTGTCCCGCGACCGGCTGCGCAGCAGTCGTAAAATCTGACGACCCTGCAGCGCTGACACACCGCGCTTACCGGTTTTACGACGGGTTCCCCGTCGGTCGCGGGACAAGCCACACTCCTACAGATAAAACAGCCATTCAAGTGTTGCTCCAGCAACAGTCAATGCACACAACCCATCACACTTGCACACAGCACTGGAATAAAAATCCACTTATATAGGGCGCATCCAGTTATTTTCCGGCATTCACAACTAAAACCAACTAACGGCACACCCCTTGCAATAACACGTCGACAACATTCATCGCCGGAGTGTTTCTCTTGTCTTTATTGCCGTCACCTCTCGATTATCCCGACAGTCCGTTATCCCGCGCGTTTGCCCAGCCGTTGATGCTGGGCCTGTTTCTGCCGATCCAGTCCGGTGGCTGGAGTGCCTCGGCGTTGCCGCGCAGCACCGACTGGCGTTTTGAATACAACAAACAGCTGACCCTGCGTGCCGAAGCGCTGGGCTTCGATCTGGTGTTCGCACTGGCCGAGTGGCTGGGCAAAGGCGGTTACGGCGGCGACATCCGCTACCACGATGAATCCCTCGATGCCTTTATCACTCAGGCCGCGCTGGCCTCGGTCACCGAGCGCATCCTGCTGATTTCCACTCTGCATGTGCTCTACGGCCCCTGGCATCCTCTGCACCTGGCGAAATTCGGCGCCACCCTCGACCACATCAGCCAGGGCCGCTGGGGGCTGAATCTGGTCACCGGGCATCGCCATCGCGAACACCGCCGCTTCGGCAGTGCGCCGATCGAACACGACCAGCGCTACCTGCAGGCCGACGAGTTCGTCCGCGTGGTTCAGCAGCTGTGGGCCAGCCACGAGAACGTCGATTTCAATGGCGACTATTACCGCCTCGAAGAGGCCTACAGCAGCGTCAAGCCGCGCTTTGGCCGGCCGGTGCTGGTCAACGCCACCGGTTCCACCGCCGGTATCGAGTTCGCGGCGAAGCATTCCGACATCGTCTTCACCACCAGCCCCGGCAGCGCCGAAATCGAAAACGCGCTGAGCCTGCTGCCCGAACATCTGCAGAAGATCAAACAAGCCGCGCAACGCCATGGCCGCCAGGTGCGCACGCTGATCAATCCGCTGGTGATCTGCCGCGACAGCGATGCCGAAGCCTGGGAAGTCCACGCAGCGATCACCGCCGCCGGCGACCCCGGCACCCTTGAAGGCCACGCCCGCGAAGCCAGCGACGCCCACGCCTGGCGCGGGCATCAGGCCGAGCACCGCTACGTCGGCGGCAACATTCAGCTGGTCGGCAGCCCGGAGACCGTGGTGCGCGACATCCTGCGCCTGAAGCAGGCCGGCATCGATGGCATCCAGTTGAGCTTTTTCGATTTCGCCCCGGACCTTGAACAGTTCGGCGAGCGCGTATTGCCCCTGCTCAAGCAGGCCGGCCTGCGTCACTGACTTTTATTGCAAGGAAGACTGCCCATGCCCTTCACCCGTCGCCAATTCATCGCTGGTCTGTCCGCCCTGCCCTTGCTCGGCGCCAGCGTGCCGTTCCTGCCCAGCGCGCTTGCCGCTGCCACCGCCGAAGCGGTCAGTGGCCGACGCATCTTCAACCTGTTGGTCAACCCCGAGCCGCCGTCGCTGAGTTCGTTCAACACCACCGCCGGCACCACCATCACCGCCAGCAGCAAGGTGCTGGAAGGCTTGCTCAGCTATGACGAGCAACTCAACCCGCAACCGGCGCTGGCCACTGCCTGGGAAGCTGCCGCCGATGGCCTGAGTTACCGCTTCACCCTGCGTGAAGGCGTGAAGTGGCACGACGGCCAGCCGTTCACCGCCGACGACGTGGCGTTTTCGCTGGACCTGATCAAGCGCTATCACCCGCGCGGCGGCGGCACCTTCGCCAACCTGCACAGCGTCGAGACGCCGGATGCGCACACCGCCATTGTCCGCCTGAGCAAACCGGCGCCGTACCTGATCCGCGCCTTTGCCGCCGGGGAAACGCCCATCGTGCCGAAGCACCTGTACGCCAGCGGCGATCCGCTGAGCAACCCGCACAACAACGCGCCGGTCGGCACCGGGCCTTACCGTTTCAAGCAATGGCAGCGCGGCAGTTTCATCGAGTTCGAGCGCAATCCGGATTACTGGGATGCCGGCCAGCCGCAGGTCGATACCCTGTTTCTCAAGGTCATTCCCGATTCGGCGGCGCGGCTGGCGGCGTTCGAAAACGGTACCCTGGATGCCGGCGGGCAAAGCCCGGTGCCGTTGAGCGATCTGGCGCGCCTGACCCAGTCCGGCAAGCTCAAGTCCACCACACGCGGCTACGCCTACACCATCACGCCGACCATTCTGGAGTTCAACCTCGACAACCCGTACCTGGCCCGCCATGAAGTGCGCCAGGCGATTGCCCACGCCCTCGACCGCGAGGTGATCAAAAAGGTGGTGTATTACGGCTACGCCGAGGTGAGTGTGGCGCCGATTCCGAAAAGCTTTCCGCATTACCATTACGACGGACCCAATCCTTACCCGTTCGACGTGGCCCGCGCCAACGCCCTGCTCGATCAGGCCGGTCTGCCGAAGAAAGGCAACGCCCGTTTCAGCCTGACCCTCGACCCGCTGCCCTACGGCGACAGCTACGCCCGCACCGCCACCTACGTGCGCTCGGCACTGGCGCGGATCGGCATCGACGTGCAGCTGCGCTCTCAGGACTTCCCGACCTACATCAAGCGCATCTACACCGACCGCGATTTCGATTTCGCCGTGGTCGGCATGGGTACCACGTTCGACCCGACCGTGGGTGTGCAGCGGTTGTACTGGTCGAAGAACTTCCGCAAGGGCGTGCCGTTCTCCAATGGCACCCACTACAACAATCCGGAAGTCGACCGCCTGCTGGAAAGCGCGGCAGTGGAAACCGACGAGGCCAAACGCGGTGAACTGTTCAAGGCGTTCCAGAAGATCGTCATTGAAGAACTGCCCAATATCACCCTGGTCATGCAGCAGCAGGTGACGGTGTACAACGCGCGAGTATCGGGCTTCGAGGGCGACGGCAACGGTCTGGACGGCAGTCTGGCGCAGGTGCGTCTGGCCGGTGAGGCAGTCGCCCATGGCTGAACGTCTGCGGCTGTTGCGCCTGACCCGGCGCACTTTGTGGCAAGCGCTGCCAACGGTGCTGGGTATCGTGCTGTTGAACTTCTTGCTGCTGCGGCTGATTCCCGGCGACGCGGTGGACGTGCTCGCCAGTGAGTCCGGCGGCGCCACCGAGGCGACCCTGGCGCAATGGCGCAGCCACTTCGGTCTGGACCTGAGCCTGGGTCAGCAGCTACTGGCCTATTTCAACCATCTGCTGCATTTCGATCTGGGCCTGTCGCCGCGCTTCAACGTACCAGTGATCAGCCTGATCCTCGACCGCCTGCCCAACACCTTGCTGCTGATGGTCAGCGCGCTGCTTGTGGCGCTGGCCGTAGGTATCGCCGCCGGGGCGGTGATGGCAAGCAAGGTCGGGCGCTGGCCGGATCGCGTGCTGTCACTGGGCGTGCTGTTGCTGTATTCGACGCCGGGTTTCTGGATCGGTCTGATGGCGGTGGTGCTGTTTTCCGTGACCCTCGGCTGGCTGCCCAGCGACGGCATCGCCACCCTGGGGTTGGACTTGCACGGCGCCGACTGGTTGATCGACCGGCTCAAGCATGTGTTGTTGCCGGTGCTGACCCTGTCGTCGTTCTACATCGCCCTGTATGCCCGCCTGACCCGCGCTTCGATGCTGGAGGTGCAGCGCCTGGACTTTGTCCGCACCGCGCGGGCCAAGGGTCTGAGCCCGGCACGGATTGCCATCCGCCATGTGTTGCGCAATGCGCTGTTGCCGGTGACCACCCTCGCCGGCCTGCATTTCGCCGCGCTGCTGGGCGGTGCGGCGGTCACCGAAACGCTGTTCGGCTGGCCCGGACTGGGGCGTTTGACCCTCGATGCCGTGTTGTCCCGTGACTACAACCTGCTGCTGGGGATTCTGCTGCTGTCGTCGATGCTGGTGGTGGTGATCAACGTCGCCATGGACCTACTGCAGGCCTGGCTGGACCCGCGGATTCAGGTGGATTGAGCGAGTGCACCGTGATGGGGGCGCGTTTGAATCTGCCGCAGGCGTAGGAGCTGGCTTACCTGCGATCTGGCGCGAAGCGGCAGTAAGACCTGCATCCCCGTTTGGTCAGGTTGAACGCATGTACAGGAACAACTGCCGGTTCCCGGCAGATCGCAGGCAAGCCAGCTCCTACGCCCTGCGGGCAGAAACAATGCGTACCCGTCATTTGAAAAGTGAGGATTCGATGTCGACAACTGTTCTTGCGCAACACCGCAGCGGTCACAGTGAAAGCCTGTGGAGCGCGCTGCGGCGCAATCCGGCGGCGCTGACCGGTGCGGGCATTCTGCTGCTGACTCTGCTGGTCGCCGTCAGCGCCGGTCATTTCTTCTCCGGCGACCCACTGGACATGGTCGCCGCACCGCTGCTCTGGCCCGGCAGCGACCCGGCCTTCCCGCTCGGCACCGACTCGCTGGGGCGCGATGTCGCCGCCGGTATCGCCCACGGCGCCCGCGCCTCGCTGCTGATCGCCCTGTACGGCACCTTGATCAGCGTGTTGATCGGGGTCAGCGTCGGGGCCGTGGCCGGCTATCACGGCGGGCACATCGACGACGTGCTGATGCGCATCAGCGAAGTGTTCCAGACCGTGCCGTCGTTTCTGCTGGTGATCGTCATCGTCGCCATCGGCACACCAACGGTGAACATCATCGCCCTGGCCATCGGCATCTCGTCATGGCCGACCATCGCCCGGCTGATTCGCGCCGAATTCCGCACCCTGCGCGCCGCCGACTTCGTCACCGCCGCGCGCAGCCAGGGTTTCAGCAACCGCACCATCATCCTTGAGGAAATCCTGCCCAATGCCCTCGCGCCGCTGGTGGTCACCGCCTCGATTCTGGTGGCCTCGGCGATCCTGATCGAGGCCGGGCTGGCCTTTCTCGGCATGAGCGACCCGAATGTCGCCAGTTGGGGCGGCATGATCGGCAGCGGCCGCGAACAGATCGCCAGCGCCTGGTACCTGACTGCGTTGCCGGGCGTGGCGATCATCGCCGTGGTGCTGGCGTTCAACCTGCTCGGCGACGGTCTCAACGATGCGCTCAATCCGCGCCTGCGCAGGTACCTGCCATGAGCCTGCTCGATGTGCGCGGACTGCGCGTAGGTTATGAGGGCGTCGAGGCGGTCAAGGGTCTGGACTTTACCCTGGACGCCGGTGAGACCCTGGCACTGGTCGGAGAATCCGGCTGCGGCAAGTCGACCACTGCACTGGCCCTGCTGCGCCTGTTGCCGGGTAACGCTCGGGTCACCGGTCAGGCGCTGTTCGAAGGCCGTGACCTGTTGCAATTGCCGGACCGGCAGATACGCCAGTTGCAGGGCAACGCGCTGGGCATGGTGTTTCAGGAGCCGCTGTCGAGCCTCAACCCGGTGCTGACCCTCGGTGAACAGTTGGCCGAAACCCTGCTCACTCACACCGACCTGAGCCGCCGTCAGGCTTGGCAGCGTGCCGAAGAACTGTTCGGTCTGGTCAAGCTGCCGCGCCCGGCGGCGCACCTGCGTGAATACCCGCAGCATTTGTCCGGCGGCCAGCGCCAGCGGGTGATGATCGCCATGGCCATCGCCTGCCAGCCGCGCCTGCTGATCGCCGACGAGCCGACCACGGCGCTGGATGTCTGCGTGCAGGCGCAGATTCTCGAACTGCTCGACAGCCTGCGCCGCGAGTTGAACATGGGCTTGCTGCTGATCACCCACGACCTGGGCGTGGTCAGCCAGCAGGCCGACCGGGTGATCATCATGCACGACGGTGAAGCGCTGGAGCGCCAGCCCACCGCCGAACTGTTCAAGCACCCGATCCACCCGTACACCCGTGGCCTGCTGCAGGCTTCGCTGGGCCGCGAACACAACCAGCATTATCTCGACCAGCGCCTGCCGGAAATCCAGGTCACCCGCCAGCCCGGCCAGCCCAATCAATACGCGGTCAGCAGCACGCGCCATGCGCCGGGTCATGAACCGATCCCGCCCAGCCTGAGCGTACCGCCATTGCTGGAGGTCGATCGGTTGAGCCTGGGTTATGGCGAACGCGATGTGCTCAGCGGGCTGTCGTTCAACATCGGCGCACGGGAAACCGTCGGGCTGGTCGGCGAGTCCGGGTGCGGCAAGTCGACCCTGAGCAAGGCCCTGCTGGGATTGCTGCAACCCCGTCAAGGGCGCATCGCGTTCGGTGGGCGCGACATCTCAAGCTTCAGCCCGGCGGAGCAGCTGAAGTGGCGCGGCCAGTTGCAGATGATCTTTCAAGACCCTTACGCCGCGCTGAACCCACGGCACAGCGTCGAGACGATCCTTGACCGGGTGCAGCGTCTGCACAGCCAGAACGACGCCACCCAACGCCGCCTGGACCGCGAAGCCATGCTTGATGCGGTGGGCCTGCCGCGCAACAGCCTTAATCGCTTGCCGCACCAGTTTTCCGGCGGCCAGCGCCAGCGCATCGGCATCGCACGGGCGCTGATCGTGCAACCGAAACTGGTGATCTGCGACGAGCCGGTGTCGGCGCTGGATGTGTCCACTCAAGCACAGATCCTCAACCTGCTGGTGGAGTTGCGCGAAGCTTTCGACCTCTCCTATCTGTTCATCTCCCACGACTTGTCGGTGGTGCGCTATTTCGCCGACCGCGTGCTGGTCATGCACGACGCGCACATCGTCGAGCAGGCCACGCCCCACGCGCTTTGGCAGCAACCGCAACACAGTTACACCCAGCGCCTGCTGGCGGCGATTCCCGGCAGCCGTCAGCCGACGATACAGCCGCCTCTCCAACCCCCACTCCCCCTGGCCAGCCGCCTGTCCTTCGCGGTCGCCTGTTAGTTCTGGATCAAACAAGGAGTTTTGCCATGACCCAACGCAAAGACACACTGAAACTCGGCCTGTTCCTGCGCGCCACCGGCCATCACATCGCCGCCTGGCGTGACATCGGTTCACAGGCCGATGCCGGGATTCGCATCGACCATTACATCGATCTGGCGCGCAAGGCCGAGGCCGCCGGCTTCGACACGCTGTTCCTCGCCGACAGCGTGTCGGTACGCAGCATCGACGCGCCGACCTTCGACCGGGTGATCGCACCGAGCCTGAGTTTCGAGCCGCTGACCCTGCTGGCGGCACTGGCAACCGTGACCTCTCGTATTGGCCTGGTGGCGACCGCCAGCACCAGCTACAGCGAGCCGTACAACCTGGCTCGCCAGTTCGCGTCGCTGGACCAGATCAGTGGCGGGCGCATCGGCTGGAACCTGGTCACCAGCAGCGACCCGGATGCCGCGAAAAACTTCGGCAGCAGCACGGCGCGCAGCCAGCCGGCTCATGCCGACCGCTACAGCCGCGCCCGCGAATTTCATCAGGTCGTCGACAAGCTGTGGGACAGCTGGGAGGACGACACCCTGTTGCTGGACAAGGAAAAAGGCCTGTTCCTTGACCGCGACAAGCTGCACATCGCCGACCATCAAGGCGAGCATTTCCATGTGCGCGGGCCGCTCAACGTGCTGCGTTCGCCCCAAGGCAAACCGGTGCTGGTGCAGGCCGGCGCCTCGGAAGATGGTCGTGATCTGGCGGCCGCCACGGCCGAGGCCATCTTCGCCGCCCACCAGAGCCTGGCTGACGCGCAGGCCTTCTATAGCGATGTGAAATCCCGCGCCGCCGTGCTGGGCCGCAAGCCTGAACACATCAAGATTTTGCCGGGGGTGACCATCTTCACCGCACCGACTTCTGCCGAAGCCCATGCCAAGCATCAGCGCCTGCAGAATCTGGTTCACCCGGAAGTAGGTCTGAGTCTGTTGTCCGGCCTGCTTGGCGGTGTTGACCTGTCACACCTGCCGCTGGACGGTCCGCTGCCATTGGATCTGCCAGCCACCAACGCCTCGAAAAGCCGTCAGCAACTGATCCTGCAACTGGCCGCCGAGGGCCTGACCATTCGCCAGCTGTATCTACGCCTGGCCGGCGCCCGTGGGCACTGGACCCTGGTCGGCTCGCCGGAAGAAGTGGTCGATCAGTTGCAGGCCTGGTTCGAAGGCTACGGCGCCGACGGTTTCAACATTCTGCCGCCAACTTATCCGGAAGGTCTGGACGACTTCATCGCGCTGATCCTGCCCGAGCTGAAACGCCGTGGTCTGGTGCCCGCCGACGGCCCGACCGGCAAGACCTTGCGTGAGCGTCTGGGCCTGCCCTACCCACAACACCCGGCGGCGTTGCGTCGCGAACGCACTGCCACCGTTTGAACTGAACCGATTAAAAGAACAGGAACGCCGTACATGACCCATCAAATCGATCTGGCCTGGGGCGCTGGCCCTTCGCAACGCTACGAACAACTGGCCGAACGTTTCCGCCCGCTGTTCGCCACCCTGCGCGAAGGCGCCATCAGCCGCGAGCTGGAGCGCCGTTTGCCAGTGGAAGAAATTCAACTGCTCAAGGCCTCGGGTTTTACCGCCGTGCGCGTGCCCGAAGAGTATGGCGGCGCGGGCGCAACCATTCCCGAACTGACCAACCTGCTGATCGAACTGGGCGAAGCCGACTCCAATCTGGTGCAGGCGCTGCGCGGCCATCTGGGCTTTACCGAAAGCGTGCTCAGCAGCCCCGACAGTGCCCGTCGTGCGTTGTGGCTGGAGCGGCTGGGTCGCGGCGAAACCGTGGGGCCTGCTACCGGCGAAATCGGCCAGACGCCACAGGCACGGCTCGACTCGCGGCTGTATCTGGACGGCGAGCAATGGCGCATCGACGGCAGCAAGTTCTACACCACTGGCAGTCTTTACAGCGACTGGATCGACGTGGCGGTCAGTGATCACGACGGCAAGCGCGTGTTCGTCACCGTGCGCCGTGATGATCCGGGGGTCGAGGTGATCGACGACTGGAACGGTTTCGGCCAGACCCTGACTGCCAGCGGCACGACGCACTTTCGCGGGGTGCCGGTGGATCCGCGCAATATCGTCAGCGAAGATCGCTTTGCCTATTCGCCGGCGATTTTTCAGATCATCCACCTGGCGAATCTGGCCGGTATTGGCCGGGCGCTGACGGGCGAGATTGCGGCGGCGGTGGGCAAACGCACGCGCTCATTCAGCAACGGCAATGCGTCTCGCGTGGCGCAGGATCCGCAGGTGTTGCAGGTGGTCGGCAGTCTGCGTGCCGCGGCCTACAGCGCTGGCGCCATCGTGCTGAAAAACGCCGAGGCGATTCAGCGTGCCTATGAGGCGGTGTTGAACGGTGATGCGCAAGCGCGGCAGCGCGCGGTGGACATCGCGGAACTGGAGATTGCGCAGTCGCAGACCATTGTCAGCGATCTGATCATCGATGCCAGCTCGCGGATGTTCGACGCCCTCAGTGCTTCAGCGACGTTGCGTCCGCAGGGCCTGGACCGTTTCTGGCGCAATGCGCGGACGCTGGCTTCGCATAATCCGCGTATCTACAAGGACCGTATCGTGGGGGATTTCGCGGTCAACGGCACGCCACCGCCGGCACAGTGGAAGATCGGGGTGGCTTGAGCGCTCCGACGCGGCCCCTTGCAGGAGCTGGCTTGCCCTGCGACCGGCGACGCAGTCGTCGTAAATCCTGTACACGCGGTGTGTCTGGTTGATCGCTTTAGCTGCTAACGCAGCCTGTTTCGCCTGGCGGCGAGTTACGCGGACCTTGTAGGAGCGTGGCTTGCCCGCGATCGGCGACGAAGTCGTCGTAAATCCTGTGCACTCTATTTGTCTGGTGGATCGCATGGTCTGCTAACGCAGCCTGTTTCGCCTGACGGCGAGTTACTTGGAAAAGCCCCAAGTAACCAAGGGCTTCTTACCCCGCCATACGGCACCTCGCTAATGCTCGGTGTACCCTCACTCCGGCAATGCTCCGTGGGCCCGCCGCGAATGGGCCATCCATGGCCCACGCGGCTCTCGCGGCATCCATGCCGCTCGGCGCCACTACGCACCGCCTGCGTTCGGCCTTCTGGGACGGGGCCCCAAGATCAAAAGCCAGATCAAAAGCCGGCGATACACACACTCCCTGTGGGAGCGGGCTCGCCCGCAAAGGCGCCCTCAACATCGCCGCCGCCGGCAAGCCGGACTGCTACGGGTTTTGGCGGCGTGCTGAAACCTGCCAGACACCCTGAATAACTGTGGGAGGGAGCTCTGCTCGCGAAGGCGGTGGGTCAGGCCATACAGCATCGACTGAGCCGACGCTTTCGCGAGCAGGGCTCCCTCCCACGGAGATTTGCGATAAGCCCAACCTTGTTGAGTTTCCACTCAATTCCCGTAGCAGTCCGGCTTGCCGGCGGCGACGATCCTGAGGGCGCTACTGCCGGCTGGCCGGACGGCTACGGTTATGTCCCGCCCAGCACACATCTGCCAGGAAACATCTGACCTGTGGGAGGGAGCCCTGCTCGCGAATGCGGTGGGTCAGGCCATACAGCATCGACTGAACCGACGCTTTCGCGAGCAGAGCTCCCTCCCACGGAGATTTGCGATAAGTCCAACCTTAAGGTGTGGCCGCCTGTGGTTCGGCGTTTACCCAACCTTTACCGACTCTAGACCTCTCTTTACACGGTTCCGGTGTTTCATGTGTCCATGGCGAACCCAAACATGCCGCCAGAGGAGACACCATGTTTTCGAAGATGACTAAAGCCCTGATCCTGTCCGGTTGCCTGGTCGCTGCCGGGGCAGCTTCCGCCGACGAGCGTAACGTGATCGTGCCCGTCATCGCCGGAGCAGCCGTAGGTGCAGTGTTGGCAACCGTGCTGAGCGATTCGGGCCACGACCACCATCGTCCGCATTATCAGAACTACGCACCTGCGCCGCGTTATCAGCCGGTGGCCTATTACGCGCCGCCGCCACCGGTGGTGTACCGCCGTTACGAGGCGCCGCGTCCACGGGGCTATTACGATGCCGGTTATCACCGTGGCTATGACCAACACCGGGGTGACGGTCGCTGGTAATCGATGAGTGCTGAAAAAAAGCCGCTGCCGTCACAGGCAGCGGCTTTTTTCATGCTGTCGCAGCAGACTGAAATATGTCCCCGAACTGCCGTCAAACAAGCGGCAGTATCGTTTCAGTACACGCCTTTCAACCCTGAAAAATTCCACTGTTTAAACAATAACGAATTCCATCATCTCGACGGCACTTAGTTGGCAGATTCTCTCACCTTATATATGACCCCTGCCGGCTGAACGCGACCTGTACGACACTTGTAGTCCCACTGTTTCGTGGAGTGTTTTCTGTGATTATTGGCCGTGATCCACAGGCACTCCTTAGCAGAGGATTTCCAGATGTCAACTCATCAGCTCCGCCGCGACCTCCGCAGCCGCCCGACCTGTAATGGAACTGTCACGCGCTGTAGACGTAATTTTCATACTTGTTCTACTATCGTCCCGGCATCGGCTTTTCACGGACAGACAGACTTTGATGCCAACGGAGTATTGCGCATGCACGGAAGCCCTCTCACCCATGACCTCAAGTTTTCCATCGTCCCTGATCGCCCACTGTTAATACGGGCGTCCATTCAGCTCGCCCTGACTTTTTGATGTGTACAGCATTCGGTAGTTGAAGCGTAATCTGAGGGGATATCCATGGATCAGGCATTTCTTCCTTTTTCCCGACCAAGTATCGGTGAAGAAGAAATTGCTGCAGTTACCCGGGTTCTACAGTCCGGCTGGATCACCACCGGCCCGGAGTGCAAAAAACTCGAAGAACAATTCGCACAGCGCGTCGGCGCCGAGCACGCGGTGGCGTTGTCGTCGGCGACCGGCGCCATGCATATTGCCTTGCTCGCGCTCGGCATCGGGCCGGGCGATGAAGTCATCACGCCGTCGCAGACCTGGGTTTCCACCGCCAACGTGATCTGCCTGCTGGGCGCCACGCCGGTGTTTGTCGATGTCGATCGCGACACGCTGATGACCGACGCCTCGCTCATCGAACAAGCCATCACGCCGCGTACCAAAGCCATCATTCCAGTGCATTACGCCGGCGCCGCCTTTGACCTCGATCCGCTGTACACCCTCGCCTCGCGCCTGGGCATCGCCGTGATCGAAGACGCCGCCCACGCAGCCGGCACCGGCTACAAGGGCCGCCCCGTTGGCGCTCGCGGCAGCGCGATCTTTTCCTTCCATGCGATCAAGAACATGACCTGTGCCGAAGGCGCCATGTTCGTCAGCGACGACGCGGCGCTGGCCGACCGTGTGCGTCAGTTGAAATTCCACGGGCTGGGCGTCGATGCCTACGACCGCATGACCCACGGGCGCAAGCCGCAGGCCGAGGTCATCGAGCCAGGCTTCAAATACAATCTGGCAGACATCAACGCCAGCATCGCCCTGGTGCAACTGCAGCGCCTTGAGGAAATCAACGCCAAACGCCAGGTACTCGCCAACCATTACCTCGAACGCCTCGCCGGCAGCCCCGTTCTCCCGCTCGCTCAGCCGCATTACCCGCAGCAGCACGCCTGGCATCTGTTCATCCTGCGCATCGACGCCGAGCGCTGCGGCATGGATCGCGACAGCTTCATGAAGGCGCTGCAGGAAGTGAACATCGGAACGGGCATCCATTTCATCGCCACTCACCTGCACCGCTATTACCGGCAACGCTTCCCCGACGTTCACCTGCCCAACACGGAATGGAACTCGTCGAGGCTGTGTTCCATCCCGCTGTTTCCCGACATGACACTCGACGATGTCGAGCGCGTCGTCAGTGCTATTGAATCGATCGTGGGACCCCGCCCTTGAAACCTTATCCAGTCAACTGTGTATCGATCGTCATCCCGGTCTACAACGAACAGCAGAGCCTGCCGGAATTGTTGCGCCGCACCGAAGCGGCCTGCATGGAATTGCCCTACCCGTTCGAAATCATTCTGGTGGACGACGGCAGTCGCGACGACTCGGCCGACCTGTTGCAGCAGGCCGCCGAGCGCGAAGGCAGCCCGGTGGTGGCGGTCATCCTCAACCGCAATTACGGCCAGCATGCCGCGATCATGGCCGGTTTCGAGCAATGCAAGGGCGACGTGGTGATCACCCTCGACGCCGACCTGCAGAACCCGCCCGAGGAAATCCCGCGTCTGGTCAAGCTGGCAGCCCAGGGCTACGACGTGGTCGGCACCGTGCGCAGCAACCGTCAGGATTCGGCCTGGCGGCGCTGGCCCTCGAAGCTGATCAACCTGGCGGTGCAACGCTCTACCGGCGTGGCGATGAACGATTACGGCTGCATGCTGCGTGCCTACCGGCGCACGGTGGTGGACGCCATGCTCGCCTGCCGCGAGCGCAGCACGTTCATTCCTATCCTGGCCAACAGCTTCGCCCGGCACACCACGGAAATAACCGTCGAGCACGCCGAGCGCGAACACGGCGACTCCAAGTACAGCCCGATGCGCCTGATCAACCTGATGTTCGACCTGATCACCTGCATGACCACCACCCCGCTGCGCCTGCTGAGCATCATCGGTTTCAGCATGGCGGCACTCGGCATTCTGTTCGCCGGGCTGCTGATCGTGCTGCGCCTGATCTTCGGTGCGTCCTGGGCCGGACACGGCACCTTCGTGCTGTTCGCCGTGCTGTTCGTGTTCACCGGCGGGCAATTCATCGGCATGGGCCTGTTGGGTGAATACCTGGGCCGCATGTACAGCGACGTCCGCGCCCGCCCGCGTTTCTTCATTGAAAAAATCGTCCGCAGCCCGGCTGCGAGCACCTCCCATAGCACTGTTTCTCCTGCATCCCCTTATCTGAACAAGGTTGCGCCATGAGCACTAAAGCTGTCGTTTTCGCTTACCACGATATTGGCTGTGTGGGCCTGAAGGCCTTGCTGGACGCCGGTTATGAAATTTCAGCGGTGTTCACCCACGCCGATGATCCTGCCGAGAAGACCTTCTTCGGTTCCGTGGCTCAGCTGTGTGCTCAACACGACATTCCGGTGCATGCGCCAGAAGATCCAAACCATCCGCTGTGGGTAGAACGCGTCGGCAAGCTCGCGCCCGATTTCATTTTCTCTTTCTACTACCGCCAGATGCTCGGCGAGCCGCTGCTGGCGTGCGCGCAAAAAGGCGCGTTCAACCTGCACGGTTCGCTGCTGCCGCGTTATCGCGGCCGCGCGCCGGCCAACTGGGTGCTGGTCAACGGTGAAAGCGAAACCGGCGTGACCTTGCATCAGATGGTCAAGCGTGCGGACGCAGGCCCGATCGTGGCCCAGCAACGCGTGCCGATCAGCGCCGTCGATACCGCGCTGACCCTGCACGGCAAGCTGCGTGAAGCGGCTGCCGATCTGCTGTGCGAAACCCTGCCACTGCTGGCTCGCGACCAGCTGTCGGGCACGCCGCAGGATGAATCCAAGGCTACCTACTTTGGCCGTCGCACGCCGGCCGACGGCCTGATCGACTGGGCTCAGCCTGCCTCGCGCCTGTACAACCTGGTGCGCGCGGTGACCCAGCCCTACCCCGGCGCGTTCAGCCCGGTGGGCGAGCACAAGCTGATCGTCTGGGCAGCGCGCGCCGAAGACAGCAACGGCGGCGAAGCCCCTGGCACGGTGATCAGCTGCGACCCGCTGCGCATCGCCTGTGGCGAGGGGTCGCTGGTGATCGAAGCCGGCCAGCGCGGTGACGACGGCCTGTATCTGCGCGGCGCGCAACTGGCCCGGGAGTTCGGGCTGGTCGAAGGTTCGCGCCTGAGCGGTGCCGACAAACGCCGCCCGACCCGACGCACCCGCGTGCTGATCCTCGGCGTCAACGGCTTCATCGGCAACCACCTCTCCGAACGCCTGCTGCAGGACGACCAGTACGAAATCTACGGCATGGACATCGGGTCGGACGCCATCGAGCGCCTGCGCGACAAGCCCAACTTCCACTTCATCGAGGGTGACATCAGCATCCACACCGAGTGGATCGAGTACCACATCAAGAAATGCGACGTGGTCCTGCCGCTGGTGGCCATCGCCACGCCTATCGAATACACGCGCAATCCGCTGCGGGTCTTCGAGCTGGATTTCGAGGAAAACCTCAAGATCGTTCGCTACTGCGTGAAGTACAACAAGCGCGTGATCTTCCCGTCGACCTCCGAGGTCTATGGCATGTGCCAGGACGCCAGCTTCGACGAGGACACCTCGAACCTCGTCGTCGGGCCGATCAACAAGCAGCGCTGGATCTACTCGGTGTCCAAGCAGTTGCTGGACCGGGTGATCTGGGCCTACGGCCAGAAAGGGCTGCAATTCACCCTGTTCCGTCCGTTCAACTGGATGGGACCACGCCTGGACCGCCTGGACTCCGCACGTATCGGCAGCTCCCGGGCCATCACTCAGCTGATCCTGCACCTGGTGGAAGGCACGCCGATTCGCCTGGTGGACGGTGGTGCGCAGAAACGCTGCTTCACCGACGTCGCCGACGGCATCGAGGCGCTGGCACGGATCATCGAAAACCGCGACGACCGCTGCAACGGCCAGATCATCAACATCGGCAACCCGGAAAACGAAGCGAGCATCCGCCAGTTGGGCGAAGAGCTGCTGCGCCAGTTCGAAGCTCACCCACTGCGCTCGAACTTCCCGCCGTTCGCCGGTTTCCGTGAGGTCGAAAGCCAGTCGTTCTACGGCAAGGGCTATCAGGACGTCAGCCATCGCAAGCCGAGCATCGACAACGCACGCCGCCTGATCGGCTGGGAACCGGGCGTCGAGCTGAGCGAAACCATCGGCAAGACCCTGGACTTTTTCCTGCGTGAAGCCATGGCCGAGAAGGCGGGTCAGCATTGATGCGGGCAGGACTGCGAATCGATGTCGACACCTACCGCGGCACCCGTGAAGGTGTGCCGCGGCTGCTGGACATGCTCGACGAAGCCCAGGTCAAGGCAACGTTCTTTTTCAGCGTCGGGCCGGACAACATGGGGCGCCACCTGTGGCGCCTGGTGCGGCCGACCTTTCTCTGGAAAATGCTGCGCTCGCGGGCAGCCAGCCTCTACGGCTGGGACATTCTGCTGGCGGGCACCGCGTGGCCCGGCAAACCGATCGGTCGCGACCTCGGGCCGTTGATGCGCCGTGCCCGCGACGCCGGTCACGAAGTCGGCCTGCACGCCTGGGATCACCATGGCTGGCAGGCCAATGCCGGACGCTGGAGCGAAGCGGAACTGAGCGGACAGATCGGCCGTGGGGTCGACTGCCTGAGCGACATCCTCGGCGAGCCGGTGACCTGCTCGGCGGCTGCCGGCTGGCGCGCCGACGAGCACACCGTGCAAGCCAAGCAGGCCTTCGGCTTTCGCTACAACAGCGACTGCCGGGGCAGCAGCCTGTTTCGTCCGTTGCTGGCCGACGGTCGGCCTGGCGCACCGCAGATTCCGGTGGACCTGCCGACCTTCGACGAAGTGGTCGGGCCGCAGGTCGGCGCTCCTGCCTTCAACGATTTCATCCTCAAGCGCTTTTCCGAGCGCCAGCTCAACGTCTACACCATCCACGCCGAGGTCGAAGGCATCGTCATGGCCGAAGGCTTCGCACAACTGCTGCAACGGGCGCAGGCCCAGGACATCCACTTCCAGCCACTGGGCCGCTTGCTGCCCGACGCCATCGACGAGTTGCCCTGCGGGCAGGTCGTGCGCGGCGCGCTGTCCGGCCGTGAAGGCTGGCTGGGGGTGCAGCAATGAACGACAGTCGGATTCGTGGTATCGCCTGGCTGTTGCTGGCCTTTGTCGCGGCGTATCTGCTGCCGCTCGGTTCCCATGGTTTGTGGATTCCGGACGAAACCCGCTACGCACAGATCAGTCAGGAAATGCTGCACAGCGGGCAATGGGCGGCGCCGCATTTCATGGGGCTGCGCTATTTCGAGAAACCGGCCGCCGGCTACTGGCTGATCGCGCTGGGTCAGGCGATCTTCGGTGAAAACCTGTTCGGGGTGCGCTTTGCCTCGGCGCTGAGCACCGGCCTGAGCGTGGTGCTGGCGTATCTGCTCGCCGGCCGCCTGTGGAATGATTCGCGCAAGAGTTTCGCCTGCGCGCTGCTGTTCATGAGCTTCGCGTTTGTCGCCGGCCAGGCCGGTTACAGCAACCTGGACCCGCAGTTCACCTTCTGGGTCAACCTGTCCCTCGTAGCGTTCTGGTATGCCGTGCACAGCGCGGGGCGTGCGCGTCTGGCCGCCTGGGCAGTACTCGGGCTGGCCTGCGGCATGGGTTTCATGACCAAAGGCTTTCTGGCCTGGGCGCTGCCAGTGATCGTCGCCCTGCCGTACATGCTCTGGCAGCGCCGCCTGACCGAGCTGTTGCGCTTCGGTCCGCTGGCGGTGCTGGTCGCCATCCTGGTCTGCCTGCCCTGGGTGCTCGCGGTGCATGCGCAGGAACCCGATTACTGGCGTTTCTTCTTCTGGCACGAACATGTCCGGCGTTTCGCTGGCGAAGACGCACAACACGCCGAGGCCTGGTGGTTCTACCTGCCGCTGATGGTCGCCGCCTGCGTGCCCTGGGCCTTGCTGCTGCCGGTGACGTTGAAGCAGGCGTGGCAACACAAGCGCCGCCCCGACATCGCGTTTCTGCTGCTGTGGCTGCTGTTGCCGCTGGCGTTCCTGAGCCTGAGCAAAGGCAAGCTGCCCACCTACATCTTGCCCTGCCTGCTGCCGCTGGCACTGTTGATGGGCGATGCGCTGGTCGAACGACTCAAGCAACGTCACGGCCTGGCCCTGCGGATCAACGGCCTGCTCAACGCCGCGGCGGCCAGCCTCGGCCTGGTGGCGCTGCTGTATCTGCAACTGAAACGGCCGGTGTACGACCAGGAGCCGCTGCACCTTGCGCTGGCCGTGCTGGTGCTGGCCGGCTGGGTGGTGAGCAACGCCCTGCAGGGCTGGCGACCGCTGAAATGGTGGGCGGCGCCGGCTGCCGGCAGTTGGTTGCTGGTGGCGGCCTTGCCGGCAGCACTGCCCAACAGCGTGGTGTTCAACAAGACCCCGGATCAGTTCGTCGCCCGTCATCAGGACGAGTTGCAGGCCAGCCGCCACCTGTTGAGTAACGATCTGGGCGCTGCATCGGCGCTGTCGTGGCGTCTGAAACGCACCGACGTGGCGCTGTTCAACACCCTCGGCGAACTCGAATACGGCCTGGGCTATCCCGACGTACAGGGCCGCGAAGTCAGCATGCTGGACATTGAAAGCTGGATGAACCAGGCCCGCCGCGAAGGCCCGGTCGGCGTGATCATGCGTGGCAAGAGCGACGAGGAATTGCGCGAACTCGACCTGCTGCCCAAGGACGGCAAGCGCTATGACGAGGGCAATCTGGTGATTCTCATCTACGAGAAGCTGCCGTCATGACCTGGTTGATGCTGCTCGCCGCCTGCCTGCTGACCTGCCTGGGTCAGCTCGCGCAGAAAGTCGCCGTGGACAGCTGGCGCGACGGTTTCCCCGGCATCTGGGTGGCCGCCCGCAGTGCCTGGTTGTGGCTGGCGCTGGCCTGCCTCGGCTCGGGCCTGCTGACCTGGCTGCTGGTGTTGCAGCGCATGGACGTCGGTATCGCCTACCCGATGCTGGGGCTCAATTTCGTGTTGATCACCCTCGTGGGCCGCTATGTGTTCAAGGAGTTCGTCGACCCGCGCCACTGGCTGGGCGTGACTCTGATCCTGGCCGGGGTCGTGTTGCTGGGGCAGCAGGCATGAGCCGCCGTGGCGTGATGCTGGCGATGGGCAGCGTGCTGCTGGTCAGTTCGGCGCAATTGGGCATGCGCTGGAGCATGACCCGCCTGCCGACACCGGCCCAGTGGCTGGACCTGCCGGGGCTGGGCGATCTTTCCATCGCCGCACTGGCGGTGATCGGCGCCTCGATCGGCGCCTACGCCCTGTCCATGCTGCTCTGGCTGCTGGCCTTGCGCGACCTGCCACTGAGTCGCGCCTATTCACTGCTGAGCATCAGCTATGCGCTGGTGTATGCACTGGCGGCCACGCTGCCACTTTTTCAGGAGACGTTCACGGCCTCGAAAACCGTGGGTGTCGCGTTAATCGTGATGGGTGTCTTGACCATCAACCTTCGGCGTACTGCCCGTATCCCTTATCAGGATCTCCATCATGAAAATCAGCGTTTTCGGTAGCGGATATGTAGGACTGGTGCAAGCGACCGTGCTTGCAGAGGTCGGTCACGACGTAGTCTGCATGGACATCGACCAGGCCAAGGTCGAGCAATTGAGCAAGGGCCATGTGCACATTTTCGAGCCCGGGCTGGCCGGCCTTGTGCGTGAAAATCTGGACCACAAGCGCCTGCACTTCACCAGCGACGAGCAGTTTGCGGTGGAACATGCCGAGGTGCTGTTCATCGCCGTCGGCACGCCGTCCAGAGACGACGGCTCAGCCGACCTGAGCGGCTTCTTTGCCGTGGGCGACGCGATTGCCCGTCACCGCAGCGCGCCGTTGATCGTGGTCGAGAAGTCCACCGTGCCGGTCGGCAGCGGCGATGCTCTGCGTGCCCACATCGACAAGGCCCTGCGCCAGAGCGGCCGGCTGTTGCAGTTCGACGTGGTGTCCAACCCCGAGTTTCTCAAGGAAGGTTCGGCGGTCAACGACTGCCGACGCCCGGACCGCATCGTCATCGGCTGCGACAACGATGGCGTGCGCAAGGTGATGCGCGAGTTGTACGCCCCGTTCAACCGCAACCATGACCGCATCATGTTCATGGACCTGCGCAGCGCCGAGCTGACCAAGTACGCGGCCAACTGCATGCTGGCGACCAAGATCAGCTTCATCAACCAGATCGCCGAACTGGCCGAACACCTGGGTGCCGACGTGGAGTCGGTGCGCCTTGGCATCGGTGCCGACTCACGCATCGGTTACGACTTCATCTACCCCGGCTGCGGTTATGGCGGCTCGTGCTTCGGCAAGGACATTCGTGCGCTGATCCACAGTGCCCGGGAAGCGCACTGCTCCAACGACCTGCTGGCGGTGGTCGAGGCGATCAACGAACGGCAGAAGAACAAGCTGTTCGAGCGGATCAACGCGTTCTATCAGGGCGACCTGCGCGGCAAGACCTTCGCGGTGTGGGGCCTGGCCTTCAAACCCAACACCGATGACATGCGTGATGCCCCCAGCCGGGTGCTGATGGAAGCCCTGTGGGAGGCCGGCGCGAGCGTGCGCGCGTTCGACCCGGAAGCCATGCAGGAAACCCAGCGCATTTACGGCAATCGCCGGGATCTGGTGCTGATGGGTACGCCGGAGTCGGCACTCAACGACGCCGATGCGCTGATCGTCTGCACCGAATGGCAACAGTTCAAGGCCCCGGATTTCGACTTGATCCAGCAGCGTCTGGCGTCGCCGGTGATCTTCGACGGCCGCAACCTGTACGACACCGAACGGCTGGCACAAAGCGGCTTCCACTACTTCCCTATCGGCCGTGGCGAATCCTGCGACCTGCCGATCCCGCAGAAACAATGGTCGTCGCAACCCCCAGTCCAACAGGCCGGCCGTCAGTACGTCTGACGGCTTATCAAAACCGCCAACGTCGGCAAGCGCGCTCCCGCTACGGTTTGCGGTATCCACGAGAATGTCGACAAACACCCACCTTGTAGGAGTGAGCTTGCTCGCGATGGCGTACGTTCAGTCGCATCGATGCCGTCTAATTGAACGCCATCGCGAGCAAGCTCACTCCTACAGTGATTTGGAGCGTCTGCGGGAACTTCGGCAATCACCCGCGCTTGCCCGCGATGGCGGAGGGTCAGCCACCTACGAGACATCAGACAGATCGCAATCGCGGGCAAGCGCGCTCCTACAGGTGCAGCAAGCCCGCATCAAAAATCTTGCACGTTGCTCTTCTGGTCAGCGGTCGCCATGTCGTGGGTGACCAGGTAATACACGCGGTCGCCAATTTTGAAATGGTCGATCACCGCCAGCGGCCACTCGGGTGGTGACAGGCTTTCGATGATCGCGACGCCACCGGCGGTGTCCGCCAGCCAGCGCTTGAGTTCGCTGTCGGAGTTGATCGTGTCAAGCAGGCTGCGGGTGTAGAACACACTGGCGCCGGCCAGCCGTTCGCTGGGTTGGAACAGCACCACGTGCCGCCCCTGCGCCTGCAAGGCATGCACCTTGTCGGTCAGCGGCAGGAACGACAATTGCCGGTCGGCGCGAGGTACCAGCCACATCGCCGCACTCAGGTAGCCGCTGACCAGCAGCACCACTCCTCCTATCAGCAGCACCCTACCGTAGCGCAGCGCAAACGCCGCCAGCGTCGAGTGTTCGCGGCGGGCCTGCAACGCCGCGCACAGCACCACGGCAAATTCCGCTGCAATCACTGCCGCGGCAGGCGCCAGCGACATCAGGTACACCGTGCGTTTGCTCGATGCGAGGCTCAGCAGCAGGAACTGGGCGCCGAGCCACAGGCTGAAGAACAACAGATGGCGGTTGGCAAACAACTGCCGGCGAAAATGCCACAGGCCGACATAGACCAGCAGATTCCAGGGCAGGAAGGCTTCCGGCAATTTGCCCAGGTAATAGTAGAAAGGCTCGTAGTGGCCGGCTTCCTCGAACGAGCCGCTGAAGCGTCCGACGCTGTTGGTCCACAGCACTTCGGTCAACGATTGTGTACCGCCCTGCCCGTACAGAAACACCAGCCAGACCAGCAAGGGGATCAGCGCCAGCAGCGTGAACAGCGCCGGCCGCAGCCAGTCGATGGGCGTCAGCCGCCGCTGGCGCAGGGTGTCACACAGCAACCAGGCGAAAATCACCACGCCCGGCATGGCCAGCCCCAGCACGCCCTTACTCAGCGTCGAGATCACGATCCCGAGGCTAAACAGCAGCCAGGCCGCACGGGCACTGCGCTTCTCTGTAGCCAACTGACTGGCTCGAAAGAACGCCAGCAATGCCATGGTCACGCCCAACGACAACAGCGCATCTTCACCGACCTGTCGCGAATTGCTCCAGAAACCGGCAGTGGTCGCCAGCATGAAGGCAGCGGTCCAGGCCACGCCGGCCGGGCGATCCAGGCGGCGCAGCATGATGTACAGCAGCCACACACTGAACGACCCGGCAAACGCCGAGGCCAGCCTGACAGCCCAGGGCTCGGCACCGAACAGGCGGATCGCCGAGGCGTCGAGCCAGACACTCAACGGAGGCTTCTCCAGAAATGCCTGGCCGTTGAGCATCGGAGTGACCCAGTTATCGCTCAGGTGCATTTCCATGGCGATGCCCGCCACCCGGGGCTCTGTCGAGTCCTGCAGTTGATGATTGCCCAGCGCCACGAAAAACAGCAGGGCAGCCAGCAACAAGAGTGACAGCGCACGGGTCGTCATCGAAAGGAGTACCGAAGGGTAAGAATCAGAAGCCCGACAACCTGTCGGAGTACGCCGAGTTTAAACAGTCGATTGTCGAGAACTTGTTAACGCTTGCATGGCACCCCACGCAGGACGCCATGTTTATTTGCCGCGAAGGGAATAAATAACAGACCGTTTACAACGTTTTAACCAAACTTTCACATCAACTTGTCAAAGGTGGCGGGCGATGCGATTACAGCGTGAAAAACCAATAACGTAACACGCTGAAACAAATTAGCAATCAATAAATTTGACAAACCCTTTAGTTGTTTCTGCCTGTTTGTTTAATCAATGGATGATCAGGCGCAGAAATACCCAGACAGACCGGTCTGTCATCGCTTCCAAAGGAATTGACCCATGCGGATTCACCTCTCGGCGCCTGCGCGCTTCCTGCTACTGGCAACCACCCTCTGGTTCGCCGTGTTTTTTCTGACCCGGGTGTTCCTGTTTGCGACGCATCTGGATGAAGCCGGTGATCAATTCATCGGTACTTTCGTGACAGGCATGTTGCACGACCTGGCATTTCTGTCGTATGCCGCCCTGCCCCTCGGGCTGTATGTGTTTCTTTGCCCGCCTGCACTGTGGCGTCGTCGCGGACATCGCTGGTTTCTGCAGGGCGTGTTGACGCTGAGCATTTTCGTGATGCTGTTTGTCGCGGTGGCCGAATACCTGTTCTGGGACGAATTCGGCGTGCGCTTCAACTTTATCGCGGTGGACTATCTGGTTTATTCCGATGAAGTGCTGAACAACATTCTCGAGTCTTACCCGATCGGCAAACTGATGAGTCTGTTGGCCGTTGTCGCCATTCTGCTGAGCGTGGCGACAGGCCCGGCGGTGGCCGCTGCGGCGCGAGCGCCGATGCCCATGATGGGCAAGCGCTTCGGCAGTCTTGCTGCGTTGGGCGTGCTGGCCGCCATCAGCCTGTTCTGGGTGGATCAGGACCAGCCGCGCGGCCTGGGTGGCAACGCTTACCAGCGGGAACTGGCCAGCAACGGCCCGTACCAGTTCTTCGCCGCGTTCCGCAATAACGAGCTGGACTATCAGCAGTTCTACGCCACCCTGCCCGACGCCGAAGTGGCTGCGCACCTGCGTGCCGAACTGGACGAACCGGGCAACACCCACACCGGCAAAGAGCCGCTGGATATACGCCGCGCCATCGACAATCCGGGCACTGCCCGCACACCCAACATCATTCTGGTCACCATCGAAAGCCTCAGTGCCAAGTACCTGGGCAGTAACGGCGACACGCGCAACCTGACCCCCAACCTCGACGACTTGCGCAAGCAAAGCCTGTACTTCAACAATTTCTACGCCACCGGCACCCGCACCGACCGCGGCCTGGAAGCGATCACACTGTCCATCCCGCCAACGCCCGGGCGCTCCATCGTCAAGCGCGTCGGCCGGGAAAGCGGTTATGCCAGCCTGGGCCAACAATTGGCGGCGGTGGGCTACGACAGCGTTTTCGTCTACGGCGGCCGTGGCTATTTCGACAACATGAACGCCTTCTTCAGCGGCAATGGTTATCGCGTGGTCGACCAGAGCAGCGTCAAAGAAGAAGACATTCAATTCAAGAACGCCTGGGGCATGGCCGACGAAGACCTCTATCGACAGGCTCTGCGCCTGGCCGATGCCGACTTTGCGAGCAAAAAACCGTTCCTGCTGCAGTTGATGACCACCTCCAACCACCGCCCTTATACCTTCCCCGACGGTCGCATCGACATCCCGTCAGGCAATGGCCGTGACGGCGCAGTGAAGTACACCGATTACGCCATCGGCCAGTTTCTGCAGGAAGCGCGCAAGAAGCCCTGGTTCGACAACACGATTTTTGTCTTTGTCGCCGACCACACCGCCGGCAGCGCGGGCAAAGAGGACCTGCCGATCAACAACTATGCGATTCCACTGTTCATCTATGCGCCGAAGTTGCTGGCGCCTGCGGAGATCTCGCAACTGGCCAGCCAGATCGATCTGGCACCGACCCTGCTGGGGCTGTTGAATCTGGATTATTCGTCGACCTTCTTCGGCCGCAACCTGTTCCTCGACAGCAAGCTGCCGCCGCGTGTGTTGGTCGGCAACTACCAGCACCTGGGCCTGTTCGACGGCAAGGATCTGGCCATCCTCAGCCCACGCAAAGGCCTGCGTCGGCATGACAATGCCCTGAGTGACAGCGTCGAGAGCCAGGCCGGCAACGACGACCCGTTGATCGCGAGGGCGATCACCTACTACCAAAGCGCGAGCTACGGCTTCAAACAGCGCCTGCTCGGCTGGGAGCCTGCCCAAGGGCAACGCTGACAGCCCATCGAGGGCATCTCGCACTTTTCGAGATGCCCTCAGTTTCTCCTAAGTTTCGCTGCGTACCTTCTCTCTGGCGCCACTCGCAGCGCTGTCATGGAGAAGCGACCCTTATGAATCCGACCACAGCCGGCTGGCTGAACAAAGTACCCGACGTCACGCTGTCGTTCTGGGTGATCAAGATCCTGTCCACCACCGTGGGTGAAACGGGCGCCGACTTTCTCGCGGTCGACGCCGGCCTCGGCGCCGGTGTGACCACCCTCGGCATGGCGGCACTGCTCGCCATCGCGCTGTTCGCCCAGCTTCGCACCCGTGTCTGCACACCCTGGATCTACTGGCTGACGGTGGTGCTGGTGAGCATCGTCGGCACGCAGATCACCGATGTGCTCACCGACATGCTGGATGTCAGCCTGTACGCCAGTACGGCGGTGTTCTCGATTCTGCTGGCGATCAACTTCCTGGTCTGGTATCGCGCCGAGCGCAGCCTGTCCATCCAGGCCATCAACACGCCCCGGCGTGAATGGTTCTACTGGGCCACGGTGCTGTGCACCTTCGCCCTCGGCACGGCGGCCGGTGATCTTGCCACCGAAGCACTGGGGCTGGGGTTCTCCCTCGGCGCCGTGATCTTCGCCGCGCTGCTCGCCGTGACCTTCATCGCCTGGCGCATGGGCGGCAATGCGGTGCTGACCTTCTGGGTCGCCTACATCCTGACCCGTCCGTTCGGCGCCTCGCTGGGCGATCTGCTGACCCAGGCGAAAACCTACGGTGGCCTGGGCATGGGCGCCGCCTGGACCAGCGCGATCTTCCTCTGCGTCATCCTGATGCTCGTCGCCGTCGCCCAGGTCAACGCCAGCCATCGCCAACACATGCCGTCCTGATCACCTCAATTCAATGCCCTTAACGGAGTTCACCATGCGTTACCTCAGAAATGCAGTTCGTCACATCGCCATCGTTTCTTCCATTTTTCTGTTGAGCGTTGCGGCCGGCTGCTCCAAACCCGCCGACAAACCCAAGCCCGCCACGGACAGTTCCGTCGCACAAAGCGGCGCCAGCCAGACTGCACCGTCGAAGCTGGGCGACCTGTCGGCGTTCCGTACCATCGCCGAGGACGTGACCGGCCTTGTGGCCCACAACGACCTGCCTGGCGCGAAGGCCCGGATCAAGGATCTGGAGTCGACATGGGACGCCGCCGAAGCCGGCATCAAGCCACGCGCTGCCAGCGACTGGCACGTGCTGGACAAAGCCATCGACCGGGCCCTCTCGGCGCTGCGCGCCAGCACCCCGAATCAACAGGTCTGCGCCTCGGCCATGGATGATCTGCTCAAGGCATTCGATACCCTGCAAGGCAAGAAATGACCGACTACCGTGTCAGCCACTGATGCCCCATGATTCACCCTGCGCCCTCCTCTGGAGGGCGTTCGCCATTGGCCCGGAGAAGTGTCGTGCGAATACTGCTTGTCGAAGACGATCCGATGATCGGAGAAGCCATCCAGGGCGCGCTGAGCGATGCCAGCTACGCCGCCGACTGGCTCAAGGACGGCCTGCTGGCCCTGGCCGCGCTGGACAGCCAGCACTACGATCTGGTCCTGCTCGACCTTGGTTTGCCCGGCAAGGACGGGCATGCCGTGCTGGCCTCCATTCGTGCCCGCGACAACCCGGTGCCGCTGCTGATCATCACCGCCCGCGACAGCCTGGATGACCGTCTGCGCGGGCTGGACGGCGGCGCCGACGACTATGTGCTCAAGCCCTTCGATATGGCCGAACTGCTGGCGCGCATACGTGCAGTCCTGCGGCGCAAGGGCGGCAGCGCCCAACCCTTGCTGGGCAACGGTGTGGTCACCCTCGATCCGGGCAGCAAGCAGGCCGGGACCCGGGACAACCCGGGCGTTCAATTGTCCGGTCGCGAGTTTGCGCTGTTGCAGGCCTTGCTGATCCGACCGGGCGCCATCCTGTCGCGCGCCGAACTGGAAGATCGCATTTATGGCTGGGGCCATGAAGTGGAAAGCAACGCAGTGGAATTCTTGATCCATTCGCTGCGTCGCAAGCTGGGCAGCGAGGTGATCAGAAACGTCAGAGGTGTGGGATGGATGGTTTCAAAAAACGTTTGAATGAGTCGGTACAACTGCGCTTGTCCGTCGCCCTGTCGCTGGCGATCCTCACGGTGGCGGTGGCTGCCGGGGTGTTCGCCTTCGTGTCGGCGTTCGATGAAGCCCACGAAATGCAGGACGATACGTTGCGTCAGGTCGCCGCCCTGTTCGAGCGTCAGCAGATGACCCTGCAATACCCGCAAGACACCGCGGTGGAAGGCGACGACGAAGAGTCGAGGGTCATCGTGCAATACCTGGCCGATGGCGCCAGAGCCCGCCCTGACGGCGACGCCGGCACGCCTTTACCGTTACCGACCACGCTGGCCGACGGCATCCGCACCCTGGACGTGGCGGGCGAGCCGTTTCGGGTATTGGTCAAGACCACCGCCCGTGGCGAACGCATCGCCGTGGCCCAGGAAACCGGCGAACGGGACAAGGGCGCCCGGGAAAGTGCCTGGCGCAGCCTGCTGCCGTTTCTGATCCTGTTTCCGATCCTGCCGATCGTGGTCGCCGATCTGGTGCGCAAGCTGTTCCGGCCCATTGCCCTGCTGTCCGCTGAAATCCACCAGCGCGATGAGCAGGCACTGCACCCGCTGGAAGAGCGCCAGGTGCCGACGGAAATCCGCCCGTTCGTGCGCGCGATCAACCAGTTGCTGGGGCGTGTGCGGCAGACGCTGGACACCCAGAGCCGCTTCGTTGCCGATGCCGCCCATGAACTGCGCTCACCGTTGACCGCCCTGTCGTTGCAGGCGGAACGTCTGGCGGCTGTACCCATGTCGGCACCCGCCGAAGAACGCCTGCGATCCCTGCGCTCAGGCATCGAACGTGGACGCAACCTGGTCGAGCAACTGCTGGCGCTGGCCAGGGCGCAGTCGGATCCGGGCCAGCCACCACCGGCCGTGTCCGTTCAGGGTGCCTACCGCCGGGTGCTGGAAGACCTGCTGGCGCTGGCCGAAGCGAGGCAGATCGATGTCGGTGTGGTCAGTGATCACGATGTGCAGGTGCTGATGCATGAGATCGACCTGCTGACCCTGATCCGCAACCTGACCGACAATGCGATCCGCTACACCCCCTCGGGCGGCACGGTCGACCTGTCGGTGGACCTGCACGACGGCATGGCGCGGTTGCAGATCAAGGATTCCGGGCCGGGCATCGCGCAGGAGGAACAGCAGCGTGTGTTCGACGCCTTCTACAGAGGCCTGGGCAGCGAGCAGCCTGGCTCCGGCCTCGGCTTGTCGATTGTCGGGGCCATCGTCAGACGGACCGGTGCGACCCTGCGCCTGGGCTTTACCGATGAGCAACGGCAAACCGGTCTGTGCGTTTCGGTGTGGCTGCCGCTTGCGGGGAACTGAACAGCGCCGCAAGCAAGCGCATCAGCGCTTGGCGATCTGTTTCCAGCTTTCAGGATTCAGTTTCCCCAGAATCCTCAAGTGCCCCTGGGCGTCGGGCGCGATGAACAAGGCGCTGTCGTATTCGCTCATGTCGGAGTGCGGGTAGCCCTGCTGTTTTTCCAGCTGGCCGATGCAGCCGCTGTGGGTGACCAGAACCAGGTTGTGGTGGCTGGTCTTGTGCGCCGCTATCTGGTTCATGTCGAATTTTTCGCAGTCATACAGCCAGTCCTGAGTCTGCACCGCATGGCCGAACATATAGAACGCAGTCTGCGCGGTACGGGTCGCGGGGCTTGTGATGACATCGGTCTGTTCCAGGCCGAGCGCACCGAGCGAGGAGCCGACGTCGGCCGACACACGACTGCCGTACTGGGTGATGCCGTCCGCCGGGCCGAGGCACTGGTTCGATGAGCGATCGCAGCGTTCGGCGTGGCGAACCACCACGATGACGTCACCGGCGCTCCAGCGTGCATAAAGGCCTGCCGAGTCCATGGCGTCTCCGCGGCTCAGGTCGACCGGCGAACGCGGCCAGAACATGTAACCGGTGGTCAGGACCAACAACAACAGGATCATGAAAACCATCAGCATTTTCCGCGCCCGGGGCGTGGAAAATAGCGAGTGCAAGAGGTCAGTCTTGAACGCGGATGACGATATCGTTTTCACAATCAGGCTCCATTAATTGTCGGCCAATCAGCGAAAGGCGAGGTCCATGACAATCAAGTTATATCCATGCACTCTAGAGACAGACTCGTTGCGACTCGGTCAATGAATTGTGAATTTTGTGTTGAATCGACTGCAGGCTTTTTTCTTTTTAACTGCAACGTATTCCGGTAACAATTTAAAGATAGAGCAAATGTGAAAAGTCTTTTCACATTTGTTTCACCTTCGGTTGACGAAACCCTCCGTAAGTTGCCGGCTATCACCGGGCAATGCCCTCGTTTTTTACGCCAGCCGCGACGGAACTCATAACGTGCACGCCGATAAAACCAGATTCTTTTTGTGGAACCTTGGCCTACCGATTGCCATCGCGCTGGCAACGTTTCTGGTCTTTGACATGACGTCTCTGGACAAGGTGATCAGCGACTGGCTGTACTACCCCAAGCAGGTCTTTCCGTTCGCCCATGACCGTTTTTTCGAGAACCTGACCCACCGCTGGCCCCGCGTCATCCCCGACTGGACCGGTGAACTGGCAGTCATTGGCTCGGTGTTGTCACTGCTCTGGCCGTTGCTCAAACCCGGCCGCAACGACCGCCTGATCGCAACCCTGGAAACAGTGCGGCTGGCGCCGGTTCTGCGCTTTACCGCGCAACATCGCCGCGACTTCCTGTTCATTGTCGTCGCGTTCGCCATCACTACCGGCATGATCCACTTCTTCAAAAGCCATACCAGCATTTATTGCCCGGTCGAAACGACCCTGTACGGCGGCACCATGGAGAAGAAGGAATGGTTTGAAAACTTCAGCCTGTTCCATGAAGCCGGTGCCGGCCGCTGCTGGCCGGGCGGCCATGCTTCCAGCGGCTTTACCGTGCTGGCCCTGTACTTCATCGCGCGGCGTTATCGCTGGCGTCATGCCAAGGCGATTCTGTACGCATCGCTGGTGCTGGGTTCGATCTACGGCACCACCCGCGTCATTCAGGGCTGGCATTTCATGTCCCACACTTTCTGGGCGGGCGTGATTGTCTGGCTCAGTGCGCTGGGTACGGCATTGGCGTTCTACGGCTGGCGTCAACTGGCGCAACCACCCCGTCCGGCAGGCCCGGCGGTCAAACCGGTCAGCGCCTCGACACCGTCCCGGGCGCTCTGACGCCACTGCGTACGAAGGGTCGCCCCAAGGCGACCCTTTGCCAGGTACAGTTTTTGTTCTTTTCGCCCGTCTCCCCTCATAGCCTTCCTGCATCGTTCCAGCCCCCGAACGAAAGTTGTCCTCCCGATCAAGTTGTGTTTAATACGCCTCGGCTGTCGAATAACTGTGGCGTGTTTCAATGAGTTGTCTTCCTTGTTGTACATCGTTTAATTAAACAAGGCCGATAATTTGACGCAACTTTGAAAGCCTTCGTCATCGTCGTTCAATAGAGCCGTCATATTCATGACCGGTACAGCGCGACAGCCATCAACATGCAGCCAACATCGGTATTTGACGCCTCCCCTGTCGCCTGCTAAACCCTGTCAGGCACAAAAAACCAAGACAAGCCTCTCAAGCGTCCGGTGGCGGTTATTCCGTTTTGTATCACCGCGCTGACACTTGAGCGCGTCCGCAGGAATGCGGGCGTGAGTCTTGTTGTGCCCGCCTTATTAACTTTGGTTTTAGTGCGAAAGTCGGCGAGCGAAAGCCAGGCAAGGCAAAAACAGGCGAGGAAGCGGAGTTTACGTGTTGTAAATGAGCATTCCGAGCCTGTTTTTAACGCAGCCTGGCTGAGCGCAGCCACTTTTCGTGCAAAACCTGCACTTGGTCAAGGAACAGACATATGAAAAGTGTGACGCTTTTGCGCGGATCATTCTGGCGCAGTGTATTCAATCGGCCCGGTCTGTCATCGGGCCGACAGCTTGTTATCGGCTTTTTACTTTCAGGGTTGTTGTCAGTGGCCGGTCCGCTGTATGCCGCCACCGATGCCGGCGGTTACTCCCCGGATCTGCCGTTGCCGTTGAGCCCGGTGATTCCTTCGGATGTCGACCCGGCACTGATCAACGCGCTGAACAAGAAAGGCGAATTCGCGAAAACCCAGCGAGTGTTTGACGTGTATTCCTGGCAGCAGTTTCTGGCGATCAACTGGCCGACCGGCGAACAGGGCAAACCGGCACCGAAACTCACCGACACCGGCTTTGGCCCGCCGGCCTGGACCCGTTGGCACGAAGCCTTCGAACTGTTCCGCGCCGACGGCCAACCGCCGCTGCTCAGCGACCCGATGGCGGCCAAACCGGTGCGTCAGGCAGTGACCTCACGCCATGGCATTTCCCTCGGCGCACTGGCGACCACCGACCGCAGCAAGCGGGTGCTGTCGATCGTCAGTGCGACCAAGGCGCTGACGGTGCTGGACGAAACCACCCAGGCGTTCACTCACCCGTTATGGGACCAGCACGGCAACCTGGCCTATTACGAAATCCTGATGAACGACACCGAGACCCAGTACATCGTCAAGAATGAGCTGTACAACTTCGACGGGCAGATCGCCTTCGCCGCCAACCACAACTCGCTGAACATGCCGGCCGGGCTGTTCAATCACCCTGAGCAGCCGGGCTCCATCGAGATCAAGCTGGCGTGGAAAATCCTCGACGAAACAGCCGGCGACGTTGCGCAGCGCTACTTCACTACCACCGCCACGGTGCTCAAGGACGACGGCGGCAAGGGCTGGCGCGACGTGAAAGTCGGCCTGGTCGGCATGCACATCGCGCACAAGACCGGCACCTCGCCGCAATGGACCTGGTCGACCTTCGAACACGTCGACAACCTGCAAGTGAACCCGCTGGACACGGCTGACGTGAATGGCAAGTCGCAGCCCTTGCAACCCTCGTTCAACAACCCGGACTGCCCGACCTGCCTGGTCAACACCTATCCGCCGACCAAGGACGCCGCCAGCGGCCAGTTGCGCACCCAGGTCACTCGGGTAGTGCCGATCCCGCTGGACACTCAGCAACTCAACCGCGACGTGCAGGCGCAACTGCACGAGATGGGTTCGGTGTGGCAGTACTACCAGTTGATCGGCACTCAGTGGCCGACCGACCCGAGTGCGCCGCCGACCACGCCGGGCCCGAACACATTGCCTGACAGCGTCGACAACAAGCCCGGTGGCAGACCGACGCCGGTGTACCTGGCCAACTCGATCATGGAGACCTATTTCCAGCTGGGCAATCAGCCGGTAGGCACCGAAGAACAAGGCGCGCCAGCGGTGACCGATCAGATCTTCGCCACCGAAAGCTGCATGGGTTGCCACTATTCGGCAGGCATCGCCAGCGCGTTCACCATCAGCCCGAGCGGGGTCAAGACGGCCCTGTTCAACGGCCCCAGCAGTTCGGACTTCAGCTGGATGTTCCAGCAACTGGCGCATTTCCGTACCACCGACAAGACCGAACCGGCGAAAAAGCCCGCCCCTTGATGACCCGAACCCGGCGCCGAGGCACGCCTCGGCCCTGCATTCCACGGAGGAAGTTGAACATGAGCATGAGCATGAATCGCACCCCGAGCCAGAAAGCCTACATGAGCGCCCACGGCGCCCGCGATTATCAGCAGACCGATCCGGCGGGCAGCTATCAGTTCGTCACCCCGAACAATTTCACCCCGAACCTGGGCCACTGGACGGCCTTCGGCAATGTCAGCAGCGTCAGCCAGAGCGGCAACGTGTTTCTGCTCACGGCGCAGCACAACAACGTCAGCCTGCAACTGTCGTTTCTGTCCGACACCTGCCTGCGGGTGCGTTTCAACCCGGCGGCCAACGCCCGCTACGACAGCGACAAATCCTATGCCGTGGTCAATCGCGAGCTGGGCGAGGTGTCGCTGAACGTGCTGCAGAACGATCAATCGGTGTTGCTGGTCGACACCGGCTACATGCAGGTGCGGGTCAATCTGCAACCCTATGCGCTGCAAGTGTTCCGCCATGAAAACGGCGGCCTGCAACTGATCCACAGCGACACCACCGACAGTAATCAGTATTACAACCTGGTCTACATTCCCGGCCAGGAAGTGGTCGCCAACTTCAAGCAGACCCCAAACAACGCGTACTACTTCGGCTTTGGCGAAAAGGCCGGCAACCAACTGGCGAAGAACGGCTTTACCCTGACCCAGTTCAACTTCGACAACTTCGAATACGACTCCGGGCCCCTGCCCGGTTATGAACAGGGCGGGCCGCTCAACCCCAGCGAGCCGCTGTATTGCTCGGTGCCGCTGCTGATCGAGAACAACCCCAGCCCGCAAGGCGCCAACGCCGGCCCGGCGTACAGCTACGGGGTGTTTTTCGACAACCCTTCGCAGTCGTATTTCAACGTCGGCGCCAACGACTACTCCAACATGGACGGCATGTACTATTTCGGCGCGCTGTATGGCGAGCTGGATTACTACTTCATGCTCGGCGGCCAGGCGGCCGATGTCGTCAACCAGTACACCCAACTGACCGGGCGCCCGGCCTTCGTGCCCAAGTACGTACTGGGCTATCACCAGGGCTGCTACGGCTATTTCGATCAGGCCAAACTGACCGGCGCCGCCGATGCCTACCGCAACGCCGGCATTCCCATCGACGGCCTGCACATCGACATCGACCTGCAGGACAACTACCGCACCTTCACCAGCAGCCAGGCCAAATTCCCGCAAATCGATGCGATGTTTTCCAGCCTGAAAAGCAACGGCTTCAAGTGCAGCACCAACATCACCGCGATGATCACCAACAACCCCCTCGACGAAAGCGGCAACGAGGCGGCCTACTCGACCCGCGATGAAGGCGTCGCCAAGGGTTATTTCATCAAGAACGTGCGGGCCGGGCTGCCCACTGACGGCTCGTTGTTCGTCGGTGAAGAAAACTACGGCGTGAACTACGGCAGCAACCCCTACAGCTACCCGCCACTGAAACCGGTCAACGGCCAGACGCAGCTGGGCTCCGGCGGCTACTACCCGGATCTGGGCCGCCCTGAAGTCGCGACCTGGTGGGGCCAGCAGTATCAGTACCTGCTGTCGTCGGGGCTGGAGATGATCTGGCAGGACATGACCGACCCGGCCATCTACGCCTATTACGACACCCCGCAGATGCAGCAAGCGGCCAACGACTCACCCGACCCGAGCCCGGCCTACGGCGAAGCACCGCCACCCGGCGAGGTGCGCGTGTTGTCCCCGTGGAAGACCGCACCGCTGGACCTGATGGTCACCAGTTTCGGCGAAAGCGTGCCCCACGCGACGGTACACAACGCCTTCGCCCTGCTGCTCAGCCAGGCCACGTACAACGGCATCAACCAACTGCGTCCTCAGCAGCGCAATTTCATCATCGCCCGTGGTGGCTACGCCGGGCTGCAACGCTATGCGGCGCTGTGGACCGGCGACTCGGCGTCGAGCTGGGACTTCCTTCAGGTCAACCTGCCGCAGGTGCTCAACATCGGGCTGTCCGGCATTCCGCTGTCCGGCTGCGACATCGGCGGTTTCGGCCCGGGTAGCGGCAGCGTTGGCGAAAGCATGGTGACCAACTACGAGCTGCTGACCCGCTGGATGCAACTCGGCTCGTTCCTGCCGTGGTATCGCAACCACTACGACGGTTACGTCAAGCAGTTCCAGGAACCCTATGCCTATGAAGAGCCGGTGCCGAGCAACTGCCGCAAATACGTCGAGCTGCGCTACCGGATGATGCAGATCTATTACGACGCGCTGTACCAGTCGACTCAGACCGGCATGCCGATCGCGCGGGCGCTGTTCCTCAACGAAACCACGGACCCGGCGATCTACAACCACCTCAACGACCAGTTCTTCGTCGGTCGCGACATTCTGGTGGCGCCGATCCTCAACCCTCATGAAACCGCCAGCCCGCCCACCTCGCCGACCCGCGACATCTACCTGCCAGCCGGTTCGCAGTGGTACGCCTTCATGGATGACGACTATCCGCTGGGCAGCGTGATCGACGGCGGCACGCTGGTCACCGGCTATTACGCCGGGCTCGACCAGGTGCCGCTGTACATTCGCGCCGGGGCTATCCTGCCGATGCGCCAGCTGGAGCAATGGGTCGGGCAACTGGCGGTCAACCCGCTGACGTTCAATATCTACCCGGGCCAGGACTCCAGCTACACGCTGTATCTGGACGATGGCATCAGCACCCAATACGCCACGCAGAAGGCCTATCGCCTGACGGAGATCAGCCACACCGGCATCGACAATGGCCAGAACATCCGCATCCAGCGTGTGTTCGATCAGTACACCCCGGCCGAGCCGTTCTACTACGTGTCGCTGCTCGGCGCTGAAGAGCCGCAATCGGTGAGCCTGGGCAACATCGCGCTGAACAACGTCGGCAACCCCGATGCCCTGGCGGCCTCCAGCGTCAACGCGTACTACTACAACAGCTCGATCAAACAGGTGTACGCGAAGGTGTTTGATACCCAGGCGGATGTCACGTTGCAGCTGTTGTTCCCGTAACGGCGTGGTGGGCTGACAAGCCGGGTAGATGAGCATTGTGGGAGGGAGTTCTGCTCGCGATGGCGTTGGGTCAGTCGATGCATGATTGGCTGGAATGACGCCTTCGCGAGCAGAGCTCCCTCCCACAGGTTTTTGGTCATCCGACTGATCTTGGCAAACCGTACTACCCCTGTAGGAGCCGGCTTGCTGGCGAATGCTGCAGGTCAGATACCTCGGCAGTGTCTGACACACCGCTTTCGCGAGCAGGGCTCCCTCCCACAGGTTTTTGGTCATCCGACTGATCTTGGCGAACCGTACTACCCCTGTAGGAGCCGGCTCGCTGGCGAACGCGGCAGGTCAGATACCTCGGCAGTGTCTGACCCACCGCTTTCGCGAGCAGAGCTCCCTCCCACAGGTTTTTGGTCGCCCGACTGATCTTGGCAAACCGTACTACCCCTGTAGGAGCCGGCTTGCTGGCGAACGCGGCAGGTCAGATACCTCGGCAGTGTCTGACCCGCCGCCTTCGCGAGCAGAGCTCCCTCCCACAGGTTTTTGGTCATCCGACTGATCTTGGCAAACCGTACTACCCCTGTAGGAGCCGGCTTGCTGGCGAATGCTGCAGGTCAGATACCTCGGCAGTGTCTGACCCGCCGCTTTCGCGAGCAGAGCTCCCTCCCACAGGTTTTTGATCATCCGACTGATCTTGGCAAACCGTACTACCCCTGTAGGAGCCGGCTTGCTGGCGAATGCTGCAGGTCAGGTACCTCGGCAGTGTCTGACACACCGCTTTCGCGAGCAGAGCTCCCTCCCACAGTTTTTTGGTCATCCGACTGATCTTGGCGAACCGTACTACCCCTGTAGGAGCCGGCTTGCTGGCGAACGCGGCAGGTCAGATACCTCGGCAGTGTCTGCCCCGCCGCTTTCACGAGCAGGGCTCCCTCCCACAGTTTTTTTGTAGCCGGACTGCTACGGGTTCAGCCACGAGAGAGCCGCTGACAACAACGGCATAAAACGAGGGAACTGCGTCATACAGTCATTGGATTTGGTCTGTAATCTTAACCTCACTCGATACCCAACCCACTGTGTGAGGAGCTTTACAAATGACCATCGTCAAAGCCGCCGCCGTTCAGATCGCCCCTGTGCTGTACAGCCGTGAAGGCACTGTCGCCAAAGTCGTCGACAAGATTCGCGAGCTGGGCACCAAGGGCGTGCAGTTCGCTGTGTTCCCGGAAACCATCGTCCCTTACTACCCCTACTTTTCCTTCGTGCAGACACCGTTCGAGATGGGCAGCGAGCATTACAAATTGCTCGACCAGGCCGTGACCGTGCCGTCGGCGGCCACCGATGCCATCGGCAAGGCGGCGAAAGAAGCCAACATGGTGGTGTCCATCGGCGTCAACGAGCGCGACGGCAGCACCTTGTACAACACGCAATTGCTGTTCGATGCCGACGGAACGCTGATCCAGGCCCGCCGCAAGATTTCGCCGACTTACCACGAGCGCATGATCTGGGGCATGGGCGACGGTTCAGGTCTGAAGGCTGTCGACAGCGCCGTCGGCCGGGTCGGGCAACTGGCCTGCTGGGAGCACTACAATCCACTGGCGCGTTATGCGCTGATGGCCGACGGCGAGCAGATCCACGCCTCGATGTACCCCGGTTCGTTCGCCGGCGACCTGTTCACCCGGCAGATGGAAGTCAGTATCCGCATGCACGCCCTGGAAGCGGCCTGCTTCGTGGTCAACTCCACTGCATGGCTGTACCCGGAGCAGCAGGCGCAGATCATGGCCGACACCGGTTGCTCGATCGGGCCGATTTCCAGCGGTTGCTTCACCGCCATCATCGACCCGCAAGGTGAAGTGATCGGCTCGCTGACCGAAGGTGAAGGTGAAGTGATTGCCGACCTCGACCTGTGGGAAATCGACAAGCGCAAGCGCCAGATGGATTCTCGCGGCCACTACAGCCGTCCGGAACTGCTGAGCCTGGTGATCGACCGTACGCCACACAGCCACGTCCATGAGCGCAAGGCGCACCCGGCGCTGGACGTACGTGAAGCGCAGGAAGACAGCAGCCTCTGATTGGCAGACGACATCACCGCCCCGTTTCCGCTGCAAGCCGGAAACGGGGCGTTGTCGTTGCCATCGAACCTCATACGCAACCATCAGCCACAGGTGCAACCATGCTGGAGACAGGACTGATCGTTTACCCCGGCTTTCAGGTGCTGGGGCTTTCCATGTCGGCCACCTTCGAAATCGCCAATCTGATTGCCCGGCGCGAGGTGTATCGCGTGACCCTGCTGTCCGAACAGGGTGGCCTGGTCAAGACTTCGGCCGGCTTTGCCGTGGACACCGAAGCCTTCGACGACCGCCGCTTCGACACGCTGCTGGTGCTGGGCGACAACGTCATTCGGCCGGCCAGCGCCGGCCTGATCGACTACCTGCGCCAATCCTTCGTCATGACCCGCCGCGTCGGCTCGATCTGCACCGGTGCCAACGCACTGGCCCAGGCGGGCTTGCTCGACGGTCGTCGTGCCACCACGCACTGGTGCCATGCCCGTGAACTGCAGCAGAACTACCCGGCCATCAAGGTCGACGAAGACCGCATTTTCATCAACGACGGACCGATCTGGACCGCCGCCGGCATGAGTGCCTGCGTTGACCTGTCGCTGGCGCTGGTGGAAAACGATCTGGGCGAAGACACCGCACGCATGGTCTCCAAGCAACTGGTGTTGTATCACCGCCGCGCGGGCGGACAATCCCAGTTTTCGGTGATGCAGGATCTGGCGCCGAAGTCCGACCGCATTCAGGTGGTGCTGACCTACGCGCGGCAGCATTTGAAAGAGGATCTGTCGGTGGACAATCTCGCGGCGATCGCGCACATGAGCGCGCGCCAGTTCAGCCGCGTGTTCACCACCGAAACCGGCCAGTCGCCGGCCAAGGCGGTGGAACATCTGCGGGTCGAATCGGCGCGACTGATGATCGAAGCCGGCCACCACACAGTGGATGCGGTGGCCTTCGAGACCGGCTTTGGCGATCAGGAGCGCATGCGCCGGGCGTTCATCCGCGCCTTCGGCCAGCCGCCGCAGGTGTTCCGTCGCGCCCATCGGCATTAAGGCACAGCGGCTGGCGCCTCGTTACGCCAGCCGCTGATAGACATCCTGGGTGGTGTCCAGCAACAGCGTGGACAGTTCCGCGCCCAGGGTTCTGTGCAACTGCATCTGCGCCTTCTTCCAGGCCCCGTGGCAGGACGCATATTTGTCGACGCCCGCTGCTGTGAGCTGCAAGCCGAACGAGCGCTTGTCGACCAGCGCGCTCTCAGGCATGTCCACAGTTTCGATCCAGCCTTCGGCAATCAACGGTTTCAGGCCGCGGCTCAAAGTGCTGCGGTCCATGCCCATGGCCTCGGCAAACGCCAGATTGGCAATCGGCCCCAGTTGGTGCAGACGCTGCAACAGCGAAAACTGCGGCGCGCTGACGCCGTACGGGCTCAGATGGGTTTCATAGATCGACGTCATGCGGCGGGACAATTGCCGGACGCTGGTACACAGGCATCGGGTGGCCATCGGCTCTCCTCTCGGGCGTGTGGGCAGTCAGCCAAAAAAAGGTGCCGGCAGAGTGTTCTACCGGCCAACTGCCGTCAACGCAGGCTCATTCATCCGCGACAAACAAGGCTTCGCCCGCAGCGACCGGCTCTGCAGGCACGGCACTCGCCATCAACACACGGGTCAGCTGCAACGCAACGATTGCCACACCTGCAGCCGCCCATGCCGCGCTGGCAAAACCGGCCTCAAACGCACTGCGCAACGCGCTGGCGATACCGTCCCTCACCGTTTCGGGCAGCGCCGACAACGCCAGCCCGGCATCGCCCGCCGAGAAGCGCTTGGCGATCTCCACCGCCTGCTGCGGCGACAACCCCATGCCCTGCGCCAGCGGGGTGAACGCCTTGAGCAACCCCGAAAGCAGGATCGCCCCCAGCGCGGCGACACCGAACAACAACGTGGTGAAACGAATGGTCGAGGCGATTCCGGACGCGACGCCAGAGCGGTTGGCCGGCAAGGCGCCCTGCACCGCCTTGGCGGTTTCGCCGTTGAGAATGCCAGCCCCGGTGCCCGCGACGAGCATGCCCAGGGCGAACAACGCATACGAGGCATCGACGCCACACAGCAACGCCATCGACAGGTTGCCCGCCAGTGTCACACTCAGCCCCAGGCACAGCATCGCCCGGGACGGCCAGGTGATTTTCGCTGCCACCCGCGGCACCAGAAACATCGGCAAGGCAAACGGCAACATGGCGATGCCGGCCATCATCGGGGCGAAACCGAAGGCGTTCTGCAGGTACAGCGGCAAATAGAAAATCATCACCTGCGCCCCGGCCGCATAGCCCACCATCGAGGCGACGGTGCCGGCGAAATGCGCCGAGCGAAAAATGGCGAAATCCACCATGGGGTTGGCCTGACGCTTTTCCACCCAGACGAACAGCGCCAACAGCAACACGCCGCCGAGAATGCGCCACAGTACCGCAGCCGTGGTCCAGCCCAGGGCATTGCCGTCGATCACCGCCCAGGTCAGCAGGAACAGGCCGCTGCTGAACGTGACGATGCCGGTGTAATCCAGCCCTCTGGCGTCGGGATCACGGGACTCGGGTACGGTTTTCAGCGTGGCGATGACCAGCGCGGTGCAGATCGGCACGTTGATCAGGAATGCCCAAGTCCAGCCGAACACACTGGAAATCACCCCGCCGATGATCGGCCCGCAGGTGATGGCCACGCCCAGACTGGCGCCCCAGAACGCATAGGCTCTGGCTCGCTCCGCGCCCTGAAAGGTGTGGTTGATGATCGCCAGCGACGCGGTCAGCAACAGCGCCGCCCCCACGCCCTGCACGGCCCGCGCCAGGTTGAGCATCAATGGCGACACTGCCAGTCCACAAGCCAGTGACGACAGGCCGAACAGCAACATGCCGATCACCGCAGAACGACGCCTCCCGACCTTGTCACCGAACGATCCCGCCGCCAGTAGCAAGGCGGCAAAGGGCAACACGTAGGCGGTGATGACCCACTGCACATCGGCGAAATCGGCGTTCAGTGAGCTGGCGATGGTCGGCAGCGCCACCGCCACCACGTTTGAATCGAGCATGACCAGCGACGATACCAGCGCGATGACGATCAGGATGATCCGGGGATTGGCAGTTTTTTCCGCATCGACGCTCACGATCATTTTCCTGTGGAAAATTTTAGATTACAGTCAGCATACAATTTGTAAAAATTTATTCAATGCGTATGCATCGATGTATCTGCACTCATGACCAACGGTGCAAAAAAAGCCGGCACCCGTGACATCACGGGCGCCGGCGAGTGTGCCGCAAGAGCGATCAGTGACCGGCCGCCGCGTGCTCGATGGCCTGCACCACACCGCTGACGTTGGTCAGGAACGGGGTATGCCCGGTGTCGAGCGTCACTTCGTTGTGTACCGGCGTCGCGGCCACCATGTTCGCCTGCAGCGACGGGCTGACCACTTGGTCGCGGGCGGTGTGAACGTAGAACTTCGGCACCGAGCCATAGGCTGCGGCACTGAGTTTCACCGGGGTCGCCAGCGGTGCCAGCGGCTCGTCGAGGATCAGGCCGGGAATCACCTGACGCAGTTGCTCGGGGCCGTCATTGGCGAACAGGTCGGCGCGTGCGCCCTGCTCCACCGAAGCCATGCCGTGGGCTTTGTCGATGTTCAGATGAGGACCGATCTTCGCGTCCTTGTCGGTGTTGGCCAGGGACAGCAGCGAGTCACCGTCCTTTGGCAGGTAGGCGGCGAGATAAACCAGCGAGCGGATCTTTTTCGGCGCTGCTTCGGCAACATCGGAAATGACGATACCGCCAAAGCTGTGACCGACCAGAACCACGGGGGCCTTGCTGCTGCCGATGGCGCGGAGCACGGTGTCACGGTACAGGTCCAGGCTGACCTTGTCCGGAGTTGCCGGGTTGCCGACGCGGCCCGGCAGGGTCGGCACGATGACCTGATAGCCGTCGGCCTTCAGGCCGGCTTCGACGCCCTGCCAGATGCCGGCGTTTTCAAAGGCGCCGTGAACCAGGGCGATGGTCGGTTTAGTGTCGGCCCAGGCGTTGCCGAAAGCGGTAATGCCGGTCAGTGCGAGCAGTGCTGCAAACTTTTTCATAACAACCTCGGTGGGAAAAATTGACCCGCCCACGATAGAAGCCAGGCCCATGCAAGAGAATGATCCGAACGCCGCGACTCTTGCCCCGAACGCCGACAGCGACGGGTCAGTGAGAAAAACCGATGTGCTGTCGCAGGTGCTGGCACTGGTGCGCCTGAAAGGTGAAACCGTGGTGACCGGGGTGCTGAACGACTCGGGCCTGTCGGTCGAAAACGGCGTGTCGCGCTTCTACTTCATCGAAAGCGGCTGCGCTCGGCTGACCCTCGCGGACCCGAAACAGGCGCCTGTGCTGATCGAACAAGGGGATTTGCTGCTGGTGCCCCATGGCAGCGCCCACCGCCTTGAAGCAGTGGGCTCGGCTCCGTCCGGACCCGCACCCGACGAC
Organism: Pseudomonas sp. NPDC090208; assembly: GCF_044746785.1. Taxonomy (NCBI): domain Bacteria; kingdom Pseudomonadati; phylum Pseudomonadota; class Gammaproteobacteria; order Pseudomonadales; family Pseudomonadaceae; genus Pseudomonas; species Pseudomonas sp. NPDC090208. The sequence goes on from NZ_JBIVCU010000003.1 coordinate 480,215, forward strand.
GCGCCGGGCGTGCGCTACATCGGTGGCCTGTTTCGCTTCGACGGTGGCCGCCTGCCGCCGATCCTGGCGTCACTGCCTGCCACCATTCACGTTCCAGCCGGCCCCAGCGGCACACCGGCATGGCTACAGGCGATCGCCCATTTTCTGCTGCACGAAGCCAACCTCGTTCAGCCGGGCGCCGAGCTGATGGTGTCGCGCCTGATCGATCTGCTGGTAATCCGCGCCCTGCGCACCTGGTCGTCATCGGCACCGGGACGTCTGGGTTTCATTGCCGGGCTCAGCGACGAACGCATCGCCCATGCACTGGCTGCACTGCACGCCGCACCCTACAAGTCCTGGAGCGTGCCGGAGCTTGCAGCGATTGCGGCGATGTCTCGCTCCAGTTTCGCCGAGCACTTTTCCGCCACCGTCGGCGAGGCACCGCTGCGTTACTTGACGCGCTGGCGTTTGCACCTGGCGTCGGAGATGTTGAGCGGCGGCAGCATGCGCGTCAGTGAGGTCGCACTGCGGGTGGGATACTCGTCCGACGCTGCATTCAGCCGGGCGTACAAGGCCTGTTTCGGCTACTCGCCCAGCGAATCCGTACCGCGCGGCTGATCCCGCGCCCACCGCCGCCCGCGTGGCGTCCCCAGAAGGAACATTGCATGTCCGACCCCATCGAACTGTACGGCGCCCAAACCGGCAATAGCCTGCGCGCCGCCGTGGCCCTGAGCGAAGCGGGAATTCCCTACCGCGCCGTGTGCATCGACCTGCGCGCCGGCGCCCATCGTCAGCCGCCTTTCCTCGACCTCAACCCAGCCGGCAAAGTGCCGACGCTGGTGGATCGCAGCGTTTCGCCGACGCTGATCATCAACCAGTCCAACGCGATCATGCAGTATGCCGACGCGAAAGCGCCGGGACGGCTTGCCCCTCAGGCATCGGGGCCGGAGCGTTTTCGGGTGTTCGACCGCTATTTCCATTTCGTCACCGATGTCATCGCGGTCAGCCATGCCGGATTCTTTCTGCGCCAACAGGGTTTGCGCGACATGGCGCGGCCTCTCGACCAGCGTGCCGTCGAACTGCTGATCGCCGCCGAGCGCTTTCTTGAGGACGACTACATGGCCGGCTCGCAGTTTTCCATGGCCGATATCTCCGCCTTCACCTATGCCGCGTCGGTACACGAGCGTTTGCCCTGGGACACGCTGCCACGCCTGGCGCAGTGGTTCGAGCGCATTGCCGAACGGCCTGCGGTACAGGCCGGGATGCTGGCGTTTTCACAGGAGGACGAGCAGGCCTGAAGCCTGTTCATCATTGGCGAACACTGGCGCCGGCACATCGCTCAGGCGCCAACCGAGTGGCGGTGTTCAATCCGCAGGTCGATTGACGATGGCTTGTATTGCACTCATGGCCGGCATCAGGGCTTGCGCCATCTGGCTGGCTTTTTCGGTAGGCCTGACACCCCGTGGCCCCACTCTTATAAACAGCGGGTCATTGAACTGCAGGCGCAGCCGGGACAATGAACCACTGACCGCCGGCTGTTTGACATGCAAACATTCGGCGGCCCTTGAAACATTCTGTTCGCGAAACAGCACCATGAAGACCAACAGCAAGTTCAGATCGATACCGGAGAACGTGCGTTCATCAATTGTCATTGCAAACGTCACTCATCAATGCCGTGTCATTGCGCAGGCGATTTCAACAGCAGTGACAATGGCGACAACGGCCCTACCGGGATGAACTCGAAGGAAATAAGCCCTGCGCAGTCCAGCGGCATCTTCGCAAAGATCGCCTTGGCTTCTTCGACATCAGTCATGTTCAATACGAAGACCACGCCCAGCTTGTCGTTACGTACGTTCCACTGTTCGATCTTGCCGTCCAGATGCAACTGCACGGTTTCACGCACTTCCTGGGGCAGTACCTTGCTGATGGCCTCTTGGGTCGAGCCGGGAGTGATGGTGCCCACCGCAATGATTTTGGTGGTCGGGACTTTCGGCAATGGCTCGGCGCTTGCGCCGGCAGAGAAAGTGATTGCCATCAACGTTGCGGATACGAGTGCAACCGCCTGATGTTTTAAAGTCGACAGATTGAATAAACGTTTCATTCCGATACCTCAAAAAGTGTGCTGATTACGAAACAAGCGCCTGGCGCTATTTTGAATAGAGGGTCGTTCGCCAACAATGACGTAGTTCCCTCCTTTTATGTCATCCCCGCCCGCGGGCACCGTTGTCGCTTGAAGCACCGATTGAACTGTGTACTACTTCCGCAACTGAACTGTTCAGGGTCATTTGAGCCATGAAGATCACGATTCTCGCCATCGAAGGTGTCTTCGATACCGGTCTTACTGTTCTGCTCGATGCCTTTGCCACCGCCAACGATCTGGGCGTGTTGTTACTGGCCACTTCACCGCACTTCGAGGTGAGTACCGTCGGCGTGCGCAACAACGTTCACACCGCTCGCGGCCTGGAAGTGCCTATCGAACCCGCGTCGGGCAGCAACCGCCCGGACTGGGTGATCATCCCAGCGCTGAACACGCGGATGCCCGAAGAGCTGGTCGCGTCCCTGAGCCGTCCAGACATGCTCGATGCCCGTCAGCAGCTGTGCGCCTGGCACGCCGAAGGCGCGGGTATCGCCGCCTCCTGCATCGGCACGTTCCTGCTGGCTGAAACCGGACTGCTGGCCGGCTGCGAGGCCACCACCAGTTGGTGGCTGGGGCCGTTTTTCCGCCAGCGTTACCCGGACATCCTGCTCGACGAGTCGCGCATGCTGGTGCCGGCCAGCCGTCTGGTCACAGCGGGTGCCGCCATGGGCCACCTGGACCTGGCGCTGTGGATCATCCGCAAGTTCAGCCCTGAACTGGCCGGTCTGGTGGCGCGTTACATGCTCGCCGACTACCGCTCGCTGCAAGCGCCGTACATCATTCCCGAGCACATGGCCCACGCAGATCCCTTGATCGAGAACTTCGAGCGCTGGGCACGCAGTCAGCTCAACGTCGGGTTTTCCCTGCAAAGAGCCGCCGAGGCGCTGGCCACCACACCGCGAACCCTGCAACGGCGTACCGAAGCGGTGCTGGGCAAATCGCCGCTGGCGTTCTTTCAGGACATGCGCGTGGAGCGCGCCCAACATCTGGTGCGCACCACCACGATGGACATCGAAGCCATCGCCGCCGAAGTCGGCTACGTCGACGGCGCCACGCTGCGCACCCTGTTGCGCCGCCGTCTGGGGCGCGGGGTTCGGGAGCTGCGCGCCGACCTTCGCTAGCCGTGCTTCTTGAGCCTTATGCCTGACGGCCGCACACCGCCATGACCAGCCGCAACTTGCCTTCCCGCAGATTGCGGGCGAAGTTTTCCGCCATTTCGGCGAAACGGTTGCCCATTACCAGTTTCAGGGTCGGCTCCGGCGTCTGTGCAGCGGTGCCGTCCTGCATCGACGGCAAACGCACGCTCAGAAACCACTGAATCACCGGTTCCGTCACATCCACCCAGCGCTGGATGCTGAAACCCGACTGCTGCAGCACGGCACGGGTTTCGGATTCGTCCAGCAAGAAGCTGTCTTCTGCACGCTGCGCCCACGGCGTCGGGTATAGCGCTGCCGGTTTGCCGTCGGCCGCCAGCACATCGAAGAAACCGAATTGCCCGCCCGGTTTCAGTACGCGGTGGAGCTGCCGGTACAGCGTCTCGCGGTCGGCAATGTTCATCACCACGTGCTGGGTGTAAGCCACGTCGAACTGGCCGGCGCCCAACGACAGCGCACACAGGTTGCCGACCTGATAGTCGACCCGCTGATCCAGCCCGGTACGTTGGGCCAGCAGTCGCGCTACCGCGACGAACGACTCGGTCAGATCCACGCCGGTGACATGGCAGTCGTGCTGCTCGGCGACATAGCGCGAGGGGCCGCCCAGACCCGAACCGGCGTCAAGCACCTGCATGCCCGAGCGGATATCCAGCATGCCGATGAACTCGGCAGTGGTTTTCAGCCCGCCGCTGTGGAACTGGTCGAAGCCGGCAAGCTGATCGTGGCCGATCGGCCCGCTGCCGTATTGCGCCAGCAGTTGCTCGACCCGGGTGAGCAGGTCCAGCTCGCTGGTGTTGCCCTGGTAGTGTTTGCGTACATCGGTCATGTCACACCTCTCGCTGCGTGCGTGGGTAGGTGGATAGGTGGGTGGCAACGGCGATCAGGCTTCCGGACGCAGCAGCGCTGGCGGTACCACGGTTTCCACACGCCCGGTGTGTACGTCGTACACCAGACCGGTCACGGTGAAGCTGCCGGGCAGATTCGGGTTGGCTTTCAGCGCCGCGACATCAATGGCCACGGCCTTGTACGGGTCGGCGATTTCCAGGCTGTCGAGGTCTTCAGGGGCCACGCCCAGGTTTTTTGCCAGCAGTTCCGGCACATGGTGACGGCATGGGGTGATGCCGCAGTCGGTGTGGTGCAGCACGATCAGGTTCCAGCCCGGCCCCATTTCCTTGCCTTGGGCGACAGCCACGGAGCGGACGATGGCCATGTTCTGCAGGGTCGCCGGGTTGATCCGCCCGCCGACGTTGCGGATCACCGCAGCCTCACCGTGCTTGAGGCCCAACACATCGGCCGGATCGACACGTGGGTCGACACAGCCGATCACCACGGTTTTCATCGAAGGCATGATTTTCAGGTCGGCATTGAAACCGTCGTTGGCGAAGGCTTCGTTGCGTTGCAGCAGGTCATTGATCACGTTGTTCATAAGATCCTCGTCATACTATTGAGCAAGTCTTCAGGAAAGCCGCCATCGCCGGGATGACTGCTGTGTTGTTGAGGAGAATTATCGGACCGGGCTGGACGAAGCGGTATTTCCGAAAATGACAAGTTTCGGATCATTTACGTCATTCTGCGTGTCGTGATGTCGTGAAAGCCCTTCGTAGCAGTCCAGCTTGCTGGCGAATGCGGCAGGTCAGATACCTCTTCAGTGACGGGTCTGGCGCTTTCGCGAGCAGAGCTCCCTCCCACAGGACTTGCGGGGTCCGGCAGATCCCGGCTAGCCGCCCTGCCCTTGTAGGAGCCGGCTTGCTGGCGAATGCGGTGTGTCAGCCGATCCGTGCCAGGTGGTTCATTATTTGAAATCCCGACTGCGCACATCCAGCCCGGTGAGCAAGGGCGTGAGGTCGAACAGACGTTGCGCGATGACATGACGCACGCCCTTCTGGTATTCGAACTTGCCGAACACCTGCATCAGTTGCGAACCGACCAGGGTCTTGCGCTGCCGCTCGGCGAGATCGCGCCAGACCACCACGTTGATCATGCCGTGCTCATCTTCCAGGGTGACGAAGGTCACGCCGCTGGCCGTACCGGGACGCTGGCGACCCACCACCAGCCCGGCGACGCTGAAATAACGCCCGTGTTCTTCATCGAGCAGATCCTTTGAACTGCGAAAGCGCTTTGCCGCCAGTTTTTTGCGCAACAACGCCAGCGGATGTGGGCCCAACGTGGTCCCGACAGTGTCGTAATCGACCATCAGGTCCTGAGCCACACTGGGCAGCGGCAAGGCCACTTGCGACTCGGCGGCAAAACAGTCGTCGCCAAACAGCGGCCGCTGCACCTCGACCCCGGCGATCTCCCAGCGCGCCCGATGCCGATGTCCGGCCAATCCACGCAACGCACCGGAATCGGCCAGTGCAGCGCGGGCGCGATTATCCAGATCGGCGCGTATGCAAAGATCGCTCACATCGCGAAACTCACGCTGGCCGCGAGCCTGCTCGATCCGCCGGGCGTCCTCTTCGCGAAAGCCACGAATCATCCGCAGGCCCATGCGGATCGCCAGATTTTGCGTGTATTCGCGGCTTTCTACCGGTTCCAGCGAGCAGTCCCAGTCGCTGTAGCGCACGTCCACCGGGCGGACTTCGATATGGTGACGACGGGCATCCTGCAACAGTTGATCCGGGCTGTAGAACCCCATCGGCCAACTGTTGATCAGCGCGCAGGTGAAGGCGGCCGGTTCGTGGCATTTGAGCCAGCAACTGGCGTAGGTCAGCAAGGCGAAGCTGGCGGCGTGGGATTCTGGGAAGCCGTAGCTGCCGAAGCCTTTGATCTGTTCGAAGATGCGGTCGATGAAATCTTGCTTGTAGCCCTTTTCCCTCATGCGCTCGCTGAGGCGTTTGTAATGGTGTTCCAATCCACCATGGCGCTTCCACGCTGCCATGGAGCGACGCAGTTCATCGGCCTCACCCGGCGTGTACCGGGCAGCGACAATCGCCAGTTGCATGACTTGCTCCTGAAACAACGGTACGCCAAGGGTGCGCTCAAAAACCGGTATCAACTCCTCAGACGGATAAATAACCGGCTCCTCTTTGTTCCGCCGCCGCAGATACGGATGCACCATATCGCCCTGAATCGGCCCCGGCCTGACGATGGCAACTTCGATAACCAGATCGTAAAACGTCTGCGGTCTGAGCCGTGGCAGCATCGACATCTGTGCCCGCGACTCGATCTGGAACACACCAATGGTGTCGGCGCGGCTGATCATGTCGTAGGTCGGCTTGTCCTCTGCCGGAATGCTGGCGATGGTCAAGTCATAGCCACGATAGCGTCTGACCAGATCGAACGTGCGGCGCAAGGCACTGAGCATGCCCAAAGCCAGAATGTCGACCTTGAGCAGCCCGACCAGATCAAGATCGTCCTTGTCCCACTGGATGATGGTGCGCTCGGCCATGGCCGCGTTTTCCACTGGCACCAGGGTTTCCAGCGGCTGCTGGGAAATGACGAAGCCGCCGGGATGCTGCGACAGGTGCCGAGGAAACCCGATCAGTTCGCCGGCCAGCGTCAACACCCGGCGCAGTACCGGACTGTCCGGCTCGAAGCCGCATTCGCGCAGGCGGTCGGCAGATGGCAGGTTGTCGCTCCAACGCCCGCAGCAGTCAGCCAGGGCGTTGATCTGATCCGGCGGCAGACCGAGCACACGCGCGACATCGCGAATCGCCCCGGCGCCGTGGTAGGTGCTGGCCACTGCTGTCAGCGCCGCCCTGTGCCGACCATAACGGCGGAAGACGTATTGCAGGACTTCCTCACGGCGTTCGTGCTCGAAGTCGACGTCGATATCAGGGGGCTCGTTGCGCTCTTCGGAAATGAAGCGTTCGAAGAGCATTTGCGTCTTGGACGCCGTTGGACTTAATTCAGTGATACCCAGTGCAAAACACACCGACGAATTGGCGGCAGAACCACTACCTTGGCAGAGGATGCCTTGCTCGCGAGCAAAACGGACGATGTCGTGCACTGTCAGGAAGTAACTTTCGTACTCTTTCACCGCGATGATCCGCAGCTCTTTTTCGATATGCTCCCATGCGACGGTAGGCACGCCATCCGGCCAGCGCTTACGCGCGCCCCGCTCGGTCAACTCGCGCAACCAACTGGTCGGAGTATGCCCCTTTGGCACCAGTTCCTGCGGGTATTCGTACTTCAATTGCTTGAAGTCGAACGTACAGCGCCGGGCGATTTCCAGGGTCTGCGCCAACAATGACTCGGGATACAGCTCAGCCAGCGTGGTCCGTGGTCTAAGATGCCGCTCGCCATTGGCAAACAGCCGGTGCCCGGCTTCGGCCACGGTGGTGTGATGGCGAATCGCAGTCATGGTGTCCTGCAGGGCGCGACGGCCGCGGGCGTGCATATGTACATCGCCACAGGCCACCGCCGGGATGGCGAATTCATCGGCCAGCGCCAGCAGCGTGCCGAGTCGCTGGCGGTCATCTGGCCCGCAATGCAGTTCGACGCCCAGCCACAGGTTTTTCGTAAAGATCCCGCACAGCCAGTCACCTTGGCCACGGCGAATATCGACCGACTGGTCCAGACCCACCAGCCACAGCGCCAGCAGGCCCTCAAGCGGCGTATTGAAATCCTCGCGCAGTAACCGGTATTCACCTTTCTTGCTGCGTCGCCGCCCGTCGGTGATCAACTTGCACAGGGCCTGGTAGCCACTGAGGTTCTCCACCAGCAGCACCACTTTCGGCCCGTCTTCGATGGAGATCTCGCTGCCGACAATCAGCGGCACCTCATGTTTGATCGACGCCTGCCAGGCACGGACGATGCCGGCCAGGGTGCACTCATCGGTGATCGCCAGCGCCTGATAACCGTGCAGTTTCGCGCGCTCGAACAGTTCGTCGGCGCTGGAAGCTCCACGCTGAAAGCTGAAATTGGACAGGCAGTGCAGCTCGACGTATTCGCCGCTCATGCGAACCAGCCTTGCAGCAACAGGCCGCTGTCATCGCCGACATTGCGGTAGGCCCAGCCGCGCTGGCCGTTGCGGGTTTCCACCAGAAAATAATCGCGGCGCACGTCGCCACCGTCCCACCAGCCCGACTCGATGCGTTCCGGCCCAGCCAGCACACGCACGCTCGCCGCGCTCAGCGGTTCAGGCTCGCGCAACAACCAGCCGGGGCGCGGCACCGTGGCTGGGGCGATGATCGGCTTTGCTGCGCAGGTCGGCAGCCAGGCGTGTTCGGGACGATGATCAGCGCGAAATTCCAGGCCACTGACGGCCTCATCACCCAGACGGGCACGCAGGCGCTCGCGCAATTGCTCCCAAGGCATGTTCTGCTGCGGTCGGTCGTCAAACAGCTCGCGGTGGGATGGCACGAACGCCGGCAGATCCCTGGCTTGCAGGCGTAGAGCGCGTACCGGCGAAGGCACCTGCACCTGCTCCAGACGGCCACGGGCCAATTCGAACAGCATGTTCGCCTCGCGCTCGGCGCTGAGCAGGCCGACCGGGATCAGTGTGTCCGGCGCCACGCTGCCGACGCTGGGCACATGCTCCAGATGAATGACGAAACGCTGTACGCCGCTGTCGCGCCCGCCAAGAAACACTGCGAGGTCCGCAATCATGCGCTTGAGCGGAAACAGCAGAGCCTGATGAGACTCGACATCGAAATTGAGCTCGATGCGGGTGTCGAAATGATCCGGTGGCACATAACAGTCCAGCGCGAACGGACGGCGCCCGAGCAAGGTGTCCAGGTGTTGCAGTACCTGCGCCGGAAAACGCCGGGCCAGGGTGTCGCGGGGCAAGGCCAGCACTTGATGCAACTGGTGCAGACCCATGCGTGCCAGCGCAGTCGACACCTCGACCGGCAAGCCGATGCGATTGGCCGGCATCTGTTCCAGCGTCTGTTGCAGGCTGTCGTTGCACGTCACCAGCAGCCCGTCATGGGCGTTGGCCAGCATCCGCGCCGCCACAGGGTTGGGTGCCGCCACGATTCGATGGCTGAACCCCATTGCCGTCAGTTCCTCACGCAGTCGCGTCTCCAGTTGGGGCCAGGGCCCGAACAGACTCAGGCTGGATTCAACCTCCATAAGCAGCACGCGGGGGTATTTCAGGCTGACCTGGGAACTGAAGCGATAGGCCCAGGCCGCGAGCAGTCGGTGACAGCGTTCGGTGTCGGCAGGGTCGTATTCGACGGTGGCAAAATCGCGACTCAGGGCCCGTGCGGCGGTCAGCGACTGACCGGGACGCAGGCCCAATTCGCGGGCAGCGGCATTGACGGTCTGCAACACCCGACGCTGGGCGCTGCCACTGATCAGCGCCAACGGCTGTTCAGGGTCGGCGCGACGGCGCATGACAGCGTCCAGTGCCAGTTGCGGCAACACAATACAGGCCCAGAGCATGGCAACCTCTCAGGCGTTGCCGCTGAACGGGATGGGTGCAGTCGGCGCCAACCCACCCCGACATTTGAGCACGCGCAACTGGCGCGGCCGTACATCGATGGCAATGCGCAGTGCCGCTGGCGACGGATTAAGCGCTGCCTGTTGCCCGCGACAGGCAAAGGCCAGGGTTTCCCCGGTTTCAGCCGCCACCTGCAAACGTCGCAAGGCGCGGTCATCGATTTTGTCCGGCCAGCACAGCACGGTGCCGCAACTGCCTGAACGCAGGCATTGTTCGACGGCCCATAACGCATCACGCTCGTTGGCGTCGATCACCGCCAATTGCCGCAAGTCGACCCCCGCCGCCTGCCAGGCTTGCGGATAAGGCACGAACGGCGGCGCCACCAGCACGATACGCTCGCCACTGGCCGCCAGCCGCGCCAGCGTCGGCCACAACAGACGCAGCTCACCGCTGCCGTGGGCGGGAATAAGGATCTCCGTCAGCGCCGCCGGCGGCCAGCCACCCAAGGGCAACGCCCTATCCAGCAAGGCATGGCCGGTGGGTTGTGCGGCAACCGACTGGACCTCAGAACGCCCCTTCCAGACCCGACGCTCGTCCAGCAGCGCATCGAGGCTGACCACTGCGCCCATCATTCGCGCCTTACCAGACCGCAGAACACGCCTTCGATGGCGAAGTCCTGATCAGGACGCACCACGATTGGTGCATAGGCCGGGTTACGCGGCAGCAGGCGCAACTCATCGCGGCCACGCTCCAGCCGCTTGATGGTCACTTCACCGTCCAGCCGGGCAACCACGATCTGGCCGTTACGGGCATCGGGGCTTTGCTGAATGCCCACCAGATCGCCGTCGAAGATGCCGTCCTCGATCATCGAGTCGCCCTTGACCCGCAACAGATAGTCGGGGATGCGCAGGAAGGTCCGGCTGTCGAGGGTGAAGCTGTCGTGCAGGGCAATGTCCGGACCTATCGGCGCACCGGCGGCCACCCGTCCGAGCACCGGCACCTCCAGCATTTCGGGCAAAGGTCGTTGCCGGACCAGACGAATGCCCCGGGCCTGATTGGCCGTGACCTCGATATAGCCGGCTTCGGTGAGCGCCACGATGTGCTTGCGCGCCACACTGCGCGAAGCGAATCCAAAGGCTTCAGAAATTTCCGCCAGACTGGGTGGCTGGCCGTTTTGTGCGATGCGATCCCGGATAAACGTGAGAATGGCAGCGCGTTTGGGAGATAAAGTCGTCATGGAGCACATTTGTACTCTTTTCGGAGATTTATGGCTACAGCTGCTTGTCGATTCGTTTTGTAGGAAGAAAAGAGTGCCAGCGCAGCCGTTGTGAATTCGGTAAATGCGGTGGATCAGACATACCGCGTGCACAGGGTTTACGACGAGTACCTCGCCGGTCGCAGGGCAAGCCAGCTCCTACAGGGGGATTGCAGTCACATCCGGGTGAGGCGGAGGTGGCTTCCTCAAGATCGCTGCCGCCGGCAAGCCGGACTGCTACGGGGGGAGCGCCAGCTTTTGATCTGGCTTTTGATTTTGATCTTGGGGCCCCGTTCCAGAAGGCCGAACGCAGGTGATGCGCAGTGGGCCGAGCGACAGGATGTCGCGAGAGCCGCGTGGGCCATGGATGGCCCATTCGCGGCGGGCCCACGGAGCATTGCCGGAGTGAGGGTACACCGAGCATTAGCGAGGTGCCGTATGGCGGGGTGTGGAGCCCTTGGTTACTTGGGGCTTTTCCAAGTAACTCGCCGCCAGGCGAAACCAAGCTGCGTTAGCAGCTACAGCGTCAGGACAGACATACCAAGTGCGCAGGTTTTACGACGATTCCACCGCCGCTCGCAGGCGGCGAAATAAAACGGCGATTCATCCCCTTTTCGACACAACTTCACACAAACCACTTGCACGATCAATCTTATGGTATACCATCAGACCAAATACAACCCCACCAACAATCTGATCAAGAACCCGGGAGCCATTCATGAGTTTCGAAATTCGCAAAATCGTCAGCTACCTCGAAGAAACCCTGATCGAAGGCGGCAAGGCCACCGACACCCCGGTGACCATGGTCGGCTTGGCCGTAGTGATGAAAAACCCATGGCTGGGTCGCGGTTTCGTCGAAGACCTGAAACCGGAAATCCGCGCCAACTGCTCCGATCTGGGCGCGATGATGGTCGAACGCCTGACCGGCCTGATCGGCGGCGCCGACAAGATCCAGGCCTACGGCAAGGCCGCCGTGGTCGGTGCCGACGGTGAAATCGAACACGCCTCGGCCGTCATCCACACCCTGCGCTTCGGCAACCACTACCGCGAAGCCGTGAAAGCCAAGAGCTACCTGAGCTTCACCAACAAGCGCGGCGGTCCGGGCACGTCGATCCAGATCCCGATGATGCACAAGGACGACGAAGGCCTGCGCTCGCACTACATCACCCTGGAAATGCAGATCGAAGACTCGCCGCGTGCCGACGAAATCGTCGTGGTACTGGGCGCGGCCAACGGCGGCCGTCTGCATCCGCGCATCGGCAACCGTTACATCGATCTGGAAGAGCTGGCGGCCGAAAAAGCCCAGTAAGCAGCCTCCTCCAATACTAATAAGCAAGGCCTGGGAGCAATCCATGATTCGGCTCACCGCTGAACGCACCCCGGCCGGCACCAGTTATCTGGCGACCGGCCAAGGCCACCCTGTGGTGTTGATTCACGGGGTCGGTCTGAACAAGGAAATGTGGGGCGGCCAGATCGTCGGTCTAGCCCCGCACTATCGCGTCATCGCCTACGACATGCTCGGCCACGGCGCCAGCCCGCGCCCTGACCCGGACACCGGCCTGCCCGGCTATGCCGAGCAATTGCGTGAACTGCTGGAGCATCTGGGCCTGCCCAGCGCCACAGTGATCGGTTTTTCCATGGGCGGCCTGGTCGCCCGTGCCTTCGCCCTGCATTTTCCGCAACATCTGGCAGGGCTGGTCATTCTCAACAGCGTGTTCAACCGCAGCACCGAGCAGCGTGCCGGGGTTATCGCCCGCACCAGTCAGGCTGCCGAACACGGCCCGGACGCCAACGCCGCCGAAGCGCTGTCGCGCTGGTTCAGCAGCGAATATCAGGCGGCCAATCCGGCGCAGATCGCGGCGATCCGCCAGGTACTGGCGAGCAACGATCCGCAGGGCTACCTGACCACCTACAAACTGTTTGCCACGCAGGACATGTACCGCGCCGAGGACCTGGGCAGCATCCACGCCCCGACCCTGGTCGCCACCGGCGAACTGGACCCCGGTTCGACCCCGGACATGGCCCGGCAACTGGCGCTGCGCATTCATGGCGCGCAGGTGCAGATACTTGCCGAACAGCGGCATATGATGCCGGTAGAGTCGCCGCGTCTGGTCAACCAGATGCTGCTGGATTTTCTCAAGCAGGCAGACGCGCAAAACCAATCGGCAAAGGGGATCGTGGCATGAGTCTCACCCGTTTTCAGATGTGCATCGGCGGTGAATGGGTCGATGCGCTGTCCGGCAAGACCTTCGAGAGCCTCAACCCGGCACTGGCGCAACCCTGGGCCGAACTGCCCGACGCCGCCGAGGCCGATGTCGAGCGCGCCGTGCAGTCGGCGCAGGCTGCCTTCGAAAACCCGGCCTGGCGCAAGCTCAGCGCCACCGCGCGCGGCAAGCTGCTGCGCCGCCTGGGCGATCTGATCGCCGAGAACAAGGAGCATCTGGCCCAGCTGGAGAGCCGCGACAACGGCAAACTGATCCGTGAAACCCGTGGTCAGGTCGGTTATCTGCCGGAATTTTTCCATTACACCGCAGGCCTTGCCGACAAGCTCGAAGGCGGCACCCTGCCGCTGGACAAGCCGGACCTGTTTGCCTACACCGTGCACGAACCGATCGGCGTGGTGGCCGGGATCATTCCGTGGAACAGCCCGCTGTACCTGACCGCGATCAAACTGGCGCCAGCGCTGGCCGCCGGCAACACCATCGTGCTCAAGCCGTCGGAACACGCTTCGGCGACCATTCTGGAGCTGGCCCGTCTGGCCCTGGAAGCCGGCATTCCGCCGGGCGTGGTCAACGTCGTCACCGGTTACGGCCCGAGCACCGGCGCCGCCCTCACCCGCCATCCGCTGGTGCGCAAGATCGCCTTCACCGGCGGTGCGGCCACGGCGCGGCATGTGGTGCGCAGCAGCGCAGAAAACTTCGCCAAGCTGTCGCTGGAACTGGGCGGCAAATCGCCGAACATCATTTTTGCCGACGCCGATCTGGACAGCGCCATCAACGGCGCCGTCGCCGGGATTTACGCGGCTTCCGGCCAGAGCTGCGTGTCTGGCTCGCGCTTGCTGGTGCAGGACGAAATCTACGACGAATTCGTCGACCGTCTGGTCGCCCGCGCCCAGCGCATCCGCATCGGCAACCCGCAGGACGACAGCAGCGAAATGGGCCCGATGGCCACCGCCCAGCAACTGGCCGTGGTCGAAGGTCTAGTGGCCGATGCCCTGGCCGAAGGCGCGCGCCTGCGCACCGGCGGCAAGCGTCCGCAACTGGACAACGACGGCTGGTTCTACGAGCCGACGCTGTTCGAGTGCGACCGCAATTCGATGAAGATCATGCAGGAAGAAGTCTTTGGTCCGGTCGCCTCGGTGATCCGTTTCAAGGACGAAGCCGAAGCGCTGGCCATCGCCAACGACTCGCAATTCGGCCTGGCCGCCGGCATCTGGACCCGTGATCTGGGCCGCGCCCACCGCCTTGCCCGTGACGTGCGCTCCGGCATCATCTGGGTCAACACCTACCGCGCGGTTTCGGCCATGGCGCCGATCGGCGGCTTCAAGAACAGCGGCTACGGTCGCGAGAGCGGTATCGATTCGGTACTGGCCTACACCGAGCTGAAAACGGTGTGGATCAACCTCTCGCAAGAACCGATGCCCGATCCTTTCGTGATGCGTTGAGTGAGGCACCCCACATGATCGAACCCGGCATTTACAAAGACGTGATGGGCTCCTTCCCCTCCGGCGTCACGGTGGTCACCACCCTGGACCCGGACGGCGGCATCGTCGGCATCACCGCCAGCGCGTTCAGCGCGCTGTCGATCGACCCGGCACTGGTGCTGTTCTGCCCCAACTATGCGTCGGACACCTACCCGGTGCTGCGCGACAGCAAGCAGTTCGCGATTCATCTGCTATCGGCGGACCAGAAAGCCGAAGCCTACGCCTTTGCCGGCAAGGGCAAGGACAAGGCCAAAGGTATCGACTGGCACCTGAGTGAGCTGGGCAACCCGCTGCTCAGTTCGTCGTCACGGATCAAGGCCACGGCGATCATCGAGTGCGAGCTGTGGCGCGAGTACGACGGCGGCGACCACGCGATCATCGTCGGCGCGGTGAAGAACCTGATCCTGCCCGACGAGCCGGTCACGCCGATGGTCTATCACAAGGGCAAGCTGGGACCGTTGCCGGCGCTGGGCTGAAATCGGCAAAAAAGAGGTGAATCAGGCCCGTCGGCAACGTCGGGCTTGCTGGTTGGCGTGACGTAGCGTGATAAACTCGCGACGTTTTGGCCTCAAGGCCCCTAATCACCCAGGACTGTCGCGACGATTGCGCAGACAGCCTTTCAAGAGCGGACTCCATGAAACGCCTGCCACTCGACGACAGCTTCAAGGTCAATCGCAACCCCGTTACCCTGCGGGAAATCGTGCTGGACAAACTGCGCAGCGCGATCATGAATTTCCAGCTGCTGCCCGGTGATCGTCTGGTCGAACGCGACCTGTGCGACCGTCTCGGCGTCAGCCGCACGTCCGTACGCGAAGCCCTGCGTCACCTGGAATCCGAAGGTCTGGTGGAATTCGCCGACGCCAAAGGGCCGCGCGTGGCGATCATCACCCTGGAAGACGCCTGCGACATCTATGAGCTGCGTTGCGTGCTCGAAGGGCTGATCGTTCAGCTGTTCACCCTGCGCGCCAAGGCCAAGGACATCCGCGCCCTGGAAAAAGCACTCAACGAAAACAGCGAAGCGCTGAAAGAAGGCGACCTGCAGCAGGTGCTCGATTCGGTTCAAGGCTTCTATGACGTGCTGCTGGAAGGCTCCGGCAACCATGTTGCCGCCACCCAGTTGCGCCAGTTGCAGGCGCGCATCAGCTACCTGCGGGCGACCTCGGTGTCCCAGGAAAACCGCCGCGGCGCGAGCAACCGGGAAATGGAGAAAATGGTCGAGGCGATCAAGAGCGGCGACCCGCTGGCCGCCCACCAGGCCTCGGTAGACCACGTGCGCAGCGCGGCCAAAGTGGCGCTGGACTACCTCAAATCCAAACAGGACGATGGCAGCACCGTGCGTGACATCGTCGAACCCGTGGTTCTCAGGGAACCGCGCATAGGACACTGACATGCCCGCCCCGCGCTTTTGTCCGCAATGTGGCAGCGCCGACCTGGTCCGGCGCGTTCCTGATGGAGACACCCACGAGCGGCTGATGTGCGGGAGCTGCCAGTACGTCCATTACATCAATCCGAAAATCATCGCCGGCTGCATCATCGAGCGCGAAGGCAACTACCTGCTCTGCCAGCGCGCCATCCCACCACGCCCCGGCACCTGGACCCTGCCCGCAGGCTTCATGGAAGCCGGAGAAACCACCGAACAGGCGGCGCTGCGTGAAGTCTGGGAAGAAAGCGGCGTACGCGCCGAGATCGTCTCGCCCTACTCTATCTTCAGCGTGCCGCAGATCAGCGAGGTGTACATCGTCTTCCGCGCCATCGCCGTGGAAGTCACCGACCAGTTCGGCCCGGAAACCCTCGCCTGCCGCTTCTTCGCCCCGGAAGACATTCCGTGGGACAGCATCTACTATCCGGCCATCCGACAGATCCTTGAGCGCTACATCGCCGAGCGTCAGGCGGGGGTGTACGGGATTTATGTGGGGAATGATGATACGGGTAAGGTGCATTTTATTCGGTGATGGCCGGACTTTCTCAGCCCCCATCTGCAATACAACTCACCAGGCACCGTAGGGAATTCCGTGCTTCTCTACATAGGCTTTTGCGGCGGGCTCTAATGGCCGGTATACACCACCCGACCTTCCTTGATAGGGGCCCAGAGGTTCCACCTCGCCCTGAACACGAGCAATAGGTATCGCTGGGAAACAGCTACCACTCACCCAGACCTTAACAATACCTCCCGGAGCCAGCATCACTGCCAAAGAGTCGCGGTACTCGTCAAGCCAGCCGGAGATAGGACAATCAACACGTTCGCGCTTGCGCATCAGGTCACGTGTTGAAGCCGGTATATCTACCGTTGCACGATAAGTTTGTGGTTCGGATAACGACTGCCAACGAATAAATTATCTTTGCGGCAGCTCGGCATATTGAACTTTACTTTTTCCGAGAATGTATGGCCCTAACGCTCGCTTAGGATTTCCTGTGCCGTCGATAGGTTGCCAAATCGCAACGAGCCCCCGCATTGCGCCCGTGTAGGAGTCTCCATTTATATCTGTGAAGTCTGCGGTCTCTAGCCAAACGTCCATATAATCGGGTGCCAAAAATCCAAGGTGCCACCCAGAATAGGGGATCGATGGTTCCGCCGCTCCTGCATTGCACAAATAGAATAATGATATGAGCAGCCACAGTCTGGCTTTTTTCATCAAGCGCCCCACCTGCAATGTAAATCACCAAGAACCATAGGGAATTCCATGCTTCTCGACATAGGCTTTCGCGGCGGGCTCTAATGGCCGGTATACACCACCCGACCTTCCTTGATAGGGGCCCAGAGGTTCCACCTCGCCCTGAACACGAGCAATAGGTATCGCTGGGAAGCAGCTACCACTCACCCAGACCTTAACAATACCTCCCGGAGCCAGCATCACTGCCAGAGAGTCGCGATACTCGTCAGCCCAGCCAGTGATAGCGCAGTTGACCCGTTCGCGTTTGCGCATCAGCTCACGCGCTGACGCTGGAATGTCTACAGTCGCTCGATAAGTCTGGGGTTCCGCTAGAGACTGCCAGCGTACAAATAGCTGTTGCGGTAGTTCGGCAAACTGATCCATTCCTTTTCCAAGAATATACTGCTGCGGTGGCCGCGTTGGATCACCCGAGCCATCATCGGGTTGCCAAATTGATACAAGCCCACTCATTGCTTCCATGTATACGTCTCCCCGCATATCAATAAAGTCTGCAGTTTCCAACCAAACATCCATATAGTCTGGCGCTACGAAACCTAGATACCAAGACGAATAAGGTGTTGGCGGTTCCGCCGCTCCTGCCTTACATAAGCAGAACAGTGTTATCAGCAGCACCCATATTGCTTTCATCAAGCGCCCCATCCGCAATGCAACTCACCAGGAACCATAGGGAATCCCATGCTTCTCGACATAAGCTCTCGCGGCGGGCTCTAATGGCCGGTATACACCGCCCGATCTTCCTTGATAGGGGCCCAGAGGTTCCACTTCACCCTGAATGCGAGCAATTGGTATTGCTGGAAAGCAACTGCTACCAACCCAAACCTTGACGATACCTCCTGGTGCCAGCATTACGGCGAGGGAGTCTCTGTACTCATCAGCCCAGCCCGTGATAGCACAATTCACGCGTTCACTTTTACGCATCAACTCACGGACAGACGCGGGAATATCAATTGTGGCGCGATAAGTCTGCGGCTCCGCTAATGACTGCCATCGCACGAATAATTGTTTAGGTAATTCTGTGAACTGCTGGATGCCTTTCCCTAGCAAATATTTTCCCAATGTACGCGTTGGATCACCTGTGCCGTCTTCAGGTTGCCAGATAGCGACAAGCCCTCTCATGGCGCCCGTGTAGGAGTCTCCATTTATATCTGTGAAGTCTGCGGTTTCTAGCCAAACATCCATATAATCGGGTGCCAGAAATCCAAGGTGCCACGATGGATATGGCATCGATGGTTCAGCCGCTCCTGCATTGCACAAGTAGAGCAAGGATATGAACAGCCACAGCCTTGCTTTCATCAAGCGCTCCACCCGCAATGCAACTCACCAGGAACCATAGGGAATCCCATGCTTCTCGACATAGGCTTTCGCGGAGGGCTCTAAAGGCCGGTATACACCGCCTGATCTTCCTTCATAGGGGCCAAGAGGCTCAACTTCACCCTGGACACGGGCAATCGGTATCGCTGGGAAACAGCTACCACTCACCCATACCTTGACGATACCGCCAGGAGCCAACATTACCGCCAAAGAGTCGCGGTACTCGTCAAGCCAGCCGGAGATAGGACAATCAACACGTTCGCGCTTGCGCATTAGTTCACGAACTGAAGCCGGAATGTCCACCGTCGCACGGTAAGTCTGCGGTTCGGCTAGGGATTGCCATCTTACGAATATTTTTTGCGGCAATTCGGCAAATTGGTCGATTCCGCTGCCCAAAATATAGGGGCCCAACGTCCGCTTGGGGTTTCCTGATCCGTCGTCAGGTTGCCAGATGGAAACCAGCCCTCGCACTGCGCTTGTATAAAGCTCTCCATGTATATCAGTGAAGTCTGCCGTTTCTAACCACACATCCATGTAATCTGGTGCGACAAACCCAAGGTGCCAGGATGGGTACGGCATTACCGGTTCCGCCGCTCCTGCCTCGCATAGGTAAAATAGAGCTACGAGCAGCCACAAGCCTCCCTTCATTGTGCACCCCGCTTGAGATTAGGATGGCGCGCCCGTTTCCCGGATGAGGTGGGGCGATCAACACGGTGTACTTCCAGAGCGCCGCTCATGCCGTGGTAGACATTCCAGTTGTCCGACTGATGTAAGTAGTGGGCCCGAAGCATCGCGTGCTCGGTGGCGCTCAAAACGATTGCGCGGCCCAGTTCAGCGCCTCCCATCATTTTCTGGGCAATCGACTGCAATGGTCCCGGGATGGTTAGCTCGGTGTCAGCATGGGTTATGGCCCTGAACGCAGCCCCCGCCTTGACCGACAACGCATGCATGATCTGCAAGGGAATGCGCCCATACTCGCCACGCACCTGACGCTCCAAACGCACTTGGGCATAGACGTTCTTGCGCCGCAACGGACTTTCAGTGGAGCGAATCGAATGAATGTCGATGTAGAGCCGCCCGTTGGGTTGGTTAGGGTCGATCAGACCGTACTGCTTCCAGTGTTCCAGCGCGGCGGCGGCCTGACGATAGGCATCAGACTCTTCGTCAGGTAACTGTTTGTCGACTTGGCTGTAGAAAGACCGTGTCAGCAATAGTTGCTCTGTCACGGTCGGCGGATAATTGCCACCCAAGTCGCCGTGAGCCCCCGGCAGGACGATATCGTGAAATTCGGGCTGGACGCTGTTGAGAGAAAAGTTATGGCGACGCTCATCGACAGCCACCAGATGAATCACCTTTTCGGCACAACCGGGGGCGAGATACAGGTTGATGTTGCCGTTATCCGCATCGTTCACGTCCCAACCATCGGTTGCAGATCCAATAGCAGCGACAGTATCAAACAGGCCGAGCACGCCGATTTGGAGAGAATCGCCAACCTGCCAGTGAAAGTTCGGTGTCAGCGGTGTTTTTGCAACGGACAGCGCACTAGCAAGCATTGATGTGCGACCACGTACCAGATCATTGAGGCAATGCCTTGCAGCAGCAGCGCCACGACTGAAACCAAACAGATCTACTTTTATACAAGCTATCTGAACTGCAGGATTGTTACCGACAAGCTGACGGATAGATTGCACAGCTCTCTTAACAGCAAACTTCACTTGTTCCTCTATGCCACGCTCTCCTCTGCCCAGAGCCATATCGGGAAAGGTGACATCCGGGCTACTAGTCTGAGTACCTACTCCTGGGGCATACGTCCGAATACAAATCTGACTCTGCGCCGAATGGGCAGCACCGTAGGTATCGTCATTATAAAGCTCATACAACCGCGCAATATTCGTCGGCTGCCGCTGATAACTACTCCTCGGATCACGCTGAAAGTCACGGCAGCGTTTGAGCATCGCGTCCTGGTCTTCCGCTTTGTAGCCCAGTTCTTCTGGACGACACTGAGCCCCAAGCTGTGAGTTCTGCACATTGTCCCCCGTGCCATCGAAGAACAGCCCCAGACGCAAGGTGATACCGGTCTCTTCCAGTTCTTCCTCTTCTTCCTCCTCTTCCAGCAGGCTCTCGGCAACGGGCTGTTGAGCACTTTTCAGTGAAGGTTTAACGGAGGGTGCCGTAGCTTTAACAGACGTCGAAGCCAGAGCCGTTGCCGGAGCCTGGGGCGCGGCGCGAACAGGGGCAGAAACAGCAGCAGTGCGTGAGTACTGGGTCGTCGAGCCATACGCCACATGGTTTGGGCATCCGCAGTTGACCCGGTCGCCCGTGGCGACGAAAGCCCGGTGTTCTTCAGTCCAGTCGGACGCGGTGCCAATAAGGGGGAATGCGCCTTTGCACTTGCTGCACGTCGCAAGGTCACCCGTTCGGGCAATCGCTCTTCGGTCTTCAGACCAGGTGGTGGTGGCGGTAATGACGAAGCCGAAGGTGGTTTGGTCGCCGAGGCGGACGAGTGCGCGCAATTGAAATCCCTCTGCATTGACGAATTGAATCAGTCGTCCCTGATTGAAAAATCGGGGGATGCGAGGTTATCCGCAGCGTCAGTGCCACCGCTGTAGGACGCGTCTGAATTTTCGGGATTTGCGCTGATATTCCTGTCAATCGAGTCGAGCAGCGTCCTCTCATTAACGGAGAAAAGGGCTGACTGTAGGACGTTTCTGAATTTCTCCAACAGTCTTGTTTGGCCAAAACCTCGACGCTAGTCTCCCTGCCGTCGCTGATCTCAGCGACCGGATTTAGCGATCCGACACACCCGAGGCGCATCAGCGTTTGTACCGTGCATTAAGCTTATTGCTTCAAGTGCGCGCGTTATGGCGGCTGTGCGTCGGAGACCTTCGGGTCTGCCGGTATCCTTGGGGCCGGTTCGCTAACCTTCGCACAGCCGCCACCCTTATCCGTTTAGCGACGTCGGGTGACGGCCCTAACCCCTAGGAGCTTTCCCCATGCAGGCATCGCAAACCGAACACTCTCCCTCTGCCCCCTCCACTGACCTCCGGGGGATAAGGCCATGCTGACCGAGTGCTTTGAAACCCACCTGTTCAGACGCTACCACCGCAAACTCCGTGCTTTTCAACTCGACAATCAAGGCTGGTTCTGCCTCGCCGACGTAGCCCTCCTGATGGGCAAGACCCTCGATGAACGCTCTACAAAAAAGCTCGACCCTGACCAATGCCGTACGGCCTGGATCAAATGCTACGAGCATTGGAGCAAGCAACTGCTGATCAGTGAGTCCGCGCTCTACACCTTTCTCGCTCGCCATTACATTCCGGAAAACCGTGCGCTCAGGTACTGGCTGACCTATGAGGTGCTGCCAGTGTTACGCGACAAACCACAACCCGACGCGCCGAGCCTTGGGCTGATGAAATGGTCGAAAAATCGGGTGAAGTTGCTGGCATGGCGCGGGGAATATTGGGTGAGGTTGCGGGATGTGCCGGAGGTAATTGGTGAACCGTCGACAGTCTTCAAAAGCAAGGTTGTCGCTGGATGGCGGATGGTGTTGAGCCGTGCGCTGGAACGCATACGCTCGGGTGGTCGGTTTTTCTGAAGGCCTGGAGTCAGCGGAGACAAGACTGAGGAGTGTCAGAAGAAGAGCTCTGGCAGAGCCCTCGTTCCTCCACAGCCCCCGGCAACCAAACCGCGTCTAAAGCATGACCACCCGCAATGACGTCAGGTTGGTCAATGCGGTTCCAACCTGACGGACGTATTCGCGAGCAGATCACCCGCTCTGTGTTCTGCCCGCTGAAACCGCGCCTTGCCCGACGCCTTGGCTTGCAGCATCGCCGAATCCGCCGCCAGCACCAGACTGGCGGCATCGCGACCGTCGCGGGGAAATTCGGCGATGCCGATGCTTACGCCGAGCTTCAGATCGGGGAATCCGCTCAGCAGGCTGGTCCTGGCCACGTTCAGCAGGCGTTCGGAGATCTGTTCGACTTCCGTTCCGGTGGAACGGGTGAGCATGACGAATTCATCGCCGCCCAGACGCGCCAGGCGGTCATCGCCACGGATCGCCCTGCCCCAGTTATTAGCAAGCATTTTCAGCAATTCGTCGCCCACCGCGTGGCCATGCACGTCGTTGACCTGCTTGAAGCCGTCCAGATCCAGGTAGAGCAAGGTGAACGCGCCTTTCTGCCGGCCGTCCGCGCGGAGGATTTCATTGAGCGACCACTCGAAGGCGCGCCGGTTGAGTAATCCGGTCAGTGAATCGTGTTCGGATTCATATTCCAGATTGCACAGCAGTCTGGAACGAACCTCCATCGTGCGCTGCAAACGCACGGCCACGAACAGCAGAAACAGCACATGGCCGACGCTGATCAGCAAGCCCATGGCAAACCAGGCCGAGGACTCGATCTGCAGCGACTGCGCGTGTCGCCAGATGAACAGCATCAGCCCGGACATGGTCAGCCAGGAAAACAACGACACCCCGAGCAGGGTGGTGAAACGATGACGAAGATGGCGAACCAGATCTTCCCGACGAACCTTCACGATGCAGCCCTCTGGCAGTCATTCACGCCGTGGCCCGAAGGCTGGCGGCGGCAGCATAAAGAGCGCGTGTGAAGGCGTCCAATTCCAAATAATGACTGGCTGATTGAGGCGCTCGATCAGTCGTAGCAGTCCAGCTTGCCGGCGGTGACGTGCGCAATATCGCAACCGCCGGCAAGCCGGACTGCTACGGGATGGGGGTGGTCGTGCCCTACCCCGCAAACCCTTCGACAATCACGATTTCGGCATGGGCGGCGCCCTGGCGGTGGCTCATGGCTTCCTGGTATTCGGGCGAGTGGTAGCAGGCCAGTGCCTGTTCGTAGGATTCAAATTCGATGACCACGGTACGTTGCGGGGTCTTGCGGCCTTCCAGGGCTTCGGCGCGGCCGCCGCGGGCGAGGAACTTGCCGCCGTATTTGGCGAAGGCTGCCGGGCCGCGTTGGGTGTATTCGCTGTATTGCGTCGGGTCGTTGATGTCTACGTGGGCAATCCAGTAAGCCTTCATCGTGTTCTCGCTCAAAGTGACGGTTTCAAAAAGGTTCGATCTGTGAAATATTCTGTCTTATGGTATACCACGATTTTCACCCCATAGAACAGAGATCCCCAGTATGGCGTTCGACCGCATCGAAGACATCCTCGAAGACTACCGCCAAGGCAAGATGGTCCTGCTGGTGGACGACGAAGACCGCGAAAACGAAGGCGACCTGCTGCTCGCCGCCGATCGCTGCACGCCGCAGGCGATCAGTTTCATGGCCAATGAAGCCCGTGGCCTGATCTGTCTGACCCTGACCGACGAGCATTGCCAACGCCTGGGTCTGGAGCAGATGGTGCCGAGCAACGGCAGTGTGTTCTCCACCGCCTTTACCGTGTCCATCGAAGCGGCCACGGGCGTGACCACCGGCATTTCCGCCGCTGACCGCGCCCGTACGGTTCAGGCCGCGGTCGCGGTCGATGCCAAGGCCGAAGACCTGGTGCAACCCGGGCATATCTTTCCCCTGCGCGCCCGAGAAGGTGGCGTGCTGACCCGCGCAGGCCATACCGAAGCCGGTTGCGACCTGGCGCGGCTGGCCGGTTTCACCCCGGCGTCGGTGATCGTCGAGGTGATGAACGACGACGGCAGCATGGCACGCCGTCCGGACCTGGAACGCTTCGCAGCGAAACACGGTATCCGCATCGGCACCATCGCCGATCTGATTCACTATCGTTTGAGCACCGAACACACCGTGGTGCGTATCGGTGAACGTGAGCTGCCGACCGTACACGGCACCTTCCGCCTGATCAGCTATGAAGACCGCATCGAAGGCGGCGTGCATCTGGCCATGGTCATGGGCGAGGTGCGCCGCGAGGAGCCGACGCTGGTGCGCGTGCATGTGGTCGACCCACTGCGCGATCTGGTCGGCGCCGAGTACACCGGCCCGGCCAACTGGACGCTATGGGCCGCCCTGCAAAAGGTCGCCGAAGAAGCCCGTGGCGTCGTTGTGGTGCTGGCCAGCCATGAATCGTCCCAGGCGCTGCTGGAGCGAATCCCGCAGCTCACTCAGCCACCGCGCCAGTACACCCGCTCGCAATCGCGAATTTACTCGGAAGTCGGCACCGGGGCGCAGATCCTGCAAGACATCGGCGTCGGCAAATTGCGTCACCTCGGCCCGCCGCTGAAGTATGCCGGCCTCACCGGCTACGATCTGGAAGTGGTTGAAAGCATTCCGTTTTCCGGCTGAAAAACAGCGCTGCACAGGCTGAAGCGTTTCACCGGTGAATATGCCTTTGGCCCTGTAAACACAGGGCCTTCATGACAAAAAAATTCCAAAAAACGCGGTATACGAAGCGGCAAAGTGCTTGCAGAAAGTTTGGAATACCATAATATGACATTCCGTAGGCCGAAGCTTTTTTCGTCAGGTGCGCCCGCCAGGGACAGCACAAACAAAAGCCCCTGACAGGCCCCGTTTTTCAAGGTCCGAGGACGTCACCGTCCAGAGGCCCACTGCTCCCGACAGGCGGGCAACAAAGCAGCCCGCTCAAAAACACAACAAATGAGGGCGTGAAAATGGTGTTGATTCAACGTGCAACAGCGGTCCTGACAGCGGGTGTGTTGGCGCTCTCATGTCACGCAGCGATGGCTGCCGACAGCGTCAATTTCGTCAGCTGGGGTGGTTCCACCCAGGACGCGCAGAAAGAAGCCTGGGCCAATGCCTTCACCAAGAACACCGGCGCGGCCGTGGTTCAGGACGGCCCGACCGACTACGGCAAACTCAAGGCCATGGTCGAGAGCGGCAACGTGTCGTGGGATGTGGTCGACGTCGAAGCCGACTTCGCCCTGCGTGCCGCCAGCGAAGGCCTGCTGGAGCCACTGGACTTCAACGTGGTCAAGAAAGACCGCATCGACCCGCGCTTCGTCTCCGACCACGGTGTCGGCTCCTTCTTCTTCTCCTTCGTGCTCGGCTACAACGAGAACAAGCTCGGCAAGGCCAAGCCTGAAGACTGGTCGGCGCTGTTCGACACCAAGACCTACCCCGGCAAGCGCGCGCTGTACAAATGGCCGAGCCCCGGCGTGCTGGAACTGGCCCTGCTGGCCGACGGCGTGCCGAAGGACAAGCTCTATCCGCTGGACCTGGACCGCGCCTTCAAGAAACTCGACACCATCAAGAAAGACATCGTCTGGTGGGGTGGCGGCGCGCAATCCCAGCAACTGCTGGCCTCGGGCGAAGCGTCGCTGGGCCAGTTCTGGAACGGTCGTACCTACGCGCTGGAACAGGATGGCGCACCGGTGGGCGTGAGCTGGAAGCAGAACCTGGTCATGGCCGATTTCCTCGTGGTGCCCAAAGGCGCGAAGAACAAGGACGCTGCCATGAAGCTGATCGCCGAGGCTTCCAGTGCCAAGGGCCAGGCCGATTTCTCCAACCTGACCGCCTATGCGCCGGTCAACCTGGACAGCGTGCAGCGCCTGGACTCGGCTCTCGCGAAGAAGCTGCCTACCGCCTATCCTGACGATCAAATCACTCTCGACTTCGCGTACTGGGCCAAGAACGGTCCGGCCATCGCGACACGGTGGAACGAATGGCTGGTCAAGTAAAAATGACGGCCATCGCGTCCCGTCAATCCAACCCGGCCGGTGGTGCGTCCAGCACCGCCGGCGCGGCATCCACCCAGGCCGTGACGATGAAGCAGGCAGTCCCGTTGTCGCAACGCTGGAAAGGCAGCCGCAACCTGCTGCCGGCCCTGCTCTTTCTTGGTCTGTTTTTCTTCGCGCCCCTGATCGGCCTGCTGTTGCGCGGCGTGCTGGAGCCCACGCCCGGCCTTGGCAATTACGAACAACTGTTCGCCAACTCGGCGTACGCCCGGGTGCTGTTCAACACCTTCTCGGTGGCCGGTCTGGTAACCCTGTTCAGCCTGTTGCTGGGCTTTCCGCTGGCCTGGGCAATCACCCTGGTGCCGCGCGGCTGGGGTCGCTGGATGCTCAACATCGTGCTGCTGTCGATGTGGACCAGCCTGCTGGCGCGCACCTACTCCTGGCTGGTGCTGCTGCAGGCGTCCGGGGTGATCAACAAGGCGCTGATGGCAATGGGCATCATCGATCAGCCGCTGGAGATGGTGCATAACCTGACCGGCGTGGTGATCGGCATGAGCTACATCATGATCCCGTTCATCGTACTGCCGCTGCAGGCAACCATGGCCGCCATCGACCCGATGGTGCTGCAGGCCGGTTCCATCTGTGGCGCGAGCCCGTGGACCAACTTCTTCAAGGTGTTCCTGCCGCTGTGCCGTTCGGGGCTGTTTTCCGGCGGGTTGATGGTGTTCGTGATGTCGCTGGGTTACTACGTGACCCCGGCTCTGCTCGGCGGCGCTCAGGACATGATGCTGCCGGAATTCATCGTCCAGCAGGTGCAATCGTTCCTCAACTGGGGTCTGGCCAGTGCGGCCGCCGCGTTGCTGATCGTGATCACTCTGGTGCTGTTCTACTTCTACCTCAAGCTGCAGCCGGAATCTCCGGTCGGCTCCAACCACGCGAGGTAAACCGCCATGCTCCTGACACCCAATGCCATGAGCCCGCGCCTGCGCTGGGGGCTGTATTCGGTCACCGGGCTGATCGCGCTGTTCCTGTTGCTGCCGATCGTGTTTATCGTGCTGCTGTCGTTCGGCTCGTCCCAGTGGCTGGTGTTTCCGCCGCCGGGCTGGACCTTCAAGTGGTATGTGCAGTTCTTCGGCAACCCGGAATGGATGGCAGCCGCCTTCGCCAGCCTGAAAGTCGCGGTGCTGACCACGATCTGCGCCGTGGCTCTGGGCCTGCCGACCGCCTTTGCTCTGGTGCGCGGGCGTTTCCCGGGCCGCGACATGCTCTACGGCATCTTCACCCTGCCGATGATCGTGCCGCTGGTGATCATCGCGGTGGCGGTCTATGCGCTGTTTCTCAAGCTCGGCTACACCGGCACGCTGTTTTCCTTCGTGGTCAGCCACGTGATTGTCGCGTTGCCGTTCACCATCATCTCGATCATCAACTCGCTCAAGCTATTCGATCAGTCGATCGAAGACGCAGCAGTGATCTGCGGCGCCTCTCGGATGCAGGCGGTGTTCAAGGTGACCTTTCCGGCGATCCGTCCGGGCATGGTCGCCGGCGCCCTGTTCGCCTTTCTGGTGTCGTGGGATGAAGTGGTGCTCAGCGTGATGATGGCGAGCCCCACCCTGCAAACCCTTCCCGTCAAGATGTGGACCACTTTGCGCCAGGACCTGACTCCGGTGATCGCCGTCGCCTCGACGCTGCTGATCGGCCTGTCCGTTCTGGTCATGTTTATCGCCGCGACCCTGCGTCGCCGCAACGAAGCGAGGATGCCTTCATGAGTGCCGTGATCAAAGATGCCGCGCAACAGCCCCAAACCCTGGTCAGCCTGCGCAACCTGAACAAGCATTACGGCGATTTCGCTGCGGTGGACAACATCTCCCTGGACATCCAGGACGGCGAATTCCTGACCTTCCTTGGCTCCAGCGGCTCGGGCAAGAGCACCACGCTGTCGATGCTGGCGGGTTTCGAAACCCCAAGTTCCGGCGAGATTCTGGTGGCTGGCAAATCGCTGGTAAACGTACCGCCGCACAAGCGCGACATCGGCATGGTGTTCCAGCGTTATTCACTGTTTCCGCACCTGTCGGTGCGCGACAACATCGCCTTCCCCTTGGCCATCCGCAAACTGGCGGCGGCCGAACGGGACAAGCGCGTCGACGCCATGCTCAAGCTGGTGCAACTGGACAAGTTCGCCCACCGCCGCCCTTCGCAACTGTCCGGCGGCCAGCAACAGCGTGTGGCCATCGCCCGCGCGCTGGTCTATGAGCCACGCATCCTGCTGATGGACGAACCCCTCGGCGCGCTGGACAAAAAGCTGCGCGAAGACCTGCAGGACGAACTGCGCCAACTGCACCGCCGCCTGGGCATCACCATCGTTTACGTGACCCACGATCAGGAAGAAGCCATGCGCCTGTCCCAGCGCATCGCGATCTTCAGCCACGGCAAGATTGTCGGTCTGGGCAGTGGTTATGACCTTTACCAGAATCCACCGAATGCCTTTGTCGCCTCGTTCCTTGGCAACTCCAACTTCCTGCGGCTCAAGGCCCAGGGCAATGCGGTGGCGACGTTCGAGGGTCAAGCGCTGTCGATCCGCCTGACGGCGGGTCTGCAAACCGGCCAGGATGCGTTGTTGATGGTGCGTCCAGAAAAGGCGTTGGCGTTGAGCGTGGAACAGGCCGCACAGCAACCGCTGCCGACCGGCTGGAACGAAGTCGCGGCGAAAGTGGGTGAAGTGCTGTTCCTCGGCGAAAGCCAGACCTGCACGGTGATGACGACAGGCGGCACATCCATGACCGTCAAAGCCCTGTCCGCCGCCGGCATGCCGCTCAAGGCGGGGGATCCGGTGCGAGTGCGCTGGGCTACGGCGGACGCCTGCGTGTATACCGAATGGGCGGAGAGCGACCTGAACAAGGCGGCGGGGGCACATTGAGGCTACACGGGGGCATTTGGCGAAGACCGTTGCCCCACAGGGTTACCCAGTGACTTCACAGATTCTGCTGTCCTGAGAAACACCATCAGACAACACATCCGTGGGAGGGAGCCCTGCTCGCGAAAGCGTCAGCCCGGACAATCCTGTGCGGCCTGATCTACCGCTATCGCGAGCAGGGCTCCCTTGTCGTTCTACGGTGAGGCCCGGCCCCTTTGGTTACCCGCAACCTCTGTAGCAGTCCGGCTTGCCGGTGGTGGCGGTTTCAAGGACGCCATCGCGGACAAGCCCGCTCCCACAGGAGAAATGCGATCACTCACAAACGCCAGGTCGGACGTTAGTCCGCCTCGGCGCGAGATTTTGATCTGGCTTTTGATCTTGATCTTGGAGCCCCGTTCCAGAAGGCCGAACGCAGGCGACGCGCAGTGGGCCGAGCGACAAGATGTCGCGAGAGCCGCGTGGGCCATGGATGGCCCATTCGCGGCGGGCCCACGGAGTGTCGCCGGAGTGAGGGCATGCCGAGCCTGGGCGAGGCACCGTATGGCGGGGTAAGAAGCCCTTGGTTACTTGGGGCTTTTCCAAGTAACTCGCCGTGAGGCGAAACAGGGCTGCGTTAGCAGCCATAGCGATACATCAGACAAGCCAAGGACGCAGGTTTTACGACGACTTCGTCGCCGATCGCGGGCAAGCCACGCTCCTACACGGTCTCGTAACTCGCCGTTAGGCGAAACAGAGCTGCGTTAGCAGATCAGCAATCAATCAGACAAACCGAGTGCACAGGTTTTACGACGACTTCGTCGCCGGTCGCAGGGCAAGCCAGCTCCTACAAGGGGCCGCGTAACTTGCCGGGGACGAAAGCAGGCTGCGTCAGCCGCCAATGCGAACCGCCAAGAACAACCACCCGCAATCTCACCTATGCTCTGAAGACCCGCGCCCGCCCACGTGCAGTCCAGGAGCTTCCCTCATGAACATACTGCCCGGTCTGTGCGCCCTGCTGCTGACTGCTTGTTGTACGTCAGCCATTGCCGAAGATTGGCAACTGGCCAAGGAAGAAGACGGCATCAAGGTCTACCTGACCCATTCCCCCGATTCGCAATACCAGAGCTTTCGCGGCGTTGCCCGGATCAAGGCCGACGTCCCGACCCTGACCCGCCTGCAGGAAAACCTCACCATCGGCTGCACCTGGCTGTACACCTGCGCCGACATGCGCCTGGTGAAAATCGATGGCGATACCATCTACGTCTACCTGACCACCGCCCTGCCCTGGCCCGCCAGCCCGCGGGACATGGTGCTGCAAGTGCAGACCGAACAACTGGACAACGGCGCGATCATCCGCCACCTGAGCGCCGCCAACGGCATGGAGCCACCGGTGCCGGGCATGATCCGCGTCGAGCAGTTGCAAGGGGTATGGATGATGGTGCCCAAAGGTGAGCGGGATACCGAAGTGACCTACCAGTTGAAGGCCGAACCCGCCGGGTATATACCGCCGTGGCTGGCCAACCGGTTCGTGACCGATATACCGATGAAGACGCTCAAGGTGCTGCGTGCGGTGGCGGAGCGCCAGGGTGGGCATTCGGCGGACATAGAAGACAAAACACAAAAGCCCTGATGCGAATCCCCCCTGTGGGAGCGAATTCATTCGCGATGCGATATGACCGACCACGGATGTGCATCGGCCGGAATACCTTTCGCGAATGAATTCGCTCCCACAGTTTGTTACGCGTCAGTCAGTTGAAGGGTGTTGACGCGAAATCGGCACATCACTCGGCAAACCCCAACCGCGCCGCCTTGGCCCGCTCTGCACGGCCACGGGTCGCCAGGCAGTAATACAGCGGGCAGGTCACCAGCAGCCCGGCCAGCCACGACAGGTCGACACCTTCCAGATAATTGGCATACGGCCCGACATACAACGCGGTGTTGGCGAACGGCAACTGCACGATGATGCCGATGAAATACGCCACGATCGCATGCAGGTTGAAACGGCCGTAGATGCCGCCATCGGCGCTGAAAATCGAAGCGATGTCATAGCTGCCGCGCTTGATCAGGTAGAAATCGATCAGGTTGATCGAGGCCCACGGCACCAGCACGATCAGCAGGGTCAGGATCAGGCCGATGAATTCCTTGATGAAGTCACCGGAAGCCCCCACCGCCGTCAGGCAGCAGCCCGCCAGAATCACCGCAGCCAGGATCACCCGCACCTTGATGCTCGGCGTCCAGTTGCCGGCGAAGGTCTGGATCGAGGTGACGATGGACAGCACCGCGCCGTACAGGTTGAGGGCGTTGTGGCTGATGATGTTGAGCAGGAACAGCAGCATCAGCACCGGCCCGAGCACGCCGGTCGCTTGCTTGACCGCCACCATGGCTTCGGTGCCTTCCGGTGTCGCCAGCACAGCAACTGCACCGAAACTGAACGACAGCGTGGTGCCCAGGGTTGCGCCGAAAAACGTCGCCCAGAATGGCTTGGCGATACCGATATCGCTCGGCAGGTAACGCGAATAGTCCGAAACATAAGGCGAGAAGCTGATCTGCCAGATGATGCCCAGGCACATCGTCGCCAGCAGGCCGGACAGGTTGAAACCGCCACGGCTGAAGAAGTCCGCCGGCAACGGCTGGCTGAACATCATGATGAAACCGGCCAGCAACGCTGCGCCCATGACCCAGGTGCCGATGCGGTTGAGGGTATGAATGAAGCGGTAGCCGATCACACCGATGGCCGTGGCACTCAGCGCACCGATGACGATGCTCAGTGGTAATGGCACTGCCGGCGCCATGCCGTGGATCGACTGCCCGGCCAGAACGATGTTGGAAATAAAGAAACCGACGTAGATCAGCGCGGCGAAAAACACGATCAGCAACGCGCCGTAACGACCGAACTGGCCACGGCTTTGCACCATCTGCGGAATGCCCATGCGCGGGCCCTGAGCCGAAGCCAGGGCAATGAACACGCCGCCGATCATGTGGCCGAGGGCAATGGCGATCAGCCCCCAGAGCAGATTCAGGTGGAACACCTGCACCACCATCGCCCCGGTCACGATCGGCAGCGGCGCGATGTTGGTGCTGAACCACAGGGTGAAGAGGTCACGCGCCCTGCCGTGGCGCTCGGCGAGCGGCACGTAGTCGACGGTGTGATTTTCAATCAAAGGGGTGGCGTTACCGCCGTGGGAATCGGATGTAGTCATCGTTTTGCCTGAGTTCTTGTCGTTGTTCTTGAGTAGTGACGAGCTAAAACCATGAAGCGAACTCGGCATGCCTGACGACAAGCCTCAATGCGCGCTTTTCAACGCCGCAAACACCTCCCTGCACTCACGAGCGACATCACGATATTATGGTATGCCAAGATTTTACAACCACCTGACATCGCTTTTTTCCAATCCCGCAAGGTTCAGATGCCATTGGAAAAACCGGTTCAGCAGCGTCTGAAACGCCGGTTTGCAAGGGCCTCACGCCAGCAGCGCCCATCACCGCCGAACCTTGATGAAAGAAAAAATACTTGCACGATCAGTATTACGGTATACCATCAGACACATAAAAACCTTCCACCTTCGGCACCGAACCGCAGAGGTAGCAAAATGATCGACGCAAACGCCTATAAAAACGTCATGGGCTCCTTTCCCTCCGGCGTGACCGTGATCACCACCCTCAACGATGAAGGTGAAGTGGTCGGCCTGACTGCCAGCGCGTTCAGCTCTCTGTCGATGGACCCGCCGCTGGTGCTGTTCTGCCCCAACTACAGTTCCGACTCCTACCCTACGCTGATCAAGAACAAGCGTTTCGCCATTCACCTGCTCTCCGGCACCCAGCAAAGCGAAGCCTATGCGTTCGCCCGCAAGGGCAAGGACAAAGCTGCCGGCATCGAGTGGACCCTGAGCGAGCTGGGCAACCCGCTGCTGGCGAACGCCACGGCGATCATCGAATGCGAACTGTGGCGCGAATACGAAGGTGGTGACCACGCCATCATGGTCGGCGCAGTGAAGAATCTGATCGTGCCGGAACAACCGGCCAGCCCCATGGTGTATTGCCGCGGAAAGATGGGCGCCCTGCCCGCGCTGGCTTGAAACCTGACGATACGAAGTCTTACGGTATATCGAACAAACGCCTGACCACTGACGCAGTGGACGGCCAATAAATCCGAGGTAAGCGTCATGAAATTTTCGTTGTTCGTACACATGGAACGCTGGGACGAATCCGTCAGCCATCGCCAACTGTTCGAGGATCTGACCGAGCTGACGCTGATGGCGGAGAAAGGCGGTTTCAGCACCGTGTGGATCGGCGAACACCACGCCATGGAATACACCATCTCGCCGAGCCCGATGCCGCTCTTGGCGTACCTGGCCGGCAAGACCAGCACCATCCATCTCGGCGCCGGCACCATCATCGCGCCGTTCTGGCACCCGCTGCGGGTGGCCGGTGAATGCGCTCTGCTCGACGTGATCAGCAACGGCCGCATGGAAGTCGGTCTGGCCCGTGGCGCCTATCAGGTCGAATTCGACCGCATGGCCGGCGGCATGCCCGCGTCCGAAGGCGGCAAGGCCCTGCGCGAGATGGTCCCGGTGGTCAAGGCCCTGTGGCAGGGTGACTACGCCCACGACGGCGAAATCTGGAAATTCCCTACCTCCACCAGTGTGCCGAAACCGGTGCGCACCCCGCCGATGTGGATCGCCGCCCGCGACCCGGATTCGCACCATTTCGCGGTGAAAAACGGCTGCAACGTGATGGTCACGCCGCTGATGAAGGGCGACGAAGAAGTGGTCGACCTGAAGAACAAGTTCGAAGCTGCGCTGGCCGCCAACCCGGACGTGCCGCGCCCGCAACTGATGGTGCTGCGTCACACCCACGTCCACGCCGACAACGATCCGGAAGGCTGGAAAGTCGGTGCCAAGGCCATTGCCAAGTTCTACCGCACCTTCGATGCCTGGTTCGGCAACAAGACCACGCCGGTCAACGGCTTCCTTACACCGAGCCCGGAGGAGAAATTCGCCGAGCGTCCGGAATTCGCCCTGGAAAGCCTGCACAAGACCGCCATGATCGGCACCCCGGAAGAAATCATTCCGCGCATCAAGTACTACCAGGAACTGGGCGTCGACGAGTTCAGCTTCTGGTGCGACAACAGCCTGCCCCACGCCGAAAAGAAGAAGTCCCTGGAGCTGTTCATCAAGCACGTGGTGCCTGCATTTCGCTGATTGAGTTTCACGCTTCACCGCCATGCCGCAGCCCCTGCTGCGGCATGGTTCATTCTGCGGCTCGGCATTCGCCCACACAGAGCGAACGTTCAAAGATCGCCCCTTCGATACCCAGCACCTCGCCATTGCCTGCGTAGATGCCGACGCCCTTCTCCCAGACATTCTTGACCGATGCGTCGGCGCAACGAATCCGATAGCTCAACTCGAATGGCACCTGCCGCGCCAATGCGTACTGCACCTCGCGCCAGACGTAATCGGCATCGTCCGCCAGAATCAGGCTGTTGTAGGTAAAGTCGTGGTTGTCCACCAACCGCTCCGCCGGGTAACCGGTGAGTTGCAGGCAACCGGCGCTGACGAATTCCATGGTCCAGTCACGGTTGTTGCGCCCGCGATAGATCAGCCCCGGCATGCTGTCGAGCAGGCTCATGGCGCTGCGCTGGCTGGCTTGCAGTGCGGTTTCCCGGCGCTTGTGCGCAGTGATGTCGCCGATCACCAGGCTGAACCCTGTTGGCACCGACTTGAGCCCCACTTCGCACCAGCGCAGATCGCCGTCCGGGTGGATGAAACGCAAGCGCTGCCTGAACGCGGTTCCTGGATGACGGCGCAGTTGCCCCAGCGCCTGCAACCACAGCAACCGGTCTTCGTGGTGCACGTAATCGACGACATGGCGACTCAGCGCCGAGGCGCCCATCAACTCCTCCCAAGCCTGATTGCAACGGCTGATCTGGCCACTGTCCGTCAGCTCGAGCAGGGCCACGGCAAAGTGGTCCAGCACCGCTTCTGGACCGGCCCTGAACAACCTGTCGCGCAGGACGCTGTCGTCGCTCATTCAGTGATGCTCCTCTTTTCTGGAGGCCGTCGCGTTGTGCACCCACGCCGCCAATTCCAGACGCGAGTGCAGATTGAGTTTCTGCAGCAGGTTCTTCACGTAAATCTTCACCGTGCCGTCGCTGATGCCCAACTCGCGACCGATCTGCTTGTTGCTCATGCCGGCGGCAATCAGGGTCAGGGTCTGGCCTTCGCGCTCGGTCAGGCTGCCCAGATCCAGATCCGGCTCCAGCCGTTGCGGACCGGGCGCAGGCGCCTCCTGTGCGGCCAGCAGCGACACCAGCGAATCGTCCAGAACGATCGCACCGGCGTTGCAATTGCGCATGTACGCCAGCAGCGCATCGGGTTCGGTTTCCTTGAGCACATAGCCCCTGGCCCCCAGACGCAGCGCCGACAGCAGTTCACTGCGGTCCATGGACGCGGTGAGCACCACCACCTGGCAGCCCAGGCGCAACTGGCGCAGCTCATCGAGCACCTGCAACCCGCTCAGGCCAGGCATGTGCAGATCCAGCAGCACCTGTTGCGGCGCCAGGCTCACGGCCAGATTGATGCCTTCCCGGCCACTGGCGGCCTGCCCCACCACCTCAAAGTCGTCGCTGGCGCTGAACAGCTGCGCCAGACCCTTGCGGAACAGCGGGTGATCATCGATCAGTAACAAGGTCGTGGCGTGCATCGTGACTCCCGGAAAAATCAGCGTGAGGGCGGACCAGCCCCAGGTGGACGCGCACACCGTGGGGCTGGATCGGTTCGATCACCAGCCGTGCGCCGATACTGGCGGCGCGCTCGCGAATGATCGCCAGGCCAAAATGATTGTCTTCGCCGGAGGCCGGGCTCAGGCCGATGCCGTCATCTTCGACCGACACCAGCGTGTCGCCCGCCTGGTTCTGGCGCAGTTCGATGCGCACGTGCCGGGCATGGGAATGGCGCACGGCGTTGGTCAGCGCTTCACGAACAATCTGCAAAATCTGCAGTTCGGTTTCCGGGCTCAGGGCGTTGTCGGGCAGGCGGTTGTCCAGTTCAAAGACGATGATGCAGCGCCGGGAAAACTCGGCTACCGAGTCGGCCAGCGCCTGACGCAGCGATCGCCCGTCCATGGTCAGCCGGGCGCTGGTGATCAGTTCGCGGACTTGCCGCTGCAATTGGCTCAAGCCGTTGCGCAACTCGGTCAGCGAGGTACCGGCCAGCTCCGCATCCGCCAGGCGGGTCTGCACCAGCCGCGCCTGAAACGACAGATAGCCGAGTTGCTGGGCCACCGAATCGTGCAGCTCACGGGCCAGCGCGCCGTGTTGCGCGGTGGCCTGCTGGCGCTGTTGCTCACGACGGTGTCGCAACAACTGCACGGTCACCCCCAGCCCCTGGCTCAGCTCCCCGAGCATCTGCCGCCAGAAATGCCCCGCAGGGGTAGGTGTGTCGAGCAGCACCACCGCGCTGCCCGGCACGCTGTCTTCAGGCAGCGCACAGACCAGGCGATGCACACCCCGTTGCCGGCATGGCGCGCAGGACAAGGGAGATGTCGCCACTGCCGAGCCCGTACGCCACGGACAATCGGCGCGGCTTTCGCAGTCGACGGTCAACGCCCGGCGCGCTGGCCCCAAGTCTTCATCAGTCTGAAGCAGATTGAGCCTGACCTCCGGCTGCAGCGCCTCAAAACGGTCCAGGAAGCGTGGCAAGGCACCGTCGGCGTGCATCAGGCACAGCGGCAGCTGCGTCAGCAACGTGCGCATCTCGCGCGCCTGTCCGGGGCTGACGCGCCGAAACCAGCGTGGCCACCACTTCGCTCGTGTCTGCACTCTCGAATGTTCCTTTTTCATTGAGTCGCTTGCCTGGCAGACGAGCAACTTCCATGCCCCGCAGGCCGTGTGCATACGGCCTACCTCCAAAGAGATACCCCTTTTTCCGGATTGAGCGAATTTTCTCCACGGGAAATTATCTTGCCCATCAGAGAACAGCGCCCGCCAATCCGCCGCACCGATTCGCGCCGTTCTCGCCAGCCTGAGCCTACCGGGAAGCAGCCATGATGGATAAACCAGACATTGAACGCGCAAGGCTTCACAGCCTTCCCCACTACCGCCAGCCGACGCCTGCGCAAAGCGTGCGCCGGCACCTGGTGGTGATTCAGTCGGCAGGCGTTTGCCCGGCCTTCGTCGGCGAACTCGACCAGCCACAGTTGCTGAACGCGGAGAACGCTGATTTCAGCAGCCGTCTCGACAGCAGCCTGGCGGCCTGCAGCGTCGGCACCCGCCTGTATCTGGTCGGCGACGAAGCCTTTATCTGGCGCATCCACGCCCTGGCCCGCAGCGCCGGGCTGCAGGACGACGAGATCGACATGACCCTGAGCGTGTCCGGCCTGCGCACTGTGTATTGCGTGCACTGCGGGCTGAAACAACCGGGCACGCAGCAGGACAGCCTGCAATGCAGCGGCTGCAAGGTGTTGTTGGAAATCCGCGAGCACTTTTCCCGGCGTCTGGGCGCCTACCTCGGCGTGTGCGGCAACCCGGACCAGCCTTACGCGGGGTTCCGGCCATGAGTGCGACCTTGAACGTCCGCGTCAGCGATGCACGCATGCTCACCCCACTGGTGCGTGAATTCACCCTGACACCCTGCACCGGGCGCCTGCCGGGCTTTTCGGCGGGCAGCCATGTGCAAGTGCATCTGCCGCTGGGCGACCGCACCTTGCGCAACGCCTATTCGCTGACCAGTGATCCGGCGCAGCGCGAGCACTATCGCATCGCCGTGCGCTTGCAGACAGCTTCGCGGGGCGGCTCGCGTTACCTGCACGAGCAGGTGCAGATCGGCGACAGCCTGACCCTCTCGCCGCCGGCCAATCTGTTCGCCCTGCACAGCCAGGCCCGCCAGCACATCCTGATCGCCGCCGGCATCGGCATCACGCCGTTCATGGCCTACCTGGCCGAGCTGGAACAGCGCCAGGCCGACTTCGAGCTGCATTACCTGTATCGCCCGGGCCTGACCGATGCCTACCTCGCCGCGCTGCAACAGCGTCTCGGCGCCCGGCTGCATGTCTATGACGGGCAACGCCGCATCGATCTGCCCGCCATTCTCGGCGACCGCCCGCTGGGCAGCCACGTCTACACCTGCGGCCCGCAACGCCTGCTTGCCGACGTTCAGGAATACGCCAAAGCGCTGGGCTGGCCGGCCAGCCGGGTTCACCACGAAGCGTTCAGCGCACCGCAACCCGGCACGC
Organism: Pseudomonas sp. NPDC090208; assembly: GCF_044746785.1. Lineage (NCBI taxonomy): Bacteria > Pseudomonadati > Pseudomonadota > Gammaproteobacteria > Pseudomonadales > Pseudomonadaceae > Pseudomonas > Pseudomonas sp. NPDC090208. The sequence continues at coordinate 518,469 of NZ_JBIVCU010000003.1, forward strand.
CGTTCGAACTGGAGCTGCTGCGCAGCGGCCAACGCCTGACCGTCGGCGCAGACCAGAGCCTGCTCGAAGCGCTGGAGGCGGCAGGCCTGGAGGTGCCCAACCTGTGCCGTGGCGGGGTCTGTGGACAGTGCATCACCCGGCACCGTGGTGGCGACATCGAACACCGCGACCACTTTCTGAGCCGCAGCGAGCAGGCCGAATTTCTCATGCCTTGCGTGTCTCGCGGCTGCGGCCCGTGCGTATCACTGGATCTCTAGGAGTCGACCATGACCGTGCCATTCAGCCCCACCCGGACGTACCGCGAGGACTTCAGCTTCCGCAACAGCCCCACCGCGATCAAGCGCTTCCCGTTTCCGTTCCCCCAGGACAGCTACCTGTACTCGGTGAACATCGAGCCGGCGACCTCCCGAGACCCCGGCTCGGTGTACGAGCACTGTTTCGACATCGATGAGCATTACCGCTCGGAAATGGCTGAACGCGCTTTGGTGCTGGACAAGGACCCGCGCCGTTACCTGGTCATGCCGCACATGCAGGACGCCGCCTGGGACGCCCTGCAGATGCTCATGGAGCACCTGGCCCGCGACTACCCGCAGTGGTTTGAACTGAACCGCGATGGTAATCACTGGCACTGGCGCAACAAGGCACTGGGCATCGATCAGCGCTTCGTGTTCGGCGACGCGTCGACCTTGCCCAGTGAGCCGCTGGAATTCATCGGCCGTCAGGTGCAGGGCGACTTCGCCCTGCTCGATCAGCGCGACGGCGACCTGTTCATGGACGCCGGGCTGATTACCAGCCCCGCCGACTGGTCGTTGGCGTTCGATGCCGGGATGAGCTTCAAGCAGTGGCATTCGCCGGTGCCCATGGCCCACCAGATGGGCGTGTTCGACCGGGCGCTGAAATACCTGCTCAACCTGCAGGTCGACCACCCGGTGCGGCGGCTGAACTGGACCCTGACGATCAACCCGCGTCTGGACTCATCGCCGGAAACTTTTCATGAGTGGGGCGCCGACCGCGGCACCGTGACGGCGCAAAACGCCGGGCAGCTCGTGCACCTGCGCGTCGAACTGCAGGTCATGGCCCGCCTGCCGCGCAGCAACGCAATGATGTTCAGCATCCGCACCTACCTGATCAGCCTCAACGAGCTGGTCACCCAGCCTGAATGGGGCTGCCGGCTGCACCGGGTGATCCGCGACCTGCCCGACGCCATCGCTGATTACAAAGGCATGACCCGCTACCGACAGGCGCTGATCGAGTGGCTCTGCCAGTTCGATCCACAGGCCTGACGCTTCCGACCTTCCCACGACAAGGACCTTTCACATGGCTCATTCATGGCGCATTTCTGCACTCGCTGACCGTCATCGCGCGCTCGGCGCACAGCTGGAAGACTGGAACGGCATGGGCACCGCCTGGACATACGAAACCGATCTGGCCGACCACCACGAAGCCATTCGCACCCGCGCCGGGTTGATGGACGTCTCGGGCCTCAAGAAGGTCCATTACGTCGGCCCCCACGCCGAAAGCCTGCTGCAGTGGGCCACGACCCGCGACATCAGCAAGCTGTACCCCGGCAAATCGGTGTACGCCTCGATGCTCGACGAGGAAGGCAAGTTCGTCGACGACTGCATCGTCTACCGCACCGGCCCCAACGCTTTCATGGTGGTACACGGCGCCGGCAACGGCCACGAAATGCTGGTGCGCTCGGCCCAGGGCCGTCAGGTGGCGGTGCTGTTCGACGACGACCTGCACGACCTGTCACTGCAAGGCCCGCTGGCGGTGGAGTTCCTCGCCGAACACGTGCCCGGCATCCGGCAGTTGCCCTACTTCCATCACCTGCAAACCCGCCTGTTCGACCGCCCGGTGATGATCTCGCGCACCGGCTACACCGGCGAACGCGGCTACGAGATTTTCTGCAAGGCGGCCGACGCCCCGTTCATCTGGGACGAAATCCTGCGCCGTGGCGAAGCCATGGGCATCATTCCCTGCGCCTTCACCGCGCTGGACTGGCTGCGGGTGGAAAGCGCGCTGATGTTCTTCCCCTACGACAACTCGCAGATGTACCCCTTCGCCGACCAGAAAGCCGGCGACACCCTCTGGGAACTTGGCCTGGATTTCACCGTGTCGCCGGACAAGCGCGACTTCCGTGGCGCCGAAGAGCACCGCCGCCTGCGTGGCCAGGAGCGCTTCAAGATCGCCGGGGTGCTGCTCGACAGCGGCATCGCTGCCGAAGCTGGTGACAGTCTCTGGCACGGCGGTCAGGAGGTGGGCGTGATCACCTGCGCCATGTATTCGCGCCTGACCCGACGCTCCATGGCCATCGCCCGGGTGGCCGTCGACTGCGCCGAACCCGGCATCGCCCTGCAAGTGCGCGGCAGCCAGCAGGTCGCCGCCGTGACCCACGCCATGCCGTTCGACGACCCGCAGAAAACCAAGCGCACGGCCAAGGGCTGATCGCCTTCTTCCATCGCAGACACGAGAGCGCCATGGACACTTCAAACGAGCAATACATCCTCAAGATCAGTTGCCCGGCGACCTCCGGGATCGTCGCCACCCTGACCTCCTGCCTGGCCAGCCAGCAGTGCTACATCAGCGAACTGGCGCAATTCGACGACGAGTTCACCGGGCAGTTCTTCATGCGCGCGGTGTTCCGCTTCAATCGCGGCGCCCACGGCGACATCGATGCCCTGCAGCGCGAGCTGGCGTCGCTGGCCGGCGGCTTCGACATGCAGTGGCAGCTGTTCCGCTCCTCGCAACCGACCCGCGTGCTGTTGATGGTCAGCAAGTTCGACCATTGCCTGACCGACCTGCTGTACCGCCATCGCAAGGGTGAAATGGACATGGAGATCACCGCCGTGGTCTCCAACCACCTCGACCTGCGGGCCATGGCCGAGCGCGAAGGCATCCGCTTCGTCTACCTGCCGGTCACCAAGGACACCAAGGCCCGTCAGGAAGCCGAACTGATGCGCATCGTCCAGGAAACCCAAACCGATCTGGTGGTGCTTGCCCGTTACATGCAGATCCTCTCCGACGATCTGTGCAAACAGCTCTCGGGCCGGGCGATCAACATCCATCACTCGTTCCTGCCCGGTTTCAAGGGCGCCAAACCCTATCACCAGGCGTTCGATCGCGGCGTGAAACTGATCGGCGCCACCGCCCACTACGTCACCAGCGACCTCGACGAAGGCCCGATCATCGAGCAGGAAGTGCAGCGCGTCGACCACACCTACCTGCCCGACTCACTGGTTGCCATCGGCCGCGACACGGAAACCGTCGCCCTCTCCAAGGCCCTGAAATACCACCTGGAACACCGGGTGTTCATCAACCAGGACAAGACCGTGATCTTCCGCTGATCGCGGCAACTTTTTGCTGATCACCCCTTTTCGCGAGGTACTGACATGACATTACGCGTAGCAATCATCGGTGCAGGCCCCTGCGGCATGGCCCAACTTCGAGCTTTCCAGTCGGCCCGGGACAAGGGTGCCGACATCCCTGAACTGGTCTGCTTTGAAAAGCAGGCCGACTGGGGCGGCATGTGGAACTACACCTGGCGCACCGGGCTGGACGAGCACGGCGAGCCGGTCCACGGCAGCATGTACCGCTACCTGTGGTCGAACGGCCCAAAGGAATGCCTGGAGTTCGCCGACTACACCTTTGAAGAACACTTCGGCCGCCCTATTGCCTCCTACCCGCCTCGCGAAGTGCTGTGGGACTACATCAAGGGCCGCGTCGAAAAAGCCGGCGTGCGCGACTACATCCGCTTCAACACCGTGGTGCGCCAGGTCACGTTCGAGGAGGAGACGCAGCAGTTCACCGTGCTGTCCCATGATCACGGCAACGATGTCAGCGTGAGCGAACAGTTCGATTACGTGATCAACGCCTGTGGCCATTTCTCGACACCGAAAGTGCCTTACTTCAAGGGTTTCGAGCAGTTTGCCGGGCGCATCCTGCACGCCCACGACTTCCGCGAAGCGCTGGAATTCAAGGGCAAGGACCTGCTCATCGTCGGCAGCAGCTACTCGGCCGAAGACATCGGTTCACAGTGCTACAAATACGGCGCGCGCAGCATCACCAGTTGCTATCGCACCGCGCCCATGGGCTACAAGTGGCCGGCTAACTGGGAAGAGAAGCCGCTGTTGCAGCGGCTGGAAAACAACCGGGCGTATTTCGCCGACGGCACCAGCAAGCACATCGACGCGGTGATTCTGTGCACCGGCTACAAGCATCACTTCCCGTTCCTCGACGACTCGCTGTGCCTGAAAACCGACAACCGCCTGTGGCCACGCAACCTCTACAAGGGCGTGTTCTGGGAAGCCAACCCGCGCATGATCTACCTCGGCATGCAGGACCAGTGGTATTCCTTCAACATGTTCGACGCCCAGGCCTGGTACGCCCGTGATGTGATCCTCGGGCGCATCGCCCTGCCGTCCCACGCCGACATGCTCGCCGACAGCCAGCAGTGGTTCGAGCGGGAGCAGACCCTGCAAACCAACCAGCAGATGTTCGAGTACCAGGGCGCCTACATCCAGCAACTGGTCGACGCCACCGACTACCCGAACTTCGATATCGCTGCGGTCAACGACACCTTCCTGCACTGGAAGCACGACAAGGCCGAGGACATCATGGGTTACCGCGACAAGTCCTACCGCTCGCTGATGACCGGCACCCAGTCGCCGCCGCACCACACCCCGTGGCTGCAGGCGCTGGACGATTCGATGGCCGCGTACCTGAGCGAACCGTCCACGCCCTTCCAGTCAGTCGGCTGACGGCGGAGCCTTGTCATGAATGCACCGCGCATTTCCCTGCCCCGCGAACCGGGACTGTTCGCCCGCACACCCGCCATGGAACGCTACCGGCTGGCCGCCGGCGGGCTGACCCTGCTGACACTGGAAGCAGGCGACCGCTTGCAGGTCATCGACCTGGAAGGCTGGCAGCCCTGCGAACTGCTGGTGATCGACGCCAGCAGCCGCAATGCGCTGGCCGACTGGTCGCTGAGCCCATCCGCCGACTGCCGATTCATCCACCAGCAGTTGGCTGCTGTGGGCGTGCAGGCCCGACGTATCGTGCAGGCCCTTGGCAGGCGCGGGCTGGACTGGCGCACCCTGCCGGCTGCCGCATCGTTGTGGGAAGCACAAACGCCCGCCGGCTTCAGCCGCCAGTTTGTCGCCGAGGGCCATTTGTTGGTGATTGCCGCGGCGCCCCACGAGGCCACGGCGGTTGACCGGCAATACTGCCCCAGCGAACTGCGCCTGGTGGTCGAACGCGCGCAAGCATCAGCATTGCTGACGCCGGCGCTGCCCGAACCGCTGGGCGAACTGCTCGACGAATTCACCGTCCGCGCCGGTACGGCCCACAGCTACACCGTCGCCAAGGGCCAGTACATTCAGGTGCTCGACGTCGCCGGGCGCCAGTGTTCGGACTTCGTCGCCTTCGACCGCCGCGCACTGGACCGGGGCATCGAACTGGATCTTGACCAGACCGTGACCCGCACGCTCAACGGCAGCGCATACCCGGCACCGGGACTGTTCGGCAAATTCTTCGACCGGCGCATGCAGCCGATGCTGGAAGTGGTGCAGGACACGGTCGGGCGTCACGATGCCTTCGCCCTCGCCTGCGCCGCCCGCTACTACGAAAGCCACGGCTATTTCGGGCACGACAACTGCAGCGACAACCTCAGCCGCGCCCTGGCCGCCCACGGGGTTCAGGGGCGCGAAGGCTGGCCTGCGATCAACTTCTTCTTCAACACCGCCATCGATGCCCACCAGCAGATGACGCTGGACGAGCCGGGGTCGCGGCCCGGCGATTACGTGTTGTTGAAAGCCATGACCGATCTGGTCTGCGGCAGCTCGTCGTGCCCCGATGACATCGACCCGGCCAACGGCTGGGAACCGACCGATATCCATATCCGCGTCTACAGCGAAAAGGAGCGTTTTGCCATCGCCATGAGCACTCGCAGCACGGCCGATGCCGACCCTGTCCTTACCCGCCAGTCGGGTTTCCATTCACGTACCTGTCAGCTGACCGGCAGTTTTGTCGATTACCGCAACTGGTGGCTGCCGCTGCGCTACGACGGCTTCGGCGCCATCGATGAGTATTACGGTTGCCGCGAGCGGGTGGCGGTCATGGACCTCACTGCCCTGCGCAAATTCGAGATCATCGGCCCCGACGCCGAAGCGCTGTTGCAGTACTGCCTGACCCGCGACGTGCGCCGGCTCGCTATCGGCCAGGTGGTGTATTCGGCGATGTGCCATGAGCACGGCGGCATGCTCGACGACGGCACCCTGCTGCGATTGGGGCCGGACAACTTCCGCTGGATCTGCGGCGAGGACTACGCCGGCATCTGGCTGCGCGAGCAGGCACAGAAGCTGGGCATGAAGGTCTGGGTGAAATCGGCCAGCGAGCAGATTCACAATCTCTCGGTGCAAGGCCCGTTGAGCCGCGAACTGCTCCGGCAGATGGTCTGGACCCCGCCCACGCAACCGAACGTGGACAGCCTGGGCTGGTTCCGCTTTCTGGTGGGGCGGCTGAACGACTACGACGGCTGCCCGCTGATGATCTCCCGCACCGGCTACACCGGCGAGCTGGGCTATGAAGTCTGGTGCCACCCGGACCATGCCGAGCGGGTCTGGGAGCGCATCTGGGCCTTGGGTCAACCGTTGGGCATCGTGCCGCTGGGGCTTGAGGCGCTGGACATGCTGCGCATCGAAGCCGGGCTGATTTTCGCCGGTTACGAGTTCACCGATCAGACCGACCCGTTCGAGGCCGGTATCGGCTTCAGCGTGCCGCTCAACACCAAGACCGACGACTTCGTCGGTCGTGACGCCCTGCTGCGGCGCAGCGCCACGCCCGCGCAAAAACTGGTCGGCCTGCGCTTGACCGGCAACGAAGGTGCCCACCACGGCGACCCGGTCTTTCGCGGTCGGGCTCAGGTCGGCGTCATCACCAGCGCCTGCCGCTCGCCCTTGCTGGGCAGCAACATCGCCCTGTGTCGCCTTGACGTGTCCTGCGCCGAGCCGGGCACCGCACTTGAAATCGGCAAAATCGACGGCCTGCAGAAGCGCATCAGCGCCGAGGTCACGGCACCGATCTTCTATGACCCGGAGAAGCGCCGGGTACGCAGTTGATCCGTATCACGTAGAGACGCACCACTTCGACTGCCCAACTACCACACCTCAGACATGGGATTACCAAGATGGAAGCGACTACGTTCGAGACTCTCCCGCAGGCTGACCACAGCGTCGGCAGCCTGCAGCGCAAGATAGACTGGCGCGGCGCCTTCTGGGTAGCCAGCGGCGTGCCGGCGCTGGTGTTGTTTTCCATTGGCGCGATTGCCGCCACGGTGGGCAAACCCGCCTGGATCGTCTGGATCGTGTCGATCTTGTTCGGCTTTATCCAGGCCTTCACCTACGCCGAAATCGCCGGGCTGTTCCCGCACAAGTCCGGCGGCGCCTCGGTGTACGGGGCCATCGCCTGGGTGCGTTACAGCAAACTGATCGCGCCGATTTCAGTGTGGTGCAACTGGCTGGCCTGGTCGCCAGTGCTGTCCATCGGCTCGGGGCTGGCGGCCGGTTACATCCTCACCGCGCTGTTTCCCGCCGATGCGCTGATCAACACCTGGCAACTGACGCTGCTGGACTTGGGCTGGGTCAAAAGCGGTCTGTCCCTGCGCATCAACGCGACCTTTGTCATCGGCCTGGTGATTCTGCTCACCGTGTTCGCCATCCAGCACGGCGGCATCCTGCGTTCGGCGCGGCTGACCCTGGTGCTCGGCGCCACCTCGCTGATCCCGCTGGTGCTGGTCGGCGTGGTGCCGCTGCTGACCGGCGATGCCACCCAGGCCAACTTCCTGCCGCTGTTCCCGCTGGCCCACGACGCCGCCGGGCAAGTGATCGACGGCACCTGGGACATTTCCGGCTGGTCGCTGATGGCCGGCGGGCTGTTCATGGCGGCGTGGTCGACCTACGGCTTCGAGACGGCGGTGTGCTACACCCGTGAGTTCAAGGACCCCAAGCGCGACACCTTCAAGGCCATTTTCTACGCCGGTTTGCTGTGCATTCTGGTGTTCACCTTCGTGCCGCTGGCGTTCCAGGGCAGCCTCGGCCTCGGCCAACTGGTGACCCCGGCGGTGCTCGACGCCAGCGGCGCGGTGGTCACCCCGGCGGTGTACAGCGGCCTGCTCTCACCGGCAATCTATAGCGGCATGGGCGTGGGCCAGGTGATGGCCGACAGCATCGGCGGCGGCAAGCTGGTCGCCAACATCGTGCTGATCATGCTGGTGCTCGCCACGTTGCTGGCGATCATGACCTCGATGTCCGGCTCGTCGCGCACGCTGTATCAGGCCTCGGTGGACGGCTGGCTGCCGAAATACCTGGGCCGCACCAACGAGCACGGCGCGCCGACGGCGGCCATGTGGACCGACCTGTCGTTCAATCTGCTGCTGTTGTTGATGTCCGACTACGTGTTCGTGCTGGCGGCGTCCAACGTCAGCTACATCATCTTCAACTTCCTCAACCTCAACGCCGGCTGGATTCACCGTCTGGACCGCCCGGACTGGGCGCGTCCGTACAAGGCGCCCACTCTGTTGCTGGCCGCCGGTGGCCTGTTGAGTTTCGTCAACCTGGCCTGCATGGGCCTGGGCGCCGACATCTGGGGCGCTGGCACGCTGGTCACCGGCCTGCTGCTGGCGATGCTGATTCTGCCGGTGTTCTGCTTCCGCCACTACGTGCAGGACAAGGGTCGCTTCCCGGCCGCCATGCTCAGCGACCTGCACCTGCAGGCCGACGCCGGCAGCAAACGCGCCGGTGTGCTGCCTTATCTGACGTTGATCGCGGGCGCGGTGCTGGTGTACGCCTGTCATCGCCTGGTCGCTTGACCGCCCCCACCCTGTGACTGATCATCGGGGCCCCTGCGGGCCTCGGTGTTCGATCGACGTTCCTTCCCTTTCGACAATGGTGACTCATCCCATGAGCATGACCCCTGCACTCGCCCGCGATATCGACGGCAAGGCCATCGCGGCCCGGGTTCTCGACGAAGTCAAAGACGATGTCCTGGCCCTGGCCGGGCAACAGGTGCATCCGGCCCTGGCCGTGGTGCTGGTCGGCGACGACCCGGCCAGCCAGGTCTACGTGCGCAACAAACTGCTGAAGGCCGGGCAAGTGGGCATTCGCTCCCTTGAGCATCGCCTGCCCGCCAGCACCAGTCAGCGCGAAGTGCTGGCGCTGCTGGATCAGCTGAACGCCGATCCAGCGGTCAACGGCATTCTGGTGCAGTTGCCGTTGCCCGCGCACATCGACGAGCACGCGGTGATTCACGCCATCGACCCGATCAAGGACGTGGACGGTTTTCACCGCGAGAACGTCGGCGGGCTGGTTCAGGGCGCCGACGTGCTGACCCCCTGCACGCCGAGCGGCTGCATGCGCCTGCTGCATGAAACCTGCGGCGACCTGAGCGGCCTGCACGCGGTAGTGATCGGGCGCTCCAATATCGTCGGCAAACCCATGGCGACCCTGCTGTTGCAGGCGAATTGTTCGGTCAGCGTGGTGCACTCGCGCAGCGTCGATGCGGCAGCGCTGTGCCGTTTGGCCGATATCGTCGTGGTGGCGGTCGGCCGCCCGCAGATGATCGACGCCAGCTGGCTCAAGCCTGGCGCGGTGGTGATCGATGTGGGAATCAACCGAATTGCCACGGAAGACGGCGACCGCCTGGTGGGCGACGTCGACTACGCCAGCGCCCGCAGCGTAGCCAGCGCCATCACCCCGGTGCCGGGCGGCGTCGGACCGATGACCATTGCGTATCTGCTGAAAAACACAGTGATTGCCACCCAATTGCAGATGGCAGCAAACGCCCGCGTCGCCCAGACCGCCGTAGTGGCCTGAAACGCATCCCCCCTGTAGGAGCTGGCTTGCCCTGCGAGCGGTGGGAACCCGTCGTAAAACCGCTGAACGCGGTGTGTCAGAACGGCAAAGTCGCCAGGGTTTGCTGCCGGTTCCCGGCAGGTCGCAGGGCAAGCCAGCTCCTACAGGTCCGGTGGTGAACAGCCCATGGCAGCACGGCTTGCAGCCGTATCGCCCAAACCGCCGTAATGGCCTGAAATGCATGTCCCCTGTGGGAGCGAATTCATTCGCGAATCGGCGCGTCAGGCGATGAATTTCTATCGACTGTACTGGCCTTATCGCGAATGAATTCGCTCCCACAGTTGCCGACCTCAGACCTGTAGGAGCTGGCTTGCCCTGCGACCGGCGGGGAACCCGTCGTAAGACCGCCAAACGCGGTGTGTCAGGACTGCAAAGTCGCCAGCATTTGCTGCCGGTTCCCGGCAGGTCGCAGGGCAAGCCAGCTCCTGAGTTGACACGATCTGTAGGAGCCGGCTTGCTGGCGAAGGCGTCAGGTCTGCGACGTCGCTGTCGTTTGACACACCGCCTTCGCCAGCAAGCCGGCTCCTACAACAAAAACGCGTAGCTTCAACTCAATGGTTGTACGCACTCTCGTTGTGCTCGGCCAGGTCCAGGCCCATTTCTTCGACGTGCTCGTCGGCGCGCAGACCGACCAGCATTTTCACCACTTTCAACACCACCCAGCTGACCACAAAGCAATACACCGTGGTGAACAGCACGCCCTTGATCTGGGCAATCACCTGGCCGCCGAGGGTCACGCCTTCTACCAACCCGCCCAGCGACGGTACGCAGAACACGCCGGTCAGCACGGCGCCGATCATGCCGCCGATGCCGTGCAGGCCAAATACGTCGAGGCTGTCGTCGTAGCCCAGGCGTTTTTTCAGCACGGTGACGCTCAGGTAGCAGAACACGCCGCACAGCAGACCGATCGCCAGCGCGCCGCCGACACCGACATAGGCGCACGCCGGGGTGATGCCGACCAGACCGGCCAGGGCACCGCTGGCCAGACCCAGCGCGCTCGGTTTGCCGACCTTGAACCACTCGGTGAACATCCAGCCGAGAATGCCGGCGCAGGCGCCCAGTTGGGTGTTGAGCATGACGATACCCGACAGCCCGTTGAGGCCGCCACCGGAGCCGATGTTGAAACCGAACCAGCCGACCCACAGCATCGCTGCGCCGGTCATGGTCAGGCTCAGGTTGTGCGCCGGCATCGGCGCGTTCTCATAGCCCTTGCGCTTGCCCAGCATCAGGCACGCCGCCAGCGCAGCAACCCCGGCGTTGATGTGTACTGCGGTGCCGCCGGCAAAATCCAGCACGCCCCAGTTGTGCATCAACGCGCCGGCGCCGCCCCAGACCATGTGCGCAATCGGCGCATAGACCAATGTGAACCAGATCGCCATGAACAGCAGCGCGGCGGAGAACTTCATGCGCTCGGCAAAGGCACCGGCGATCAGCGCCGGGGTGATGATGGCGAAGGTCATCTGGAAGGTCACGAACACGCCTTCCGGGATCTCACCGACCAGGCTGTCCGGGGTCATGCCGGCCAGAAACGCCCGGCTCAGACCGCCGACGAAGCTGTTGAAGCTGACCTCACCCTCGACCATATTGGTGGTGTCGACCACCATGCTGTAGCCGTAGATCACCCACAGCACGCCCACCAGCCCGGCGATGCCGAAACACTGGGTGAACAGCGAGAGCATGTTTTTCGCCCGCACCAGGCCGCCGTAAAACAGCGCCAGGCCCGGCAGGCACATGAACAGCACCAAAACGGCGGCGGTGACCATCCATGCGGTGCTGCCAGTGCTCAACGTCGGTGCATCGGCCGCCTGGGCCAGCGGGACGGCGCCGAGCGCCATCAACAGAAGAAGGGATTTGCCGGGTAGACGGTTAACCATTTTCGAAGCTCCTGCAATGAATGGAAAAGTGTCTGGCAGAAAGCGGTGTGATCAAGCATCGGGCCTTGGCTGGCCTCTTTGAGTGGGTGTCATGAACGCCAATGACTTTGTAGGAGTGAGCTTGCTCGCGATGGCGATTTGTCAGACACCCTTGCAGTGGCTGATTTGCCGTCATCGCGAGCAAGCTCACTCCTACAGAAGATCGGTGCGACCTCTACATCAATACTGCTGCCCCGGAATCCACGAAGTCCCTGCCAGTGGCACCCGGGCCATGGCCGCCGATTCCACGGTCAGGGCCACCAGGTCCTCGGGGTCAAGGTTGTGCAGGTGGGATTTGCCGCAGGCACGGGCCATGGTTTGCGCTTCCAGCACCAATACACGCAAATAGTTGGCCAACCTGCGCCCGCCTTCGACCGGGTCCAGGCGTTTCGACAATTCCGGGTCCTGGGTGGTGATGCCCGCCGGGTCACGACCGTTCTGCCAGTCGTCATAGAAGCCCGCCGCCGAACCGATCTTCTTCAGCTCGTCATCCAGACGCGGATGGTTGTCGCCCAAGGCAATCAACGCCGCCGTGCCGATGGCCACCGCGTCTGCACCCAGGGCCATGGCCTTGGCCACGTCGGCACCGTTGCGAATGCCGCCGGAGACGATCAGCTGCACTTTGCGGTGCATGCCCATTTCCTGCAGTGCCTGCACGGCCTGTGGAATGGCCGGCAGAATCGGGATGCCCACGTGCTCGATAAACACTTCCTGAGTCGCCGCCGTGCCGCCTTGCATGCCGTCGAGGACGATCACGTCGGCGCCGGCCTTCACCGCCAGCTTGACGTCGTAATACGGGCGGCTGGCGCCGATCTTCACGTAGATCGGTTTTTCCCAGTCGGTGATCTCACGGATTTCGGCGATCTTGATCGCCAGATCGTCCGGGCCGGTCCAGTCCGGGTGACGACAGGCCGAGCGCTGATCGACACCGATAGGCAGCGTGCGCATGCCTGCCACACGCTCGGTGACTTTCATGCCCAGCAACATGCCACCGCCGCCCGGTTTGGCGCCCTGCCCCAGCACGATCTCGATGGCGTCGGCCTTGCGCAGATCGTCCGGGTTCATGCCGTAGCGCGACGGCAGGTACTGATAAACCAGATGCTGCGACTGGCCGCGCTCTTCCGGGGTCATGCCGCCGTCACCGGTGGTGGTGCTGGTGCCCGCGATGGTGGCGCCCCGGCCCAGCGCTTCCTTGGCATTGGCGGACAGCGCGCCGAAGCTCATGCCGGCGATGGTCACCGGAATCTTGAGGTGAATCGGTTTCTTGGCGAAGCGGTTGCCGAGGATCACGTCGGTGCCGCATTTCTCGCGATAGCCTTCCAGCGGGTAACGCGACACGCTGGCGCCGAGCAGCAGCAAATCGTCGAAGTGCGGCAGCTTGCGCTTGGTGCCGCCACCGCGAATGTCATAGATGCCGGTCTCGGCGGCACGCTGGATTTCCTGGATCGCCAGGCGGTCGAAGGTGGCAGACTCGCGCAGGACCGGCGCTGCTTTCGGGGTGTTGGATTCGCTCATGGGAATGCTCCTGACTCAGTACGCGCTGGCGTTGTCGACTTTGAAGTTGTACAGCTGACGGGCCGAGCCGTAGCGCTTGAAGTCGCTGGCTTTCTCGTTGAAACCGGCCTTGTTCAACAGCGCCTGCAGCTCCTCGATGTGCTCGGGACGCATCTCTTTTTCGATGCAGTCAGAGCCCAGCGACTCGACCTTGCCCTTGACGAAAATCTTCGTCTCATACAACGAGTCACCCAGCGCATCGCCGGCATCGCCGCAGACGACAAGGCGCCCGGCCTGGCCCATGAAGCAGCTCATGTGGCCGATGCTGCCGCCGACCACAATGTCGACGCCCTTCATGGAAATGCCGCAGCGCGCGCCGGCATCGCCTTCGATCACCAGCAGGCCGCCGTGTGCGGTGGCACCCGCGGCCTGGGAGGCGCTGCCCTCGACCCGCACATAGCCGGACATCATGTTTTCGGCGCAACCGACGCCGACGTTGCCGTGTACGGTGATCGACGCCTTCTGGTTCATGCCCGCGCAGTAGTAGCCGGCGTGACCCTGGATATCCACGGACACCGCTTCGTTGACGCCGACCGCCAGGTTATGGGCGCCGTTGGGATGGGTCACCACCCACTCACGTTCTTCAACGTTGTTCACTTGATCGTGCAGCGCCTGGTTGAGGTCACGCACGCTGGCAGTGGAAAGATCGATGGTTTTCATGTGCGTGCTCCTTAAGCCGACTCGCGTTCCCAGATGTACATGGTGGCGGGAACGGGTTCCCAGACCTTGGCTTTCTCGATGCCTGGCAGGCTCGACAGCGCCTGATATTCCGAGGCCATGGCGACGTAGTCGTCGGTCTCGGCGAGGATCGCGGGCTTGCAGGCAATCGGGTCGCGGATCACGGCAAAACCGTTGCGCGTGCCGATGGCGAAGGTGAAGAAGCCGTCGAGGTCTTCCAGCGACTTGTCCAGCGCCTGTTTTAGCGTGTCGCCCTGTTGCAGGCGCCAGGTCAGGTAGCCGGCGGCCACTTCGGTGTCGTTCTCGGTTTCGAAGGTAATGCCCTCACGACGCAGGTTCTGGCGCAGGCGCGAGTGGTTGGACAGCGAGCCGTTGTGCACCAGGCACAGGTCGGCGCCGGTCGAGAACGGGTGGCTGCCTTCCATGGTCACCGCGCTTTCGGTGGCCATGCGGGTGTGGCCGATGATGTGGCTGCCTTTCATCGAGGCCAGGCCGAAGCGCTCGGAAATCTCCCGAGGCAAGCCCATGCCCTTGAGAATCTCGATGCTTTGTCCGGCGCTCATGATCCGCACGCTCGGCGCGAGCTCGGCCAGGGCGGCACGTACGGCGGCTTCGTCGGCCTGAATTTTGAGGACGATGGCGCTGGCGTTCTGAAACCAGTCCAGCGGCGCGGCCAGCTTGCCTTCCAGCGCGCCGATCAGCGCCTTGAAGTCATAGCCTTCGGTGGTGGCCTGCAGGGTCAGCTTGACCCAGCCATCGGCCACTTCATCGCCATAGATGGCAAAGCCGGCGCTGTCCGGACCACGGTCGGTCATGGCTTCGAGCATCGGTTCGAACAGCTTGCCGAGCTGGGATTCCAGCGCCGGATTTTTCAGGTACAAACCCACAATTCCGCACATAAAGGCAGCCTCACTGCGTTCGGAAGCTGCAAGCCATCAGCTGCAAGCTGTCCGAGTTGATTGAAAATTCTGTGTTCGCCGCAGACCCGCTTTTTCTTGCGGGTTGCAGCTTGAAACGTGTGGCTAAAAGAATTCCGTGTAGCGCTGGATCTCCCAATCGCTCACATGGCGGCTGTACTCGACCCACTCCATGCGCTTGAGCTTGATGAATTCGCCGACGATTTCATTGCCCAGCACTTCGGCGAACAGCGGGTCGGCTTCCAGCGCATCGCAGGCTTCCTTGAGCGACTGCGGCAGGGTCCTGATGCCGCGGGCGGCGATCTCTTCCAGGCTCAGCTTGTAGAGGTTCTCGTTGCAGACGTTGTCGATTTCCAGCCTGCGATCGATGCCATCCAGGCCGGCGGCGATGATCGCGGCACTGACGAGATACGGGTTGCAGCCGGCGTCCGGCAGGCGGAACTCCAAGCGGCCGTACGGCACGCGGACCATGGCCGAGCGGTTATTGGCGCCGAAGGCGATGAAGGCCGGTGCCCAGGTCGCGCCGGACAGCGAATTGCCGACCACCAGGCGCTTGTAGGAATTGACCGTCGGCGCCGCGAAGGCACACAGCGCCGGGCCGTGGGCCAACAGACCTGCGGCGAAGTGATAGGCCAGTTTCGACAGGCCCATGCCGCTCGGGTCGCTGGCGTCGTGGAACAGGTTCTTGTTGCTGGCGCTGCTGATCGACAGGTGAAAGTGCATGCCGTTGCCGGCGCGTTTCGGGTCCGGCTTGGGCATGAACGAGCAGATCATGCCCATGTCGTTGGCGATCTCGCCGGCGGCCATGCGGAAGAAGGTGAAACGGTCTGCCGACTCCATGGCATCGCTGTAGGTGTAATTGATCTCGAACTGGCCGTTGGCGTCTTCGTGGTCAATCTGATAGATGTCGAAACCCACTGGCTGCAGGGCTTCGGTCAGGCGTTCGAGGAACTCCCGGGAGCGCGACAGGCCCTTGTAGTCGTAGCACGGCTTGTCCAGCGCATCGCTGGCGTCGACCAGTTGCAGGCGGCCGCCGGCGTCGCGCTTGAACAGGCTGAATTCCGGCTCAAGGCCAGTGTTGAGGGTCCAGCCGCGGTCGCTCAGGCGCTCGACCTGTTTCTGCAGCACGTAACGGCTGTCGTAGGGCCAGGGTTTACCCTCGACGTGACCGATGCAGACCACGCGGCCATAACCCTTCTGCCACGGCACCGGGGTCAGCGAGGACAGGTCGCCCTTGGCCATGAAATCCGGACCGTGGGGCTCCATGCCCATGCCGCAGATGGCAAAACCGGCAAAGCCAGCGCCGTCTTCGGCAACCGCTTCGAGGCCGGACACCGGCACCGATTTGGTCTTGGACGAACCATGGATGTCGACGAACTGAGCCAGCACGTACTTGATACCGTGTTCCTCGATCAACCGCTGTGTTTCGGGTGGCAACATGAGCATTCACTCCTGGCGAAAGGCAAAACGTTGAGGTCAACAACCGGTGTTTCGTGGCCTGACGGTTGGTTATTCCAATCAGGAAATTTACTTTCCCTTCAGGAATGCAAGCGTCTTGCCAATTGGGTATGCCAGTGAATGAATCTTGAGACGGGCGGTTTTTCTGCTCTATATATGGGAAACTCGTTTTCACCACGGGAATAATCCGCCGCCAAACGAACAGGCGGCGATGAAATTGCACATTCCCGGTGCGAATTTAAAATTATTGAACGGAAACCGTGCAAAGCCGATGAGCAAGCCTGAAGAACAACCGAAGCTGAAGCTGGAGCAATACCTGGGCATTCAGATCAAGCGCCAGCGCCAGGCGCAGGAACTGAAACTGGCCGATGTCGCGCGCATCGCCGGGATCAGCCAGGGCATGTTGAGCAAGATCGAGAACGCTCAGGTCTCGACCAGCCTGGATAACCTCAGCCGTCTGTGCGATGTGCTGGGCATGCCGATGTCCAAGCTGTTCAGTCAGTACGACCAGCAAGGCAGCACGGCGCTGCTGGTCAAGCGTGACGAGGGGCTGGAGGTGGTGCGTCGCGGCACCGAGAAGGGCCACACCTATCACCTGCTGAACCACACGCGCGGGCCGAAGAAGAGTTTCGAGGCGTACATGGTGACGATGGATGATGCCAGCGAGGAGTTCCCGACCTTTTCCCACCCCGGCACCGAGTTTTTGCATTTGCTGGAGGGTGAGTTGGTGTATCGCCATGGCAATCAGTTGTATCGGATGGAAGCCGGCGACAGCCTGACTTTCGACGGCGACGTGCCGCATGGTCCGGAGGAGTTGGTGCAGGTGCCTATCCGGTTGTTGTCGATCATGAACTATGGGACGTCGGGGGAATGATCGTGGAGGCGCCGCTGAATGAACGCATGCCCCCTGTAGGAGCTGGCTTGCCCTGCGACCGGCGACGAAGTCGTCGTAAAACCTATGCACTCGATTTGTCTGGTCTGACGCCTTAGCTGCTAACGCAGCTGGTTTCGCCTGACGGCGAGTGACGCGGTCAAATGTAGGAGCTGGCTTGTCCTGCGAGCGGCGACGCAGTCGTCGTAAAACCTATGCACTCGATTTGTCTGACTGATCGCTGTAGCTGCTAACGCAGCTTGGTTTCGCCTGACGGCGAGTTACTTGGAAAAGCCCCAAGTAACCAAGGGCTCTTATCCCCGCCATACGGCACCTCGCTAATGCTCGGTGTTCCCTCACTCCGGCAATGCTCCGTGGGCCCGCCGCGAATGGGCCATCCATGGCCCACACGGCTCTCGCGACATCCTGTCGCTCGACCCACTCCCCATCGCCTGCGTTCGGCCTTCTGGAACGGGGCCCCAAGATCAAAAGCTAGATCAAAAGCCGGCGACACACACTCCCTGTGGGAGCGGGCTTGCCCGCGAAGGCGGTAGGTCAGGCAATCCGGCAGTGTTTGATCTGCCATCTTCGCCAGCACGCCGGCTCTGCTAACGCAGCCTTGTTTCGCCTGACGGCGAGTGACGCGGTCAAATGTAGGAGCTGGCTTGTCCTGCGACCGGCGACGAAGTCGTCGTAAATCCTGTGCACTCGGTTTGTCTGGTCTGACGCCTTAGCTGCTAACGCAGCCTTGTTTCGCCTCACGGCGAGTTACTTGGAAAAGCCCCAAGTAACCAAGGGCTCCATACCCCGCCATACGGCACCTCGCCTAGGCTCGATGTTCCCTCACTCCGGCGACGCTCCGTGGGCCCGCCGCGAATGGGCCATCCATGGCCCACGCGGCTCTCGCGACATCCATGCCGCTCGGCGCCACTACGCACCGCCTGCGTTCGGCCTTCTGGAACGGGGCCCCAAGATCAAAAACCAGATCAAAAGCCGGCGACACACACTCCCTGTGGGAGCGGGCTTGCCCGCGAAGGCGGTAGGTCAGGCAATCCAGTAGTGTTTGATCTGCCATATTCGCCAGCACGCCGGCGCCTGCAGAGTCTTTCAGATCGAGTTGCCATACCGACATCCAGCAAACACTTCACATCCGTGGGAGGGAGTTCTGCTCGCGATGGCGTCCGTCCAGACAATCCTGTTTTATCTGACCCACCGCTATCACGAGCAGAGCTCCCTCCCACAAAATGTTTGAGTGACCACAACCTTTTCCAACACCCAAGAGCCCTGCAGCAGCAATCTCAAGACCGCTACCGCCGGCAAGCCGGACTGCTACGGCGCCATTTCACAAAAGCGCAGTCTCAATCAAAATTTTCCCACCAGTTAAAAAAGTTTCCAGAAACCTCTGGACGCTCCATTCCCTTTTCGCCTATAAAACCGCAACAGAGAATATTTAATTCCCATCAGGAATTTTTATTCATCCTTGAAAATAGTGTTTACCCCTGAAATTCCCCTTTGCTTTTGCGTTGAGCCGAGCTGCCGCCATTTTCCAGAGGACATGCCATGCAACACGAAAAGAACCATTTCATTCTCAAGATCAGTTGCCCGGCGACGTCCGGCATTGTGGCGGCGGTGACGTCGTATCTGGCCGGCAACGGTTGCTACATCGGTGAAATGGCGCAGTTCGATGATGAGTTCAGCGGCAAATTCTTCATGCGTGCGGTGTTCCGTTTCAACGACGGTCACTCCGGCGATATCACGGCGTTGAAAACCGGTTTTACCGACGTCGCCAGCGCCTTCGACATGCACTGGGAGTTGCACGACACCCGCGAGCCGATGCGGGTGTTGTTGATGGTCAGCAAGTTCGACCACTGCCTGACCGACCTGCTCTACCGCTATCACAAGGGCGAGATGGACATGACCATTACCGCCATCGTGTCCAACCACCTCGACCTGCGGCCCATGGCCGAGCGCGAGGGCATTCGCTTCATTTATCTGCCGGTGACCAAAGAGACCAAGGCCCAGCAAGAAGCCGCGCTGATGAAGGTGGTGGACGAAACCGGCACCGAACTGGTGGTGCTGGCCCGCTACATGCAGATCCTCTCCGATGACCTGTGCAAGCAACTGTCGGGCCGGGCGATCAACATCCACCACTCGTTCCTGCCCGGTTTCAAGGGCGCCAAGCCTTATCACCAGGCGTACGAACGCGGCGTGAAGTTGATCGGTGCCACCGCCCACTACGTCACCAGCGACCTCGACGAGGGACCGATCATCGAACAGGAAGTACAGCGCGTCGATCACGTCTACCTGCCGGACGACCTGGTCGCCACCGGCCGTGACACCGAAACCGTGGCCCTGTCCAAGGCGGTCAAGTACCACCTGGAGCACCGGGTTTTCCTCAACAACGACAGAACGGTGATCTTCCGGTGAACGCCTCTAAAGTGATTGACGGCAAGGCTGCCGCCGCGCAGGTGCTGGCTCAGGTGAAAAGCGACGTCCTGGCCCTGAAGAAGGACGGGATCGAACCGGCGCTGGCGGTGATTCTGGTGGGGCAGGATCCGGCCAGTCAGGTCTATGTGCGCAACAAGATCCTGCGCGCCGAGGAAGCCGGCATCCGTTCGCTGGAATACCGCCTCGGCGCCGACACTACGCAAGCGCAGTTGCTCAAACTGATCGCCGAGTTGAACCACGACGACAGCGTCAACGGCATTCTGCTGCAGTTGCCGCTGCCGGCGCAGATCGAAGAAACCCGCGCCTTGCAAGCCATCGCGCCGGAGAAGGACGTTGACGGTTTTCACAGTGAAAACGTCGGCGGCCTGAGCCAGGGCCGCGACGTGCTGACGCCCTGTACGCCGAGCGGCTGCATGCAGCTGCTGGAAGACACCTGCGGCGACCTCGGCGGCAAGCATGCGGTGGTGATCGGCCGCTCCAATATCGTCGGCAAACCCATGGCCGCCCTGCTGCTCAAGGCCCATTGCTCGGTGACCGTGGTGCATTCGCGCAGTGTCGACGCCAGGGCCCTGTGTCGGCAGGCCGATATCGTGGTCGCCGCCGTTGGCCGGCCACGAATGATCGACGCCAGTTGGCTCAAGCCCGGCGCGGTGGTGATCGATGTCGGTATCAACCGCATTGAAGAGGACGGCCGCAGTCGACTGGTCGGTGACGTCGATTTCGACAGCGCCCTGCCCCAGGTCTCGGCCATCACCCCGGTACCCGGCGGCGTCGGGCCGATGACCATCGCCTTTCTGATGAAAAACACCCTGATCGCTGCCGTGCAGCAAGCCCAGGCCCAACGCCATTCTCTGGAGGCCCCATGCCTTTTAATCTCCTGAAATACGGGCTCAACGCGGAATACCCGGTCGAGGTCGACCTGCCGGCGCCCAAAGAACTGAAGTCGAGCTATGACGTGGTGATCATCGGCGGCGGTGGACATGGCCTCGCCACGGCGTACTACCTGTCGAAATACCACGGCATCAGCAACATCGCGGTGCTGGAAAAGGGCTATCTGGGCGGCGGCAACACGGCGCGCAACACGGCGGTGATCCGCTCCAACTACCTGACCAGCGAGGGCGTGCGTTTCTACGCCGAATCGGTGCGGATGTTCGAAGGTCTGTCCAACGAATTCGACTTCAACATCATGTACTCCCATCGCGGCCAGCTGACCCTGGCCCACACCGACGCCACCGTGCGTTCGTTCCGCCAGCGTGCGGAAGTGAACAAGCATTTCGGCGGCCGCACCGAGATGATCGATCGCCAGCAGATCCGCGAACTGGTGCCGACCCTCAACCTCGATCCGGGCCATCTGCCGGTGATCGCCGGCCTCTGGCACATCGACGGCGCCACCGCGCGCCACGACGCCGTGGCCTGGGGTTACGCCAAGCAGGCGGCGAAACGCGGCGTGGAAATTCATCAGCTCACCGAAGTGCAGGAACTGGTCATCGAAAACGGCACCATCACCGCCGTGAAGACCAATCGCGGCACGATCAAATGCGGCTGCGCGGTGCAGGCGGTGGCTGGCATGAGCTCGCAGTTGATGAAGAAAGCCGGCATCCGCTCGCCGATCCAGACCTTCCCGCTGCAAGCCATGGTCACTCAGCCGTTCAAACCGTTTCTCGACCCGCTGGTGAGCTCGTCCACCCTGCACTGCTACGTGCAGCAGACCAGCCGTGGCGAGGTGGTGTTCGGCGGCGGCTCCGACCCGTACCCGCTGTTCAACACCCGCTCGACGCTGGACCTCAAGGAGAGCCTGCTGGCCCACGCCATCGAAATGTTCCCGTTCCTGGCCAACGCCAAGCTGATGCGCCAGTGGGCCGGGATCACCGACATGACCCCGGATTACAGCCCGATCATGGGCCTGTCGCCGGTGAAGAATTACTACCTCGACGCCGGCTGGGGCACCTGGGGTTTCAAGGCCACGCCGATCTGCGGCAAGACCATGGCCGAGCTGGTCGCCAGCGGCGGCAAGGTGCCGGACTTGATCAAGCCGTTCGGTCTGGAGCGTTTTTCGACCTTCCGGCAAGTCAACGAAATGGGCGCGACAGCGGCCAGCCACTGAGGAGAGCGGACTATGAAAATCATGAATTGCCCGCTCAACGGGCCGCGCAACATCAGCGAGTTCACCTACGGCGGGGAGCTCAAGCAGATGCCCGATCCGCAGACCTGCAGCGACGCCGAATGGGCCGACTATGTGTTCAACAGCGAAGACACCCTCGGCGTGGTCCGCGAATGGTGGATGCACAACCCGTCCAGCTACTGGTTCCTCGCCGAGCGCCACACCGGCAGCGACGAGGTCCTGCGCACCTTCGACCCGAAAGAACTGTTCACCGCCCGCGTGGACTTCACCGCCGCCAAGGAGACCGCGCAATGAGCCGTCTAGCCGCGCCCATGGGCTTGCTGATCGACCGCAGCCAGCCGCTCGCCTTCAGTTTCGACGGCAAGCCGTACGAGGGTTTTGCTGGCGACAGCATCGCCAGCGCCTTGCTCGCCAATGGCCGTTTTCTGCTGTCACGTTCGTTTAAGTACCACCGGCCTCGCGGCCCGCTGAGCATGGCCGGGCAAGACGCCAACACCCTGGTGCAACTGCCCCGCGAGCCCAACGTGCTGGCCGATACCTGCCTGCTGGAAAACGGCGCGCAGGTCACCGGGCAGAATTTCAACGGCTCGCTGGACAACGACAAGGACGCCTACCTCGGCAAGTTCTCGAAATTCATGCCGGTAGGCTTCTACTACCGCTCGTTCTACAAGCCTAAGGGCGCGTGGAGACTCTGGGAGCCGATCATTCGCAAGAAGGCCGGCCTGGGTGTGCTCGATCTGAGCTTCAAGCCGGAGTACTACGACAAAGCCTATCTGTTTACCGATCTGGCGGTGATAGGCGCCGGGCCTGCCGGTTTGCAGGCAGCGCTGACCGCCGCCAATGCCGGTGCCAAAGTGCTACTGATCGAACAGCAGCCGATTCTCGGCGGCTCGCTGACCTACGCCCGTTTCGACATCGAAGGCAAACGCGCCGAGACCCTGCGCCGCGAGTTGGTCGATGCGGTCGAGGGCCACGCCAACATCCGTGTGCTGAAACAGGCCACCTGCAACGCCTGGTTCACCGACAACTATTTGCCGGTGATTCAGGGCAAGCGCATGTACAAGGTGCGCGCGACGCAGTGCCTGGTCGCGAGCGGCTCGTTCGATCAGCCGGTGATCTTCCGCAACAACGACCTGCCCGGCGTGATGCTGAGCAGCGCCGCGCAACGCCTGATGAAGCTATACGCGGTCAAACCGGGCAACCGTGCCGTGGTGCTGACCGGCAACGATGACGGTTATCTCACGGCGCTGGATCTGCACGATCAGGGCGTCGAGATTGCCGCGCTGGTGGACATGCGCGCCGGCCCTGCCGACCGCGCCCTGTTTCTGGCTCTGGAAAAACGCGGAATCGCCTGCCACCTTGGCAGCACCGTGTATGAAGCGCTGCACGAAAAAGGCATGCGCCATGTCAGCGGTGCCGATGTCCGCAAGATCACCGGGCAAGGTCAGGTCGCCAGCAGCGGCCTGACCCTGGACTGCGACCTGCTGTGCATGTCCGGCGGCTACATGCCGGTCTATCAGTTGTTGTGTCAGGCCGGCGGCAAGCTGGCCTACGACGATCAACTGGCCGAATTCAGCCTCAGCGGCCTGCCGAAAAACCTCAGCGTCGCCGGTTCCGTGCATGGCTATCATGCGCTGGACAACGTGCTCGCCGACGGCATTCATGCCGCCGCCGAAATCGTCACGGCGCTGCAACTGGACCTTACGGCCAAGCCGTTGCCGATGCGTGCCGAAGCCCAGGTCAACTTCCCGTGGCCGATCTTCCCCCACCCCAAGGGCAAGGATTTCGTCGATTTCGACGAGGACCTGCAGGTGCGCGACATCATCAACGCCACCAAAATCGGCTACCGCGACGTGCAACTGGTCAAGCGCTATTCAACGGTCGGCATGGGCCCGTCTCAAGGCCGCCATTCGGCCCTGCCGACCGCGCGGCTGGTGGCCTCGGCAACCCAGCGCAGCATCAGTGAGACCGGTGTCACCACCGCACGGCCGCCGTTTGAAGCGGAGAAACTGGCCCATGTCGCCGGTCGCGCGTTCGACCCGTACCGGCAGACGCCGATGCACCGCCGCCATCTGGATGCCGGGGCAAAAATGATGCCCGCCGGCATCTGGCAGCGTCCGGCCTATTACGGCAAACCGAGCGAGCGCGACGCGTGCATGCAGGCCGAAGCGCTGCATGTGCGCAACAAGGTCGGCATCATCGACGTCTCGACCCTTGGCGGTCTGGACGTGCGCGGTCCTGACGCCGCCGAACTGCTCAATCGCATGTACACCTTCGCCTTTCTCAAGCAGCCGGTGGGTCGTTCGCGTTACGCGCTGATGACCAACGAACATGGCGTGGTGATCGACGACGGCGTCTGTGCCCGTTTCGCCGAGAACCACTTCTACGTCACCGCCACTACCAGCGGCGTCGACCGCATCTACCAGCAGATGCTCAAATGGAACGCGCAGTGGCGGCTGGATGTCGACATCGCCAACGTCACCGCGGCGATTTCGGCGGTCAACGTCGCCGGGCCGGATGCGCGCAAGGTGCTGGAAAAGGTCTGCAGCGATCTGGATCTGTCGGCGCAAGGCTTCCCCTATCTGGCGGTGCGTCAAGGCACGGTCGCGGGGATCAAGGCGCGGCTGCTGCGGGTCGGTTTCGTCGGCGAACTGGGCTATGAAATCCACGTCCCGGCACGGCACGCCGTGCAGCTGTGGGACGCGTTGATGGAGGCCGGCAAGGACTTCGACATTCGCCCGTTCGGCGTGGAAACCCAACGCCTGCTGCGCCTGGAAAAAGGCCACGTGATCATCAGCCAGGACACCGACGGCATGACCCACCCCGGCGAGATCGACATGGGTTGGGCGGTCAGCCGCAGCAAGCCGTTCTTCGTCGGTCGCCGCTCGGTGGACATCCTCGAAGCGCAGCCGCAGACCCGCAAGCTGGTCGGTTTCACCTTGCCCAAGGCCAGCCCGCAACCGCTGGAGGGGCATCTGGTTCTGCAAGGCCCTGACATCAGCGGCAACGTGACCTCCTGCGAATACTCGCAAACCCTCGACCGCATCATCGGCCTGGCCTACGCCGGTTTCGAGCAAAGCACGCCGGGGCAGCAGATTCCGATCCGCGTCGAGGACGGCGTGATCGTCCAGGCCACGGTGGTCAAGCTGCCATTCTTCGACCCTGACAACCAGCGCCAGGAGCTCTGACATGTCCAGCCTCAATACCGAACGCTACATCGCACCTGCTCCGCTTGCCGGCGGCGCCCTGCAACCCTGCGCGCTGCTGGACCTGACCGACCTGCCACGGGTCGGCTTTCGTGGCCGGGAAACTGCCGACTATTTGCAGGCTCGCGGTTTCAGCCTGCCCGATGCGCCCAACCGCGCCGTCAGCCAAAGCGACGGCAGCCACGTGGCGCGGCTGTCGCAGACCGAGTACCTGATCCTCGGCAGCCCACACGACCACGGCGAACGCATCGCCGACGAGGAAGCGCGCTGGGAGCTGGACCACACCGCCAATTACCTGCTGCCGCGCCAGGACAGCCATGCGTGGCTGCAATTGAGCGGCGTATGCATTGCCGAAGTCATGGCCAAGCTCTGCGGCGTCGACCTGCGGCCCCACGCCTTTGCGCCGGGGGCGGTGGCGCAGACCTCGGCGGCGCGGATCAACGTGATCGTGATCAACGTCGGCGATCAGACCCAGCCGGCGTTCCAGATCCTCTTTGACCGCGCTTCGCTGGCGTACTTCAAGGATGCGGTGATCGATGCCATGGCCGAGTTTGGCTGACTCCGCAGCCCTGCCGAAACGGGCTTGCCCTGCGAACACCTGTAGGAGCGCGGCTTGTCCCGCGACCTGCCGGGAACCGGCAGTAAAACCGGTGAACGCGGCGTGTCAGGAAAACCGCGTGTACCGGTTTTACGACGGGTTCCCCGTCGGTCGCAGGACAAGCCAGCTCCTACAGAAAAAGCAGCGCATATAAGTGAGCGCAGGGCAAACAAAGGCCGCAATTCGCGGGAGAGAACGCGTCGATGAACATGCCCGAAACACCCGACAAAGACACCGACTACAGCGTCCCCGCCCTCGCCCGCGGGCTAAGCGTGCTGGCGATGTTCGACGCGCGCACGCGCAGCCTGAGCATGCAGGAAATCGCCGCACGGCTCGGCGTCAGCACCTCGGCGGTGTACCGGATTCTGTTCACCCTCACCGACATGGGTTATCTGAACAAACACAACACCCAGTACGAGCTGGGCGCACGGGTGATCAGCGACGGCTTCAGCTATCTGGCCAGCCGCGACATCGTCGAAGTGGCGATGCCGCACCTGAACGACCTGCGTGACCGCACCTCACTGTCTTGTCACCTGAGCATCCGCGAACACACCGACAGCCTGTACCTGTACCGCGCTTTCGCGGCTCAACGCCTGTCGGTGAACATCCCGGTGGGTACGCGCATCGGCTGTCACTGCACGGCCATGGGCCGCATGTTGCTGACTGCTCTGGACGATACCGAGCTGGCCGCGCTGTATCAGCACATACGTCTGGACGATTACCCGACGCCCGCGCCGCGCACCCTGCCGGAGTTGCAGGCGTTGATCGCGGCAGACCGTGAACAGGGCTGGGTGTTGCACCGCTCGGATTACTCGACGGCAATTGCCACCGCCGTGAAAGACCACACCGGCCAGGTCACGGCAGCGATCAACCTGTCCGGGCCCGACGCGGTAATGGACCCGGACGGTGCGCGAGAGCGGTTTCTGGCGTTGTTGTTGGAATGCAGCCTGCGGATCAGCCGAGAGTTGGGTTATCGAGAGGTCTAACGCAAGCACCGCAAACCCGGTGAGAGGCTGATATTTCCCGGTTGAAGCCCGGGCTGTAGGAGCCGGCTTGCTGGCGAATGCGTCAGCTCAGTCAGCACACCATTGACTGGCCTGACGCCATCGCGAGCAGAGCTCCCTCCCACAGGTTTTGTGGTGTCAGGTACATTTCAGCCCGGCACTGCCCATGTGGGAGCGGGCTTGCCCGCGAAAGCAGCGGATCCGTCAGCACACCATTGGCTGACCTGACGCTTTCGCGAGCAGGGCTCCCTCCCACAGACGTCATCGGTATCAATGCCCGAACAACGCCTGCATCTGCGGGTAGCTCACGCCGCTGTGGGTCACCGGTTCCGAGCGTCCCTCCTCAAGGAACCCACGGGCCAGTTGTTCGGCATGGCCCAGCACGGTCAACGCCACACTGGAACCCGCACTGAGACGATGCACGCCAAGCTTCGCCAGTTCGTCGGCCGCCGGCAGCCCCGGTCGGGCCAGCAGGTTGATCGGCAGGTCCACGCCCTGAACGATGGTCCTGATCTGCTCGACATCGGTCAGCGCCGCGACAAACAACCCGTCAGCCCCTGCCTGTTGATACAGACGGCCACGCTTGAGGGTTTCTTCGACCTGCCGTTCCGCCGGCACCAGGCTCGCCAGATAGACATCGGTGCGCGCGTTGATGAACACGTCCAGACCGATGTGCACAGCCATGTTCTTGATCGCTTCGATTTTCCGCGCCAGCAGCTCCGGCGCATCCGGGCCGTCTTCGATGTTGATGCCCACCGCGCCGACTTCCAGCACCCGCTTGACGTGGTCAGCGACGCTGCGCGGGTCGTCCGAGTAGCCGTTTTCAAAGTCCACCGACAGCGGCACGTTGATAACCCGCGCGATGTTCGCCGCCACGCTCACCGCCGTGTGCACCGGAAATACCCGGCCATCGGCGTAGCCCTGGGACCACGCCACACCGGCGCTGGTGGTGGCGATGGCTGTGGCGCCAAGGCTTTCGAACAGCCGCGCACTGGCGACGTCCCAGGCGTTGGGCAAGCGCAGCACGGTGGGTTGATGGTGCAATTCACGGAACGTACGGGCAGAAGCAGGCATATCCATCTCCAATGACTTCAGGGGGCGTTGCGTTGCAATGGGTTCGAGCGGCTGAGTCTAGAACAGCGACGCCTGGGCCGGCGCTTCTTCGCCGACAGACTTTTGCACCGGAACGGGTGCGCAGCCTTCCAGGGTCAGCAGCAACTCCTTGGCCGCCAGGCCGCCGGCAAACCCGGTCAGCGCACCGGAGCTGCCGATCACCCGGTGGCACGGCGCGATGATGGAAATCGGGTTCTTGCCATTGGCCGCACCGACCGCACGCACCGCCGCCGGATTGCCGATCTGCACGGCAATGTCGCGGTAGCTGCGGGTTTCCCCGAAAGGAATGGTCAGCAAGGCCTGCCAGACCTTTTTCTGGAACTCGGTGCCGTGAAAGTCCAGTTCCAGCTCGAAACGGTTGCGGGTGCCGGCGAAGTATTCCGCCAGCTGCTGCTCGGCACGGTCGAGGATCTCGCTGCCATGGTCTTCATCCATAGGGCCGAGCAACACACGGTTGGGCCGCTCGTGCTCCCAGAGAATCGCCGCCAGACGCGGCCCCTTGGCGATCAGCTTCAACTGGCCGACCGGGGAGTCGATGAAACGGTAGGTGAACGTCATTGGGCAGTCCTCGCAAAACGGTCAGGCGCCAGTCGGTCAAGGCAGTCGGGCGCTGTGTCAGGTGCCGATACTAAACCTTCAGGCGCCGCGCACCATCCAGTTCTTGCGCTGGAATTCATCCTCAGCGGTCATTTTCGTCAACGACCGGCAACTACACTGAAAAAGCGCGCTGACTTTGACTCTCAGGGCCTGCAAGTGCGCAACGCATGATTTCCGATATGGAGAGTGAGCCAATGCCCCCTTTCGACCTGTAATACGCCAATCGACACCCGCTCGTTAACCCGATCATGTCCGCTAAGGATCAGTGGAGATCACCATGAACGCGACATCCGCATGTACGCCGTCAGAACAAAAGGAATTATCAGCCATTCTCGACAGCGCTCAGACTGCAATCCGCCATAAACATTATCAGGAGGCTTTTGAACTTCTGATTCCACGTCTCGCCTTGTTTTATGACACCGTCCCGCCGGCGAACATCGACGCGCTGCGCGAACAGGCTCGTCGGCACCCGGTCTTTGCGCTCTGTCAGCAAGATCCGTTTACCCGCCGGGCCTATATCAAACCCAGAGGCTACGCCGGCGATGCGGTCATGATGGATTACATCTACTTCGGCAAGACCGTCGAGGATTCGGAACACGGACACCGGATATTTGAATTCACCACACAAGGCTCCATGGGCTTGTCCGTTCACTTCCGCCGCACGTTGCTGACGGCGTACCTGAATGACGTAACGCTGCACCACCAGAAGCCGCGCATATTGTCAGTCGCGTCAGGGCATTGCCGGGAATTCGAAGGTTCAATGCCGGCCCGTGCAGGATTCGCCGGTGAAATGATTGCGCTGGATCAGGACGAAGCGTCCTGCAGGACCGTCGAAGCCTTGTACAACGGAAGAGTCAGGACAGTCACCGCGAGGATATCCGACTTCTTCAGCTCCGCTCTTCCCGTCCAGGGGACTTTCGATCTTATCTATTCGGCCGGCCTCTATGACTATCTGGCACCCGATGTCGTGACTCAACTAAGCCAGGCGCTGAAACACTTGCTGAACGATCAGGGCCGATTATTGATCTGTAACTTCAGTTTGAGCAGCGCCGGTCGCGGTTACATGGAATTCATGATGGACTGGCGCCTGCGCTACCGAAGTCAGGAAGAAATGATCTCGCTGATGACAGATGACTCCGACGATAAAATCAGCGCCTTTTCCGATCCCCACGGCAATGTGACGTACGTCGAACTCACCCGCCGATATCCACAGACGCATTGATCACACTCGGGCACCCATGAAGTGCGCCTGGCAACCCGAGCACGCAGGATGCGCCGGCACATCCTGCGTGCTCGGGTTGCTGGATGGCTCAGCCGCCCTTGGCCTTGCCGGCCACATCGGCCGCCGAATTCCAGATATGAATCGCCGCATAGGCTCGCCACGGTTTCCACGCTTCGGCCCGGGCCTTGTGCAACGGCAGCCGGGTCAATGACGGGTCCTGCAGGGTCATGAGGTTCATCAGCACCAGGTCCGACGCCGGCCATGCGTCCGGGTCGCGCCAGGCACGCATGGCGATGTATTCCACGGTCCATGGCCCGATGCCCGGCATCGCCAGCAACTGGCGGCGCAACTCGCTGGTGTCGCCGTGGGCCGGGCTGAGTGACAGCTCGCCACTGGCGACCGCTGACGCCAGCCGTTGCAGGGTTTCCACGCGCTTGCCGGGCATGCCGATCTTGTCCAGGTTGGCCGCCGCCAGCGCCTCGGGCGTAGGAAAACGCCAGGCCAGCGGCGCTTCGGGGTCATCCGCCAGTTGCACGCCGGCCCGTCGCACCAGTCGCCCGACGATGGTGGTCGCGCCTTTGACGCTCACCTGCTGGCCGACGATGGTCCGCACCACCAGTTCGAACCCGGAAAACGCCCCCGGCACCCGCAGCCCGGGACGTGTCTGCACCAACGACGCCAGCCACGGATCCGAGGACAGGCTGCGGTCGATGTCCTGCGGTTCGGCATACAGGTCGAACATGTGGGAAATCGGCTCGATCAACGCATCGATATGCCGGCTCGCCTCACCCGCCACCGTCGCGATCAGGTGATCAGCGCTGCCGGCAAGCACCACCGACAGGGTGCCAGTACAGCCGTTGAATTCGATATTGCGCCGGTACTCGCCGCCCACCACCGCCTCGACCCCGGCCGTCGCCCGCGCGGCAAAGAAATCGAGCATGCGTTGCCAGTCGAAAGGCGGTTTGAACGGGAGTTGGCGGGTAGCGTGGAGAGGCGGTGTGTCGAGCATCGGTGGGCGCCGGCAAGGATTTGGACCGGGGGGAAGCTAGCGCAAATGTGGCCTCAGCACAAAACATGTGGCGGATACGTCCCTCGTAGGAGCCGGCTTGCTGGCGAAAGCGGCAGTTCAAACCCCACAACGCAGGTTGACACACCGCATTCGCCAGCAAGCCGGCTCCCACGGCCTTCGGCCAGAATCAAAAACGCGGTGTCCATGAGGGCGTGTATCACGTCGGGCAACCCACTGCCCCGCCGTTGAGGTTCTGTTTGTAGTTCTCGTACTGCAACTGCGCCTTGCCGTTGGTCCATTTCAGGGTCAGCACCAGCACCGAATCGAAGTCGTCGCCCATCCAGTCATCGACCAGCTTAAGCTTCTTGCCCGAGGCCTCTTCGGCGACCTTGTTGATCAGCTCCGGCAAGTAGCCATGGGACCAGG
This sequence comes from Pseudomonas sp. NPDC090208, assembly GCF_044746785.1. Taxonomy (NCBI): domain Bacteria; kingdom Pseudomonadati; phylum Pseudomonadota; class Gammaproteobacteria; order Pseudomonadales; family Pseudomonadaceae; genus Pseudomonas; species Pseudomonas sp. NPDC090208. Next base: position 549,513 of record NZ_JBIVCU010000003.1, read on the forward strand.
CGGTGTAGATGGTCGCGTCGTGGTACTTGTCGCGCATCAATTCGTCGGCCAGGTCGCCGGTGTCGTTGGCGGCGTAATCGATGTTGACCGGCAGCCCCAGCTTGATCGCGCTCGGCCCCACGGTCATCAGCGGGCGCAGGTAGCTGTAGGATTGATCGCCCTCACCTTCCTCGACATGGCGGCTGGGGTTGGCGGCGAAGATGAAATCGGCCTTGCCGAAGGTGTTCGGCAGTACCGTCGACAGGTCGATGGCGCGATTCAGGCCCTGACAGTTCAACTGGCCCAGGCCCATGGCGGGTTTCTCGGCGTGACGCAGGAACACCAGCGTCTGCGTGCCGTTTTTCGGCTCGGCGTGAACGCCTTTGCCGACGGCGAACCAGAACACCGCCGAGCCTGCCAGCAAGAGCGGCATGGCGTAATACGCGCAACGACGCAGTGACCGTGTGAGTACGGGGGATGTGGAAAAGGTCATGACAATCCGGGGTCTGAGAGTACGTGAGAGGCTGCGCGCCCTGGTGCTACGTCCTTGTGAGCCCAATACCTTGCTGGCGAAATGAAGCCTAGCGGGGGGTTTATGTCCGTATGAAGAATGACTGTCAGATGACAAAAAGCCTCAGAGGTTGCAGGCAACCTGCTGATTTTCCGGATTAATCGCCGAACGGTAAGAACGCGCTCAGCGGCGCCTGCAAATCACCGCACTGATCAGCACCGCCAAGCCGGCCAAGCTGTAGACCCAGATCGGCGAGGCGATGGGCAGCAACACACCGGCCAGCAACGGCCCGACACCGGCGCCGACATCGCGCCACACGGCGTTGCCTGCCAATGCCTGCACCCGGCCGGCGCCAGGGTTGCGTTCGGCGACCAGGGTGGTCACCAGCGGCAGTTGCAGCGCCCGCAGGATCAGCACGCTGCCCGCGCCGATGATCAGCCAGTGCAGGCCGAAGAAGGTCAGCGCCACCGCCGTCAACGCCGAAAACACCACCAGCATGCGCACAGCCCCAAAGCTGTCCGCCGCGCGACCGCCCAGCGGGCTCAGGAGCATTTCCGAGACATAACGCAGCGCCAGCAACACCCCGGCGATGACCACCGCGTTGCCGCCCAGCACCTCCTGCGCATGCAGCGACAGACCGAAAATGAACAACCCGTCCAGCGCCACGCCTTCGATAAACGACCACATGGCGACACTGTCCGGCGCCTTGAAGCGGCGTCCAGTGGCGCTCGGCATGGCGTGGGGAGTGTTCGGCAGGCGGCGAGCGATCAGCAAGGCGCCAAGAGAGAAAAACGCCAGGATCAGAAAGATCAGCCGTGGCCCGAAATACAGGCTGATCAATGCGCCCAGCGGCAGCGCCAGCATCGGGCCTATGGCGATGATCGCCCGTGACCGCCCTGCCCGCCGTGCCGCCCCACCGGGTTCGGAGGTCGCCAACGCCTGGGTCGACAGGTTCAGCGCGCCAAACGTCAGGCCCCAGCCCAGACGCAGGATCAGCAGCCACCAGAAGCCGGTGAAAAACGAGTTGCCGAAGGCGCACAGCGCCGAGACCAGGGCGGCGAGCATCACCGTCGGACGATCGCCACGACTGGCGTAGAAACGCATCACGTAGCTGTAGCCGAAGATCCGCACCAGCCGATTGGCCGCCAGCAGAATCCCGGCTTCAGGCAGGCTGATGCCGAATGCGTCGGCATTCATCGGCAACAGCAGGTACAGCAGCACATCGCTGGGCAGGCACAGGCTGAGAACGGTTGCGGAACGGCGGGAAGCGACATCAGCATCACGGGCAGCCACGGCAGACATGCGCAGAAAGGTCCTGTAACAAATTTGAAGCAGCAGGATGCAGATCAGCGGTGCGTAAGGCAAGCCGCAATCATGATGGCGGGCCTTGTAGGAGTGAGCTTGCTCGCGATGACGTTCGTGCAGTCGCATCGATGTTGCCTGACTGACCGCTATCGCGAGCAAGCTCACTCCTACAGAGACTTGTGTATCTGCGGGAATTTCGACAATGCCCCATACCGTAGGAGCGCGCTTGCCCGCGATGGCAATCGCTTCTGGCCGAAGGCCGTGGGAGGGAGCTCTGCTCGCGAATACCGTCAGTCAGACGCTGATGAGTCGCCTGAATTGACGCATTCGCGAGCAGGGCTCCCTCCCACAGGAGTTCACGTCGACAGTGTGTGGACATATCCACGCCGGATGTGATCCCGCACCTTTCATCCGATCCCGAGTTGACGAAAATTGTACTTTGGTGTTTCCTGAAACCGGTTTCAGGGCGTTACGCGCTCTGCGAAAAAAGCCTGCTGACAACTCCAATAAGGGTCAGGCCGTGAACAGTATTCCGACACCGACGCGCAACCGCGTCACCATGAACGACGTGGCCGATCTGGCCGGCGTCTCCAAGGCCAGCGTTTCGCGCTTCATCGGCGAAGACCGCCAGTTGCTGTCCGAGGCCATTGCCCGGCGTATCGAACAGGCCATCGACACCCTCGGCTACCGCCCCAATCAAATGGCCCGCGGCCTCAAGCGCGGCCGTACGCGGCTGATCGGCATGCTGGTGGCGGACATCCGCAACCCCTATTCCATAGCGGTCATGCACGGCGTCGAAACTGCCTGTCGCAAGCACGGCTATAGCCTGGTGGTGTGCAACACCGACCGCGACGACGAACAGGAGCGCCTGCACCTGGCGGCGCTGCGTTCGTACAACATCGAAGGCCTGATCGTGAACACCCTCGGCCATCACCTCGATGAACTGCGCGAATTGCACGACGAACTGCCGATGGTGCTGGTGGACCGCAAGGTCGAGCAACTGCCCAGCGATCTGGTCGGGCTGAACAACGTCGCCGCCGTCGAGCAGGCGCTGGATCACCTGCACGCTCAGGGCTACCGCGACATTCTGATGATCAGCGAACCCCAGGACGGCACCAGCTCGCGGATCGAGCGTGTCGAAGCGTTCAAGCACGGCATCGGCCAACGCAAGGACATGCGCGGTGAGGTCGGTGAAACCGGCGAATCGCTGCGCCCGCGGCTACAGGCATTTCTGGCGCAGGACGACCACGGCGCCAAGGCGCTGTTCACCGGCAACGGCGTCGCCACCCTGACCACCACTCGCCTGTTGCACGACCTGGGCTGCCACCTGTTCGACGACGTTGGCCTGATCGCCCTCGATGAGCTGGACTGGTATCCGCTGGTGGGCAGCGGCATCACCTCGCTTGCACAACCGACCCACGAAATCGGTGTGACTGCCTTCGAATGCCTGCTCAACCGCCTGCGCGGGGACCAGGAGCCGGTGCGGCTGTTCGACTTCCCGGCACAACTGGTCGTGCGCGGTTCAACGCGACAGCGACCCTGAATTCTCTCTGATGAGTACCGCAGGTCACCCGGCCTGCTGACTTGAAGAACTTTCCTTCAGATCTTTACCTCGAACAAAAATGAAACCGGTTTCAGGACAATAACAATGACCCCATATCCCGTTGCAATCAGCCTGGGCGCCTACGGCGCCGACCTTGTCCGTCAGCGCGGTCAGGCCAGCTTCATTCCCCTGCTGGCAGACGCTGGCGTCACCCGCATCGAACTGCGCGAAGAGCTGTTCACCGGCGGCGAAGACTTCCCGGCGCTGGCCGAATCGATCCGCGCCCATGGCCTGGAAAGCCTGTATTCGGCGCCACTGGAGCTGTGGCTGGACGGCCAGAAACAGGCCAACCCACAACTGGAGCCGACCCTGGAACGCGCCACCGCCTGCGGCGCTGCCTGGCTGAAAGTCTCGCTGGGCCATTTCGACGAAGACAGCGACGTCGCGGCGCTGGCCGACCGTCTGGCCCGTTACGACGTGCATCTGTTGGTGGAAAACGATCAGACCGTACAGGGCGGGCGCATCGAACCGATGGCTGCCTTCTTTGCTCGTGTCGAAGCCCTGCAGATGCCCATCGGCATGACCTTCGACATCGGCAACTGGATGTGGCAGCAACAGTCCGCCAGCCACGCCGCCGAACGCCTGGGACGCTACGTCGAATACGTGCACTGCAAGGCCGTTTCGCAGAACGCCAGCGGCAAGCTGATTGCCGTGCCGCCAAGGGACGCTGACCTGCATCTGTGGGAGCAGTTGCTCAAACACATGCCCGCCGGGCTGCCCCGCGCCGTGGAGTACCCGCTACAGGGTGAAGACCTGCTGGAGGTGACCCGCGTGCAGGTCGCCGCCCTCGCCCGCCTCGGCCGTTCCCGTCAACCCCACAGCGAGGCGCTGAGCCATGTCTGAGATCGATATCCTCTCGTTCGGCGAAACCATGACCATGCTGGTCGCCGAACAGGCCGGTGATCTGGCAGCAGTGCGTCATTTCGAAAAACGCATCGCCGGTGCCGACAGTAACGTTGCCATCGGCCTGTCGCGGCTGGGCTTCAATGTGGCTTGGTTGAGCCGGGTCGGTCAGGATTCCATGGGCCGCTTCGTCACCGACAGCCTGCAACAGGAAGGTGTCGATTGCGCCCACGTGACCGTGGACGTCGCCCATCCCACCGGTTTTCAGTTCAAGTCGCTGGAGCTGGACGGCGCCGATCCGGTGGTCGAGTACTTCCGTCGCGGCTCGGCAGCCAGTCACCTGTCGGTCAATGACATCGTCCCCGCCCTGCTCAAGGCCCGGCACTTGCACGCCACCGGCATTCCGGCGGCGCTGTCGGAAAGCTGCCGCGAGCTGTCCCATGTACTGATGACCCAGATGCGCGACGCCGGACGCAGCGTGTCCTTCGACCCGAACCTGCGCCCGTCGCTGTGGCCGGACCGGGCGACCATGGTCCGTGAAGTCAACCGCCTGGCCGGTCTGGCGCACTGGGTGATGCCGGGGCTGGCCGAGGGCGAAATCCTCACCGGTCATGACACGCCTGCCGACATCGCCAAGTTCTATCTGGACATGGGTGTCGAAGCGGTGGTGATCAAACTCGGGGCCAAGGGCGCCTATTACCGCACCCAGCTGAACGAGGCCTTCGTGCCCGGCGTGCCGGTCGCCAAGGTGGTCGACACCGTCGGTGCCGGCGACGGTTTTGCTGTCGGCGTGATCAGCGCCCTGCTGGAAAACCTCGATTTCGCCCAGGCCACCGCCCGTGGCAACTGGATCGGCAGCCAGGCCGTGCAAAGCCGTGGCGACATGGAGGGCTTGCCCAGCCGCGCCATGCTCGACGCCGCCGAGCAGCGACCGGGCGCACGACGCCAGCGCGCCTGACCGTTTTCGCTGTGTATCCCTAACGTTCCCATCACCTGCTGCGACAAAAACAACATGCTCAGGGAGCCCGATATGGAAAAGCTACTCGACACCGTGATGCACGCCGGCCTCAAACGCCGCTGGCTGTTGATCATGCCCATCGTCTTCATCACCTATAGCCTGGCCTACCTGGACCGCGCCAACTACGGCTTCGCCGCAGCCTCGGGGATGGCCGAAGACCTGCACATCACCCCTGGCATGTCGTCGCTGCTGGGGGCGCTGTTCTTCCTCGGCTATTTCTTCTTCCAGGTGCCCGGCGCCATCTACGCGCAGAAGAAAAGCGTGAAAAAGCTGATCTTCGTCAGCCTGATTCTCTGGGGCGGCCTGGCGACCCTGACCGGCATCGTCTCCAACGCCTACATGCTGATCGGCATCCGTTTCATGCTCGGCGTGGTCGAAGCGGCGGTGATGCCGGCCATGCTGGTGTACCTGTGTTACTGGTTCACCAAGGCCGAGCGCTCGCGGGCCAACACCGTGCTGATCCTCGGCAACCCGGTGACCATGCTCTGGATGTCGGTGGTGTCGGGCTATCTGGTGGCGCATTTCAGCTGGCGCTGGATGTTCATCATCGAAGGTCTGCCGGCGGTGATCTGGGCGTTCATCTGGTGGCGTCTGGTGGACGAACGTCCGGCCCAGGCCGACTGGCTGACGGCCGATGAAAAGACCGAACTGCAAGCGCGCCTGGACGCCGAACAAGTCGGTATCAAGCCGGTGAAAAACTACGCCGAGGCGTTCCGTTCGCCCAAGGTGATGCTGCTGGCCGCGCAGTATTTCTGCTGGAGCATCGGTGTGTACGGCTTTGTGCTGTGGCTGCCGACCATCATCAAGAAAGGCATGCAGATGGACATGGTCGAGGCCGGCTGGCTGTCGGCGCTGCCATATCTGGCGGCGGTGATCGGCATGGTCGTGGTGTCGTGGGCCTCGGACAAGCTGCAGAAGCGCAAGCTGTTCGTCTGGCCGCCGCTGCTGCTGGCCGCCTTTGCGTTCTATGGCTCCTATGCGCTGGGCACCGAGCATTTCTGGTGGTCCTACACGCTGCTGGTGATCGCCGGTGCCTGCATGTATGCGCCGTATGGCCCGTTCTTCGCCATTGTCCCGGAAATCCTCCCGGCCAACGTTGCTGGCGGCGCCATGGCGCTGGTCAATAGCCTCGGCGCACTGGGTTCGTTCGCCGGTTCCTACCTGGTCGGTTACCTGAACGGCGCCACCGGCAGCCTCAGCGCCTCGTACCTGTTCATGAGCGGCGCACTGCTGGTATCAGTAGTGCTGACCCTGCTGCTCAAGCCCGACCACTCCCCAAAGCCGCTGCGCGATGAACCCGAGGTTCGTCGCGCCCCTGCACACTCTTGATCAAGGATTAGCGCGAATGAAACCCCATGTGGTGCTGTACAAATCGCTCTCGGCGCCGTTGATGGAACGCCTGCAGGCCCGCGCCGAGGTGACGCTGATCGACAATCCGAAAAGCGCCGACGGCCTGGCCCGCCTGCGCGACGCGCTGCCCGCTGCCGATGGTCTGCTCGGTGCCAGTCTGAAAATCGATGCGTCGTTGCTGGACCTGGCGCCAAAGCTCAAGGTGATCTCCAGCGTCTCGGTGGGGGTCGACAACTACGACATCGATGAACTGAGCCGACGCGGCATTCTGCTGACCAACACCCCCGACGTGCTCACTGAAACCACGGCCGACACCGGCTTTGCCCTGGTCATGGCCACGGCGCGGCGAGTGGTCGAACTGGCCAACATGGTCCGCGACGGTCAGTGGACGCAGAACATCGGCCCGGCGCATTTCGGCAGCGATGTGCACGGCAAGACCCTTGGCATCATCGGCATGGGCCGGATTGGCGAAGCGCTGGCCCAGCGCGGGCATTTCGGCTTCGGCATGCCGGTGATTTACCACAGCCATTCGCGCAAACCGGCGGTCGAGGCACGTTTCAATGCGCGCTATTGCAGCCTGGAAGAGCTGTTGCGTACTGCCGATTTCGTCTGCCTGACCTTGCCGTTGACGGCAGAAACAGAAGGGTTGATCGGCGCCGAGCAGTTCGCCCTGATGCGCCCGGAAACGATCTTCATCAATATCGCCCGGGGCAAGGTGGTGGATGAGCAGGCCATGATCGAAGCCCTGCAAAACCGCCAGATCCGCGCGGCGGGACTCGACGTGTTCGAGCAGGAGCCGTTGTCGGCGGATTCGCCGTTGCTGAAGCTGGATAACGTGGTGGCGACCCCGCACATGGGCTCGGCCACCTTCGAAACCCGCGAAGCCATGGCCCGTTGCGCGCTGGACAACCTGCTCAGCGCGCTGGCTGGGGAACGGCCGAAGGATCTGGTGAATCCGCAGGTCGGGTCACACGCCTGACGCTCTCTCTCCCGCAAACCTGTGGGAGCCGGCTTGCTGGCGAAAGCGTCAGATCAGACGCTGCGATGGCGATGGGTCTATCGTATTCGCCAGCAAGCCGGCTCCCACGGCCTTCGGCCAGAAGCTAACGCCCCGCCTCCGATCAAATCACAAACCGCGTCACCATCGCTTTCAGATCCACCGCCAGTCGCGACAGCTCATGGCTGGCCGCGCTGGTCTGGTTGGCGCCCGCCGCCGATTGCGCCGCAAGGTCACGAATATTGACCAGATTGCGGTCCACCTCCCGCGACACCTGCGCCTGTTCTTCCGAGGCGCTGGCGATCACCAGATTGCGTTCGTTGATCTGCGCGATGGCTTCGGTGATCAGTTCCAGCGCATCCCCGGCCGAACTGGCCAGACTCAGCGTGCTGCGCGCGCTTTCGGTGTTGCGCGACATCGACTGCACGGCCTCGCCGGTGCGGCTCTGAATGCCGGCCACCATCTGCTCGATTTCTGTGGTCGACTGCGCGGTGCGATGGGCCAGCGCCCGGACTTCGTCCGCAACCACAGCAAAACCGCGCCCGGCTTCACCAGCACGGGCCGCTTCGATGGCCGCGTTGAGCGCCAGCAGGTTGGTCTGCTCGGCGATGGCACGAATCACGTCCAGCACCTTGCCAATTTCCCGGCCCTGCTCCGCCAGCCCCTCAACCACCGCTGTGGTCGACTCGATGCGCTGGCTCATGTCCTGAATCGACCGGACGGTTTCCACCACCTGGTCGCGACCCTGATTTGCCGTGCGGTTGGACTGCTGCGACGCTTCAGAAGTCGACACCGCGTTGCGCGCCACCTCCTCGACCGCCGCCGTCATTTCGTTGACCGCCGTGGCTGCCTGTTCGATTTCGTTGTTCTGCTGTTGCAGGCCACGGGACGACTCTTCAGTCACCGCACTCAGCTCTTCAGCCGCCGAGGCCAGTTGCGTGGCCGAGCCGGAGATCAGCTCGATGGTCTTGCGCAGGTTCTGTTGCATGGCCGACAAGGATTTCAGCAAGTGCGCCGCTTCGTCATTGCCATCGACTTGAATGGCTTTGGTCAGATCGCCCGAAGCGATTTCTTCAGCAGCACGTACCGCTCTGGACAGCGGGTTGACGATACTTCGGGTGAGCAGCCAGGCGAGCAATATGGTCATCAGCGCAGCAATGATCGCAACCGCGATAATGGCGATATTGGCGCCGTCATATTGTTCTTTTGAAACCACCGATGCGGCAGTGGCGTTGGCCTTGTTGATGGCGATCAACTGGTTGATCTGTGTCCCCATCAAGTCGGTCGCATCTTTCATCCGGGTATTGATCAAGTTGCGCATCTCCTCGACCTTTTCGTCGCGGGACAGATTCAATACCTGGGCCTGAACATCGAGGAACGTGGCCAGGGTCGATTCGAACTGGCGATAGGTGGCCAACTCTTCGCCTTCGGCCGGCAGCGCGGCGTAACTCTTTTTGGCATCCTGCAATTTGCCGATGAGTTCAGCGATGCGCGTCTCGGTTTCACGCAGGGAGGCCGGTTCGCGGTTGACCAGCGTGCGGAACGAGGTGATGCGCAGGCGCAGGCTGTTTTCCAGCATGTTGCCCAGATAACCGACGCTCGGCAGCTGGTTGGTTTCCATATCGGTGGTCGCCTGGCGAATCAACGCCATGCGGTTAAGTGAGAAAAAGCCCAGGCCGATCACCAGCACGGCGATAAAGGCGAAGCCGAGGAATGCGCGCGGCGCAATATTCATGTTTCTAATCGACATGGAGTGCTCTCTTTACTATCGGGCAGTCGGACAATGGGCATCCGTGCAAACAACGTGTTGAACGTTTGAAGGGCTATCGGCCGCAACCGAAGTTTTATTCAGTAAATTTCGCAATATTTTTTAAATTTCAATGCGATGGATCCAATAACAAACAGCGAAAACGTTTGCCTGTTACATCCGTGATACACCATCAGCTTAGTTGTTATTTTTTCACCGGTTTTTCACATCGACCCGGTACTCTTCAGAGACTTTTTCTATGGACACTTGGAAAGAGCAGATAGTGGCTTTATGCCTTAGTTACAAATAACGTTTCAGCAGCGAGCAGAAGAAATAAAAGGTAATAACCGCGCATGATGCCTGTCATGGAAATGATAAATTTTTTGCACTGTAGGAAATTTTTCCCATTACTGTCAGAACTCAGTGCTACCTTTATTTGACGCATGAACCGTCGGTCCATGCTTCCCCGAACGCGAACTCAAAAAAGGCACCGCCATGCTCTGGCATGCGCGTTGCGCCGTTCTGGCAAGCAGGCTGTCGGGTCTCTTTTTCCTGCCCTGCGGAGCTGACTGAAGTGCTCGATTGAACGAGGTAGGCCCCATGAATAAAGTGACGTTCCCCAACGCCTGCCAGCTGATGCGCTGGCATTTTCATCCGGTCGGCTTTGAGGCCACCATGGATGCGCCCAGCAGTATGGTGGCGCGTCTGTTCGACCGTGCGAGTGGTGAGACGGTGATTGCGATCGCCGGCATCCCTTGTGCGACGGTGATGAATGCGCTGGATGTGGAACGGATCATCGAGGCCATCGAGCTTGAGCTGGAGACGTTTGTGCCGACGCAGGCGTTGTATCTGAATCAGGCGTGATCCCGCGATTCCCTGTAGGAGCTGGCTTGCCCTGCGACCGGCTGTAGGAGCGCGCTTGCCCGCGATCGGCGACGAAGTCGTCGTAAATCCTGTGCACGCGGTGTGTCATTTGGATTGCCGAGTCTGCTAACGCAGCCCTGTTTCGCCTTCGGCACGTTACGCGGACAAATGTAGGAGCTGGCTTGCCCGCGATCGGCGACGAAGTCGTCGTAAATCCTGTGCACGCGGTGTGTCATTTGGATTGCCGAGTCTGCTAACGCAGCCCTGTTTCGCCTTCGGCACGTTACGCGGACAAATGTAGGAGCTGGCTTGCCCTGCGACCGGCGACGCAGTCGTCGTAAATCCTGTGCACGCGGTGTGTCATTTGGATTGCCGAGTCTGCTAACGCAGCCCTGTTTCGCCTGACGGCGAGTTACTTGGAAAAGCCCCAAGTAACCAAGGGCCTTTTTCCCCGCCATACGGTGCCTCGCCACAGGCTCGGCATACCCTCACTCCGGCGACGCTCCGTGGGCCCGCCGCGAATGGGCCATCCATGGCCCCCGCGGCTCTCGCGACATCCTGTCGCTCGACCCACTGCGCATCACCTGCGTTCGGCCTTCTGGAACGGGGCCCCAACATCAAAAGCCAGATCAAAAGCCAGATCAAAAGCCGGCGAAACACAGACTCCCTGTGGAAGCGAGCTCGCCCACGAAGGCGTCCTCAAGATCGCTACCGCCGGCAAGCCGGACTGCTACGGATCAGCGCAAAACCAGCTGTTTGATTCTGGCCGAAGGCCGTGGGAGGGATCCGAGGTTACGAGGGTCGCGAAGGCGGTGGGTCAGACAAACCGATTTCGCGACCGTCCTGTCGTGCTCAAAACCACCACTGCCCACAGCCGGTCCGCTACGAAACAGACGGCGGCATATCCCCTGCCGCCGCCGGGCTTGTCCCGCGCCGATCCTCGAAAAATGCCTTGTCCCCGGCAATCCGCGCTGAAGCCCTGGGCGCTGCGGTTTCGTCGTTGCCAGCCGCGTCGATAAACCAGTAGCAGTGACGTACGGCGCGGGTGATGGCGACGTAGGCCAGGCGCAGCACCTCGTCCTTTTGCGCGTTGTCGAACGCTTCCAGGTCGCCCTCCTTGCCCAGGCCGGCCAGTTGATAGACCTGGTTCTTGTACGGCGATTGGGTCAGGTGCTGGCAGTCGCCGAGCAAAAACACGGCATCGGCCTGCAGGCCCTTGGAGCTGTGGTAGGTCAGTTGCTTGAAGCGGCGCGACTGCGGCGGCAATGCGAAGTCGGCGTCGGACAGGGCCTGTAGCGCCTCGGGCAGTTTGTGTCGCTCACTGCCCTTGCGGTACAGCAGCAGCACCGAATCGCCAGCGTTGTAATGCTCGACCACACTGGCCAACAGGTGCTCGTCGTTGCGATCCAGCACCGTCACCGGCAGCAGTTCCTGCACCGGCCCGCTGGCTTTGGCCTTTTTGCCGCTGATCGCCGGGGCGGCGCGGACGATGTGCTCGGCCGCGTCGATGATGTGCTGGTGGCTGCGGAAGTTGTCGCTGAGCATGACCTTGGTGGTGGCCGGCGAGGAAAATTCCTTGGCGAATTCCATGAAGAATTTCGGCGAGCTGCCACGCCAGCCATAGATCGATTGCCAGTCGTCGCCCACGCACAGCAACGACGAACGCTGCGCACCGCGCCCCGTGTGCAATGACGAACCACGGCTGCGGATTTCCCGCAGGCTCGCCCGCAACCAGGAGACGATCTGCGGCGAGACGTCCTGAAATTCGTCGATCATCAGGTGCGACAACGGTCGCAAGCCTGCATCGCTGACCAGCTTGAGGTTTTCCGGCGAATTCTCGCCGAACAGCGCGAACATGCGGTTGTAGGTCATTACCGGCGGGGTCTGCGCCAGCAGATGGTCTTCAAAGGCTTTCCAGAACAGACTCAGGGCTTCGAAGAAGAAGCGGTCCGGGTCCTGATCGGAAAAGCTCATCTGCGCCACGGCGGCCGGCACGTCCAGGCCCAGGTTCTCGATAAAACCGGCGGCGGCAACGAAACAGTCCAGCAGCGGCGCCGCCGTCAGTTCGCCCTTGACCTTGTAATCGAAGCCCGGCCCCGCCACCGCCGCGCCGGACAGCGATTGCATCATGCCGCGCGAGGCTTCGTAGTTTTCCAGCCAGATCACCGGCTTGCGGCAGAACGCCTGGAACAGCGTGCGCTTGATCACCCACTCGGCCCACACCGGCAGCTTGGCGTCGGGGCGGCGCAGGTGCTGGTCTTCGCTAGGGTCGAAGCCGAGCACGATCCATGCGTCCAGTTCGGCGGCGTAACCGTGGACATGAAAGGTCAGGCCGCTGACTTCGACGGTCTGGCGCATCGGTTCAACGCCCTGGATCGGCCAGGCGCCGGCGCGAATCCACAGGTCTTCGATGACGTCGCACAGTTCTTCATCGCGCTTGGACGACAGGCCCATCACGGTGATGCGTTTCTGTACGTCGGGGTGATCGCGGTCCAGTTCCTTGAGTTGCAGCGAGTGACGGTACAGCGGCGCGATGACCTCGCGAAAACGCGGGTTGGCCGCATACAAGTCGCGATAGCAGAGGTTCATCTGCTGACGCTGAGCGTCGTTGATGCGCAGGTCGAACGGGTTGCTCTCGGCCGGGTCATCGAACAGGCTGCCGCTCTGGCTGCTGAGGTTCTCGAACGCCTGCAGCTGCTCGAAACCCGGCAGGCTGCGCACCAGCGGCAAGATCCGCGAGTGGAAGGTACGCACCACCTCGCGGGCCTGACGCAGCGAGAGATCGAGCCCCCACAGGGCCATGATCTCGATCAGCTTGTTGATGAAGTCCTGGCGCGACTCACGGGTGAAGGTCACCACGGTCATGGCGTCCAGTTCGAAACCCAGGTAGTGATGCAGCAGCAATACGCGCAGCACCAGCGAGGTCGATTTGCCGGCACCCGCGCCGGCAATCACGTACGTCGACGGCGTGTCGCTGAAAATCATCTTCCACTGCGCGGTGGTCGGCTGGGCATGGGCCGGCAGTTTGTCTGCCACATCGGCCTTGATGCGCTTTTTCAGCTCGTTGTTCAGCGGCAGACGCCAGTCATCGAACAGATGCTCGTCGACCTTCGGCCCGCGATGATTCTGCGGACGGGTGTCGCGAATCACCAGCACGCGGCGGCCTTCTTCGATACCGTCCAGACGCCCTTCGGCATAGCCTTCGTCCATGCCCTCAAGGTGGCCGTTGAGGAAACCGTCGGCGTGGCCCTGCTGCCACGACGGCACATGCTGTGCCTGCAGGCGGTTCAGCAGGCGACCGGTCATGCGCGCCAGCAAACGCTTGAACAGCGGCAGGCGCTCAGGGACGCTCAGGTCAGGCGGCAGCTGATGAAAGGCATCGGCGGGTTGTTTGTGGGCTGGCTCGGCAGAAAAATCGTGCGGCACGCGGGCTCCGGATATCAGCTTGAAACGACAAAGGCGCCTATGGTCGCGCCATTCGCCGCCAAGCTCCAGCGAAATGCTTTGCGCTCATGGAGTTAGCCGATCAAGTGCAGGTAAAGGTGCAGCATCACAACGCCAAACCAATCTGATAATTCGATCATATCAACGCAAAACTTACGCTTTTTTTCGATATTGGATTACCGGATCATCACTCCATCGACTAACCAGCGGCGCCGTGACACGAGCTCCAGCCCCGCTACGGAGGAACTGATCATGCTGCAACTGCGACCTTTCAAATCCCTCGGCGGTGCCAACCATGGCTGGCTGAACGCGCATCACCACTTCTCGTTCGCCAACTACTACGACCCGAGCCGCATGAACTGGGGCCAACTGCGGGTGTGGAACGATGACGTGATTCAGGCCGGCACCGGTTTTCCGCGCCACCCGCACCGCGACATGGAAATTATCACCTACGTTCGTGAAGGTGCGATCACCCACGAAGACAGCATGGGCAACAAGGGCCGCACCGAAGCCGGTGACGTACAGGTGATGAGTGCCGGTACCGGCATCGCTCACAGCGAGTACAACCTGGAGTCGAAAGACACCAAGATCTTCCAGATCTGGATCATGCCGGACGAAGTCGGCGCGCCGCCTTCCTGGGGTGCCAAGCCGTTCCCGAAAGCCAACCGCGAGGGTTTCGTGACCCTGGCCAGCGGCAAGGCGGATGACGACATCGAACTGCGCATTCGGGCCAACGCCCGCTTGGTGGCGGCCAACCTGAAAGCCGGTGAAACCGCCGAGTACACGCTGGACGAAGGCCGCCGCGCCTATCTGGTGCCGGCCACCGGCCTGATCGAAGTCAACGGCCTGCGCGCCGCGGCTCGGGATGGCGTGGCAGTGGAAGATGAGCGTGTGTTGCGGGTGACCGCCGTCGAAGACAGCGAAATCGTGCTGGTCGACGTGGCTTGATGGGGTAATGCGGTTTTACTCATCACATACCCTGTAGGAGCCGGCTTGCTGGCGAACGCGTCGGGTCAGAAACGACAACGTTGACTGACCCACTGCGTTCGCCAGCAAGCCGGCTCCTACGGGTTTGATATCTACCGCCAGTTCAGGGATGCCGCAAACGACATCCGCTCCCACAGCTGTTTCTGACGGCTTGCCGGCGGTGGCGAATCAACAGACGCCACCGCCAGCAAGCCATACTGGATCACTTCGGCGCGATCGCCGCATCCACCAGCAATTGCGCTTCGGCCACCAGGCGTTTGAGGTGCTCCTCGCCCTTGAAGCTTTCCGCGTAGATCTTGTAGATGTCTTCGGTGCCCGACGGACGCGCGGCGAACCAGCCGTTGGCGGTCATGACTTTCAACCCGCCGATCGCCTGATCGTTGCCCGGCGCCTTGCTGAGGATCTGCTCGATCTTCTCGCCGGCCAGTTCCGTGGAGGTCACTTGCTCCGGCGACAGCTTGCCGAGCAGCGCCTTTTGCTCGAAGTTGGCCTTGGCCTCGACACGGGTGGACACCGGCTCGCCCAGTTCATCGGTCAGCGCCTTGTACATCTCGCTCGGATCACGGTCTTTGCGTGCACGGATTTCGGCCGCCAGCAACGACGGAATCAGGCCGTCCTTGTCGGTGGTCCAGACCGTGCCGTCACGGCGCAGGAACGACGCACCGGCGCTCTCCTCGCCACCAAAGCCCAGCGTGCCTTCGAACAGCCCTTCGGCAAAGAACTTGAAGCCCACCGGCACTTCGTACAGGCGACGGCCCAGACGCGCGGTCACGCGGTCGATCATACCGCTGCTGACAACGGTCTTGCCGACGGCGGCATCAGCACGCCAGTCAGGACGGTTCTGGAACAGGTAGTCGATGGACACCGCCAGGTAGTTGTTCGGCGCCAGCAGGCCACCGGTTGGGGTGACGATGCCGTGGCGGTCGTGGTCCGGGTCGCAGGCGAAGGCCACCTGGAAGCGGTCCTTGAGGCCGATCAGCCCCTGCATGGCGAAGTTGGACGACGGGTCCATGCGCAGCTTGCCGTCCCAGTCCACGCTCATGAAACGGAAGGTCGGATCGACGTACTTGTTCACCACTTCCAGATTCAGGCCGTAGTGCTCGGCAATCGCCGACCAGTAACGCACGCCCGCGCCACCCAGCGGATCGACGCCCAGACGCAGACCGGCGCCACGGATGGCGTCCAGGTCGATGACGTTTTTCAGGTCGGCGACGTAGGTGTTGAGGTAGTCGTGGCGATGGGTGGTGTCGGCACGCAGGGCCTTTTCATGGCTGATGCGGATGACGCCGGCAAGCTTTTCAGCCAGCAGTTCGTTGGCCTTGGCCTCGATCCACTTGGTGATGTGCGAATCGGCCGGGCCGCCATTGGGCGGGTTGTACTTGAAGCCGCCACTTTCCGGCGGGTTGTGCGACGGCGTGATGACGATGCCGTCAGCAAGGCCGGTGCTGCGGCCCTTGTTGTAGCAGATGATGGCGTGGGACACCGCCGGCGTCGGCGTGTATTCGTCACCTTCGGAAATCATCACGTTGACGCCGTTGGCCGCCAGCACTTCCAGCGCCGAGGCAGCAGCCGGGGTGGACAGCGCGTGGGTGTCGGCGCCCAGGAACAGTGGACCGTCGATGCCGTTGGCCTGACGGTACAGGCAGATGGCTTGGCTGATGGCCAGTACATGCCACTCGTTGAAGCTCAGGTCGAAAGAGCTGCCACGGTGGCCGGAGGTACCAAAGGAAACCCGCTGGGTCGCGACGGACGCGTCAGGCTGACCGGTGTAGTAGGCGGTCACCAGGCGGGGAAGATCGACCAGCAATTCTGCAGGCGCCAGTTTGCCTGCGAATGGACTGATACTCATGCGAAACCTCCGTGGATGGAAAAATGAAGCTGCGAGAAAGGAAAAATCCTACGCCGCGGCAGTTTACTGGCACTTGGACCGCTCTGCTCGGGTATTGATCCGTAACGATTTGAGGCGATTGCCGACAAGCATTTATAGCTGCCACCAAGCCGGCAGCAACTGCTGAATCCGCCGCTCGGCAAAACGATCGTCGA
Organism: Pseudomonas sp. NPDC090208; assembly: GCF_044746785.1. Classification (NCBI taxonomy): domain Bacteria; kingdom Pseudomonadati; phylum Pseudomonadota; class Gammaproteobacteria; order Pseudomonadales; family Pseudomonadaceae; genus Pseudomonas; species Pseudomonas sp. NPDC090208. The sequence continues at coordinate 566,204 of NZ_JBIVCU010000003.1, forward strand.
TCAGCATCACCACCCCGCGATCCTCCTGTCCGCGAATCACCCTGCCCGCCGCCTGCACCACTTTCTGCAAGCCGGGGTAAAGATAGGTGTAGTCGTAGCCCGCGCCGAACAATTGACCCATGCGCAGTTTCATCTGCTCGTTGACCGGGTTGATCTGCGCCAGCCCCAGTGTCGCGACAAAGGCGCCAATCAGGCGCGCCCCCGGCAGATCGATGCCCTCGCCGAAGGCCCCGCCCAGCACGGCAAAACCAATGCCCTGGCTGTCCGGGGTAAAACGATCGATGAACGCCTGCCGCTCGCCTTCGGCCATGCCCCGCGACTGCTGCCACAGGGGAATCTGCGAGTAGGTCGCGGAGAACAGCTCGGCCACCTGTTGCAGATAATCGAAGCTGCTGAAAAACGCCAGGTAGTTGCCGGGCCACGCCTGGAACTGTTGCGCCATCAACTCGACAATCGGCGCCAGCGACGCCTGGCGGTGCTGATAGCGCGTGGAAATGCGGCTGACGATCTGCACGTCCAGTTGCGCCCGCTGAAACGGCGACTCGACATCCACCCACACGGTGGTTTCCGGCAGCCCCAGCACATCGCGGTAATAGTGCCGAGGGTTGAGTGTTGCGGAAAACAGCACGGTGCTGCGCGCCGCCGTCAGGCGTGGCTTGATGAAAGCAGCCGGCACCACGTTGCGCAGGGTCAGCCGCGACAACGCGCGATTGCCGTGGGTGTCGCGCTTGTGAATGTCGAAGAGAAAGTGCTCGTCGAACAGTTCGGCCACGCGGCCGAACTGGATGGCCTCGAAGTAGAAGCTTTGCAGTTCGCCATTGGCCGCGTGCGGATGGTCGTTGAAGTAATCGCCGAAGGCGCTGACGCACTGCCCCAGGCTGCCGAGAAACTTCGCCGGGGTGTCGGGATAGGCCTGATACGCCGCCGTCTGCTCCTTGTGCAGGGCATTCCATTCGCGATTGAGCCGCTGCAAGGCTTTCTTCAACGGTTCCGGTGCGGTCTTGCGCAACTGGTTGACGCCCTGCTGGTCCAGCCCGGCGCTGTACATCTGCCGGGCGCGGTCGACCAGGTTGTGCGCCTCGTCCACCAGCACCGCCACCCGCCACTGGTTGAGCTGGCAGAGGCCGAACAGCAAGGCGCTGAGGTCGAAGTAATAGTTGTAATCGGCGATCACCACGTCCGACCAGCGCGCCAGCTCCTGACTCAGGTAATACGGACACACCTGATGGCGCAGGGCGACGTCGCGCAGCCCGGCCTGATCCAGCCACGGCGCGACCAGTGCCTCGCTGCGGGCTGCCGGCAGACGGTCGTAAAAACCTTTCGCCAGCGGGCAGGCGTCACCGTTGCAGGCTTTGTCCGGGTATTCGCACGCCTTGTCCCGTGCTACCAGTTCCAGCACGCGCACGGTCAATTGCGGCGCGCTGCGGCGGACCACACTCAAGGCGTCGAGGGCCAGTTTGCGTCCCGGGGTCTTGGCCGTGAGGAAGAACACCTTCTCCAGCTTCTGCGTCGGCATGGCCTTGAGCATCGGGAACACCGTGCCGATGGTCTTGCCGATGCCGGTCGGCGCCTGGGCCATCAGGCAGCGGCCGGTGCTGACGGCTTTATAGACCGATTCGGCCAATACCCGCTGGCCGCTGCGAAATTCGCCGTGGGGAAATGCCAGCTCGCGCAGGGCATGGTTGCGCGCTTCGGCGTGAGCCATTTCCTGCCGAGCCCAGGCCAGAAAAATCGTGCACTGCTGATCGAAGAACGCTTTGAGCTGGTCGACGCTGAAACGCTCGCGGATCAGGGTTTCCCGTTCGCTGACGATGTTGAAATACACCAGCGCGATGTTCACTTCGGTCAGGTTCAGTTGCTGACAGATCAGCCAGCCATAGACCCTGGCCTGTGCCCAATGCAATTGCCGGTGATTGGCCGGCATGGCATCGAGTTCGCCGCGGTAGGTTTTCACCTCTTCCAACTGATTGAGCGCCGGGTCATAGCCGTCGGTACGACCGCGCACGGTCAGTTCATGAAAACTGCCGGACAGCGCGACTTCCGACTGATAACCCTCACCTCGCCGCGAGGCCACCGTGCGATGCCCGGCGATGCCTTCCTGAGCCGTGGGTGACGGGGTGAAACGCAAATCCAGATCGCCAGCCTTGGCGGTGAATTCACACAGCGCCCGCACCGCAACGGTATAACCCGGCGGCGCATCGACCAGCAGGTCGGAATCAGGATGGGGCTGGGGAATGGCGGTCACTGGGCGAGTCGGTCTGAAGGCACGAATACTGGACGGACGTACAGATAACAGTTGCAGGGCACATCTGGCAAACGGAAATGGATCGACGGGCTGGCCGACAGATACGCCATTCACAGTCCCGTGGGAGGGAGCCCTGCTCGCGAAAGCGGTGGGTCAGGTGCTGCTACGTCAACTGGCAGACCGCATTCGCGACCGTCGTAACCTCCGATCCCTCCCACAGGTTTGCGGAGATTCACAGCATTCGCCAGCAAGCCGGGCTGCTACGCGTCAGCTTCCGCCCTCGCCTCCCGCGCCGCCATGATCCGCGGCAGGTTCTGTTCGATCCATGACGTCAGGCCGTCGACCTGTACGGCCACTTCCCGGCCCAGCGGCGTCAGGCTGTATTCGACATGGGGTGGCACCACCGGCAACGCCTTGCGGTCGACGAAACCGTCCTGTTCCAGGCTCTGCAAAGTCTGCGACAGCATCTTTTCGCTGACCCCGCCGATCTTGCGCCGCAGCTCGCTGAAACGGTGCATACCGTCGAGCAACACCACCAGCACCAGCACGCCCCAGCGGCTGCAGACATGGTTGAGAATTTCCCGCGACGGACAGTCTCGGGCCAGCACCTCACCCGAGCGGATGCGTTCCAGCAGCGAGACACCGTCCTGCAGCGGTTCAGACAAATCGTTCATGCCACTTACCTTTTTGTACGTACTTACCAAAGGTTAGCATGATGTCTATGCTGATCGCACATTCATCAGCCGCAGGACTTCATCATGTTTGTGATCACCGGTGCATCGGGTCAGCTTGGCCGTCTGGTTATCGATCAGTTGCTGAAAACAGTGCCCGCCGGGCAAATCGTTGCCGCCGTGCGCAGCCCGGAAAAAGCCGCCGATCTCTCCGCCCTTGGTGTACAGGTGCGCAAGGCTGATTACGCGCAGCCGCAGACGCTGGACAGTGCCTTCGACGGCGCGGAAAAGATCCTGTTGATTTCCTCCAGCGAAGTCGGCCAGCGCGTCGGCCAGCACAAGGCAGTGATTGCCGCCGCCCAACGCACCGGGGTCAAGTTGCTGGCCTACACCAGCGTGCTGCATGCCGCCACCTCCCTGCTGGGGCTGGCCGAGGAGCATCGGCAGACTGAAGTGGCCCTGAGCGAATCCGGCCTGCCGGCGGTGGTGCTGCGCAATGGCTGGTACAACGAAAACTACACCGCCGGGATTGCCGGGGACCTGGCCCACGGCGCGCATTTCGGTTGCGCGGGCGAAGGCCGCATCAGCTCGGCAGCCCGTGCCGATTACGCAGCGGCGGCCGTGGCCGTGTTGACCGCCAGCGAAAGCCAGGCTGGCAAGGTGTACGAACTGGCGGGCGACGCGGCCTACACCCTGACCGAGTTCGCCGCCGAGGTTTCGCGGCAGTCCGGTCAAACGGTGGCCTATACCAACCTGGCCGAAGCCGAATACAAGGCCGCTTTACTGCAAGCCGGCCTGCCGGAGTTCGTCGCTGAATTGCTGGCCAACTCCGATGCCGCCGCAGCCAAAGGTGCTCTGTTCGATGAAGGTCGCCAGTTAAGCCGCCTGATCGGTCGGCCGACCACACCGCTGGCGGTGAGTGTGGCGGCCGCGTTGGCTCGATAGGCCACATCAGACGGTTAGCCCTGTGGGAGGGAGCTCTGCTCGCGATAGCGGTGGATCAGTCAGCACAATACTGTCGGCAATGACGCCATCGCGAGCAGAGCTCCCTCCCACAGGCGACGCGGGGTGCAACCGACACAATGCCAATGCTCTGTCGAACCCTCCCAACCGCTCTGGCTCAAGGCCTGCCGGTCCATGAAATCTGCTGTCAGCGGCCAGGAAAGGTTGCAAGCTAACGATTTTCGCCCGTAATCTTGCCGGCTTGTTTCGCTGTGCCAGGGGCCGGGTCCGATGTCTTCCGTTTTCAATGTACTGTTGCCGATCTTCGCCCTGATTCTGGTCGGCTACCTGTGCCGCCGTACCAACCGTCTTGGCCCCACCGCCGCCTCGGAAATCAACCGCATGGTGGTCTGGCTATGCCTGCCGGCGCTGCTGTTCAACGCCACCGCGACGGCAACCTGGGAGCAGATCTGGCACCCCGGATTCGTCTTGGTGTTCACCCTGTCGACGATGATCATGTTTGTCGTCACCCTGCTGATCCGGCGCAAGAAGGCCGGGCATTTCGCTGACGCCAGCATCGACGCGCTCAGCGCCTCCTACGCCAACACCGGCTATATCGGCATTCCGCTGTGCGTGATGGTGCTCGGCCAGAACGGTCTGGAGCCGGCGCTGATCGCCTCGTTGATCGTGGTTTGCGTGCTGTTCGGCATCGCCTTGGTGTGTATAGAAGTCGGCCTGCAAAGCGAGGCGTATGTACACCGCATCGTGATCAAGGTGCTGGTGGCGCTGGCGAAAAACCCGTTGGTGGTGTCGCCGGTACTCGGCGCCTGCTGGGCGGCGAGCGGCGTGGCGCTGCCCGGTGCGCTGGCAAAATTTCTCGGCCTGCTGGGTGCGGCGACCACACCCTGCGCGCTGATTTCGCTGGGCCTGTTTCTCGCCCACAAACAACAAGGCCCGCGCCATGGCACGAGCCTTCTGGTGTTGATCAAGCTGATCGCCCACCCGCTGCTGACCTGGTTTCTGGCCTTTCGGGTGTTCCACCTGCCACCGCTGTGGGCCAACTCGGCACTGCTGCTCAGCGCCCTGCCCACCGGCACCGGCCCATTCATGCTGGCCGAGTACTACAAGCGTGAGGCATCGGTGGTCTCCAGCACCATCCTGATTTCCACACTGGGGTCGCTGGTGACGTTGTCATTGTGCATCTATTACATCAACGGCTGATGGTTCGGGCGAACGCGGTCCCCGAGCCGCCTTTGCTTCTGGCCGGAGGCCGTGGGAGGGAGCCCTCCCACACAAAAACGCAGCACACCCTGTAACAGCCTGGCTTATCAGACAAACATCCCGCCCGATGCCTCGATGCGCTGCGCGGTGATCCAGCGCCCACCATCACCCAGCAGCATCGCAATTGCCGCGCCGATATCGTCTGGCAAACCGGCTCGGCCCATGGCGGTGTTCGCCGCAACCCAAGCGTTGACCTCGCCGTTGTCGCGCACTGTGCCGCCACTGAAGTCGGTTTCGATAGCGCCAGGTGCCAGTGCATTCACGGTGATGCCGCGAGGCCCCAGTTCGCGGGCCAGATAACGGGTCCACACCTCAATAGCGCCCTTCATCGACGCATACGCCGCGTAACCCACCGGCGAAAACCGCGCCAGCCCGGATGACAGGTTGACGATACGCCCGCCGTCGGCGATCAGCGGCAGCAACTTCTGGGTCAGGAAAAACGGCCCCTTGAAATGCACGCGCATCAATTCGTCAAACTGCTGTTCGGTGGTTTCCGCGCAACTGGCGTGCACGCCGATCCCGGCGTTGTTCACCAGAAAGTCAAAACGCTCGGCCTTGAAGTAGGCGCTGAGCAGCGCCGACACCTGGCTGGCGAAGGTGTCGAAGCGGCTGCTGTCACCGACATCCAGTTGCAGCATCTTGGCCTTGCCGCCCAGTGCTTCGATTTCCGCCACCAGCGAATGCGCTTCGTCCTCTCGGCTGCGGTAAGTGCCGATGATGTCCACGCCCTGCCGCACCAGATGCAGCGCAGTGTTGCGGCCCAGTCCACGGCTAGCGCCAGTGATGATTGCGATTTTGTTGCCCATGTCGGTTACCTCGATGGTGAGTAGGCGGTCAGTGAGTAACAGCGTATTGTTCGATGAAGTTTCGATAAACACGCACCAATCGACATGACTGGTCGGCCATTACGAACAATAGAGATCACCTCCCATGAACAAAATGGAGCTGCTGAAGACCTTCGTCCGCGTGGCGGAGCTGTCGAGTTTTACCCAGGCCAGCGATGCCCTGGGCCTGCCGCGCTCCAGCGTGTCCGAGCAGATCCGTACACTGGAAGCGTTGCTCGACACCCGGCTTCTACTGCGCACCACGCGCAAGGTGCAAACCACGCCGGACGGTCAGGTGCTGTATGAACGCAGCAAGGACTTGCTGGCGCAGATGGACGAGTTGGAAAGCCTGTTCCGCCAGGACAACGCCGCGCTCAGCGGGCGTCTGCGGGTGGACATGCCCACCGCCGTGGCGCGTCGGTTGGTGATGCCGCGTCTGGGCGAGTTCATGGCCCGCCACCCGCAGATCGACCTGGAAATCAGCAGCACCGACCGCCGCGTCGATCTGGTCCGCGAAGGCTTCGATTGCGTGATGCGCGTCGGCGAGCTGTCCGACACCACGCTGGTGGCGCGTCCCGTCGGCCACTTCAACATGATCAATTGCGTCAGCGCCGGTTACGCGCAGCGTTTCGGCGTGCCGCAGAGCCTGGACGACCTGCAGCAGCACCGGCTGATCAACTACGTACCGGCGTTCGGTGCCAGCCCCGCGCTGTTCGAATACCACCGCGACGGCAAGGACCATCGTCTGGCGATGCCGTGCAGCGTGACGGTCAACAACATCGAAGCCTACGAAGCCAGTTGCCTGGGCGGGCTGGGCATTATCCAGGTGCCGCGCCTGGCCAGGCAGCATCATCTGAACCGTGGCGAACTGATCGAAATCCTTCCCGACTTCCGGCCTTCGCCCATGCCCGTGTCGCTGCTCTACGCCCATCGCCGCCACCTGCCGGAGCGCTGCCGGGTGTTCATGGACTGGCTGACGCAATTGCTGTTCGACTACGGCGTGGAGCAGTGAGCCTGCGGTGCTGAAAAACCGTTACGCGATTTTTTTAAAAATATTTTTGTCCGGTTGTAACCGTTTGCTTCGTCACGGCGAACTACCTTTCGGATCGGATGCACAGCGTTATTGAAACGCGGCGCGGCCACCACCCTCAATCAAGGTCATCGGAGAAACAACATGAACAACCTCAAAATCGCTGCTGTCGCTCTGGCTTTCGCTTCCATGGCTTCCGGTGCCATGGCCGCCGAGAAAACCGCCGCTCCGGCAATGGAAAAATGCTTCGGCGTGGCCATGGCCGGCAAGAACGACTGCAAGGCTGGCGCCGGCACCACTTGCGCAGGCACCGCCAAGACCGACTACCAGACCAATGCGTGGAAAAACGTGCCAGCCGGCACCTGCACTTCGATCAAGACCCCGCACGGCACCGGCTCGCTGACCTCGATGTAAGTCGCCGCTGCACCGACACGCAAACGTAAACATCCTTGCACGGACAGACGTCGATCATGAACACACCCCGCACACTGGGCGCCGGACTGGGCCTGAAGGCCGATCACTACGAAGCGGCGCATGACTGCGCCGCCAACGGGATCTGGTTCGAAGTGCATCCGGAAAACTACATGATCGACGGCGGTCCGCGCCTGGCATGGCTGGAAACCATCGGCAGCCGCCATCCGCTGTCGCTGCACGGTGTGGCGTTGTCACTGGCGGCGGATTGCGCCCCCGACAGCGACCATTTGCAGCGGCTCAAGGCCCTCGCCGACCGGGTCCAGCCGGCCCTCGTTTCCGAACACCTCGCCTGGTCCACCTGGCGGGGTCAGTACCACCCCGATCTGCTGCCGTTTCCGCGTACCCACGAGGCGCTGCAACGGATCGCCGACAACATCCAACGCACTCAGGACGCACTGCATCGGCGGATTGCCATCGAGAACCCCAGCCACTACTTGCACCTGGACGGCCATGAATTCGGTGAAATCGACTTTCTTGCCGAGCTGAGTTCACGTACCGGCTGTGGCCTGCTGCTGGACATCAACAACGTGTTTCTCAGCGCCCACAACATGGGCTACGACGCCAATGCTTACGTAGATGCCTTTCCCGCGGCGGCGATCATGGAAATCCACCTCGCCGGACACAGTGCCGACCCTGGTGGCGCGCCGCTGTTGATCGATTCCCACGACGCGCCGGTGGCTGAGCCGGTGTGGTCGCTGTACCAGCGGCTGATCCAGCGCGTCGGCCCGCGCCCGACCCTGATCGAGCGCGACGACCAGTTGCCGCCGTTCAACGAATTGCTGCTGGAGCGCGACCGTGCGCAGGCGCTGCTGGAGGCCTTGTCATGACCCGCTTGTTGAGTGCCTTTCAGGACGCCTTCATCACTGCCTTGTATGACGCCGACAAGCACAGCCTGCCGGAGCTGACGGCGCAGGCCGGTTTCAGCGTGTACCGCAACACCGTGCTCAAAGGTGCGGTGGATGCATTGCTCGCCAACTTCCCCACCGTGGAACGGTTGGTGGGGCGGGACTGGTTCGTGGCGGCGGCATCTGTGTATGCCCATCAGTCGCCGCCAGTCGATGCCAGGTTGATTCATCACGGTGCAGACTTCGCCGACTTTCTCGATCACTTCGAGCATGCCCGCGAGCTGCCTTATCTGGGCAATGTCGCGCGTCTCGACCGGCTGTGGATCGCCAGCCACAGCGCTGTCGATCAACCCGGCATCGACCTTGCCTACATCGCCAGCCTGAATGCGGAGCAACTCACCGCATTGCGCCTGACGCCCCGGGCATCTGCACGCTGGGCCTGGTTCGACGACCAGCCGGCATTCACCCTCTGGCGCCACAATCGCGAACACACTGACCTGCCCGACCCGCTGGACTGGCATGGCGAGGGCGCGTTGCTGGTGCGCAGCCACGGTGTAGTCGGCTGGCAGCCACTGGACATGGGTGGCTGCGCCTTTCTCGATGCCTGCGCCGCCGGGCATCCGCTGGCCCTGGCGGCACAACACGCTGAAGACCGTCAGCCGGGGCTGGACATCCTTGAACTGCTGACACGGCTGGTCAGTGCCGACGTATTCGCCCTGACCGACTCCGCCCACTGACTCACGGGAGACCACCATGGACACTTTGCACACCCGACTGGCGCCACACAGATCTCTGCGTCAACGCTGGGAGCGCCTGACCGACTGTCTGCACACGCTGATCAACGACTCGTTGTTGGCGCTGATCGCCCGCTTCGCCATCGCCGGGGTGTTTCTGATGTCCGGGCGGACCAAGGTCGAGGGTTTTCTGACCATCACCGACAGCACCTACGAGCTGTTTCGCAGCGAGTACAAACTGCCGCTGATCCCGCCGGAAATCGCCGCGCACCTGGCGGCCTACGCCGAGCATCTGTTTCCGACGTTACTGATCCTCGGCCTGTTTTCCCGACTGTCGGCCCTGGCTTTGTTAGGCATGACCACGGTGATCGAGGTATTCGTCTACCCCGACGCCTGGGCCACGCACCTGACCTGGGCGGGATTGTTGCTGATCATCATCGCCAAGGGCCCCGGAGTGATTTCGCTGGACCATCTGCTGAAAAACCGCCGGTAGGCGCCTGGCTTGCCAGCGATAGCGCCTGCAAGGCCGCTACCGCCGGCAAGCCGGACTGCTACGGGACATCCACCCGTTCCTACAGGTGTTATGTACCTGGCGGTAAATTTTGATTCTGGCCGAAGGCCGTGGGAGGGAGCCCTGCTCGCGAAAGCGTCAGGTCAGCCAATGCCGTAGCGGCTGATCCACCGCTTTCGCGAGCAGGGCTCCCTCCCACAAAAGCTCCTGTCTGGCTGACCCAACGCATTCGTCAGCAATGCCGACTCCTACAGCTTCCGGTATTTGCGGCTTACACTGCCCGCGTACTCAACGCATTGGCGATGAATTCGGCCTGTCGGATCGCCAAAGTAACGATGGTCAGGGTCGGGTTTTCACCGGCACTGGTGGTGAACTGGCTGCCATCGGAAATGAACAGGTTGGGAATCTCGTGGCTCTGCCCATACCGGTTGCACACCCCGTCCTGGGCCTTGGCGCTCATGCGACAACTGCCCAGGTTGTGGGTCGACGGGTATGGCGGCACGCGATAGGTGTTCACCGCCCCCACCGATTTGTACAGCGCCTCGCCCTGCTTGAAGGCATGTTCGCGCATCGCCACGTCGTTGGGGTGATCGTCGTAATGCACGTTGGCCACCGCCAGGCCGAACCGGTCCTTAACGCTGTCGTTCAGGGTGATGCGGTTAGTGGCCTGGGGCATGTCTTCACCGACGATCCACATGCCGGCGAGCTTGCTGTACTGCTCCATCACGTCGGTGAATTCCCGGCCCCATGAACCCGGATTGAAAAACGCGGCAAGGAATGACGGCCCCAGGGACAACGTCTCCATCTCGTAACCGCCAACGAATCCGCGCTCGGGCTTGTGGTGGATCTCATCGCCGATCAACCCGGCCATGATCGTGCCACGATAGAAATGCACGTCCTCCTTGAACGCGGCATACACGCTGCCGGTGGTGTGGCGCATGTAGTACTTGCCGACCATTCCCGCACCGTTACCCAGGCCATGGGGGAACATGCTGCTGGAAGAATTGAGCAGCAGGCGCGGCGTTTCGATGGAATTGCCCGCGACCGCCACCACCCTGGCTTTCTGCCGTTGCTGTTTGCCCTGGGCATCGAAATACACCACGGCATTGACCCGGCCCTTGGCGTCGTGTTCGATCTTCGCCACATGGCATTCGGCGCGCAGTTCCAGCTTGCCGGTGGCCTCCGCGGCGGGGATTTCGGTGTACAGCGTCGACCACTTCGCGCCCATCTTGCAGCCCTGGAAACAGAAACCCAGTTGCTGGCATCCGGGGCGGTCCTTGCGTGGCTGGCTATTGATCGCCATGTGCCCGGTGGAACACTCCTTGTAGCCCATCTTCTGCGCGCCGTTGTACATCACCTTGAAGTTGTTGTTGCCCGGCAGACCGGAAATGTCGTTGGTGCGAGTCACGCCCATCTTGTCTTCGGCGCGGGCGTAGTACGGCTCAAGCTCGGCCAGGGTCAGCGGCCAGTCCAGCAGATCGGCGCCCTTCACCGGGCCGTAAGTGTCCAGCGCGCGGAATTCATGCTCCTGAAAACGCAGGCTGGCCCCGGCCCAGTGCGTGGTGGTGCCGCCCACGGTCTTGCAGATCCACGCCGGCAGATTGGGAAAGTCTTTCGCCACCCGCCATGACCCGGAGGTGGTGCGGGTATCGCCCCAGGACAATTGAGCGAAGGAAGGCCATTCGTCGTTGATGAAGGTCCCCGGCGACTGGCGCGCACCGGCTTCGAGCAGCACCACCGCAACGCCTTTCTGGCACAGCTCGTTGGCCAGCGTGCCGCCACCGGCTCCGGAGCCGATGATCACCACCACCGAATCGTCATCGAGATTGTAGGTCGTCATGTTCGCGCTCCTCACACAGGCACGGCCGGACTGGCGTCGGCAGGTGGATTGGGCAGCCATTTCAGGTCGTTGAAACCGCGATGGATGTAACCGCCTTTGGGGAACGACGCGCCTTCGTAGCCGAAGTGCTTGTAGGCCAGTTCGTTGCTGTACAGGCTGCCGACCGAGGTACTGCGCACCAGCGCGAAGAACGGTTGGTTCTGGATGTCCTTGAGGATCGCCAGTTGCTTGTCTTCGGCCAGCTTGCTCCAGTCGCCACCGCCGCGCTGGTCGAGGTCGGCCAGACCTTTTTTCAGGGTGTCGGCGATGCCCGGATCCTGAGAGGCTTTTTCGTCGAGGGCTTTGACGGAAAACGCATAGACCGCGTCTTCCATGGTGTCGTGGGGGAAAATCCGTCGGATGACCAGCAACAGCTTGCTGCCGGTGGCGCTGTCGAGGGTGTTCATCTCCAGCGCCCAGGTCCGGCTTGGAGCGAGCAGTGCAATGGGGCCGGAACCGAACAACAGGGTTCCCAGCAACAACCCGCCACTTCCCTGCAGAAAGCGGCGACGATCGAGCATCAGGTCTGTCATGGCTTTTGTCCTTGTTATTTTTGTTGTCAGTGCAATCAAGCTGTTTTGATAGTAGTAGTGCTGATATCGGGCAGGTAATAGCGCACTACTACACGGGAATATGCATATTCCCGTTATCAATCAGGTCGTTTTGGACAGGCGTGAGGAATGCCCTAACGCGCGCTCGGCGGCCAGGGAAACGGCATCACGAAAACCGGCTCAAGGAGATAAAACGGCACCCACGCGGCAACTGCAAGCGCCGCAGAAAAGTCGCGCTTCCCTCGTCTTTCGGGTCCGCCCTGAAAGGGAATGTGGCTACGCCGGTGGCTCCACTGGCGACTCTACCGGCAGTGCATCCACCGCCATCTCGATCTCGTTGATCGCATCCGGTATCGCCAGCACGTTGTACATCGGGTTGCCGATCATCTCGCTGGCGGCTTCTTCGCACATCTCGTCCAGGTTGATTCCCTTGGCCTTGACCATGCTCAACACAGACCGCAAAGCGATCTCCAGCGCAACTTCCCTTCCTGCGTTCATGGTTCACCTCCTGTGCTGGGTTGAGCGTAGATCACCAATCAGGTCTTGGTAGTAGCTCGCTATTACCTGCCCCCGGACGCGGTTTCCTACACTGGCGCACTCACTCATCACGAGCAGCCTGCCATGTCCTTCGTCAGCGAAACTCAGCCCGGTGTCTGCCTGACGCCCGATGCCGTCACCCAGGATTACGTGTTCAACCACACCATGCTGCGGGTGAAGGACCCCGAGCGCTCGCTGGACTTCTATACCCGTGTGCTGGGCATGCGCCTGCTGCGCAAGGTGGACTTTCCAGAGGCGAAATTCTCGCTGCTGTTTCTGGCGATGACCAAGGGCGACAGCGTGCCCGAAGACGCGTCGGCGCGCATGAGCCACACCTTCAGCCGCGAATCGGTACTGGAACTGACCCACAACTGGGGCAGCGAAAGCGACGACTCGCAGTACCACAACGGCAACAAGGACCCGCGCGGCTTTGGTCACATCTGCTTCTCGGTGCCAGACATCGAAGCAGCCTGCGCACGTTTCGAGGCCCTTGGCGTGCCCTTCGTCAAACGCCTGGACAAAGGCATGAAGCACGTGGCGTTCATCAGCGATCCGGACGAGTACTGGGTGGAAATCGTCCAGGCCGATCTGCTGGGCAATCTGGGACAATGATCAGAAGAACGGCCGCTCTGCTGCAGGGCGGCCGTGACAGCAATCACTTCAATGCAGCAACCACGGCATCGAAGAAGGTCATCGGGTCGATCGGTTCTTTGTCCACCGGCTTGGGTTGGGCACCGAAGGTGACGATCACTACCTTGTTCGCCGGGTTGACGTAGATGTTCTGGCCCTGAATGCCGACAGCCGCAAAGGCGCCATCCTTGATCGACGGCTCGGTCCAGGCCGTCCACCACATGTAGCCATAGTCCAGCTTCTTGCCGCCCTTGAGGGTGGTCGGGTGGGTCGCCTCCTTGACCCAGCCTGCGGGCAGGATCGATTTGCCGTCGATCTTGCCGTCATCCATGAAGAACAGACCGAAACGCCCGTAATCGCGCAAGGTGGCACTGATACCGCTGCCGCCGATTTCCACGCCATCGGGTGAATCGAGCCACCATTTGGCGTCACTTTCCATGCCGAACGGCTGCCAGATTTTCTTCGACAGGTAGTCGGCCAGCGGCATCTTCACTGCGCCACGGACAATCTCGCCGAGAATCTGGGTTTCGCCGGTGCTGTAGTTGTTCACCGTGCCCGGCTCCGCCGCCTTGGGCAGCTTCGCCATCAGTTGCACCGCCGCGCGCGGCTGCTGGGAAATCTGTGCCCTGAGCAAGGCCCGGCGATCAGATGCCGGATCGGTGTAGGTTTCGTTCCATTTGACCCCGGACGACATCATCAACACGTCGCGCACGGTCACGCCGTCGTAGGCACTGCCCTTGAGCTCCGGCACGTAATCGACCACCTGCGAGTCGAGGCCCTTGATCAGCCCGTCATGGATGGCTGCGGCGGTCAGGGTCGAGGTGATGGACTTGGCCACCGACATCGACATCCAGCGGGTCTTTTCCGTATTGCCGCGCTGGTAAGTCTCATAGACGATCTTGCCGTCCTTGATCACCAGCATCGCCGTCACACTGTCCAGCGCCACGTAGTCGTAAAGGTCGTATTTCTTGCCTTCGTAGGTGAAGTGCACGTTGCCCAGCGGTTTGTCGGATTTGGGCAGCGCGTACGGGTGCTCCCCGGCCTTGATGGTGTGGGTGGGAAACAGGCGGTCGATATTGCGATAAGTGCTGACCGCGAGGTCCGGCAACATGGCGCCGTCGTAGATCTGCTCCACCGTGCCGATCGGCTCGTGGGCGTGGGGATAGTCGCTGGACGCAGCCCAGGCGCCGCAGCTGGCGATCATCGCCAGCCAGCCGAACGACAGGCTCAGGGGACGGGGAATGGCGGGTACGAACATAAAGCATCCTTATTTTTTGAACGTCAGGCTTGTTTGCCCGCTTCAAACCATAGTCCAGGCTCACAGGCCCGGCGGCGCTTCAGTTAAGGGATTTCAGAACCTGAGGTCGTGAATTCTGTACGTGAATTGACGGCGGATCTTTCACACTATCCGTTCGTTTTATTGAACAACGGACTGCCCATGACCGAACGCCTCACTGCCTCTGCCGGCACACCTCCACGCGCGCTGTTCAGCGTGTTCTGCGTGGCGAGCTTTCTCCTGTCGATCGCCTACGGCTCGACTTTCCTGCTGGCGTTGCTGCTCGCCAGCCATGGCGGTAACGAGAAAGACGCCGGGACGGTCATCTCTGCGGCCATGCTCAGCACCTTTGTAGCTGTGGTTTTTTCCGGACACTTGTGCGACCGACTGGGCGCGGCACGAGCCGTTGCGCTGTGCGGTCTCACCCTGGTGCTGGCGAACCTGGGCTTTGCCCTTGGCGCGGGGGATCTGACCCTGATGATCCTGTTCGGCCTGACGCTGGGTGTCGGCTGGGGCGTGTTCTACACCCTGGGGCCGGTGATCGTGGCCAGCATCGTTGCGCCAGCCCAGCGCGCCCGTTATTTCGCCCTGCTCTCCGGCAGCATGATGAGCGGGATCGGCGCCGCCCCGCTGCTGGGACGCCTGGCCGGCCTGTGGGGCCTGCCGATTGGCAGTGCGTTCTGGCTGGCGGCGTTGTCGAGTCTCGCGGGCGTACTGCTGTTCTGGCGGCTGTCGGCGGCACTGGCCCGCTTGCCGGACAACTCCGCTGCCTCGGCCTCGAAACTGTCGGTGGCCGGCGCGTTGACCGTGCTGCGTTCCGGAGCGGTATTCCCGATTCTGATGGTGGGCCTGGGCGGTGCGGTGTTCGGTGGCCTGTCAAGCTTCCAGACCAGCTATGCCCATGCCCGCTCGCTGGATTACTCACTGTTCTTCGCCGGTTTCATGGGCGCCGCCATCGCCGGCCGCATGCTGGTGGCCGGGCATGTGGTCAAGCGTGATCCCTACATCATGGCCTGCCTGTTATCAGGGCTGATCGTGGTGTCGATCCTGATGTTTCAGTGGGGTGTCGACAGCCGCTTCAGCTACCTGCTGGCTGCCATCGTACTTGGCGTCGGCTACGGCCTGACCTACTCCGTGATCAACGGCCTGGCCGCCAACGAAGCCCCCGCCGGCACGACCACCCAGGCCCTGTTGCTGTTCAGCCTGGCGTACTTCATCGGTGTGTTCGGCTTTCCGTGGCTGGCCGGCAAAATCATCGTCGACCGTGGTGTATCGGCGATGCTGACAATTTTGCTGGGCGTGGCGCTGCTGAACTGGTCGGTGGCGCTTGGACGGTTGCTGTGGCGAGGGATCAGACGGTCGGTGCTGGAGCGTGAAGCTCTTTAGCGGTGTGTCTGGCCTGACGCTTTAGCTGCTAACGCAGCCTTGTTTCGCCCTCAGCACGTTACGCGGATTCGTGTAGGAGCTGGCTTGCCCTGCGACCGGCGACGAAGTCGTCGTAAATCCTGTACACGCGGTGTGTCTGGTTGATCGCTTTAGCTGCTAACGCAGCTTGGTTTCGCCTGGCGGCGAGTTACTTGGAAAAGCCCCAAGTAACCAAGGGCTTCTTACCCCGCCATACGGTGCCTCGCCGCAGGCTCGGCATGCCCTCACTCCGGCAATGCTCCGTGGGCCCGCCGCGAATGGGCCATCCATAGCCCACGCGGCTCTCGCGACATCCTGTCGCTCGACCCACTGCGCATCGCCTGCGTTCGGCCTTCTGGGACGAGGCCCCAAGATCAAAATCCAAAGCAAGATCAAAAGCCGGCGAAACACAAAAACCTTGTGGGAGCGGGCTTGCCCGCGAAGGCGTCCTCAAGACCGCCACCGCCGGCAAGCCGGACTGCTACAGAAGTTTCACCGCGATCTATGTAGGAGCTGGCTTGTCCTGCGACCGGCGACGCAGTCGTCGTAAAACCTGTGCATGCGGTTTGTTTGGCGGATTGCTAGTCTGCTAACGCAGCCTGTTTCGCCTGACGGCGAGTTACTTGGAAAAGCCCCAAGTAACCAAGGGCTTTCTTCCCCGCCATACGGTGCCTCGCTTTGGCTCGGCATACCCTCACTCCGGCAATGCTCCGTGGGCTCGCCGCGAATGGGCCATCCATGGCCCACGCGGCTCTCGCGGCATCCTGCCGCTCGACCCACTCCGCACCGCCTGCGTTCGGCCTTCTGGAACGGGGCCCCAAGATCAAAATCAAAAGCCGTAGCAGCACGGCTTGCCGGCGGTGGCGATCTTGCGGGCCCCACCGCCGGCAAGCCGGACTGCTACAGGGATCGTGGATACACCACAAAACAAAGTGGGAGGGAGCCCTGCTCGCGAAAGCGGTGGATCAGTCAACACAAGGCTGTCTGGACTCACGCCTTCGCGACCCTCGTAAACTCGGATCCCCCCCACGGCCTGCGGCCAGAATCAACAGAAGCAGGTGTTCACGGGTCCGTAGCAGCCCGGCTTGCCCGCGAAGGCGTGTTGTCAGATGCAGCCAACATCCCTGAACAAACAAAAACCCACTGTGGGAGCGAATTCATTCGCGATGCGAAGGCTCAGACGACACATTGGGTGCGGCCATGCAGGCCTCTCGCGAATGCATTCGCTCCCACCGTTTTTCAGGGTGTCGGGCAAATTTCAGCATGCCGCCAGAACCCGCAGCCGTCCGGTGAATAACCTTTGCTTCTGGCCAAAGGCTGTGGGAGGGAGTGTTTCGCCAGCTTTTGATCTGGCTTTTGATTTGGGTTTTGATCTTGGGGCCCCATCCCAGAAGGCCGAACGCAGGCGATGCGCAGTGGGTCGAGCGACAGGATGTCGCGAGAGCCGCGTGGGCCATGGATGGCCCATTCGCGGCGTGCCCACGGAGCATGGCCGGAGTGAGGGAACACCGAGCATTAGCGAGGTGCCGTATGGCGGGGTAAGAAGCCCTTGGTTACTTGGGGCTTTTCCAAGTAACTCGCCGTCAGGCGAAACAGGGCTGCGTTAGCAGCTACAGCGTCAGACCAGACAAACCGAGTGCATAGATTTTACGACGACTGCGTCGCCGGTCGCAGGGCAAGCCAGCTCCTACAAGGGTCCGCGTTCAGGCCAAAACGGGCGCCAGAAACAAAACCACCGCCAAAAGGCGGTGGTTTTTATTGCGCGACAATCAGACCAAGCGTCAGACCTTGACGACCCAACCCGCCGGGCCTTCGATCTCGCCGAACTGAATACCGGTCAGCTCCTTGTACAGACGCTGCGTCACCGGACCCACTTCAGTCTCACTGTGGAACACATGCAGCTTGTCCTTGTAACTGATACCACCAATCGGCGTGATCACCGCAGCAGTACCGCAAGCACCGGCTTCCTTGAACTGATCCAGCTTGTCGATGAACACCTCACCCTCGACCACTTTCAGGCCCAGACGGGTTTCAGCCAGCTCGATCAGCGACAGACGGGTGATACCCGGCAACACCGACGGCGAACGCGGAGTGATGAACTGGTCATCATGGGTGATACCGAAGAAGTTGGCCGAACCGACTTCCTCGATCTTCGAGTGGGTCAGCGGGTCCAGGTAGATCGCGTCGGCAAAGCCGTTCTTCTTGGCTTCGCTGCCCGGCATCATGCTCGCGGCATAGTTGCCACCGACCTTGGCGGCGCCGGTGCCTTGCGGGGCGGCACGGTCGTAGCTGGAGATCACGAAGTTGTGCGGCTTCATGCCGCCCTTGAAGTACGGGCCGACCGGAATGCAGAACACCGAGAAGATGAACTCGGGCGCAGTGCGCACGCCAATGTTGTCACCGACGCCGATCACGAACGGACGCAGGTACAGCGCGCCGCCGGTGCCGTATGGCGGAATGAAACGTTCGTTGGCGCGGACCACTTCCTTGCACGCTTCGATGAACATCTCGGTCGGCACGTGCGGCATCAGCAGACGGCTGCAGCTGCGCTGCATGCGCGCGGCGTTCTGGTCAGGACGGAACAGGTTGATCGAACCGTCCTTGGCGCGGTAGGCCTTCAGACCTTCGAAGCACTGCTGGCCGTAATGCAGCGCGGTGGAACCTTCGCTGATGTGCAGCACGTTGTCTTCGGTCAGGGTGCCCTTGTCCCACTCGCCGTTACGCCAGTGAGCCAGATAGCGCTTGTCGGTCTTGATGTAGTCGAAACCCAGCTTGTCCCAGTTAATGCTTTCGTTACCCATGACACCCTCTATTTCCAGGCCAGCGCTGCCGGTGTGCCCGGCGTCTGGCGTTTCAACAATATTGGCCCGGCGCAGGTTACGGCCCGTTCCGGTGTTTCGCCATATTACTGATTTTTCTCGCCGCAAACCGCCTCCCGCGCACTTAATCGAAAGATTCATCGCAATCCGCCTCGTGCTGTGGTGAAAACAGGGCTTTCACTGCGCTGCCAGCCTGCGCAAAATGGCCGTTCATCCGCCTTCAAGGAAAGAAACCGATGCCTGCTGCCACCCCTGCTCTGCCCAAACACGGCGCCGTATTGTTCGCCAAGGACTTGCCTCGTGTGGCGCGCTTCTACCGCGAACTGGCGGGAATGAGCGAGAACGTCACGGAGAAACGGCTGATCGTGCTGGAATCAGCCACTTTTCAACTGGTCATCCATGGCATTCCCAAAGAAGTGGCCGACCGTCTCGACATCACTACCCCGCCCTTCCGTCGCGTCGATCAGCCGACCAAGCTGGTGTTCCCCGTCGCCAGCCTGGCCATCGCCCGCGCTGCCGCCGCCGAACTGGGTGGCCAGATCGACCCGCCCGGCGCCGAATGGAGCGCCCGCGGGTTCACCGCCTGCGACGGCTTCGACCCGGAAGGCAATGTCGTGCAGTTCCGTCAGGCTGCCGACTGACCTCTCGTCCGCCCGCGCCTGAGCTGTGTCAAAAGCTGAACAACTTGCCTAGCGGATTCGCCAATGTTGCCTATGGTTTGTAAACCGGATGAAACAGGAGGAAGGCCCATGGGTATTGATCAGTTGTTTGCCGATTTGCACAGTCTTCCGAGCATTCCAAAGGTTGCTCAAGACCTGATTCAGCAGTTCGACAGCCCGACATCGAGTCTGGAGAGCATTGCCCGCAACATCGAAAAGGACCCGGTGATTGCGGCGAAAATCCTGCGGCTGGCCAACTCGGCGCGGTTTCGCGGGGCACGGGAGTCGTCGAGCATCGAGGACGCGGCCATGCGCCTGGGGTTCAACACCCTGCGCACACTGGTGCTGGCCTCGGCGGTGACCGGCGCGTTCAAGGCAGGACCGAGTTTCGACCTCAAAGGCTTCTGGCTGAAAAGTTTCCAGATGGCGGGGATCTGCCGTCTGCTGGCGAAACAGTCCGGGGCCGATGCGGAAATCGCCTTTACTTGCGGGGTCATGCACGACATTGGCGAGCTGTTGATCCAGACCGGCGCGCCACAGGTCGCCGAACGCATCAACAGCGCCACCAAGACCGGCACCACCGGCCGCGCGGCCATCGAAACCCTGCAACTGGGCTTCGGTTACCCCGAGGTCGGTGCCGAACTGGCCAAGCGCTGGCAATTGCCGGCGGTGATCCAGCAAGCCATTGCCTATCAGGCCAGGCCGATGCAGGCCCCTGGCGATGCGACCCAGCCACGCATCGTGGCCCAGGCCTTGATCGTGTGCGACGCCCTGGAAAGCTACGGTGGCGCCACGCCAGAAGCGCAGAAAGCCGTGGATGTACCGTTGCTCGAAGGCATCGACCTGAATGCGCTGTTCGCCGCACTGCCAGCGGTGATCGAAGCCGACAAGGCGTTTGCCGAGTTGTTGAGCTAAAGGGCTGCATCTCCCTCCGTAGAGCCGGCTTGCTGGCGAATGCTTTTGGTCATTCACACCTGTAGGTGCCTGACCGAGCGCTTTCGCCAGCAAGCCGGCTCCTACGAAGAGTTCATCAGACGGCATGGCATACAGCGCTCATGGTCGGCTCGTCTAATCTCAGCACACGGCCACCCCCGAGGACCTGTGCATGTTCGATACCCCCGCCCACCCCTCCGTCGATTCCCTGTTGCAGTGGATGAGCGAGCGCCGCTTTGCCGTGTTGACCGGCGCCGGCATCAGCACCTCGTCGGGCATCCCCGATTACCGCGACAGCGATGGCGTGCGCCGGGGGCGGCAGCCGATGATGTTTCAGGAGTTTCTCAACGCCCCGGAAGCCCGCCGTCGCTACTGGGCCCGCGCCATGCTCGGCTGGCCACGGGTTCGTGCAGCGCAACCGAACGCCGCCCACGAAGCCTTGGCGACACTCCAGCGCCACGACATCATCAGCGGCGTCATCACCCAGAACGTCGACACCCTGCACGACCAGGCCGGCAGCCCCGACGTGATCGAACTGCATGGCAGCCTGCACTGGGTGCTGTGCCTGGATTGCCGCCAACGCAGCGAACGCGACGCCATCCAGCGCACCTTGGTGGCGACGAACCCGTACCTGGCCGGTGTTGATGCGACACAGGCGCCGGACGGCGACACCTTGCTCGACCCAGCATTCGAAGCACGCTTTCAAGTGCCGCACTGCCCCTATTGCGGCGGCGAACGCATGAAACCGGATGTGGTGTTCTTCGGCGAAAACGTCGCGCCCCCCACGGCCGCCAAAGCCATGGCCCACGTGGAACATGCAGAAGGTTTGCTGGTGGTCGGTTCCTCACTGATGGCCTATTCAGCGTTTCGCCTGTGCCGCGCCGTGGTCGATCAGGGCAAGCCACTGGTGGCCATCAACATGGGCAAAACCCGCGCCGACGACCTGCTGAACCTGAAAATTGCCGCGTCGTGCGAAATATTGCTGCCGGTCATGGCGCAGCGGTTGGTTGATTTGTAAGGCAGGGGCTGCCTTCAGGAGAGGTAAACCCTGAACACGATGTATCGCAGATACACCGCATTCGCGACCCTCCCACGGCCTTCGGCCAGAAGCAAACAGCTGATTTTGCGCTGTACCTGTAGGAGCGCGCTTGCCCGCGATGGCGGTGTGTCAGCCGGTACAGGTTTGTCTGGGTTGACGCCATCGCGAGCAGAGCTCCCTCCCACGGTGGTGTGATGTTTGTGGGATCTCGGTATGGCAATGCATCCCAACAACCCCAAAATCCTGTA